>LQBE01000014.1:38095-47493 GCA_002029975.1 delta proteobacterium ML8_F1 | reverse complement strand
AAAAAAATTTCCTGCGGACAGCCTCTTCCTCCCCCTGAAAGCCGGCTGACAGCGGATCACGGATATTCACAAATTCTAAGCCTCCTGCATCTCATGAGCTTCGAACCTCCCCATTCACTGGTCTGGTTAGATAAAAGCAGTTTTTCCCGACTCCAATGATATTGATATTCATTATCATTGCTAGTAAATATTATCACATTCGTTTTTCTTTGGCAAGTCCCAATATATAATAAGGCAGATTCCATGTCGTTTTTTTACAGCCTCCTGGCCCAATCCGCAAAAAAAAACCCGGGGGTTCATCCCCGGATCTGGAGCTACTGGCCGGATTCGAACCGGCGACCTGCTCATTACGAGTGAGCTGCTCTACCCCTGAGCCACAGTAGCACATTATTGATATGATAAAACTTTTTTCGGCTTTGGTCAACCAAAAATTGCAAAATAAAAGCCCTGGTCTATGACCAGGGCTCGCATTTACGAATTAGAGAGCTACGATGTTCTCAGCTTGGGGACCTTTTTGTCCTTCAGTCACTTCGAACTCAACTTCTTGTCCTTCGTTCAGGGTTTTGAAACCATCTGATTGAATTTGTGAGTAATGAGCAAATACATCTACTCCGTCTTCTCCTGTGATAAATCCGTATCCTTTGTCGGCGTTAAACCATTTTACTGTACCTTTCATAAAAAAAGTACCTCCTAAATTTTATTCCTTAAATCTTGTGCACTGTTAACAGAGATACATTTCTAAATTAAGATGACACAGCTAAACGATGAAACACCTTTTAAAAATATTCTTGTTAATTTAATTCACTTGCAATTTAAGTAGTTTAAATTTAACACTAATCCCGTCACTTGTCAAGTTTATCCCGATGAAAAACACGATTTTATTTAACTGGCCCCTTAGAACCCCTGTCCCCCGACCGGTAAAAGGGCCTTGATTCCTGGAAAAGCACTGCCCCAATCCTGTCCTATCCCTTTTCCCAGCCCATTTTTCTCACCGTCCAAAGTCCCAGAAAAGCCAACAAAACAATCAGGGTGAACTTCTCCCCGTAGCCTCCAAGAAAATCCACGATGGCCCCCGAGGACAGAGTCCCCAGGATGGCTCCCAAGCCGTAGGCGGTCATCATAATGCCATAATTCCTGGAATAATGCTCCGGACCAAAGAGCTGCGCCGTGGTGGCCGGTGCAATAGCCAACCAGCCTCCCAGATTGAACCACAAGACCGCATAAGCCACCAGAAACACCCCCCAGTGCATCCCCCCGAAGAGGCGCATGACAATCCCCGCCAGGGCAATCAACACAAAGGACAGGGTCATGGCCGCCTGATACCCGGAACGATCCGTCACCCATCCGAAAAAGGGCCTTCCGATGCCGTTGAACACGGCAAAGACGGAAATCATCTGGGCGATTTGCAGGGAAGAGCGGTCTGTCAGTGCCAGCCCCGCCCCCCCGGTATTGCCGATGACCATGAGACCGATAGTGGTTCCGAGAATAAAGCTGAAATAAAGCCCTCTGAAGGCCCGTGTCCTGACCATCTCCCGGCCCCCGAGGGACTTTGTGGGTGTCAGGTTCGTGGTCCTGGCTTTTGGACCCGCCAGGGTCTTTTGTGGGTTTTTCATGGCCAGACCCAGGAGGGGAATCACGATCACATAAAAGGCTCCCAGAATTTTGAAGCTGGCCGACAATCCGAAATTTTCAATCAGGCCGCCGGCCAGGGGGGCGGTGAAAAGCGGAGAGATTCCGAATCCTCCCAGGATGAGCCCCACCATCAGCCCCTGATGCCGGGGATACCATTTTGCAACCACCCGCATGGGAACCCCGTAAGCCACACCGATTCCAATTCCGACAAGAACCCCGTAGGCCAGGGTCAGCACCAGAATGCTCTGGGAAAATCCCGCCAGAATCCAGCCGGCTCCGATTATGACGCCTCCGATCATCACCATGATCCGAGGGGAATAATGGTCGAGATAGGGCCCGGCAAACATCATGGACAGGGCGTAGAATCCGAGAGAAACCATATAGGGAAGTCCGCTGAGAGTGTTGGAAATCCCAAACTCACTCTCGACATGTACCCTGAAAACACTCCAGGAATACACCGTGCCCAGCATCACCATGATGACAAGGCCGAAGATAACGATTTTGTGTTGCTTCAACTGCACAGGACCACCGCCTCAATAATCAATTCTCAATAAAAAGATATGAGCTGTCTCTCATATCTTTTTCCTGGTATTATACTTTAATTTTCTTTGGGTTACAAAGCATTTTTTTTCCTTTGGCGGTCCGACCGCATTTCCTGCAGTAGTAGACCGGGTCTGACACCATGGTGAAAAATTCATCTTTTGACGTATTGTGGAAATCCTCTTTGATCAAACGACAAAGGGGCCTGGCCATTTGAATCACCTCCGGTGGCCTTTAATTACCCCCGGTGGCCCCGAATCAAACACAGCCGCAAAATTTTCCCAGCCTATTCTTCCTCAATTCCTGGATACAAGGGAAATTTCAGGGCAATCTCCCGGGCTTCGGCCGCTATTCTGTCGAGAACTGTCTCATCCTGGGGATGCCTCGCCACTTCATCAATCAGTCCTGCGATTTTTTGCATATCCCCTTCAAGGGCCCCCTTCATGGTCATGGCTGTCACTCCGATTCTCACACCACTTGTAACCATGGGTTTTTCAGGATCATTGGGAATCATGTTTTTATTGACTGTGATTCCCACCCTTTCCAGAGCCTTTTCCAGCTTTTCTCCGGTGAGTCCCTTGGGTCTGAGATCCACCAGCAGCAGGTGATTGTCCGTTCCCCCGGTGACCAGGCGGAAGCCCCTGTCCTTCAAGGCTTCTCCAAGAGTCCTGGCATTTTTCACCACCTGGGTCATGACACCCTTGAATTCATCAGTGCCCGCCCGCATGAAGGTGAAGGCCTTGGCCCCCATGATATGCATGTGCATGGACCCTTGAACTCCGGGGAAGGTGGCTTTGTCCAGCTTCGCCGCATATTCCCCCCTGGACAGGATGAATCCTCCCCTGGCACCTCCCAGGTTCTTGGTCGTGGTGCCCGTCACGACATCGGCAAAGGGAACCGGAGTCGGATGCACTCCGGCAGCCACCAGCCCCGCTATGTGGGCCATGTCCACAAGAAAATACGCTTCCACCCCCCGGGCGATGGCGGCGATTCTCTCATAATCAATAAACCGCGGATAGGCACTGGCTCCGGCGATGATGATTCTGGGCCGGTGTTCAAGGGCCTTGGCTTCGAGATCCCTGTAATCAATGGTTTCGGTCTCCGGATTCAGGCCGTAAAAAACGCTTTTATAGATTTTTCCTGAAAGATTGACACTGCTTCCGTGGGAAAGGTGCCCGCCGTGGTCCAGACGCATCCCAAGTATGGTATCTCCCGGCTTGATCAGGGCCTGATAGACACTGTGATTGGCCTGGGAACCCGAATGAGGCTGGACCACGGCATGCTCGGCCCGGTAGAGAGCCTTGGCTCTTTCAATGGCCAGGGTTTCAATCCTGTCAATCACTTCATGTCCCGCATGGTACCTTCTGCCGGGAAAGCCCTCCATGGTTTTGTTGGTGAGGATACTGCCCTGCAGCTCAAGTATTTCATAGGGAACAAAGCTCTCGGATGCAATCATTTCAATCCCCTGCCGTTGTCTCAGCAGTTCGTCCTGCACCATTTCATAAAGGATATGGTCTGATTCCTTCAAATGCTTCAACATGGTTATCCAGCCTCCTGAATGCTTTTTCTTCATTATTTCATTTTTTACACCTTTAAAATAGTAACTACTTTAATGCAGCATTGAACAAAAAATACCAATCATCCTTTTGCATTCCGATGGGCGGTCATGTATTCCCTGGGGGTCATCCCCGTGGATTCCTTGAAATTCTTGTAAAAATAATTGAGGTTGTTGTAGCCCACCCCGAAGGCCACCTCCTTGATAGAGGCAGTGCTTTCCTGAAGAAGGGTTTTTGCCTTGGTGACCCGCAGGTCATTGACATAGCGGATAAAGCCCTTGTTGAAATATCTTCTGAAAAGCCGGGCGATATGCTGGGGACTGGTGTGGAACCTCTCGGCATAATTCTTGAGGAGAATCTCACCGGCATAGTTGCGGTTGACCTCCTCTACAATCTGATTGAAGAGGATATTCTCCGTCAGATTGAAGCCGATGACCTTTTCAAGAGATTTCACCAGTTCATCCCGCTCTATGGGTTTCAGAAGAATATCCCTGGCGCCGTATCTCAACGCCGCCTGGGCATATTCAAAATAGTCGTAGGCTGTGATGACAATAATCCTGGGGTCAAGGTCCTCCTGGGCTTGAATCTCTTTCATCACCTCGATGCCGTTGGTCTGGGGCATCTGGATGTCAAGAAAGACGATATCGGGTTTGAGCCTCCTGACAGCCTCATAGCCTGAACTCCCCCCGGAATAGAATCCTTCCAGCCTGATGGGGATGCTCAGGGATTTGATGATATAGTCAATGATGCCAAAGGTCGCCTTTTCATCATCAATCACAATGGCTCTAAGCATTTTGTCCTCCCCCGGGCAGCACAATGGTCACCCTTGTTCCCCTGCCCAAATCACTTTCAATATCGAGGGACACCCCCTCAGGATAAAAACGCCTCAGCTTAGTCAGAACCATCCTGGTCCCCCCCCATCTTCCCTGGTTGCTTTTCAATTCTTCCCTGAGCCTCTCCAGGCGGCCTGCCGCCATGCCGGCTCCATTGTCAGAAATTTTTATGATCATTTTCTCCCCCGCCGGTTTGACAGAGATTTTCAGTGTCATTACTTCACTGGCATTCGTAAAGCCGTGCTTGAAGGAATTTTCTACAATGGGCTGCAAAAAATTGAAGGGCACCCTCTGGGTTTTGAGATTCCCTTCAATGTCAAAGTCGAAGTTCATGCGTTCTTCAAAGCGCAGCAGTTGAAGATTCAGATACTGGGTCAGGTAGTTGAGCTCGTCTCCAAGGGACACCACCCGGTCCTCGGCATTGACATTGTAGCGCAGCATTTTTGAGAGGTGAATGATGGCGTCATAGCTTTTTATGGCCCCATCCTGGAGGCTCAGATTGGCAATGGCACCCAGGGTGTTGAACAAAAAATGATTGTTGATCTGGATATTGAGCATTTTGCTTTCGGTGTTCTTCAGATTTTCTTTAAGGAGGTTTTCCTGGTTGTCCTTTTGTGCCATCTGCTGGTCAGTTTCCGCTGATTCGATATACTGGACGATCTGTTTTTGCAGCTTGATCATCAAGTCCAGCAGGGAATGCATGCTGCTTTTAGGCCGTTCATAGGGAAGTTCGTGGATGGTCCTGACCTCTATAAGCCGGTGGGCCTCTCTCACATGACCCCCCCTGATGTATCCCAGAATCCTCTGGTCAACAATGACAGGTATCAAAATGACGGTAATGCCATACCGGCAGACAAAGGAGGTGTGTTCAAAATAGTAGGGCGGCTTGTATTCATCGGTGATATTGTAAAGCTCGCAGTTGAAAATATCCTCCTCGATGCTGCAGACCTTGCGACAAAAATCCGGAAAGTGTTCTCCCTTCACTAGGATCTCCCTGGCATCAGTGATGATTGAAATGGGGACATTCAAAGGAGAAATCAGATTGCCGTATATGCTCCTGATGGCCTCGGTGTAGAGCCTGAGGTCCAGGTTTTTGCTGTCCGAAACGGGGCTCCGGCTGCCGGCTCCCGGCTTGACGATGTTCCCGTTGTTCAGGTTCACAGGAATTGAAATCAAAAGCTCCACAAGGTCCTCGTCCCCGTTGTTGATGGTCTCGTGCATGTCCCCGGGATTCATATGGAAAATCATTCCCGGTCCGAGATCCTGGAGTTCATCGTTCATCACCTGCTGTCCCCGTCCCGACAGGACATAGAGCAGCTGTTCGTCGCTGTAGTGGACGTGCTTGTTCTGACGCTTGCCCGGCGCCATCTTGATGATCCCGATATGCATCACATTGTAGGGATTGTCTTGGGGCTCGTAAATCCATTCGATGGTGCCCCAGTCGAATTCCTGTTGAGGAAATGACATAGGTGCCGACCTCCCTTTTCACCGATTCTCTAGGTCCATTATTCCCTAAATCCAGGGTCAAATCAAGGGACGAAACCCAAAAAAAAGCCTCTTCAGCTTTCGAAGAGACTCTGGCGGTCCGTTAAGTGCCCGGATTCATTGATCCTGCTTGAAAAAAATCTCAACCAGCCTGGGGTCGAAGCGCCGGCCCCCGAGACCGCCTGCAGTGATGGCTTTTAACACCGCTTCATCCGACAGACGGTTCACCCGCTTCATCCGGTCGCAGTAGTCAACCAAGGCGATGATTCGGGCCTCGATGGAAATTTCCTCCCCCTTCCTGCCAAGGGGTGTTCCACTGCCGTCAAAGCACTCCCGATGCTCGTAAATGATTTCCGCCACATCGTGGTATTCATTGACGGCCTTGAGAATCCGATAGCCGGTTTCCGCCTCTCTTTCTGTCATGCACCACTCCTGGTCATCCAGAGCGAGGCTGCCGCCGGCATTGATTTTGGTAATCTTGCCGATATCGTGAACGGGAATGACCTTCTTAAGCCGGTCCAGCACGGACTGGTCAAGATCCAGTCTTTTTGCCAGCTCCAGGCTGTATTCATAAAGATAGTGAGTATGTTCTTCACGTTCCTTGATGCTTGCGTTGAGAGTCATTTTGATATGGTCGATGATTCTTCTGCGATAGTCCTTTCCATGGAGAAGCTTTTCCCGATACATTCTCTCCTCGGCTTGGTTGAAAACCTGACTCATCGCTGTGGAAGCTTCCTCCTTGACTGCGACGCCAAAGGAGATGGACAGTTCCATGGCATGAATCCTGACCTCCTGCGCCTTGCCCCGGATGCGGCGGACCAACTGCCAGGCCTCCTCCTCTGAGGTTGCCGGCAGCAGGATGATGAATTCATCCCCTCCGATGCGGCAGATGATTTCATCCTTGCGGCAGGAGCTCTCAATGGCCCGGGCCGCCTCGACAATCTGTCTGTCCCCCAGGGTATGGCCGAAGGCGTCGTTGATGATTTTCAGACCGTTCAAATCCGCCATGACCAGGGCCAGGGGATAGTGCTCCGGCGTGTCCAGCCTCTTGAACTCCGCTTCATAGGACCGTCGGTTCCGAAGCCCCGTCAGTTCATCCCGGTAACCCATGTCCAGAATCCGGCGTTTTTCCTCGTTTTTCTGGGTCATGTCTCTGAAAACCACCACAATACCGGAGATTTCCTCCCTTGTGAATATGGGGGACACTGAGGCTTCAATGGGAATCATTTGCCCCCTGGCATGCCTCAAGTACGTCTCGTCCTCAAATTTCACTCCGGTGCTCTGCCTGAGGTCCTCGACCAGGTCCGACCAGGGCCGACTGGTGTCGAGGCGGTCGCTGGCGAAGTATTTCAATACCTTGCGGCCTAGAAGCTGGTCACAGGGCCAGCCGGACATGAGGCAGACCACGGGATTGACAAAGATAATCCTTCCACTTTGATCACTGATCAGAACCCCGTCTCCTGCGGATTTCAGGGTTTCTTCCAGGAACATCCGCTCGGTGGCCAGGCTGTCCCGGGCCTGCTTTTCTGTGGTGATGTCCTTGCTGGAACCGACAATATAGGAAATTTCGTTTGCTTCAAGAATCGGCGTCAGGGTGGTCAGCCAGGTTTTCTTCTCCCCGCTGATTTCAAGGGTTTCTTCGTAGCTCATAGGCTCCTTCTTCTCTACGCATGCCCGGTAGTTGGCTTCAATCTGACTTCCCTGCTCTTCCCCGACCAGCTCCCGGGGGGTTTTCCCCCGGATCATTTCCAGGTCCAGTCCGGTATTGCGCTGGTGGGACCGGTTGTTGCGGATATAGCGCAGTTCTCCATCGGCCGTAAGCTCCACTAAAAACATGCTGTCCTGGGTGCCGTTGAAGACCTGCTCATATTCCGAATAGAGGGCTGCTTTTTCCGCTGCCATCCTCTGCAGGGGGGTGATGTCCCGGGCGATTCCCACATGCCGGATAATCACACCGGTTTCATCATAGACCGGATGGCTTTTGGCATGGATATGGCAGACCGACCCCTGGGGACTTCTGATCCGGTAGTTCATATCGAAGTCCTCCCCCTCGAGGTAACGGCGGTAGCGGGTCATGACCCTGGGCAGGTCCTCTTCAACAATGGCTTCGACAAAACTCTGCTCCCTTTCGTAAAGGTTCTTCGCCGGCAGCCCCCAGATTTTCTCATAGGCCGGGTTGACATAAAGCATTTTGCCGGTTCTGGCATCGGTAAGCCAGAAAACGTCGTCAATACTCTCCGCCATCTGTCTCAATCTTTCCTCACTGGCCTCGAGGGCTTCCATGGTTTTTTGCTGCTCTGTGATGTCGGTGTGGGACCCCGCCATGCGGTAGGGCAGGCCCTTTTCATCCCGCAGAGCCTCCCCCCGGGCTCTGATCCAGCGGATTTCCCCGGACTTGTGGACCATTCTGAAAACATGGTCATAGGCTTCGATTTCCGCAGACAGATAAGCTCCCGCAACCTCCCGGACTTTGTCAAGGTCTTCGGGGTGGATCAGCCCTTCAAAGGACTCGTAGGCATTGCTGATTTCATGGTCCTCATACCCCAGCTGCCGCTTCCACTGAGGGGAAAAATACAATTCATTGCCCAACAGGTCCCAGTCCCAGATGCCGTCATTGCTGCCGGCAATGGCCAGTTCATACCGCTCCTTGTGTCTTGAAAGCTCCTGTTCAAGAAGCTTGTCCCCGGTGATGTCCCGGGTACTGAGGACATATTCCTTTGACACCGGCGTGACTATGGGAAGCAGGTCCATGGTAAACCACCGGTCCCTTAAAGGCCCCGTCCCCGGATACTGGGTACTAAACCCCGTTTCATGGGAAAGCACATGGTCCATGCCCCTTTGAATCACTTCGGCGTATTCCTCCGGGACGGCCTGGTCCATGGTTTTACCCAGCAGATCAGCCTTGGGAACGAAGAGTTTCCCCTCATCGGCAGTGATGATTTCCTTGATTTTGAAGTTTTCATCCAGAATGAAGACAATGTCGACCAATCCTTCAATCAAGGCGTTTCTGTGGACAATCATCTGATGGTCACGAGTGATATCCAGGGCGAACAGTTCAAGAATCCCCTCCTCTAAGACCCTTGGATGAATCCTGAACCACTTGCCTCTTTGAGGACAGCCTGCTTCAAAGGTCTGGTCCGTCACCGACTCCCTGACCTGGCCATACAATGCGCTGCAAGCCGAAGCATCCGCCAGGAAACTCAATTGGAGGGTTTCAATCCGGGTCCCTTCAATCCGGGACCACGGGACACCCAGGCATTCCAGCATCCGCTTGTTGGCCTTGAGAATTCTTGCACCCTTCAGGACATCAATGGCAAGATAGCCCATGGGCAGATTGTCGACGGAAATACTG
>LQBE01000014.1:23805-38013 GCA_002029975.1 delta proteobacterium ML8_F1 | reverse complement strand
AATTTGTCATTGTCCTGGGGAAAACCACGGCAAAAAACCCCTCCACACAAGGAATTGCTTCCCGGGGAGGGGCTGATTGATTATGACTTATTTTTTAACTGGATAGACCTTGAGGGTCTCCTCCATGGACTCTCTGATAATCTGAAGAGACCGCTTCAGATCCTCGTCGGTATGCCGATGGGCGATGTACCAGTGGTGGTAGGGCTGAATGAAAAGTCCTCTCCGGATAACCTCGGTGAAAAACAGGGTGCGGCGCTGCTTGTAGACGTCATCCGCCTTGTCAAAGGTGATGTAGGGCATGGGAGGAATGCCGGACACTGTGACCGGCGCCCCGGTCTCAGCCTTGATTTTCTCCAGCTCCTCAAGATACCAGGTTCCCCTTTCCCACATGACCTCCACGACCTTTTCCCTTTCAAGGATATCAAGGGTTTTCATGGAAGCCACCATTTCAAGACTGTTGGGGAAGAAGGTGGAAGAGACGAAAACCTCGCTTTCCATGATTTTCATGTACTCTTTTTTCCCGACGCAAGCACTGATGGGGTAGCCGTTGGCCATAGCCTTTCCGAAGAGGGAGATATCCGGAGTCACCCCGTAGCGCTCCTGGGCCCCGCCCATGGCAACTCTGAAGCCTGTCCTGATTTCATCGAAAATCAATATGATCTTGTACCGGTCCGCCAGGGCTCTGACCCCTTCCAGGTAACCTTCAGGCGGCGCAATCACGGGCAGGGCCGTTGGATGGCCCACCGGGGTGACAATGATACAGGCCACATCATCAAGATTCTCCTTGATTTTGCGCTCAAGGTCCTCTAAATCCCCGTATTCAAATTCCTTGGTCAGGTCCTGGATTACCTGGGGGACACCACCGGGATTTTCAACGCACCAGTCGTGCCATCCATGATAACCACACCTTAGAATCGTATTCTTTTTCGAGTAGCCCCTGGCAATCCTCACGGCAATGCTGGTGACGTCGGAGCCGGTTTTGGCCAGGACCACCATTTCCGCACTGGGAATAAGCTCCACAAGCCGCTGCTCCAGTTGATTCTGGACTTCCTGAACCAGACTGAAGCAAAATCCCTTGTCCATCTGCTCCTTGACAGCCTCATTGATTTCTTTCTCTTCGTAGCCCAGGATCACCGGACCATAGGCACAGAGCATATCGATGTAGTCATTGCCGTCCACATCGACGATATGGCCATCGTAGCCTCTTTCAAGAAAGATGGGATATTCTCCCTGAACAAAATTATAGGGTCTTCTGATTCCCAGGACCCCCCCCGGGGACAGTTCCTTGGCTTTTTCAAACAAGGCCAGTGATTTTTCCAGATTCAACGCTTTACTCATGATTTTGCCTCCTTAATTCTCAAACTTTGCCCTTCAATCCATAAACATGCAATTCTCATGCCAGGAAACAAGTCCTGTTTTCCGGGGCTTCCCGGCTTTTTTTCCAGCCAACTGCCTGATATTGGGCGCTTGTTGCCCAAATCCTATCATTCCCTCAGCCAGAAGAAACCATAGGAGGGTATTCTGAAAAACTCCTCCTGAAAGTTCACCACTTCCTCCGTAATCATGTCCCGACTCTCGGCAGAAAACCCAAGGGCATTGAAGGGCTCAGTCTCCAGTACGATTTCGTCACCGGAAAAATTGTACAGGAAGAGAATGCGTCCACCCTCCTCCCCCTTTGCAAAAGCATAGACAGACCGATTTTCCAGCTCTATGATTCTGTCTGCCACGGTGCCTCTGAAGAGGGGTTCTTCCTTCCTCAGGGCAATGATTTTCCGCACAAAGTGAAAGATCATTCCCTCGTCCGTGGTCAGGTCATGGCGTTTGAGGCTTCGCTCCCAGTCAAAGAAGGGCCGGTGCATCCATCGGCTGTCCAGGGCTTTATGGGGGTCTTCAAGATAGGCGTCATCATTGAGGGTCGCGATTTCGTCGCCGCTGTAAAAGAGCGGAATGCCACGGTTGGCGACAATCAGGCTCAGGGCCATTTTGATGCGCTGCAGGGCCATGAAATGCGCCCTGGGGTCCTGGGTTTCCCGGGCCTTTTGAAGCCCCATCAAGGATGCCAGCGTCCCGTTGGTCCTGGCGTCCTTGTCCACGGGATTGAACTGGTAAACCCCTCCCCTGGCAAAGGAATCCTCCCGGTTTCTGGAATAGAAATCAATGAGAAACATCTTGTGGTCATAGGGGCTGAGTCCGAAGGAGGCAATGGCTGATTCATTGAAGCCCCATCCGATGTCATCGTGACACCTGACATAATTCATAAACGCCCCCCGCTTCGGCGGTGCGAAGCGCCGGTTGTCGATTCTGAGAAGCCGGGCATCGGCAGTCGCCATGGCATTGAAAATATTGACCATGTAATTGGCATTGTAAAGCAGACCGCACTCCTCCCGGCCCTCTTCGCCGAAATACTTGAAAATCTCCTCGGCCTGGACAATGGCCTCACCCAGAATAGCCACCCCGGGCGCCACCATTTCCTTGATCAAATGGACCAGATGCATCAAGTCATGGGCCTGGGGCAGGTTGCGGCAGTTGGTGCCCTCTTCCTTCCAGATGAAAACAATGGCGTCGAGGCGGATCATGGTCACCCCGAGATTGGCCAGGTAAAGGAAAATATCGATGATTTCTGTAAACACCCTGGGATTCCTGAAATTGAGGTCCCACTGAAAATCGGCAAAGGAGGTGTAGACCCAGCGGTTGATGGCTTCTTTGTAGGTGAAATTCCCCGGATAGCGGTCCGGCAGCACCTGGGGCACATGGGCATCGAACACGTCCGGAATCCGGCGGTCCGGATACATCATGTAGTAGTCCTGATAGGTGGGCTCTCCCTCAAGGGCCCTGAGGGCCCATTCATGGGTGTCTGCCGTGTGATTGAGGACAAAATCGATGCACAGGTCGATGCCGGCATCCCTGAGAACCCCTGCGAGAAGCTTGAAGTCCTCCAGAGTCCCCAGTTCCGGATCGATATCCCGGTAGTCTTCAACAGCGTAGCCCCCGTCACTGTCACCCTCCCGGGGTTTCAACAGGGGCATCAGGTGAAGATAGGTGATGCCCAGTTCTTTGAAGTAGCCCACCTTTTGGATCAGACCCCTGATGTCTCCCGAAAAGAGACGGATATAAAGCATCATCCCGACTTTCTTTTCATCCAGATACCAGTCGGAATCCCTCAGGTCCAGTGCCTTGAGATTTTCAGGCCTGTTTTCATAGGCCTGAACCAGGTGTTCCATCAGGGTTTCGAAATGGTCATGGGCTCCGGGATACAGTTTGAGGTATTCCCCCCGCAGCCCTTCGATGGAATCGTGATCATAAACGCGTGCCATAAACGACCTCCATCAGCGCCTTGAGGGTCACCCCTTCAAAGCTTTCAATGACATAATCCGCCTGGCTGAGAATGCTCCTGTCTCCCACTCCCAGGGCGAACATCCCCGCCCCCTTGATGGCCTGGATGCCGGCCACGGCATCCTCTATCCCCACACAGGCCTGAGGGGCCAGCCCGAAGTGGTTGGCGGCGGACAGAAAAATGGCGGGGTCTGGTTTTCCCGCAACCCCTCCGGGATTCACGATGTGGTCCACATAATGCGCAATTCCGAGTTTTTCAACCAACAGGGGGGCACTTTGGGACGCTGAGGCAATGGCGACTCTGATATGGGCCTCTTTTATTTCCATCAGCAGACTTTCAACCCCGGGAAGGAGATTGTTCCGGGTGAACCCCTGGATCATGCTGAGATAATGATGGTTTTTCTGTTCCATCAGGGCGATTTTTTCCTCTTCTGAATAGGGGGTCTTTCCAGCCGCCGAAAGAATCAGTTCCAGGGAATCCCGTCTGGAGACCCCCTTGAGCTTTTCATTGAAACTGCGGTCCAGTTCAAAACCCAGGGTCTCCCCCAGAGCCTTCCATGCCAGAAAGTGGTTTTCCGAGGTCTCGGTAATGACCCCATCCATGTCGAAAATAAAGGCTTTAATGGTTGTCATGCAAGGTCACCTCCAGATAATCCTCAATCAGATATTTCCGGTTGTCGATGAAGAGCTCCACCGGATGGTCCACAGAAATTCTGATCGCCTCATCGATGGTAATCTTCACCCTGGCCTCCCGGTAGAACACCGAAAAGCTGATACTCTCCCAGGCCTCCGGCTTCGAAGGACTCAGATGCAGACCGTCGGCCTTGATTCTAAGACCGCCGAAGCCATAGACGATTCCCATGTAGACCCCGCCGGAATTGGCGATATGCAGGCCGTCTCTTGTGTTGCCGTGGGTGTTTTTCAAATCCAGATAGAGACTTTCCTTGAAGTAGTCATAGGCCTTTTGCTGGTCCTTGATTCTCGAGGCCATAATCCCGTGGACACAGGCGGAAAGACTTGAATCATGGGTGGTGAGGGCTTCATAGTAGTGATAGGAGTTGGCGATGACCTCCTCAGTTTCGTTGTCCAAGAGGAAATGGGCCAGCACCGTATCCGCCTGTTTGAGGACCTTGTGTCGGTAGATGATCATCGGATGGAAATTGAGGACCAGGGGATACTTGTCCCTGGGAGTCCCTTCAAAATCCCAGGGTTTTTTGTAGATGAAGTGGTCGTCCTGAAGACTGATCTTCAGGGCTTCACTGTAGGGCAGAAACATCTTTTCACTGGCCCGCTGCATTTTCCTCAGCTCCAGTTCCCCCACCCCCAGCCGGTTTTTCAGGATTTCCCAGACATCAGGAGACTTTTCCGTCACCAGCTTTGAGAACCTGTAGGTCCAGTGAAGATGATACTGGGCCATGGCATTGGTGTAGTAGTTGTTGTTTACCAGAGCTGTGTATTCATCAGGCCCTGTCACGGTATCAATCATGAAACGCTCCCGGTCGTCAAAGTAGCCGATGAGCATCCAGAGTCTGGCGGTCTCCAGCAGGACTTCGAAGCCGTAGTCCATGATGAACTGAATATCTCCGGAGTACAGATAATACTGAATAAAGGTGTAAGCCACATCGGCATTGATGTGATACTGGGCCGCTCCTGCAGGAAAATATCCGGAGCATTCCTTGCCGATAATTGTCCGCCAGGGAATTTTCGCTCCCACGGGGTGGCCCATGGCCCGGGCGTCCGCCTTGGCGTATTCCAGGGTCTCATGGCGGAATTTCATCAGATTTCTTGCAATCTGGGGTCTCGTCAGAGTGAAAAAGGGAATCATATAGATTTCCGTATCCCAGAAATAATGCCCTTCGTATCCCTCGCCGCTGAGTCCCTTGGCGCTGACATTGCTGTAGACATCCTTTCCGGCTGAAGCCAGGAGTTGATAGGTGGCGTAGTTGACCGCCCCGGTCACCCCCTCTTCCCCCCTTATCTCCACCCTGGCAATGTCCCAGAAATCCTCCAGATAGGCGCGCTGCACCCGATACCAGTGGTCGATGCCCCTTTGCAGGGCCTGGGTCAGGATTTCCTCCGCAGTCTTGTCGAGATTCTGGTGCCTGAGACTGTCGGTAAAGGCCACATATTTTCTGAAGGAAAGGGTCTCCCCGGGACTCAGCCGGCTTTCGTAGATGCCTCCGATGGACTGCCCCTCCATGACATAGTAAAAATCCAAATCATGGGTGACATGAACCGCCATTTCAAGCTTTGAAACACTGGTCGCCGCCTGCATGCTCATGATATTGCCCGAGACCTTTGACTTTTGAGCATAGAGCAGTTTGGCGTGTTTCGCCCCGACCCGGGGGTCATGGACATTGGTGTAATTGATGACGTCTCCTTCAATGGTGGAAAGAATCTGAACCTCCCCGGCGTAGTTCACAGAGGTAACCTGATAGTCGATGATCATCAATTCAAGGGTTTCAAAGGAGGCCATGCGTTTGATCTGAAACCTCAGATGGTGCCCCCGGGGGGAAATCCAGTCGATCTCTCTCACCGCATAGCCGGCTTCGATGTCAAGTCTTCGCTCAAGGCGGAGGAGCTTACCTTCAAAGAGGCTGAAAACCTCCCCGTCGAAGGAAATTTTAATTGTCTGGGGGTCCAGGACATTGAGCATCTTCTGGGCTTCCTCGGCAAATCCGTGGGCGCTCTCTCCGTACTCCATGGTTACCGTTTCGTAGAATCCATTGATGTAAGCCCCCCGGATAGTGGTGTAGTCCCCGGGGTAGCCCTCCTCAAAGTTGGCCCTGAGACCGATATAACCATTGCCGGTGAACAGCAGACTCTCGTCCTCCAACAATTCCTGGTTGCTGATGCGCCACTCACTCATATAAACTCATCTCCATGAAAAAAAGGCTGCATAGCGGGTACACAACCTTTTATTCTAATGTTATTTGATGGAACCTGAAACCATGCCTTTGATAATATGCTTTTGCAGAAACAGGAATACCACGATAATGGGGGCGGCGGCCATAAGCACCGCAGTCATGATGAGATCCCATTTTTTCACAAAGCTGCCGGCGAAGGCCTGGATGGCCAGCGGAATGGTCTGGATATCCTGTCCGATTCCCAGAACCAGGGAGGGCAGCAAAAAGTCGTTCCAGATCCAAATGGCATTGAGGATGATGATGGTGACAAAAATAGGCTTGAGGATGGGCATGATAATGAGAAAAAACGTCTGGGCCTTGGAACAGCCGTCAATGGTGGCTGCTTCCTCGATTTCAAGGGGAATGGATTTGATGAAGCCGTGGAACATGAAAATCGCCAGGGGGACACCGAATCCAATATAGGCAATGACCATGCCGTGATAGGTTCTAAGCATGGGAAGTCCCACGGTCTCCCGGATAATCCTGAAAAGACTGACCAGGGGAAACATGACCACCTGGAAGGGAATGATGAGACCACTGATGAAGATTAAAAAAATAATGGTGGATGTCCGGGTCTTGGTTCTCACCAGCACCCAGGCCGCCATGGCGGCGAAAACGGAAATGGTCGCCAGGGAACTCAGGGTGATCACCACCGAGGAAAAGAGACTCGAGGCATACCGGATACTGGGTCGGGACCAGATATCCCTGATATTCACCAGAATCTGGGACCACTTCTGGGGCATTCCGATGGGGTCCACAATGATTTCAAGAGAAGCCTTTGCCGAGTTGATTACCACGATAAAGAAGGGAAACATGGTGAGGAGAAACAAAACCACCGTGACTGCGGTGATGATGATCAGAGCGATTTTTTTTGAAGTCATCACATTTCAATCTCCTTTCGTTTGTTGTAGTAGACCTGGGCAATGGAAACCACCGAAAGGACCAGGAAGAAGATGATGGCCCGGGCCTGTCCCTCCGCCATGCGGTTGTATTTGAAAGCCACGTTGTAGATATGTACGGCTAAAAGCTCAGTGGAATTGACGACTGTATCCTGGTAGATCGTAGAAGGTCCCCCAGCCGTAAGGGCCACGATAATGTCATACTGCTTGAAGGAATTCACCAGGGTAAGAAAGGACGTAATGGTGAAGGCCTGGGCAATCATGGGTACTGTGATGTTCATGAAACGCTGAAAAAAGTTGGCGCCGTCGATTTCGCTGGCCTCAATGAGTTCCTGGGGCACGTTGAGCAGAGCCGCCACATAAATCATCATGATATAGCCGGCATACTGCCAGGTAAAAGCAAAAATAAGTCCAAAGAGGGTTAGGTTGGGGTCCGCCAACAAAAGAAGATTTTCCATGGCCTCAAAGCCCAGGAAACCGCCTATGGCCGGGACCACGCTTTTGAAAATAAACTGCCAGATGTATCCCAGGACCAGTCCCCCGATCAGATTGGGAAGGAAAAATCCTGCGCGAAAAAATCCTTTGAATTTCAATTCACTGGTCACTAGAAAAGCCAGGAAAAGTGCTACAAAATTGATGGAGACAACGCTCATCAGGGTAAACAGGAAGGTCCTGATGAATGAGTACTTGAAGGCCACGTTGTTGAACATGTCCTGATAGTTCTTGAGACCAACCCAGTTGGCCTCGATTCCGGCAATGGCATTCCAGTCTGTCATGGAGAAATACAAGCCCATAAAGAAGGGGATGATCACAACCAGCAGGAAGGAAAATAGAGCGGGGGCTAAGAAAAGCCAGAAGAATATTTTATCCTTAAGATATCTATTCATAAGTCACTCCTTCTCATTGTGGATAGAATAAAAGGGTGCAGGCTGTACGGCCCACACCCTTCATCATTGGGCTACTTCAAAGATTCGATTTGTCTTGCCAGTTGGTCAATGAACTCAGCTTTCGTCAAGTCACCCTTGGCGAAGGACTCGTAGATGGGACCCAGGGTCCCCATGCCGAATCCATCAGGCATATCGTTCTGCAACCAGGTGTAGGCCCCATTTTCCTTGTTCATCCACACGGGAACATTGGAGGAAAGGGGTGATGCCGGCAGCATGGTCACGTTGGTAAAGGCAGGCACCATGTTGGCCTGGTTGACCATGTAGTCATGGCCGGTCTCAGTCATGGCCATGTAGTTGAGGAAATCCATAGCGGCTTCCTTGTTCTCACTTTCATTGTTGATGACATAGAAGGAAGGCGCGCCGATAAAGATGGCGTCATGCTCTCCGTAGACAGAAGCGTGGGGAGCAAAGCCCATATTGAAGGATACGCCGTTGTCCACTAGCCAGGGATCAATCCAGTTCCCCTGGTGGATAAAGGCTGCCTGGCCTACGCCAAACTGTCCCACCTGGGCATCGTAGTTTCCAGTGATGAGTACGGCTTCATCCGCATATTCGAAAAGAAGCTCCACCCAGTCTGCATACTCGGCCAGACGGTCCATGTCCGGCTCGCCAGCCAGCATTTTGTCAAGGACGGTGGTGTCACCGTACTCGAGACCGGCAGAGAGGTAACCGTTCCAGTTGTGGAGTCCCGTGACCCATCTCATGTCCGGACCCGCTGCCATGGCCACCACGGATTTGAGTCCCAGTTCATCCTTCATCCCGTCGATTTTTTCAAATGCGGCGCGATAGGCTTCCTGTGAAGTCAGCGTAGCGGGATCAACACCGGCCTCCTCCAGAATATCGGCATTGTAAGCCATTCCCCAGGCTTCAACCGCCACAGGGAAGCCCCAGGTCTTGCCATCAGCCTCAAAGGCAAGAGAAGTGTTGTCCATCCACTCCTGGCCCTCGAAGGGCGTCAGCTTGGACTGCCAGGTCTTGTAGCCCCCCATGCCTTCAATGACAAAAATGTCCGGTTGACGGTCCGACTGGAATTCAGCCTTGAGATTCTCAGCATAGGGCGTGTCGCCTCCCGCTGTCTTCACCTGAACCTCGACACCGGTTTCAGCTTCATAGGCTGCAGCAAAGGTTGACATCACTTCACCGATTTCCACCTTGTTCTGGTAGATGACGACAGATTGCGGCTCACTGGCAGGTTCTTCGGCGGCGGGTTCTTCGGCGGCGGGTTCTTCGGCGGCGGGTTCTTCCGCTGCAGGAGCACTACAGCCTGCGATGACCAGAACTGTCAACAGCATGAATACGATTAGAAATTTTTTCATTTAGTTTCCCCCTTAATTTTCAATAATGCATTCCTTTGATACCCAGCCGGCAAAAAAAATAATCATTCATTTTAGTTCCATCCAGCCAGGCCGTGAAGAAACCATCATTTGTTAACAGTATATTAAAAACAGGATATAACTTCTTACAATTTTCTGGTATAATTTGTATAAAACCGTTATTATTTGGGAGAATCCATGAAAAAATCACTGATTAAAGAAAGAATCAAAAATTTGAACCATCACTATATCCACCCCTCCTATTTTCTCGAAAAAAAACTCATCAGTGAACTTAAGATGGGTTTAAAGGAGCAGGGAATCAACACCCTCAAAATCATCAATGAAAACGACCGGGCCGTTCTTGCAAAAGACCCCAAACGCTCCCTGAAGAATTCCATCATCGTCTCCTGCACCCTTTTCACCCGGGCCATCATTGAAGCCGAAGTGGATTCTGAGGACGCCTTCGCCCTGAGCGACCTTTTCATCCTCCAGATAGAGGAACTCCAGTCCCTGGAGAAACTGACGGAACTCGAATACGAGATGTTCGAGGACTTTGTCGATGTCATTGTAAATGCCAAAATCCAGCGATATCCCAACCCTGTCTCAAAGGTGGTCCATCACATCGACAACCACATCACCACAAAGCTTTCAGTGTCGGACCTCGCTCACCTGGTGGACAAGACTCCCGACTACCTGGCGAAAATCTTCAAAAGAGAAGTCGGGACGACCATTGTGGACTATATCCACCGTCAAAAAATCGAGGTGGGAAAGTATTTTCTCGAGCATACCCCCATGACCGTCACAGAAATTTCAAATCTTCTGGAGTTCAGCAATCCGGCGCATTTTTCAAAGGTCTTCACCAAGAACGCCGGGGTCTCTCCCATCAGGTTCCGCAGGGAAATCCACCAGAGCCGTTGACACACGCTTATTGAGATATCGGGCGTTTCATGATAGAATTTTTCTAGTCACAATCAAGGAGGTCTCATATGCCGATTCAAACCCAAAGGGAGTCAATCCTTACGGCTAAAAAAATTGTGGTCAAGGTAGGAACAAGCTCCCTGACCCATGCCTCGGGCAAGCTCAACCTCGAACAGATTGATGCCCTGGCCAGGGAAATCGCCGACATCCACCACAGAGGGATTGAAATCATTCTGGTCAGCTCCGGCGCCATCGCCGCAGGCCTTGGCAAGCTCGGACTTCGCAAAAGCGACATCTCTTTGTCGGACAAGCAGGCCATGGCGGCCATCGGGCAGAATATCCTGATGCACATGTATCGAAAAATGTTCTCTGAATACGGCATTGAAATCGGACAGATTCTGCTCACCAAGGAGGACTTCGATTCACCCCACAGAAGCGCTCTTTGCAAAGGAACCCTGGAGGCGCTTTTCAGATACGATGTCCTTCCCATCATCAATGAAAATGACGCCGTTGCCGTGGAGGAAATCAAGGTGGGGGACAATGACACCCTCTCGGCCCTGGTCTCCAATATCATCTCGGCGGACCTGTTGATTATCCTGTCGGATATCGACGGTCTTTACGAGGATGATCCCAGAAAAAATTCCCAGGCCAAGCTCATCCACCATGTCACAGAGCTCAGTGAGGCCGTTCGCGCCCTGGCCAGGGACACCGACAATGAAATGGCCACCGGCGGCATGGGGACCAAGATTTCCGCCATCGAAATCGCCATGAAGAGCCACACCAAAACTGTCATTGCCAACGGAAAGAAAAAGCACATCCTCAGGGACATCCTTTCCGGCAGCATCGTCGGCACCTACTTCGATCTCTAGTCAAGGAGGAACACCAAATGGATGTAAAAACCGTCTGCCAGCAGGCCAAAGCCGCTTCCTACAGCCTGCAGGCTCTCACTACTGAAGAAAAGAATGCCATCCTCCTCGCCTTCGGGGAGGCCTTGAAAGCCCGGATGAAGGAAATTCTCAAGGCCAATGACGAGGACCTTGCCGAGGCCGACAAGAACCAAATGCGGGCCTCCTTGAAGGATCGCCTGATTCTGGATGACAAAAGGATTCTGGATATGGCTTTAAGCCTCGTGGATCTGGCTGCACTCAAGGATCCGGTGGGTCAGGTGGACGAAACCTGGACCACGGCCGAAGGCCTTCACATCAGCAAAATCCGGGTCCCCATCGGAGTCCTGGGCATGATTTATGAAGCCCGTCCCAACGTAACTCTGGACGCCGGGGCCATCGCCCTTAAAACCGGCAACACCGTGGTCTTGAAGGGAGGCAAGGAGGCCATCCACACCAACATCGCCCTGGTCAGGATTCTGCAGTCAACCCTCAAAGCCATGGGCCACAGCGAGCATTTCATCCAGCTCATTGAATCCACTGACAGAGCCGCCACCATGGAGTTCATGACCATGAAGGACTATGTGGATGTTTTGATTCCCAGGGGCTCCGAGCGCCTTATCAAGTCCGTCATGGAACATTCCAAAATTCCGGTGCTTGAAACCGGGGCCGGCAACTGTCATATCTTTGTCGACGCCGAATCCCGGGAGACCATGGCCATCCCCATCATTGACAATGCCAAAACCCAGCGACCCTCGGTCTGCAACGCCGCCGAAAAAGTCCTGGTCCACGAGGCCATTGCTGAAAGCTTCATTCCGAAGCTCCATGAGGCACTCAAGGACAGGGTGACCTTCAAGGGATGCGGCAGAACCCTTGAAATTCTTCCCGGCATCGAGGCCCTTACTGAAGAAGAGCTTTACCAGGAATTCCTCGACTATGTCCTCGGTGTCATCGTGGTGAAGGATTACAAGGCCGCCGTGGATCATATCAACCAGTATTCAAGCTCCCATTCCGAATCCATCATCACCGACAATCCTTCACATGCAGCGTATTTCCTCGCTCATGTGATGTCCTCAACGGTTTATCACAACGCCTCTACCCGGTTTACCGACGGGGGCATGTTCGGCTACGGCGCTGAAATCGGCATCTCCACCTCGAAGCTTCACGCCCGGGGTCCCATGGGCCTCAAGGAAATGACCACCATTAAAAATGTGGTCAGGGGAACGGGGCAAATCAGAAAATAATCAAAAAAACTTCGGCGCCCATGCCGGAGTTTTTTTCTTTACCTGATTTTTATCAGAAGTTAATCCGAAGGACATCTTCGTCTGTTACAACTGACTTGAAAGGAGATGTCCCATGGATATTGTCAGCCACCTCTTCCTAGGCCGTATCTTAAAACAGGCTCTTGAAAAAAACTCTTTCGAAGCCTTAAGCACCCCCCACTTTCTTTTGGGCAATATTCTTCCCGATATTCGCCCGGATTTGAGATTCAACCCCCTCAGAGGCCACCGGGAAAGAATCAAGCACACTGTCGAAGACTCCTGTGCCACTCTTTTAGAAGAAATGGCTTCTTCTCAGAACCCCCTTGAAGTCGGTGAAGAAGCGCTGCATCTTGGCCGCTACACCCATTATTTCAGCGATTATTTCTGTCACCCCCACAGCCGGACCTATAAGGGCAGTCCCCTTCATCATTTGCTCTACGAACTGGGACTGACACTGTATCTCATCCGAAACTACAGCCGCATCAGCGCAAGAATTCTCCAGATGACACCTGTTCCCCTCAGCTCCGTCGAAGCAATCAAAGCCACCTTCGAACTGGAGCAGTTCGACTATTTCAGCAAGCCTGTTTCCTACGAACGGGATATCCTGTACAGTCTGCGTTTCAACCTGGTCCTGGGAATCTCTCTGGCCCGGTTGTCAAGCAAACCGGACTTATCCAAAGTCGCCTGAGCAAGAAAACCCCCTTCAACGGGAGTTCGACTTAGGGATTTGCCAAGTCAATTATTGACCGCCTCTCTTCAATCGGAGACTCGAAAGAAAAAGACTGCACTGAAGGATAAGACCTTCACTGCAGTCTTTCCTTAATAATAAAGGTCTATAAGCTATATGATACACTTCTGGTCTGCTTGTAAGCAGACATTTTTACTTCTTTGGAGGTGATATGACTTATGGCTATTGAAAGGTTGTTGGTACTAATTTGAGGAAATACCAGCAAGGCATTGGTCTTTTACAAAAAAATGCTGATTAACTCAGTATAGGACTCGATTTATTCTTAAGTCTATTAATTTTGGGTCATTATCTAGAAAATTTGACACCCTTTTTATTCAAACCATGGGATCACTAATCACGATTTTCGGGTGGTGATATTGCAAAGCATTGTCGAATTACTTATAATTAAACAAAAAGAGATTACGAAGACAATGGCTGATTCTGCATTCAAAAGTCAAGTCCATAAATGTGTGTAAATTCCCTTGGTTGCAGAATCAAGCAGCCACAATAGATTTTTTCAATCGGTCCGGCTTTCGTCCTACTCATCCATATCAAGGTGCTTTTTACTGGTGATCCATAAGACGAAGTAGCGAAGCTTCATTGGGAAAGATTCGAATCACGGGGTCACGTCGACGAATTTCCTCATTCAACCCCTTGATACGATTGCTGGTACGCAACCGCTTGCGATATTTCTTGGGTGGTTGACAACCGCCATCACACCATCAAAACCAGATTCAAAGGTTTCCATGGCTTTGGGAGCTACATCTGAGCAGGCAACTCTATCTTATCCGAAGTTGAACCCTCCGGGCTCATTTCTAGTTTTTGAATTGACACCCTTTTAGAGACTTTATCGCAGGCAAGTCACAAATGACAAGTATCTTCACTGTTCTTAATTCACCAAGATAAAGATACTTGACCGTTTTGAGAATCTGCCGGTGATGAAAGCCTTATATCGTTGAGTGAGTACGGGTGTTGAAACATTATGATTTCAGTAAAAAATTCAGCAACCCGGTGTATGT
>LQBE01000014.1:1758-23742 GCA_002029975.1 delta proteobacterium ML8_F1 | reverse complement strand
AGGGGAGATACTTATGGAATTTAAAAGAACAATAAGTCTAGTACTAATATTATCGCTTGTGGTGACGCTGGCGATGCCGATTGGTACACCAGTTTATGCGGCGAGCGACCCCGGGAATTATTTCTTTGACATATCCGAAGGAAGGATTACGGTGTCGGCAGGAACCGACTCCGACACGCTCAAAGTTAGCTATGGAGCGGCGCAGGTGCTGGATAATATTCCTGAGGCGCAGGAAATCACCATAAGGGGCTCAATAGAGGAAAACAGCGAGAATAGAATTGTTGTAAACATCCCGGGCCAAACGGCTGCTATCAATATTGACAATATTAATATTGAATTGACCACCGGCAACTTATGCGCTTTTTCCATCGACGGTGGTACGGTCAATCTAAGACTTTCCGGAACGAACACATTGAAAAGTACGGGTGAAAATGCCGGACTTCGGGTTACTAACGGGAAAACTCTGAACATTAGCGGGACGGGCTCTGAAGAAACGGGTTCTCTCAACGTTACCGGTGCCTATAAATCTGCAGGTATCGGTGGTGGATTCTTGGAATCCGTCGGCACAATCAATATTCACCATGGGACTATTATCGCAACAGGGGGGAAATTCGGCTCGGGTATCGGCGGTGGAGATTCTTCCGAAGGTGGGATAATTACGATCAATGGAGGTGCAATTACAGCATTAGGTGGGGAATCTGGCTCAGGTATTGGCGGTGCAACCACAGGTTCCGTTGGTATAATAACTATTAACAGCGGGACTATTAACGCTACAGGTGGGGACTTTGGTGCCGGCATCGGAGCTTATGAGACCTGCGATCGTGGCGTCATTACTATCAATGGGGGAACTATTACCGCATCTGCCGGGGACTTCGGATCAGGTATTAGCGGTGGTCCGACCTATTTAAACGGTGGTACAATTACCGCTTTTGGCGGGGACTTCGGGTCAGGTATCGGTGGCAACAAAGCTTTTAGTAGCATCGATCCTGTTCGGATTTCATCTTCAGCAACCATATTTGCTTTTTCTGATGCCTCCGGACCCGCAATTAAGGCAGCAGATAATACGTTGGCAGAAGGCAGTACGGCCACAATAATGATGGCCAATTTTACCGATAATCAGAGCAGTGGTACAACCACGGAGGTCTACATAAAATCTCCTACTTCACTTAAGGCGTCTTATACCCCACTCACCGGTTATAGCTCGATTGCCTTTACTATTCCTCCGGCTGACACCTATCAGCTAAAAACTGCAGACCTTATACAAAAACAAGGCAGCAACTGGGACCCGGACTTCGTCATCAACGGTACCGGACTCACAGTGTTTGACAATGTCGCCCCTTATGATGCATTGTCAGTAACAGTCAATAAGGACGGCGTCGTTTGGACACAAAGCACACCATCCATCAAGCTGTCAATGGCCAGCAATGCATTGACGGATGCAATAACCGGCATCTGTGTGGAGGGAGTCTATACCTTTACGGATCTCGTCTATGGCCAAACGTATTATGCGTGGGATGAAACTAACAATCAATATACCGGCCAAAGCGTATCGCTTGGAGGCACTGGCAACTCGGTGAATTATTATACAGTCACATTATCAAAAGGCACAGGAATAGATTCCACATCAGGTGTCGGCACGTATTTAAGCGGCAGCGACGTATCCATCAGCGCGACCGTTTCTGATGGTTACAACTGGGCGGGTTGGACCTTGACATCGGACGATTCGGAAGTTTCAACGACACGAAATTATCAGATAACAGGAATAGATTCGGCTCAGAGTTATACTGCTAATGCAAATGAGAGCACTATAGGGGATAGTACCTACTGGATAGATGAAGGAAACTATGACAACACATTTTACGAAACGCTGACTTCTCCTGGTTTTGCAGATACGACAGTTGATATATCCACACCACAGCAGCTTGCTGTACTGGCCCGTGTTGTAGATATCGACGGTCTTGATTTTTCCGGTGTAACTTTTGAACTGACACAGGATATTGACCTCTATGGATACCTTTGGGATCCTATAGGAATTGCAGAAGGTGATACCCTCCATGGCGAAGCCAATGGAGATGTACATCCGTTTAAGGGGAATTTCGACGGTAACGGTTACACCATCAGCAATATGACCATAGAGGGCAGTTACAGTGCTGCAGGTCTGTTTGGCGTTGTGGGTGTTGTGGATATGGAAGATTCGGATGCCGAAACTGTTGAGATCAGAAATATCACGGTGGATGGAACCATAGATGTGACGGATACGATATGTGTCGCCGGAATTGTCGGTTCCGGAGGACTTCTTCACCTTGAGGAATGCATAAATGAAGCAGTGATAACATGTACAAGTGATCTCGAGCAATCCGTCGCAGGCGGTATTATTGGGATGGGAATGATGGTTCTCCTGGACGGCTGCGTCAACGAAGTTGGCGCAGATATTGACATGACCAATACCTCGGATTCCCCGGATACGATGACGATGGCGGCTGGAATTGCGGGAACTCTTTTCTATGGTGATGTTTACAATTCCGTCAACTTCGCCTCCGTTACTGCCAGTTCGACAGAGGAAGTGCCAATAACTGGTGGAATCATAGGCATGGCAGGAATGAGCACAATCGGCAATTGCTATAATACCGGAAATATCTCCGCGGACGGAAGCGATTCTATGGCAGGGGGAATCTGTGGGGCTAATGTGGATATGATGGGTACGGATGTTCCCTATATTCAGAATTGTTACAATGCAGGTTTGATAACTGCAACAATGGCAGCAGGGATTGCAGCTACGGTTAATGCAATCGACAACTGCTATTTCCTAAGCGGCACGGCAGAATACACATACTATGATGCAGCTTATGTTCCTTATACTGTGGACGAATCTGTCAAATCAGATTCGGAAATGCAATCTTCAGGCTTTTGCGATATCTTGAACGGTTGGGTCACGGATAACCCTGTATCAAATGGCATCTCCGAAACTTATTTTGGTCTTAATCCCGCCGAATTTCAGGGTTGGATTCTACATGACGGCGTTAACAACAACTATCCGGTATTTGAAAACGATACAAGGGTAGGAGTTACCTACGACCTCACGGTGAACCTAAACGGCGGAAACGGAACGACGACGGGCGGCTCTTACCCTTTGGGTGAAACGCTCAGCATTAACGCCGGCGCAAAAAGTAACTATACCTTTAATGGTTGGACAAGCTCAAACGGCGGAACCTTTGCCGACGCTACCAGCCCTTCAACGAGATTTATTATGCCGAAAAACGCCACAACCATAACAGCTAACTGGACAAAAAACAGAACCAGCAATATTTCACTTACCAATAATACAATTGTTATTATAGACGGCACTGACTATGCTATCGGTCATGAAGCCAGGACCGGCTCCTCCACAACGGCGACGGTTGACCAGTACAGGTTAACCAACGAGATTACCGACGCGTCCGACGGCTCATTGATTCTGTTCCCGGTTTCCGCCAACTCGAATATTACGGCGCAGCTGGTTGTGAAAAACATCGAAGATATGGCACAAAGGAATATGACCCTGACTGTACAGACCGGTAATATCTCTTATAATCTGGATACAACGGCCATAGACACGCAAGCCATCATGGAAGCCCTCGACACAAGGCAAGCCGAAAGCATTACCTTCAGCGTCGGCATATCAAAAAGCAATGCATTGGTAAACGGGGCAACTGTTATTGTATTCCCAGTGGAATTCACCATAACTTGTACCTATAACGGCCAAACGGTCACTGTGGACACCTTCAGCAGTTTTTTGAGCCGTACCGTGGAAATCACGGCAGAACAGGCAGGGCAGGTCACCACGGCGGTCGTTATACAGCCAGACGGAACCCTGCACCAGGTCCCAACGAAGGTTGTCACAAAGACAGACAGCAGCGGCACGATTCACTATTACGTCGTCATCAACAGCCTGACAAACAGTACCTATACGGTGATTCAAAACACGGTCGGGTTCGCCGATGTGGCGGTGAGTTGGGCGAAGGATGCGATTAACGACATGGGATCGAGAATGATCGTATCGGGCGTTGGCGGCAATCATTACGAGCCGGACCGAGATATAACGAGAGCTGAATTCGCGGCCATTATTGTAAAAGCCCTTGGACTCAAGCCCGACCTTGGAAAAAATAAATTCAACGATGTTCATCCGGCGAGCTGGTATTGTGGCTACATTGAGACGGCCGTATCTTATGGACTGATTAAAGGTTACGGTGATGGCACCTTTGGTCCCGACGAAGATATCACACGCGAGCAGGCGATGGTAATCGTCGCAATGGCGATGAAACTTACAAAGATCAGCCCGAATCTTACAGAAGACCAGACGACCAACCTTATCGAGGTCTTTATCGACAGCGGTGCAGCCTCCGGATGGGCAAACGAAGGCATCGCCGCCTGTCTGGAAACCGGCATAATCAAAGGACGGACGAGCACGATGCTGTGCTCAAAGGAGAACATCACCCGCGCCGAAGTCGCAATAATCATTCAGCGGTTGCTGCAGAAATCGGAGCTGATATAAGAACAGTTATTCGGGGAGCTTGATCGATTCAGAAGCTCCCCGAATTTTCAAAAAAGCTTCAACGCTATAGACAGATCCTTTGAATTTCTCGTAACTTCTGTCATGAGAAATTCAAGTGAAACTCTATGTGTAGAATCAAAGAGGTCCGTCCCTGGCAATTCCTGGTGATTTCGTGAACTACTCGGTGTTTTAATGCTGAGTAGTTCACTGTTGCCATTCCACTTAACACAATCGAGCGTTTTGAATCTCCTGATTACGGTCGACTAATCGGTGAAGTGACTAAGAATCAGGAAGAGATTTCCCGGGCATTGAGGGTAGAACCGCCCTCGTAATCACTACCGGGAACTTAGGTTACAATTGTATCGGTAAATTTGCCCCACCGTTTCCCCCTCCACCACAAAAAATGAAACATCGGCATAGCCGGTAATACCTACCAGACTATGCCTGTTTTTTCCCGAGACTAAAAATCCCTGAGATGCCCCCTTCAATGCGAGGGGGCTTTCTTATTTCAGCAGACTGAAGTTTTCAATGTAGCAGGTTCCCAGGGCCGCATTGCTTTCCTTGGCATAGGCACCGTGAAAATCCGACCCGCCGGAGGAGGCCAGACCATAGGTCTGAACCAGCTCCATGACTGTTGGTCTGTCCTCTTCCTGCAGTGAAGGATAGCAGGTCTCCACTGCCAGGAGGCCGGCTTCCACAAGTTCCGGCACACTCTCCAGATTGCCGTAAAGGGTGGGATGCGCCAATATCGGGATGGCCCCCATGGCTTTAAGGACCCTGACGGCTTCAGTGTGGGAGGGGTACTCAATGGCCAAATCCAGTGGACCCTTGTTTTTAAACATCTTCTGATAAAAATCTCCGTAGAATTCCGTAGCGTAGCCCTTTTCAATCAGGACATCCATGATATGCTGCTTGTAAATCCCGTGGATTCCTCTTTTATTTTCAAAATCCGAGAAACTGATGTCATATCCCAGGGCAATCAGTCTTTGAATCTGCCGGATGGAATTTTCGTGACGCTGCTCAGTGGTTTTGCGTATCATGGCATTGAGGGCTTCATCCCTGTCGTGGACATAAAGTCCCACAATATGGCACGGAATCTGTCTATCGTAGTCATAGGCACTGATTTCAATCCCAGGAATATAATGGAGGTCAAAAGTCCCGGCCAGTTTCTGGTGGGCCTTGATGCCGTAGACCGTATCGTGGTCCGTGATTGAGAGATGGGTGATCCCCCGGGCCCGGGCCAGGGCAAAAACCTCCCCGGGACTCATACTGCAGTCGGAATTCGAGGTATGAATGTGAAAATCGCCTTTCATGGGGTTTCCTCCTAATCTAGAATACTGCGCTGTCTGAAATTGTTGATAGTGATTTCCATCAGCCATGCCGTAAGAAAAATCATGAACACCCCGAAGCCCTGGGTGGCATAGTCCCCTCCCCTGGCGGCATTGTTGATGGCGCTTCCGATGGTCCCCGGAACACCGGCTGCCGGTCCTATGACCACCGCCACACCAAAATTGATTTCATTCCGGATGGCAACCCATGAAATCATCTTGGTCATGGAGGAGGGTAGAATCGCTCCGAAAACGATTTGCAGCCAGTTGGAACCTGTAGCCTTCAAGGCTTCAATGGTGCCGCCGTCCACCTCCTCAAAGGATTCGGCAAAGGCCTTGGTAAAAAATGCAAAGGTGTGGAAAAACATGCCCACCACCGCCGTGGTGGCGCTCAGCCCGTAACCGGCGACAAAAATCAGAACCCAGATAATGGTGGGTACCGCCCTTACAAAGGAGGATATCCCCCGGATGACATCCGTAAGCCAGCCCGAGGATAGATTTCTGGCAGCCAGGAGTCCGAAGACCAGGCCGAAAACCACCCCCAGAATGGTGGTGACAAAGCCCAGGGAAAGGGTGTTAAGCAGACTCATGAACATCTCCAGTTTTTTATCATTGGGGACCAGGTCGAACCTGAAGAAATTGGTGGCAATCCGGCTGGCAACCTCGAAGCTGAACTGGTCCCACTTGTACTCAAGCCGAAAGAACAGGGCGTAGACTGTCGCCAGCAGAAAAAGGGTGACCAGCAGGCCGATGACCCTGTCCGTAGCATTGTAGACCCTCAGGCGGGGACGACCGATGATGGTGCGCTTGATGGTTTCAATCATAATAACCTCTTTCTGATCTGGATTGACAGCTGGTCGAAGGCGGTGATGGTGACGACCACCAGAATCACCGCAGCCGTCAATTCATCGAATCTTCTGAAGTGCTTGTAAATGCCGATGAGGTGGCCTATGCCGCCGCCGGCCAGGATACCGATGATGGTGGCGCTTCGGATATTGGTTTCAATGGCGTAGAGGGTCCAGGAAATGGCCACGGGCAGGGTTTCGGGAAACACCGATTGAAAGATAATCTGCCAGTAGGTCGCCCCGGTGGATTCCAGAGCTTCGATGCTGCCGTGGTTGGTTTCATCAATCATGTCGGAAAACAGACGGGCATTGAAGCCGAAGGTTCCGATACTCATGACCAAAAGGGCCAGAAACTCTCCGAACCAAAAGGCCATCAAAAGGACGATCGCCCAGATGGCCGCCGGAACGTTTCTCAAAAAAGTGGCGACGGACCTCAAAAGAATCTTGATGACCGGCAGGCGCCCGGTGCGCCTGGACATGCCGAGAGCCGTGGCATAGGCGAGGGCGGAACCAATGGTCCCGGCAGCCACAGAAAGCACTATGGTAACCCAGATGCCTTCAAAAAGATCTTTGTAATTGGTGAAATTGGGGGGGAAGTAAAGGCCGGCAAAACGGCTCAAGGCACTGGAGAGTCTCTCGAAAATCAACCAGAAGTCAAACCCGATCAGTCTGCTCCCCAGAAAATACAAGATTGCGAAGGCTCCGAAGACCAGGGCGTTGCGGCTTCGTTTTTCATTGAAAATCCCCTGGGGATTTTCCCGGTACAAGGTATTGTCATGCCAGAATTTCATCGATTTTCGCTCCATAAATCAATTCGATCACCTCGTCGGTAAGCGCTTCAGGGGGCCCATTGAAGACGATTTCCCCCCGGCTCATTCCGATGATTCGATCCGAGTATTTGATTGCCACATCCACCTGGTGCAGATTCACAAGACAGGGAATCTCCATAGACCGACTGATGTCCTTGAGATATTCCATGATGACCTTGGAAGCCTGGGGATCCAGGGAGGCTATGGGTTCATCAGAGAGGATCATTTTGGGATCCTGGATCAGCGCCCTGGCAATCCCCACCCGCTGCTTCTGTCCACCGGATAGATTGTTGCACCGGAAGAATTTGCGGTCCTCAAGTCCCAGAAGATCAAGCAGTTCCATGGCTCTGAGGATATCCTCTCTGGAGTAGAGGGAAAGGGCTCCCTTGAAGGTGGAATAATAGCCCAGTCTCCCATGGAGTACATTTTCAAGGGCCGTAAGACGGTAGACCAGATTGTAGTGCTGGAAAACCATGCCGATCTGTTTTCGGATATGACGCAGCTCTCTTTTCCCCATGCCGACGATTTCCTTCCCGTCGAAGACAATGCTGCTCTGCCGGTCCGGTGTGATCATCTGGTTGATGCATCGGAAAAGAGTTGATTTCCCGGCCCCGCTCGGACCAATGACGGAAACCAACTCCCCTTCTGACACATCAAAGGAAACCTTCTCAAGAGCCTTCGTTTTGCCTTCATAGGTTTTGGATAGATTCTTAATACTGAGTATTACCTTTGACATGCGAAACCTCCATGATTTCTCAAATTCAGGGACTATTCCCCTGCGTACATGACTTCTAAAAATTCATAATAGGAGGGATCCACGGCGACAAACCGGTCTGTGAGGTCAAGGACGGAATTGTCGGAATCCGAGCCTCCCTCCATAAAGAGTCCTTCCACAGCGTTTTCAGGAGTGAGGTTGACGAAATGATCAACAATGGCATCAATATGCTCCTGGGGCATGAATTCCTTGTTGACCCAGAAAGGACCATTGGGCACCAGGGTCTGGGCGATGATGAAGAGCTCGTCCCAGCGCTCGTCCCCGTAGGCGCAGCAGAAGGCGCCGGCATAGACCTTCTTGTTGGCAATGAGCTCTACCGATCCGGGATGGTTCCCTCCGAACTGAATCTCTTCAAAAAGTCCTCCCTCGGCCTTGGTGAGTTCGTAGACCTGATTGCGGTCCTGAATGAGTCCCGAACCGTCGGGTCCGAAAGCATTGTAAAGGGTGGTGGTGGGCACCAGTCGTCCCGAGGTTGACGTCGCAGAAACAAAGGAGAAGGATTTTCCCTCCAGTGACAGGATCATCTCTTCGGGAGTCATGCCGTCAAAGTCGGCTTGGTTGTCAAGGTGGGTGGCGATATAAGCGGGATATCCGGCAATGCTTTTATCCCCCAGGGGGGCCTGGATAAAGAGGGGAATGACATTGGGATTCTCCAGATGCGCCTTGGTATAGGTGGCACCCGAGGGGGTTCCGATATGGGCGGTCCCCGAGAGGATGGACTCGGAAACCACTGAGTAGTCGTCCGCCGCCACGTACTTCACTGTTGCGTTGAAGGGCTCCAGGGCTCTGTTCATTTCTTCAATCACATAGCCTGAGTAGTCCGTCATTTCACCCCCGTCGTTGGGCAAAGAGGCGAAAATGTACTCGACACTTTCCTCTCCCGCCTGACAACCTGTAAAAATCCCCGCCAGTAACAACAGCAACACAAGTCCCAGATACTTTTTCATGATTTTCCTCCTTGAAATTCGATATTTTAGATAAAACCGCCTTGATCCATGTTGAACTGCTTATCGACAAGCCCTTGCATGAATTCCAGATCATGAAAGATGCCTAACATGGTGGTGCCATCAACCTTGAGCTTCTCAATCAGTTCCCGGACCTTCGCCTTATTGTGCTCGTCAAGGGAGGCCGTGGGTTCGTCAAGGAGCAGAAGTCTTGGTTTTTTGATCATGGCCGCTGCCACATTGAGTCTGAGCTTCTCTCCGCCGGAAAAATTCTGGGGATAAACGTCCCAGAGGGCTTCATCGAGTTCAAAATGACTGAGTATGGCCGCAGTTTCTTTTTCAGCAACTGCCTGTGAATGACCCATTTCAAGAACCGCCTTTTCCACAATCGCCTTTGCCGTGGTCCTGGGCATGGTTCTCAGGAACTGGGAGACATAACCGATTTCATACTGCCTGAGATAGATGATTTCCTGCTCGCTGGCCTTGGAAAGGTCAATCTCTCCAAAGGCTTCAGAATCGTAAAGGATTTCCCCCCTCTGCGGCAGGTAGGTCCGATAGATGCTTTTCAGGATGGTGGATTTGCCGGACCCGCTTTTACCCGTAATTCCCACAAATTCGCCGTGATTGACCGTGAAGCTGATCTCCTCGCATCCCCGGATTTTCCGTTGAAGGTGGTGCAGGGTGAATTCCTTCGATAAATGGTCGATACGCAACAGTCTGTTTTCTATGCCTGGAGTCATTCAGACGCCTCCTTTTCGAGATGTCTTGCAATAAACACCTCTACAGATTCTCTGAAATCCATCAGGAAGGTCTTTATTTTTTCATCAGACCAGTCCCACCAGGCGATGGCCTGAAGACTGTCAATGGTGTTGTCCCCGAACCGGTATCTCAGAATCCTTGCCGGATTTCCCGCCACAATGGCGTAGGGGGGCACGTCCCTGGTCACTACGGCGCCCTGGCCCACCACGGCGCCGTTTCCGACGACAATCCCCGGCTTGATCATGGCTCCGTGGCCGATCCAGGTATCGTGACCGATGGTGGCAATCCGGGATTCCCGGTGGTTGAAAAACTCATGGTCGTCTTCACCAAAGCCGTACAGGGCACTGCGATAGGTGAAGTGATGCAGGGTGGCCCGGTCCAGAGGATGGTCCGTGGCCCCTACCCTGACTGAAGCGGCTATATTGGAAAATTTCCCGATTTGCGCATTCTGAAAGGTGCAATAGCCGCCGCAGTAGGAATAGGCCTCAAAGGTGGTGTTCTGCAGGGTGCTGTGCCCCCCGATTTCACACCAGTTCCCGTAGCTTGAATTGATCAGTCTGGCCCCTTCATGGACGAGGCCCTCTTTATTGAGTGTTTTTTTCATCTGCCGACCTCCTAAACCCGGTAATGCGTATGAAATACTTCTTCACCGTCCACGAGACAGGTGGTGATGACAGGAAAATCACCGTCAATCATTTCGATGATATTCAGGTCCGCCAGCTTGCCCCTTTCGATGGAGCCGAGATCCTGGTCGACATGGACCGCCCTGGCCGGATTCAAAGTGACCAGCTTGAACATGTCACTGAGATCATGGCCGTAATCCCGGTGGAGCTTGAAAACCGCATGAAGAATCGCAGCGGGATAGTAATCACTGCACAGGATATCCACCACCCCGGCGGCCACTGCTTCATGGGCGGAAAGATTGCCGGAGTGGGATCCGCCAAGAAGCACATTGGGGGCTCCCGCCACGGTATGAAGGTTCATCTCCTTGGCTTTTTTTGCCACTTCCAGGGTGATGGGAAATTCTGATATCGTGGCCCCGATTGCCTTGATCCGGTGGAGTTTTTCAATGGAATCGTCATCGTGGGAGGCAATGGCAATTCCCTTCTCCCTGGCATAGCCGGCAATCCGCTGGCAATCCCGGGGGCTGAGCTTGGGGGTCTTGAGGCGTTTTTCAATGTGGGCGTCGAGCTCTTCGTCACTCATCTTGAGGCCGTACTGCCTGGTCATTTTCTTGTAGCCTTCGAGGTCCCAGAACTGGCCCTGGCCCGGAGTATGGTCCATGAAACTGAGCAGGTCCACCTGCCCCGCCTCGATATAGCTGACAAGCTCCTCCACGCTGTCCACATTGTCGATTTCAAACCGGGCGTGGAAGCGGTGCCGGATCAGGTGTTTTTTGTGATGGGTCCCGGCAATGAGGTCAATGAACCGGCTCACATTTTCCTTGCGCCGGATGGGCTTGTCGTCGGTCTGCTTGATTTTATAAAGACTCAGGGAATGGTACATGGTGGTGACCCCGTGGGTGAGAAGCTCTCTCTCCGCTTCTCTGAGCGCCAGTTTGAAATCCATGAGACTCGAGGGTCGCGGGGCGGCGATATGCTCAATGTAGTCAGCGTGGATATCGATGAATCCCGCAGACACATAGCCCCCCCTGGCATCGATGATTCTCAGGTCAAGGCCCAGGGCTTCCCGTGTTTCGGTCTTGACAATATCCTTGATCCGGCTGCCTTCGATAATGAGATCATGACCCTCCACAATCCCCTCCGGCAGCACCAGTTTTCCGTTGATAATTGCTTTCATGGCAAGCTCCTTCATTAAAGTAGTGACTGCACGAGTTTCTGAGTATAAGGGTGCTGGGGATCCTCGAGAATCTGGTCCGTAAGCCCCGCTTCGATGACCCTGCCGTCAAGCATCACCAGGGTGCGGTCCGCCAGCATCCGGATGACACCGAGATCATGGGAGACAATGACCATGCTGATGCCGAGATTTCTTTGAATCTCCTTAATCAGGTCCAGGACATTGGCCTGGACTGAAAGATCCAGGCCCGTGGTGACTTCATCGAGAAAGAGGACCGGCGGATTGTTGGACAGGGCCTTGGCAATCTGGACCCGCTGCTGCATGCCCCCGGAAAAATTCTCCGGGGCGTCCTTTCTGCGGTAATCCTCTATGGTGACCACGTCGAGGAGCTCATGGGCCCTGTCAGTCATGGTCCCCACATGCCGTCCCCCGGCAGCGATGAGCTTTTCCGCGACATTGGAGAGGGCTGAAAATTTCATCTTCAATCCAAGGAAGGGATTCTGATAAACCATGCCCAGGAGATAATCCCTGAGATAGCGCTTCTGCTGGGAGGAAACCTTGAGAATATTCTCCCTGCCCTCTTCGAAATCCATGAGAAAGGCTTCTCCTTCAGTGGCCTCCTGGTCGAAATACAGAGTTCTCACCAGGGTGGATTTGCCGCTGCCACTTTCACCCACGATGCCGAGGATTTCCCCCCGGTACAAATCAAAGGACACCTCCCTAGTGGCATAGATGGTCTGACAGTGGGGACAGTAGTTTCTTTCAAGAGTCCCGGGATTGCTGCGGCACTTCTCACAGCCTTCCCCGAACTGCCTGGTAAGGTTTCTGACGATGAGGACCTTTTCCTGGATGGCTTTAGACATGGTCCCCACCTCCCTGATTCAGGCGTTTCAGACAGTAACTGCTGTCATTGCACTGATAATAGACTTCATGGGTCTTCTCGTCTTCAAGTTCGTCAAAGAAAACTCCCCTGGCCCCACAGAGACGGCACACCCGGCCCTCCTGGCTCTCCACTTCAAAGGGATAGTCGTCGAAGGCCAGGGAAACCACCCTGGTATAGGGGGGAATGGCGTAGATTTTTTTCTCCCGGCCGGCTCCGAAAAGCTGAATCCCCTCAGAGTGGTCGAGTCTGGGATTGTCGTATTTGGGAATGGGACTCGGAGACATGACATACCGGTCATGGACCAAGACGGGATGGGCCGCCCCACCGGTCATTTTTCCAAATTTCATGATTTTTTCATAAAGCACCAGCCAGGCACCGCTGTATTCTCCATCGCCATGAAGTCTCTTGGTCTTGTATTCGCTGGATTCAACGAATCGAAGGGGCTCCGGCATGGGCACCTGCAGGACAAGAATCTGCTCTTCCTCCAGGGGCTCCTCGGGAATCCGGTGACGGGACTGGATGACCGTAGCCTCCAGGGTATCGATGGTTGCCTGGATGCCCGTGGTCTTTTGAATCAGATTCCTGATGCTGACAGCATTGACAGATTCATCGGTTCCCTGGTCAATGACCTTGATGACATCCCCCCGGTTGATCAGGGACAGCGTCACCTGAAGCCCTCCGGTCCCCCACCCCCTGGCAATGGGCATCTCTCTTGAAGCGAAGGGAACCTGGTAGCCCGGGATGGCCACAGCCTTCAAGGTGGCCCTTCTGATTTCTTTTTTAGATCCTTCATCAAAGAAGGCAAAATTATAGGCGTTTTTCACTGCTTTTTACCCCCTTTTCTGGTCTTTCTCACGCTGTCCAGCTTGGACTGGAAGGTGACATAATGGGGCAGTTTCAGATGGGAGATAAAGCCCGTTGACTCCACCGAGTCTATGTGATACAGGACAAATTCTTCGTCATGGGTGGGTGCTTCTGCCGGCTCCTCGAGACACCGGTCCAGAATACTCATGGCAATGGCCTTGGTTTCATTGTGGCCAAAGCAGATGCCATAACCCAGTTCCAGCTCCTCCTCGTATGCCCCTGAGGGGGTTTTGACCGCCTTTGGAATAATGGATTCCACTTCAGTGACCCGGATATCGCCGATATAATAGGCTTCCTCTTCCCCTCCCGCCTCTTCAAAGGGGGGGTCAATTGTGACAGGAAGCTCCCCGACCCTGAGTTCCCCCACTGTGGGATGAACCGATCCATAACCCCTGAGGGAAGCGTAGCCCAGGGCCGTCACGGCACCGGTCTGTCCCCGGGTCAGAATCTGAAGCCGCTGGCTTCTCTTGGAGGGAAATTTCAAGGCTTCCTTGGTCACGTCCTCAGGCTCTGTCTCATCGGTCTCGTAGGTGGCCATGAGTCCTTCGCGTCTGAGATAGTCCACGACCTTGGGATACTTGAGAGGGGCTTCGTGAACCTCGTTGCTTTCAATTTCCTTCAGGTAGGCCTTGAGCCACCTTTTGGGGATGAAGGGATCCGATTCCTCTTTGATCAAATCAAAATCAATGAGTCGATGGGAGTAATCCGGGGAAGCCCCCAGAATCTGTCCCCCTGGAATGTCCTTGAAACTGGCGGAAATGCGTCTAGAAAGCGCCATTTCGTGACTTTCAATGGTTCTGGAATAGTATTTTCTGGGCAGAGTGGACCTGAAGGCTCTGAGAAGAAACACCACTTCCTCAGGGTTTCCCTGAGCCTGTTTGACAGCCAAGGCGGCAAGAGCCTCGTCATACAGGGATGCTTCGCTCATCACCTGGTCAATGAGCCCCTGCAAAGAGGATTCAATGGCCCGGGTCTCGATGATCCGACCTTTTCTCAGCCGTTCGTATTCCAGTCGTCTGAGGGATTCTCCAATGGCCTCCTGACCTCCCTTTACGGCTACATAGGCCATGATGAAGACCTCCTCTCAATCTGTGTCGTTCTGGGCAGAGCCAGTATTTCCCCAGCATGGTCGACAAAAACCATGTCGATTCCCATGGGGTACTCCCGGTTCTTTTCCTCTCTCAGTGTCATAAGGGCTTCCAGGCCCCCCAGGCTGATGACGGACTTTTCACGGATTCCCGGCCCCTTGAGGACCAGGTCATTTTTTTCGCCAAAGGTCCCCACCGCCATAACAAGGGTTGCCGAACGATGGGGGTCAATCAGGGTCCCCACTTTGCTTTTTAGAATCGCCTCGCCTTTTTCCGCCTCCGTGGCATCTTCCAGAACAATTATGAAATCGGCTGAAGAAAGGTCTGAGGGCCGGCCGTAGGTGAGGCGGCTGATCAGCCGGGTGGCTTCCTGGGCACTCTTGCCCACCACCTTGAAGCTGACCTCTGCGTCAATGAGGGTGTATATCAGGAGCATCAGCCCCCTGCTGAAGGGCATCGTGAAATCAAATTCAAGGGCCTCCATATCCAGATTGAACCTTCTTCCGGGATAACTGCCGGCAAGAAGCAGTCTTCGATAGGCCTTGGCGGTTTCGTGAACCAGGGACTCCTTCACGCCTTCACCTCCTCATCCAGGGTCTCAAAGTCGACCTTGGTTTTTAAAATCTGCTGTCTTTCCCTGCCTTGGAGAATCTGAATCCTGCCACTTTCCTCCCTGATGCGCTCTCTCAGCCCCTCGATTTCGTCAATGTCGGCATTGAAGGCCGCATCAATGACCGCAAGATAATAGGCTCTTTTTTTATGGGATCCCCGCAAAATTCCAAGACCCAGGGTCTCCCCCAAAAGGACCTTGCACTCTGTCACCAGCACCTCACCGAGAAAAAATTTGGTTTTCATGGCGGTTTCCCGCATTTTAACCATGACCAAGCCACTGTTGGGTTCCTCTAGAATCTTGATGGCGTGGTGGCTTTCCACAGCCTCAGAGAGCTCTCTGAGGACTTTGGTGGGACAATGGATGAGAATCTCAGTTCTTTGTTTTCGTTTCATTTCATTTCCCCTTTATACCTTGGTTTCAGTGGCATTGTATCTTGGCGCCAAGTGGGAAGTATTAAGAACATGTTATGGTTTGGCTTATTTTTGATTAAATCCAGGGGAAAACAAGTGTTTCAGACAAAAAAAAAGACCCTTTTCAGGGCTGGATCTGCTGGACGAAGCGGTCACCTCGGAAGACCACTTCGCCGTAGCCTATGGTGGTCCGGTCCGCTTTTTTGATGAAAAAGGTCTCCATCTTCATGACAGGGACCAGACTTGGGCATTTCAAAAGAGCCTGTTCTTTCAGGGTGGGCAGCCGGGTGGCCATTTCAAGGGTGGTGACTGTTGCCGCACAGTTCTTGGACTCAAGGTATTCGGTGATGGAGTGGATACCGGGACCTTCCTCGGCAATCAGGGGGAAGTCCCGGTCCGTCAGATAGGTGATGTGGGCGGCCACCGGTTCTTTGTCCACCAGGCGCAGGCGGGTGATCCGGTAGACCCGGTTCCTGGGAGAGAGGCCCAGAGCCGCCATGAGACGGCTGTCCCCGGGGACTTCTTCAAAGTCAATGTTCTGGGTTTCGTGGGGGAGACTGAGGGCCTCCATTTCACTCTGAAAGCTCCTCCCCCATCTGGCCGGGGTTTTGATTTTCTGCTTTTGAATTTTCAACCAGCGGCCCTTCCCCTGCTCGGTCTTGATGTAACCCATTTCACTCAGCCTTTCATAGACCTTTCGGATGCAGTGCCGGGTCACTTGGTACTTCTGGGAGAGCATGTTTTCACTGGGGAGGGGTTCCTGGGGCTTGAACCCCCCTTTTTCAATCCGCTGTACCAGCTCGTCGAGAATTGTCAGATAGGTCATGGTACCACCTTTTCAAAGAATAAAAACTTCTATCTTCTTTTTCATGATAAGCCATGCCGCTCCCTTTATGGTTAAAATAAGGTTAAAGCTCTGTAAGTCTTAGAGAACAAACCCCGCCAGGAGGGCCAGGATGACGATGAGGGGCGCCGGAATTTTTTTTGTGGCAAGCAGTCCCAGGGTGAGGACCGTTGCCAGAAGATTCCCGGGGCTCAAACCGTTTTTTTCCAGAAGCACCAGGGCGGCCACGGCAATCATCCCCGCGGCCACGGCATTGATGCCTCTGAGGGAAATCCTGATGCCCCGAATTTTTTTCAGGGCCTCCCAGAGAGGATAAATGAAGTAAATCAGCAGCAGTCCCGGCAGAAAAATTCCAAGGCCACTGACAAATGCGGCTGTCAGCTGGTAAAGCACCGTGGTGCCCCGGGCGGCCATCCCCCCGATATAGGCGCTGAAGCTGAACATGGGTCCGGGCAGTCCCTGGACCAGGCCATAGCCGGTGAGAAATTCCGGATGACTCACATACTCTCTCAGTTCCACCATCTCACTGTACATGAGAGGAACCACCACCTGGCCTCCGCCAAAGACAAGATACCCATAGCGGTAGAAGCTCTCAAAAAGATGCACCAGGGTATCGTCAATCAAGAGAGTGGCCGCCAGACTCAGAGCGGCCAGGCCGAAAAAAGCCGCCAGAAATCCCCAGGGGGGGTGGATTTTTACCCGCTGCCAGAGATCCTTTTCCCTGGAGGCCGCCACACTGACGCCTCCTCCCAGTAGCAGCAGGAGCGGGAAAATCCAGGGAGACCTGACATAGTAAGTGACTGTAAAACTGACCAGCATCAGCGCCAAAGTGAGGCGGTCAGTGACGACCTTGCGCCCTATCCTGAAAGCCGCCAGCACAATGAATCCCACTGCCATGGGCCCGATATAGCGCAGGCCGTCCAGGGGAAGGTCCCTTAGAGCGAGAAAACCGTACAAAAAGGACAGGGCGCTCATTATCATGAGCACCGGCAGGGCCCAGACCACCATGGTCAGAAATCCTAGCAGAGGGCCTCCGGTCTTGTAACCCACGGCTACTATGGTCTGGGTGGAGGTGGGGCCTGGCAAAATACTGCACAGGGCCACCAGCTCAATGAGTTCCTCCTCGTCGAGATAGTTTTTTTTGCTCACCAGCTGGTCCTGGAAGACGCCGATGTGGGCCTCGGGACCGCCATAGGCCCCCAGGGAACAGATCAGAACATCCTTTAGAAAGGTTGTGGTTTTTACAGGGGTGGCACTATTCATGACGCCTCCTTTATAACTGGATTAAATGCCTTTGTGTCTCTTTACCCCTCATTGAACCTGCCAATTGTTAAAACCAGGTTAATTGCCCGGCCATCCGGCAACCGGTGCTTTCACGGCACAAAAAAACCAGGAAAGCTTTCCTGGCCTTTTTCCCCCTAGTTCTTTTTCCGGTTCTTATAGTCCCTTTGAATGGCTTCATTCCAGTCATCGGACAGTCTGCCACTGTGCCGGTACTCACTCAGGGCTTCGCTGATCGCCCTGTAGCTGGTGTGGACTCCTCTGGCATCCGCGTGGAACTGCGCCGTGCGCTCCCTGGCGATGCCGAACTTCTCAGCCTCTGCCGCGGCATCGATATTGGCCCCCAGGAAAATGAACTCCCAGCCGTATACGTCCCTTTCCTTTGCAATCATGGACCGGATTTCAGGATAGCTGAAGTGCTGCGACGCATTCTCGTAACCGTCGGTGGTGATTACAAAAATGACTTTTTTGGCCCGGTCCTCCGGATTCATCTGCCGCTGGACCTGGACCATTCTCCTGATGCTCAGTCCCAAAGCGTCCAGCAGGGCGGTGCCGCCCCGGACAAAATACTCCTCCCGGGTCAGGGGGACGACTTTCCTGATGTCCACCCTATCGTGAAGCATCTCAATGTGGTTGTCAAAGAGCACCGTGGTGACAGTGGCTTCCCCCTCGAGCTCTCTCTGCTTTTCAACCATGCTGTTGTAGCCTCCGATGGTTTCGTGCTCGAGACCCTGCATGGAACCGCTGCGGTCTAGCAGCAGAACCATTTCCGTCAGTTTTTGATTCATGGCCTTGTCCTCCCTTGGGTGTTTTTTTTCAGTATAACACCACTGCTCCGGCCTTGGGTCGCCTGACGGACGACCTTTTCAGACCCCCAACTGGGGCTGGTCAAAATCAAAGAGGGCATTGTTGATGAGGAAGATGTCGTACTGCCCCCGGGTGATGAAATATTCGATGATCCGGTCGAATTTACGACTCCTTGACAGGGCATAGCCCGCCCGACCAATGAGATCTATGGTTTCCTCGAGACTGAGTTCGAGGGCGATGGCCAGGGCCAGGGCCGTCGCCTTGCCAGGCTTGTAGTCCGGATTGCACTTGATCTTGGAAAAGAGCTTGCGGTCGACATTGGCCCTTTTATAGATTTCGACATCCTCTCTTCCCTTTTGGTCAATGAGTTCAAAAAGCCGCTGGGAGAAGGTGGATTCCAGAGTCGAGACCACCGTGTCCAGATCCCCGGCCGCCTGATAGACCGCTTTGGGTTCCTCCAACGGTCCCAGCTTCGCGAGTGATATCAATCGCTCCTTCTGATAATCCAGGCTTTTTTCAACAACCAGGCTTTCATCAATATAGGCTTTGACAGAGTGGAAAAGCTTCTCAGAGAGGGTGTAGGCCGTCTTGTCGTAAACCACCAGGAAGATGTCCATCTCGCAGGACATGAGAAATTCGCTGAAAACCGAAAGAGCCGTCCGGATGGCCTGGTCCTTGGGATAGCCGTAAGCCCCCGAGGAAACCAGGGGAAAGGCGATACTCCCGATTCCGTGGGCTCTGGCCAGTTCCAGGGACTGACGGTAACAGGACCTCAGCAGTTCCTCCTCCCGGGCCCCGCCTCCTTCGTAGACGGGACCCACGGTGTGAATCACATATTTTGCCGGAAGCCGGTAGCCTCCTGTAATTTTTGCCTCCCCGGTCCTGCAGCCCTTGAGACCCCGGCATTCCTCTAGGAGTCCCGGCCCTGCGGCCCGGTGGATGGCGCCGTCCACCCCGCTGCCGCCCAGAAGGCTTTCATTGGCGGCATTGACGATGGCTTCCACCTGGATTTTCGTGATATCGGCGCGGATGATTTGAAAGGGCACTTAGAATACCTCCTTACCATCAGACAATAATTTCGACCCGGCTCCCCCCGGTTTTTTCCTTCTTCACCAGGATCTGCTTGTCGATTTTTTCCTTGAGCTCCGCCACATGGGAGATGATGCCCACCAGGCGTCTGCCCTCAGTGAGATCCCCCAGAGCCTTCATGGCCTGCTGCAGGGAATCCTCGTCCAGGGACCCGAAACCCTCGTCCACGAACATGCTGTCCAGACGGATTCCTCCGGCAGAGGACTGGATTTCATCAGAGAGGCCCAGGGCCAGACTGAGGGCGGCCTTGAAGGATTCCCCGCCGGAGAGGGTCTTGACACTCCGCTCGGACCCGTTGTAATGGTCAATGACGTCCAGTTCAAGACCGCTCTGGGACCGGTAGTTGTCCGCCTCAAGACGCCGCTTGAGCTCGTACTGACCCCCGGTCATCACCATGAAGCGGGTATTGGCCCTGGCCAGAATCCGATCGAAGTAGGTCATTTGCACATAGGTTTCCAACATGATTTTTTCTTTCCCGCTGAGATTGCCGTTGGCGGTGGCCGCCAGGGCCTTCACCCAGACCAGCCGCTTCTCCAGCGCCTTGAGGGTCTCCCCTTTTTCCAGGATATGCCCCTGCAGGTCCCGGTTCCGGTCCAGCCGGGAACTGACCCGGGCATGGACATCCTTGTGGCGGGCGATTTTCCCCTTTTGCTCTGTCAGTGCCTCCCCAAGAGCCGCCGCATCCAAGGCTGCCACTTCCTCGAGTCCCCTGGCGAGGCTTGCAATGCTCCCATTGAGATTCTCAGTCCTGTCATGAAGGGCCTTGTAAGCCTCTTCTGATTTCCCGAGTTCTTCCTGGAACAGGTCGATTTTCCCCTTTACAGACTGGATTTCCTTGTCAGCCTCTTCCTTGCTCCCGTGCTTCAGGGTCTTCAGAAGATTTTCCATTCTTTGCCCGTCACCCTGGATGGCCGTTTCCAGAGCGGCGAAGGAGACCCTTCCCTCAGTGATTTTCCCCTCCAGGTCCCTGAAGGTGTTTTCCCTCTCAGGCAGCGCCTGCTTCAGTTCATCCAGGCGAAGGGCTTTTTCCTTCTGGACCCTTAGCTGCTGCAGTATCTTTTCAGATGACGCGGCCTTGTCATCCAACATCTCCTGGATCCTCAGGTGGATTCCTTCCAACTCCCCGTTTCCAAGAAGGACCCCCGCCTCCTTTTTCAACTGCTCCTCACGGTTTTTGAGTTGTCCATCGAGTTTTCCGGTCTCGACACTGAGGCGCTGAACCTCTTTCTGCACCGCCTCCAGGGCTTTCTTTTCCCTATCAAGAACCTTTTTCTCCGGGACCGATTCAGGAAGGCTTGCCGGAAGGGGGTGGTGGGTGGCACCGCAGACAGGACACTTTTCCCCGGGCCTCAACTCCCGGGCGAGGATGCCGGCCTGGGCATCCAAAAAGGCCTGGTTTCTCAGCTTGTAAGCCCCCTCGAGAAGGGACGCCTCCGCTGCCGATTTTCGGTAGGCCTCCCGGTTGTCGGCAAGGCCCTCCCTGGCTTGATTGAAGGCCTTCACACTCCCGTCGAATGCCTCGAGTGCCGCCTTGGATTCCCCCAGTTCCCTGCTTTGCCGGTTGAGCTTCTCCAGATCCAGGGGGGTTTCTTGAAGACTGTTAAGCTCTTCCTTCCCGCTGTCTAGGACCTTCTTCAGGGTTTTCAGTTCATCCTGCCAGGTTTTCAGATTCTTCTCAAGGACCTCTTTCTCCCGTGTTCTGGCATGGCGCTTTTGTTTCAAGCTTTCAAGCTCCTCATAGTCCTTGAGTCCCTCCCTGAGCAGGATTAGCTTCTCGGAGAGGGCCTCGATTTCAGGCTTTTGGGCCCTGGCTTGATTCAAAGCCTCCTTGGCGGCAACCTTCCTGGGAAGCAGGTTTTCAAGCTCCTCTTGATAATTCAAAAGTTTCAGGCGGTTTTTTTCGATTTCCCCGGCCTTGCCCAAATCAGTACTGATTCTGGTAAGCTCCTCCTCCAGGGTCTTTCCCGCCTCTTCAAGGACCTTCAATTGAGTCGAGTCTTTTTCAATCAGGCCGGCAATCACTTCAAGGGTTTCTGCGAAGGGAAGACTCCCCTCTGCGGCCCTTTGCAAGTCAGGGTCCGGGATATCCTCCTCCCTGCCCTGGATCCCCTGGATATACTGCCGGAGGCTGCTTCTCAAGTCTTCCACCTGCCGACCGAGGCTGGAGGACTCCTCCTTGAGCTTGTCCTGGAGCAGGGCATAGGGCCTGGTCTTGAAAATCTGCTGGAAGATTTTCTTGCGGTCCTCCGTGGGGGCCAGGAGGAGCTTGAGAAAATCCCCCTGGGCAATCATGCCGATCTGGGTGAACTGGCTGCGG
>LQBE01000014.1:0-1687 GCA_002029975.1 delta proteobacterium ML8_F1 | reverse complement strand
ATCACCTGGCCGTCTGGCAGCCACAGCTCGGCGTCGGCCTTTTGCCGGGTCATGCCCTCCCCCCGCTTGGCGGGTCGCTCGTACTCCGGATTTCTTTTCACCCGGTAGGTCTTGCTCCCATAGGCGAAGACCAGGTCCACGAAGGTGGGGGTGCCAGCCTCGGCGTACTTGCTTCTGAGCATTCCCGACTCCCGGTTGTCCCCGCTGGCTTCTCCGTAAAGGGCGTAGGTGACGGCATCGAAAATCGTGGTCTTGCCGGCCCCGGTATCTCCGGCGATGAGATAAAGTCCGTGATCTCCCAGTGCCTCCAGATTGATTTCAGTTTCCCCGGCATAGGGCCCGAAGGCCGATACCACTAAATGCTTGGGTCTCATACTTCACCCTCCCAGATGGTTTCCATCAGTGCGGCGGTAAATTCCAACTGGTCCTCACTCAGGGGCTGGTTGTTCTGCTGTTCATAAAATTCCTGAAAAAGGACCAGGGGACTCTTCTGGTCCACGTCCTCATCCCCGAGGATTTCCCGGTTGCTCCGGGTCCGCTGGTTGTCATAGTCCAGCTTCATGAGGTTGGGGTAGACAGCCCGGAGCTTTCCCACCGCATCAGGGATATCCTCCTCGTCGGTGAGGGTGACGTGGTAGTAGGCCTTGGTATCCAGACCCTGATAAAAGTCCCTGGCCGTCAGGGTCATGTAGCTTCCCTTGATTTCAAGCAGGTCACGGAGGGGCTTGAGGGGCAGGGTCCTGAGCAGGCAGTGCCCCTTTTCCCTGCATTCTATGACGGTCAGGGACTTGTCATAGCCGGCTTCCGAAAAGGAATACTTCAAGGGGGTTCCGGCGTAGCGGATGGTTTCCTTGTAGACGTGCTGGGGGCGGTGGATGTGGCCCAGGGCCACATAGTCAAAGACTTCGAAAATCTCCGCCGGCACGTTGTCGATGCCCCCGACATTGATGTCCTCGGACTCGCTCCGAAGAGCGCCGGTGACGAACTGGTGGGCGACGAGGAGATTGCGCTGGGAAGGATCAATGGCCATGGCCTCTACCGCCGTGGCCACGGCGGAGGCATAGTCGGTGATTTCCGTCTCCGGAAAGAATCGTCTCACATGGGCCGGTTTGATGAAGGGCAGCATGTAGACCCTCAGCTTCCCGTATTCGTCACTGAGCTCCACAGGCTCCACCTCCCCCTGATAGACCGGTGACATGTAGACCCCGCTGTGGTGCATGAGTCTGGACCCGAAGGCGATCCGCTCCGGGGAATCGTGGTTGCCGCTGATGACGAAAACCTTGAGCTTCCGTCGGGCCAGCCTGACCAGAAAATGATCAAAGAGCTGCACTGCTTCGGCTGAGGGCAGAGACTTGTCATAAATATCCCCGGCCAGAATCACTCCCTCCGGGGCTTCTTCATCAATCAGGCTGATAATCTGGTTCAGGATGTATTCCTGGTCCTCGAGCATAGAGAAGTCATTGACCCGCTTGCCGATGTGCAGGTCTGAGAGATGGACAAATTTCATGAAAGACCTCCTCATATTGAATTGACACCAGTTGCTTTTCTATAAATCATTATAGCAGAAATTCCAGGAAAATCCTGCCATGACGTCTGAGTCCCTTGAACCGATGAGTCCTTGACCTTATGATGTCATTATTTAACAAAACAAGCGGAACTGCCCACCCTCTAAGCCACCTTGCTCGCT
>LQBE01000013.1 GCA_002029975.1 delta proteobacterium ML8_F1 | reverse complement strand
TGGGGATATTGACCAGGAAGCTCCCACTTCTATAAGTGGGGGTAGTTCACTCTAATACAGATACCCATAGTTTTTCAGACTCTATTACAAGTTCCGATACCAGTTCTATGAATGGCTTATAATTCATAGTTGTATGCGCCAGATCAATAACATCATAATATCTTGCTCGCTCCTCATTCTTTATTATGATTGGAGGGTATCCATTTTTCATTAACTCAAAATTGAGAAGCAACCTGGAAGTCCTTCCATTCCCATCAATGAATGGATGAATTTTCACAAACTCTCCATGGATCAGTGTTGCCCTAACAATGGGATGAAATTCTTTCCATTCATTCTCATATTCCACCATAAGCTTTTGCATTACATCCCCTATCTCATAATGCTTCGGTGGAATGTGTTTTGCACCGCTAATTACAACATTTTCTCTCCGGTATTTACCGGCGTTTGTATTGTCTATTCCTTTTAGTATTAATGCATGGATATTCTTGATATTCCATTCAGAAAGTGGTTCCTTATTAGCAATTAAGTCTTCAACAAAAAGGATAGCTTCACGATGGTTAATTGCTTCTAGATGTTCCACCATGCTTTTCCCACCAATAGTAATTCCTTCAAGAACAACTTTGGTCTCTGACAGTGTTAGAGTATTTCCCTCTATGGCATTGCTATTATATGTCCATTCAACAATGAGTTTCTCCTGTAGCGAATTGGCAAGTCCTTTGGAAAAAGGTCTATGGTCGTCGATAGTTTCCTTAAGTGAATCTATATAACTGAATTCAAATTCCAATCCAATGTAGTTCTTCTTACTTGTTTCCCTTGCGTCCGCAGGTTTAGCCACATCGGTAGGTATAGACCAATTTCGCCCAATTTTTATAGCACCTTCGATACGCCCCTCGCTACATAGCACCCGAATTCGACGATCACTTATTTTCCATTTCTCACTTGCTTCTTTAGAACTCATATATTTCATTAAAAATCACCTCATAAACACAGTATACCGTTATCGGAATAATGTCAAGATTGTTCCGATAACGGTATAAGTCAAAAAAATTCTTATTTATTTGCTCGTATTATAATTTATAAAAATACTAAACCAAAGCATAGCTGCTTGTCTTTGGTTGTGAGACCGTTTCTCATTCTTCTATGGGCTTCTATTTATTCTATGTCCCATTTTTTTGAAAATTTCCTAAGTTGAGCATTGCTCTTCCCGCCTTTTAATTCTGGAGAAGAATTGTACAATTCGGATTTTCAGTTTTCTCATGTCAGTACCCTTACTTTAATAATTCTAGTTCTATTTACCTCCTCTACAATAAACTTAATTCCATCATATTCTATGGTCTCTTTCTTCAAAGGGAACCTCCCAAATTCTTCGATTATATATCCCCCTAGTGAGTCATAGTTTTCTGATTCAAGACTAGTTCCAATCATTTCATTAATTTTGTCAAGTCTAGTGCTTCCATCAATGATATATTCATCTTCTTTTATTACAATAATATCTTCTTCTTTGTTATCATCATATTCATCTTCAATATCTCCAAGAACTTCCTCTATCAAGTCCTCCATTGTTATAATACCAACTGTAGCCCCATATTCGTCTAATACAATGCCTAGATGGATTCTAGCATCCTTCATTTCCTTAAATACTTCAGCAATTTTTTTAAATTCAAATGTATAGAAAGGCTCTCTAATATATTTGTCTAAACTAAATTTTCCCTCTACATTCCTTGTGGTAAGCAAATCTCTAACATGTATGAAACCAATAATGTTATCCATTTTTTCTTTATAAATAGGATATCGAGAAAATTGTTCTTCTTCCACTATATCAATCAGGTCACTATAAGTTGAATTAATATCTATAGCGACTATATCTCCTCGCTGGACCATAACATCTTTAACATACAAATCACCAAATTCAAATACCCTGTCAATCATTAGTTTTTCATCAACTTCTAGTACACCTTCTTCGTGACCAACATTAACCATTGTTCTTAGTTCCTCTTGAGTAATGACGGGTTGGTACTTGTGTGCATCCCCTCCTAAAAATCTGATTAAACCACTGGTCACAAAGGAGAATACATGTACAATTGGGTTTAGGATTTTCATAATTAAAATAATGATTTTTACAATTTTTAATGAGAATTTTTCAGAATTTTGAGCAGCTAAAGATTTTGGCGTTATCTCTCCAAATACTAAAACAAGAACTGTCATAATTCCTGTTGCAATACCTACCCCTTTTGCTCCAAACAACTCTAGTGCTATTGCTGTTGCCAACGCAGATGCTCCAATATTTACAACATTATTTCCTATCAATATAGTACTTAATAGTTTACTAGGATTCTCAATCACTTTTGCAACAGATTTAGCTCCTTTAATATTTTCTTCCACCATATGTCTTACTCTTATCTTGCTTAATGACATTAAAGCTGTTTCTGAAGCAGAAAAGAAAGCTGATCCACCTAATAAAATTATTAGCACTATTAATTGCCATATACTACTCGGGTCCAAAAAACCACACTCCTTTTTGAAATAATTGTTATTATATCTTATTTTTAATTGAATTGATCAAACTTCGGCTTTAGACTGCTAGTCATTTGCATATAAACTCTTAATGAAAATTATAAGATATTTACAAATATTTATCAATCTAAACCCAGGTTAACTTAAAAAAGCCGACTCAGATCATTGATCCAAGTCAGCCTGTTAACCCCGTATTACTCACCATTACACTCCATTTCCGTTCCGTCCATAAAGCGGATGATGATTCTCCCTGTTTCATTGACTTTAATGTGGTCCAAGGTTCTTAAGATGAAGTCCGTATCGACTTCTTTAATGTGTTTTGCATCTTCTGTTATATCTGCAAACTGGACAGCTCTGTATTGTTCCAGTGGGTTTCCAAACTCTGCGGTGGTTTCCCACTTTTTCTTAAGTTCTTCTCTGTTATCAAGGAGTGCATTCCATGAAAGGATGAAGGCATCAATCAGAATGGCTTCATCAATGTGCCTGTTGGTGCAACCCTGTACCCCTTTGACCTTGTACCGTTCTTGGCATTGCCAGACCTTTCTGTAGCTGTTCTTTGATTTCCATCCTTTTCTCGTGAACGCTTGATTGCAGGTTCCGCAGACTACCTTTCCTGCAAAGAAGTTTCTTTCTGGATTGTGTGAGTAGGAGTTGGTCCCATATTCTTCGATGTAGTTGCTTCTTCTATCGTATTCCAGCTGGACCGCTTCCCAAATGAGCGGGTCAATAATGGCTTCATGGTTTTCTTCGATGTGGTATTGCTGAATGTGGCCTTCATTCTTTGCTCGCTTTTTAGTCAGGAAATCAACAGTGTAGCTCTTTTTCAAAATGGCATCGCCCTTGTACTTTTCATTCTGAAGCATGCTCTGAATCGTCTTTGCATGCCACTTGGTCGTTCCATTCCAGTTCTTCACTTCTTCTTTTTCAAGTATGCGCTTGATATGGTCTACAGTCTTGCCTGAAAGGTACTCATCGTAAATCCTCTCTACGATTTTAGCCTGCTCTCGATTGATGACCAGTTTGCCATTCTCATCCGTGTCGTAGCCCAGGAAGCGTTTTGTGCTCATCTTGAACTGTCCATTTTCAAAGCGTCTTCTAATTCCCCAGGTGGAGTTCTCACTGATGGACCTGCTTTCATCCTGGGCAAGGGATGAGAGAATGGTGAGTAGTACCTCCCCCTTGGCATCGAGTGTGTTTATTGCCTCCTTCTCGAACAAGACCTATACATCCCATTGTTTTGCTATACGGTTAAACCCTTAAGGCAAAACCACATATACATGGGTGAGCACAGTCCAACTCTTTTTCCTTATTCCCTTAAAACACACCCGAAATCTATAACTATATCCGCCATCAAAAAACAAAGAAACCCCTGAGAACACCGTAAATACGCTATTTTCAAGGGCAACTACATCTATTTTCTTGTCAGCAGACAAACGGTCTCCACATGGGGTGTTCCGGGAAACAGGTCTACCAGGGTCAGCCTTCTGACTCGGTAACCACCCTCTTCCATTGCTTTGATATTTTCTACAATGGTTTTGGGATTGCAGGATACATAGACGATTTCCGGAACCTTGTAGGCAATGATTTTTTTCATGGCCTTCTCTGAAATTCCAACCCTGGGAGGATCCACAATAATGATATCCGGGTTACTGTTCAAATTGTCAAGTTTTTCAAACACGTCTCCTGCTATGAAAGTACAATTGTCAAGGCCGTTGATTCCGGCATTTTCATTGGCCATCTCAACAGCATCCTCGACGAGTTCAATCCCAAAAACCTCTTTCACTCTGCTTGCCATCAATTGACCCAGGGTTCCAGTACCACTGAAAAGGTCGAATAAAACTTTCCCATCGCTGTCCTCGATATAGCCTAGAGCCCTGTCATAGAGAATCTCCGCTCCCAAAGGATTGGTTTGAAAAAAACTAAAGAGTGAAACCTTGAAGGTTAATCCCAGAATCTCATCGTAGTAGAAGTCCCTGCCAAAAATTATTTCCGTGTGCTCCGGAATCACCGCATCCGCCATGGCATCATTGATGACATGAACGACACCGACAATCTCACCCTCAAGATCAAGCCTGGTGACCTCTTGAACATATTCCTCGAGTTTAAGCTTCTCCTGGGAAGAGGTCACCAGTCCTATGAGAATTTCCCGGGTTTTCATCCCCTGTCTCAGAACCAGATGCCTAAGCACACCCTTGTGGGTGTTCTTGTTGTAGGGGGCTGTCCCCTGGTTCAGAAAATACGCCTGGGTGAATGCCTGAATCCGATTAAAATCCTTTGGAGCGATTTGGCACTCAAAGGTGTTGATGACGTCATGAATCCTGCCCCTGGGATGCATGCCCAAAGTCATGGGCCCCTCCTTGAATGCGTTGCCGAAATTGTACTCCATTTTATTCCGGTAATGCTCCTTTTGGGGACTCACAAGCATCCCGTCGTATTCGAACCCTTTGATGCCGTGCTCTTCAAACAGTTCAAGAACCTGGTCTTCCAGGAGTCTCGCCTGGTCCTCATAGGAGACACTTTGAAGGAGACATCCGCCGCAAGCCGGAAAATGCAGGCAGGCCGACTCCCCCTCGTAAGGAGCCTTTTCAAGAACCTGAATCGTCTTGCCAAGGTAATAACCCTGCCGCTTTCGGGTGAGTTTTGCCTCTATCCGTTGACCTGCCAGGGCATTCTTGATGCGATACCCCATCCCATCCACAGTTGCCAATCCTTCAAAGGGATACCGGTTTTTCTCAATAGTGACTTCTACGATTCCCAGTCTCTTTCTTTTTGACATAGTTCAACTCCTTAAAGCAGTTCTTTATAATGTCTGATATACCCGTCGGAATTCTTGAGAATCTCTTCCAAAAAATCCTCTGAATACTTTTCGTATACCGCATATACAGTCATCCCTGCGGCCTTTGCACCAAGCACTCCGGCAAAGGTATCCTCGAATACCAGACACTGGTGCGGCGGAACCCTGATCTGTCTGGCCGCCTCCAGGAATACATCCGGAGCAGGCTTGCCCCGGGCAACATCTCCTGAAGTGACAACGGTTTCAAAGCATTCCTCCAGGTGATTCCGTTTTAAAGCAAGGGTTGCCAGTTCCCTGGAATTGCTCGTGGCAATCGCCATCGGTATCCCCATGGCTTTGATGGATTTCAACAGATCCACAACATGCTCCTTAGTGGAAACCTCGTTTTCATAATACTTCCAGGCCAGGTCATGCCAGTCCTTTTTAATAACCTCCACCTCATCCTTCAAGGAAAACCGCTCCTTGAAATAAAGAGCGGTTTCATGAAAGGACATGCCCTCGATGGCTCTTTGCAAATCCCCCGGCAGTGAATGGTCAAATCTCTCAAGATAGACGCGGTCTACCGCTTCCCACATTCCCAGGGAATCGATAATTGTCCCGTCCAAATCAAAGATGACTCCCTTGAATCCTCTAATCATAGGTCCTCCTAAAAGACCAACCGATTCCTCAGTTGGTCAAAAATCTCTATTTTGCAGCAGGATTTCTCTCTCCCTTGCTTTTTTGAGCAAGGCCTCTTTATTGACAACATACCGGTGGTGATGTCCGATGCCTATGAGACCCACCTCATCAAAGGCTTTCATGCTGAGGACCACCTTGACGCCATCACATTCTTCAATGGTGACTGTCACTGAAACCGTTTCTCCCAGATAGGTGGGTTTTTCATGATCCACATAAGCCACCTTGCCGACTGTGATGAAACCCTCCGGCAGCTTTTCATCCAGCAGTTTGCTTGAAGCTTCAATCATCATCGCCACAAGACTCGGCGTGGCCATAAGGGTATCGAGCTTGCCGCTGCCGTATTTGAGTGCCGTATCGGATTCGGTGATTTTCTTTTGAATAGTCAGACTTTCTCCCTTGGTAAAGGTATCAATGGCTCTCATTTTTTCCACCCCTTCTTAGTTTATATCTATTAGTTACCCCGATTTATTCATATAAACTATTAATATAGGCTTCAATAAGGGACTTTCTGACACTTGTATCAAAAACGCCTCTTTTCCTGAGTAGTTTTAAAACCCTCGGATCCATGGAATGCAGGATAACCTTGTCAAGGTCCTTGAAGTGGATTTCGAACAATTTACCTCCCAGGGTTTTCGACGCCATGGGAATATAATAGGCTTCAACCGGTCCGTCGGAATAAAGCCTAAGAAGCACCAGAGTGACCTCTTCCTTCATCCGATAGAGCTTTTGTGCTTCTTTTTTGTTTGCCGCCGCGACAAAGGGATCTGTGTACTTCAGTTCCCGTGCCTGAATCCTCAGATACTTGGCCACAGTGTTGTAATACTGGTAATTATAAAGCCCTTCCTCAAAGGTCTGGGGATTGTCATAGGGTCCATGCTCCTCAGACAAGAAGAAATTGTAATTCTCTCTGATAAAGGAGGCCTTGTCAATCTCCCCCTTTTCCAGGGATGCAATCAAGCGCTCCCGATGGTTGAAAAATTCCTTCAGCTTCATCGACTTGGTCTCCTTCAAAGCAGTTTCACCGGATTGAACCCGATATAGTCCGCCGAAACCAGATGATAGCTGACACCGTCGAAGGTTCCCTTGAGGGTGTAGTTTCTGGAGCCTTCAGCATGCAGATGCCCGTAAATCACGGTCTTTACCCCATACTCCTTGATGATTCTGGTGAAAACAGATTCCGAGAGCTCATCATTGGTGGGTGGATAGTGGAGCATGACTATAAACTCCCGGTAGCCGGCCTTTTTGGCCTCATCCAGGGAAATTCTGAGTCTGATACCCTCTCTTTCATAAACCTTCAAATCATGCTCGTCAAAATCGGCATCCTTGGGACAGATCCAGCCCCGGGTTCCGCAGATGGCAATATTCTTGTAACTGTAGAAATTATTGTGCAGGAAAGCTATGGTTTCAAACTTTCCCTTCATTTTTTTCATGGATTGCCACCAGTAATCGTGGTTGCCCTTGGAAATGATTTTCATTCCGGGTAGTCCATCCACCCATTTGAGATCCTCATAGGCCTCTTCAAACCGAGTCCCCCAGGAAACATCCCCTGGAATCAGAACCGTATCCTCAGGACCGATCTGACTTTCCCAGTTTTCTTTGATGGTCAACTCATGGGAAACCCAGTTGTCTCCAAATATGTCCATGGGCTTTTCGACAGAAAATCCCAGATGTAAATCGCCGATTGCGTAAAGATTCAATCCTTCACCTACTTGTCTTCCTGTTTTTCAAAAATTTTGTAACTGGGCAGCTTCCACTTGATTTCCTGCAAAAGATTTTCCAGATCCTCCTGGGTCCCGGAATCCCACAATTCATCAAATTTGTTCTGGAATTCTATCGCTTCCTTCATTTTCCCCGTGAGGCTGAGCCTTTGTATGTTGGAAATAATGTCCGACACCGTATTGGACTTTTCTTCAAAAGCCAGCTGGGCATTGATAATCTCCTGGCGGATTTCATACATTTCCATATCCAGTTCCGCCGCTGCCTCCGCTGATTTAATCAGCCGTTGCTTGATTGCCATCGGAATATTTTCCTTGTACTTGTAATTCAGGGAATGCTCAATGGTGGCCCAGAAATTCATGGCCAGGGTTCTGATCTGAAGTTCCGCCAGAATGTCCTTTTCCCCTTCAATTGTCTGCACCGGATAACGGATGATAATATGGTAGCTGCGATAGCCACTCTCCTTGTACCCGTTGACATAGTCCTTTTCATAGACCACGTGCATATCCTTGCCGTCACGCTTGTGGATGTGCTCCACGACCTGATAGATGTCATCAATAAACTGGCACATGATGCGGATGCCGACAATATCCTCCATCTCTGAGAAAATTTTATCCTCCGGGATGTTGTATCGTTTGGCTTTTTCAAGGATACTTGAAATTTTCTTCACCCTGCCAGTGACAAATTCTATGGGAGAATACTGGCTGAGTTCCCGATATTCATTCCGGATGCCCTTGAACTTCACCTTCAATTCCTGAACGGCCTGCTCGTAGGGCATCAAAACCGCTTTCCACTCTCTTATTTTATTCACTGCGCGACCCTCCTTTTTGGAAGATTTCCAGCACGACTTCAAAGGGTGCCAATTCCTCCAGGACATAATCCGGTCCGTGACTCCTCAGGGTCTCAAAATCAAAACCGCCTGTGCTGAGGCCGACTGAAACAATCTCGTTGTACCTGGCGGCATCAATATCCTTCGGGGTATCCCCCAGATAGAACACATGGGATTTGTCAAAGGTTCTCTCATAGTATCTCTGGGCATTGGCAATGGCGACTCCCAACAGCTCCCTGCGGTCCAGGGCCTCGTCGCCATAGGCTCCGGTCTTGAAATAATGGTCAATGCTCAGAAATTTCAGTTTTCCCTTTGCCCCCACCTTGGTGTTTCCCGTGGCTAGACTCAGAAAAAAACCATCCCTTGAACTCAACTGGCCCAGAACCTCCGGTACCCCTTTGAGCACAGAGATGCCAGGGGTCTTTTCCATCACCTGCCAGAGGGTTTTACTGTACTGTAAATTGAAAGTTTCCAAATTGAAATCTGCAATTCCATGGTGAGCCACCACCTCTTGAATGACCTGGATGTCAATTTTGCCGGTGAGGTCCACCTCTTCAAAGGCGTCACGATAACCGTAAAGACCTTCAAAGGTCCTGCTCAAGGCCTCTCTTCCAGCACCCCTGGCATCGAGGAGTGTCCCATCAATATCGAATATTATCAGTTTGTCCATATTTATCACCTGAATTTCCCAAGTACTGTCATGCCCAGTGGTTTTCTCAGATCTCCCTGACGAAAACCCTTCTCTACCATTTTAGCATGAATTTCATCTTTTATCCTCCACCAGCTTTGAGACCAGTTGCAAAAGAGGGTCTCCTGCTCGGGGGCCCTTGCCAGAAGTCTTTGGACGGCAATCTCTTCAGAAAGATGTCTGAGAAAAAGAATGACACGGTCTATATACTGGTCTTTGGAGATCAGCTGGATTTTGCCCTCCTGATAGGCCTTTCCCATGGGGGTGTTTTTTAGAATATACAGGGAATGGAGTTTGACAAAGTCCACGGAGAGGGCACTGAGAATTTTGGCTGATTCCACCGCTTCGAGATCCGTATCCCCTGGAAGGTTGAGAATCATGTGGACACAGACCCCGAGTCCTCTTTCCCGGGTCATGATCACCGCCTCAATGAATTCCCCCAGACCATGCCCCCGGTTGATGGCTCTGAGGGTATGGGGGTTGATGCTCTGAAGACCGTATTCCATAGTAATGGGAATACCCCTGGTCTCCCTCAGCTTCGAGAGATAGTCCAAGAGCTTTGAATCCACCGCATCGGGCCTTGTAGAAATGCTGATTTCAAGGACATGCTCCATCAGAGCTTCCTCTATCATGGATTTGAAGTCCTCCAGGTCCATATAGGTGTTGGTGAAGTTCTGAAAATAGGCAATGAATTTTTCCGCCTTGTATTTCCTGCCGATATAGGTCATGTTCCTTTCAATCTGTTCTCTTACCCCCATGGAGCTCTTCAGGCTCTCAAACCCCGCCGCCACATCACCGCAGAAGGTACAGCCTCCGTAGCCCAGGACCCCATCCCTGTTGGGACAGGTGGTGGGCATATTGACAGGCAATTTGTAGACCTTTTCACCGTAGCGGTCCTTTAAATACTGGGAATATTCATAATAAGGGCTAGTCATCTTTTCTCCTTAAAAAAGATTGGGGAGTCCCCAATCTTCAGTCTTCATTTTCTAATTCAGTCACAATATCGAAGGCGACATCCATGTTTATGGTTTTCCTGAGCCGAAAAATCATATCCTGCTGCTTTGAATTTTCCTTGGATTCCCCCATGACGATCACCCGGACATTCCTGGACCTGGCAAATTCGCTGAGGGATTTTTCAATATCATCGGAATTTATCACCGAAAGATTCGCCTGGAAATTCTTTGATACCTCATAGAGATAGTCCAGCGCATCGGATTCCTCCATCTCACTGAAATACTTCCAGGAATCCTTGACCACATGGACAACGTGAAGTTCATCGGTTCCTTCTCTGATTTGAGCCCCCCGTTCAATCAGCCTTTCACAGGATTTTTGCTGGGTCACACAAACCATGATATTTTTTTTCTTTTTTTTTGCCATATCTATTCATCACTCCGTGTTCTATTATACAATAGATCCATAGCAATGTGAACCACTGCACCCTTAAGATTCAATTAATTCCCCGTCCCGGAAGGAGGCTTCAATGAAATACTACTATAAAGTCATCGGACTCACCGGCCATTACTACGCCCATGAATTTAAAAAAATCAAAAGTCACAAGAACAAAATCAGGGAGCTTCGGGAGGAAACGGTCATCAGGAATTTTCAAGAGGGGGTTGCCGGTGTCAAGGTGATTTTTGAAGAAACCGATCAAAGCTACACCCTGGACTCTTTCAGTGACCCCGATTTAATCAGGAAGTACCTGGGGAAAGATTTTTTGTAGTTTTCACTGCCGCCCTGAACCTCCTTGCACAATTCCCTAGAATTCCTCTCCAAGAGCCAGTGCCACGGTTTTATAGGCTCCGTCATAAACCCCCGCCCCCTTGGCCCTCAGAATGTGGTGATTCATCAGCTTCAAAAGGTCCTTTTCCTCCAGAATCAGGTCCAGCATCTGAAAAATATGGGGCAGGTCCACGCATTCGATGGTGCCATCCCCCAATTCCGACGATCGAATGACGCCATAAGCCTCATGGTGGCCGACTCTTTTGATGAGGAGCTTGGGAATGGGGTAATAGGACAGCTCACTGGGTTTTGTAATCAGCAAATCGCTCACCGGCATGAGAAGATTGGTCGTATACACCGCTGCAAAGGGATTTTCGTGATAGAATACCCGGATTCCCTCGACAGGGGCTTCCTCCCTTGAAAGAGCAATCACCTCATCAAAGGTATTGAAATGCTCCCTGGCAAGGTTTCTGAGTCGGGGTTCTTTTTTGACAAAACCCTCCCAGACCTTCCGGTGATAACCCACATTGATGAAAACCACAACCTTCTTCGCCACCAGAAACGGCAGCAGATGCTTGAGGATTTCTCCGATAAGCCCCTCCTGGGCACCGGCTCCCCCGATAGAAATGAGGAGTCTGAAGGGCCCTCTGTCCTCTATCCGTTGCAGGCGTTTGAGTGTGTCGGACTCTAAATTTTTCAACAGCTCGTGGTCCACATAGTGGCCCACTTCAAAAATCTCATCCGCGGGAATGGGATAAAGCACTTTTTTCCCCGCCATTCCCCTGAGGGTGCGGTAGCCAAAATAGGCCGAGGGACTTTGGACCGTGTGCAAAGCCCCCTCAGCAAGGTGCATCCCTAAAGGCCAATTGTCGGGAACAGCATTGACCACCCGCTCCATACCCGCCTGAAGTGCTCCCTGGGCCGGCCAGGAGTGGGTTGCAATAAAGGGGATCCTTCGAGGCAGTCCCCTCAGAATTGGACTGTACAGGGCCGCGGAATGCTGGTCCCTGAGGTTGGCATCAAGCTTTTTGAAGCCCCGGGCACTGAAGGGCTCATAAAAAAAGCGATTGAATATTTCTGACTGCTGGCTCAACCTCGAACCCAGGGAATAGAGCCCCTCCAGGTTCTTAATCATTCGCCCGCCTTCAGTGTACCCAAAGCTGCTCAGATCCAGCCAGTAGGGAATTTTTCCCAGACGCGTCACTGCTGAAGCCATGGCTATGGCCATGCGGTAATGGCCGTAGCCCATGGATATGCTGCCGATGACCACCCCCTGCTCCGCATCAATGTTTCCAGGGGTTTTTGAAGCCATCACATTGAAAACACCCAGCCCTTGCCCAAGAACCGGATTCATTTCAGTACCCAGTGTCAATTGCTCTCTCGGCGGGTTGCCTGTGCTTCTGATCCAGTTTTTCAAACCAAAAAAACCGCTTCCCAGGGGTGAAACCCTGACTGGATTGTTGAATATCTCTTTTTTCATGGTCCACCTTCCTCATAAAGACCCTGGTCTCTTCCGGGGATTTTAAAAGACACCCTTAAAGGGTGTCTTTTAAAGGCTTAAATCAGTTTTTCTTTCAAGGACCCGGGCAATTCCTCCGGATCCGCTGTAAAGGAGATGACGAATTCAACGTCATAGCTTTCGCACATCTTTTCAATTTTTTCCAGGTAGTCCGGCAAGTCGCTATATTGCAAGTCGATGATTTTTAAAATGCCATCAACGTAAATGGTTTCAATATCATAGTCGGTGGAAGCAATGCCACAGAGAAATCCAAAAAATTCATCAGCAGTCTTGATGGAGAATTCCTCCATGTTCAGCAATCGGATATCGTGATTGATTTCATAAGAATGTCTCATGTCATCGTCAATAAAAACGATATGTCCCGGCGACTTTTCCACTTGATCATTTGCCAGATCAATGATCTGTTTTGTTTTTCCCGTGCCTTTTTTGCCTGCTAGTAATCGAACCATAATAATCACTCTCCTCTTTAATAATTCTACCATGGTGGGAACTTTTCCACTAGTGCCTTTGAACAATTTCGACCTTTGCGGGATGATACGTGTTTCTGAGCTGACCGCAGGCGGCGTTGATATCACTGCCCAGTTCCCTTCTTATAGTGGTGTTTATACCCTTTTTTTCAAGGATACTCTTAAACTTCACAAGATCTTTTTCCAAACTCGGGAAAAATCCGCTTTCCTCCACAGCGTTGACCGGGATCAGATTGACATGGACCAGTCTGCCCTGAAGACGGTCCCTGAGCAGATGGGCCTCCCCGGCGGAATCATTCACTCCTTTGATCATGGCGTATTCAAAGGTCACCCGGCGATGGGTCTTCAGGATATAATAGTCCACGGCGCGAATCAATTCGTCAATAGGATACTTCCTGTTGATGGGCATCAGCCTTCCCCGGGTTTCATCGGAGGCCCCGTGAAGGGAGATGGCCAGGGTCACGGGCAGGTTCTCATCAGCGAGCTTGAGAATTTCAGGAATCAGACCGCAGGTGGAAAGGGTGATGTTCCTCAGACTCAGGTGATAGCCTTTTTCGTGGTTGATGATTCTGAGAAACTTGATGACTTCATCATAATTCTCCAAGGGTTCTCCGCTGCCCATAAGCACCACGTGGTTGATCTTGTCCTCAAGAAGGGCATTGGTTTCATAGACCTGTCCCAACATCTCTCCCGCTGTCAGATTTCTTTTAAGACCGCCGATGGTGGATGCACAGAAGGCACAGCCCATGCGGCAGCCCACCTGGGTGGAAATGCACAGACTGTTGCCGTAGCGGTATTTCATCAGGACCGTTTCCACGAAATGGTCGTCCCTGAGTCTGTAGAGAATTTTCCTGGTCTGGTCCTCCTGGGAAACCTTTTCGGTTTCAAGGCTCATATTGCCCACCTCGAGTTTTTCCCTGATTTCCCTGGGCAGGTTTGTCATTTCCTCCGGGGACAGGACCCCCCGCTTGTGGACCCAGGTGAAAATCTGCTCCCCCCTGAAACCGGGATACCCCAGACGCTTCATTTCCTCCTTCAGGCTTTCGAGATCATATTCCCGTATTGAAATCATTTTTGAGTTTTCCCTTTCTCTTCAAAAATTCAATGAATTTTTCGGCATTCGTGTTGACAATCAGGGACTCATCCACCCCCTGTTGGTCGATGAGGGCAAGGGCGCCGTCAAAAACCCCCAGGTCGTATCGCACGTGGGCATCCGATGAAACCACAAACGGGACACCGTGCTTGTGGCCAAGCTCACAGAACCGGGCGCAGTTTTCTTCAGACCCCCGCCTGGAAGGAGTCAAAAAAGAGGAATTGTTGATTTCGATGGCCACCTGATACTCTCTGGCTGCCCGCACCACCTCCTCAATTTCCACAGGAGCCTGGGCATTGCCGGGATGACCGAGAACCTGGATTTTGCCCGAAGCCATCATGGCGATGGCGCCTTTGGTGTATTCTCTTTTTCCCCCTCCTGGCAGGCAGATGGGATGAACACTGCCGATGACAAGATCCAGCTGGTCAAGCAGCCGGTCTTCCCCGTCAAGGCTTCCCTCAAAATCAATCATGTTGGCCTCTATTCCCCTGAGGATTTTGATGCCCCCGACCTCCCTGGGGATGACAATCTGGTTGTAAAAATGATACAAGTCCGGTCCACCGGGCATTCGGATACCGTGGTCTGTCAGGGCAAACATCTCGAGACCCTTGATCTTCGCCTCTTCAATATAATCATTCAAAGTACTGTAGGCATGGCCGCTGGCAAGGGTGTGCACATGGGTATCCACTAGTATCTTCATCAGTAACCCCTTTCCACATCAATGAGATTCTGGAGGGGTCTTCCCTCCTTCAGCCGCTGAAGGTTTGAATAAATCAATTCAAACCGTCGGGAATTCCGTCTTTGGGACACCCAGGAATTGTGGGGGGAAATCAGCAGATTCGGGACCTCCCACAGGGGGGAATCTTTTTTCAGAGGCTCCTCTTCAAAGACATCCAGGGCGATACCCTTGAATCTTGGAGCGTGGAGCAGCAGCGCCCTTTCATCGAGCACCTTCCCTCTGGAAACATTGATTAGTACCGCCTGATCCTTCATCCGGCCAAGGAATTTTTCTGATACCAGGTGATGGGTCTTCTCTGTATGGGGAAGGGCAATCACCACAGCATCATATCCACCAATCAAATCCTCCGCCGCATCCATTGGAAAAACCCTCTCAAAACAGTCTTTGGGAGCGCCGCTGAGGCTGAAACCGTGAATGGTCATATCGAAGCCCGCAAGTCTTCTGGCTCCCTCGGTTGCCACTGTTCCGGTTCCCAAAAAGGCGACCCTTTTCCCCGCAAGCTCCTGGATTGACGTGTTGATGGCCCACTTCCTGTTTTTTTGCTGAGTGAAAAAGTAATCCGCATCCTTGTAAAGCTCCAGAAGTCTCATCACCGTCCATTCACCCATGGGGACAGAGTAGCCTCCCCTGTTGTTGGCAACCTGGACATCCCTGTCGAGATTGTCCGGCAGCTGGTCGATTCCGGTGCTGGACAGCTGGATGAATCTGAGCTGCTTCATCTGTCCGACATCCAGGCGTTTAAAGGGACTGTAGCAGACCAGTACCTCCACCTGATTGATTTGAGGATTGTTTTCTATGACGGTTTCCCCGACCACCATCACTTCATAGCCGAGGGCTCTGATCCGGTCCATATTTTCTTTTCCATAATCATAGGTAAAAAGCGCTTTCATATAGCCTCCTTGAAATTGACTCCCCTGAATTTTGGTGTTCAAGACCCGAGTACCGGGACTTCTCTCTCTATTTTAACCCCTTGGAACCGCAAATACAAAAAAAGACTAGAAAAAATTCTAGCGAGAATTGCAATAGCAAGTTGAACTAGTCCATCTGTAATATAGGTTTCT
>LQBE01000012.1:94784-109965 GCA_002029975.1 delta proteobacterium ML8_F1 | reverse complement strand
GAAATCACGAAGAAGCAAGAATCGATCTACCAAGCATTCGGTGTAGAACCGCCCCCCCCTTGTAAATTTTGGGAATCTAGGTGGTAACTTGATTTTACCAAATGGCTATGGACACGTCCATTTTTCGTTATATTGTTTTTGCGAAATACTCAAATCAACAACAAAAACAAAAAACAACCCCGAAGACACTGTTTTCACAATGCTTTCGGGGTTTCTATTTCCTATTCCCACTCAATGGTTGAGGGGGGTTTGCTGGTGATATCGTAGAGTACCCGGTTCACATGGTCCACTTCATTGACAATCCTGGAGGAAATCTTCTCAAGAACTTCATAGGGAATCTTCGCCCAGTCACTGGTCATGCCGTCTACAGAGGTCACCGCCCGGATACCGATGGCATGGGAGTAGGTTCTTTCATCCCCCATGACTCCTACTGAGAAAATATTGGGCAGGACGGTGAAATACTGCCAGATTTCCCGCTCCAAACCGGCTTTTTTGATTTCATCCCTGAGAATCGCATCGGATTCCCTGACCATTTCCAGGGCCTCTTCGGTGATTTCCCCCATGATGCGGATGGCGAGACCCGGCCCCGGAAAGGGCTGACGCCAAACCAGATCCTCCTTGAGTCCCAACTGGGTTCCCACTCTTCTCACCTCATCCTTGAAGAGTTGCTTCAAGGGTTCAATCAAGTCGAAATTCATATTTTCCGGAAGACCTCCGACATTGTGGTGGGATTTGATGACCTGGGCGGTGTCCGTTCCGGATTCGATGACATCAGGATACACCGTCCCCTGGACCAAAAACCCGACCCCGGGAATTTTTTTGGCTTCATCCTCAAAAACCCGGATAAACTCCTCGCCGATAATCTTGCGTTTTTTCTCCGGATCGCTGACACCTTTAAGCTTTCCCAGGAACCGGTCTTTGGCGTCCACCCGAATAAGATTCATATGGAAGGCTTCTCTGAAAACCTTTTCTACCTCATCGCCCTCGTTTTTTCTCAGCAATCCGTGGTCCACAAAGATGGCGGTTAGGTTGTCCCCGACAGCCCGCTGGACCAGCAGCGCCGCTACAGAGGAGTCCACGCCCCCGGAGAGCCCTACGATGGCCTTTTGATTTCCCACGGCTTCTTTGATGGTGGCGATGGTCTCTTCAATGAAGTTTTCAAGTTCCCAGTCTCCCCGGCAATGACACACTTCAAAGAGGAAGTTCCTGATCAGATCCCGGCCAAAGGGGGTATGCTCCACCTCAGCGTGGAACTGCACTCCGTAAAGACCCTTTTCTTCACTGGCCATGGCGGCAATGCTGGTGTTTTCTGTGCTGGCAGTCACCTCAAATCCCTCGGGAACCTCTTGTACGAAGTCAAAATGGGACATCCAACACTGGGAGCCGGATTCAATGCCTGCAAAGAGCCCCGTGGGACGCTTCAGATGGAGTTCAATCTTGCCGTACTCCCGATGAGTCGCTTTTTTGACCTTGCCACCCAGGACCCAGGCCATGAGCTGCATGCCGTAGCAGATTCCGAGGACAGGAATTCCCATTTCGAAGAGCTCTCTTTCAATGGTGGGAGCCTCCTCAGCGTAAACAGAATTGGGCCCTCCGGTGAAGATAATCCCCACGGGCTTCTCTTTTTTGATCCGTTCCAGGGCTCCCCGGTGGGAGATCACCAGGGAATACACATGGTTCTCCCTGACCCTTCTGGCAATCAGCTGGTTGTACTGGCCGCCGAAATCCACAATGATGATTTTTTCAATATTGTCCATAGTTTCTCCTAATCCCTTCGACTGTAGTTGGGGGGTTCTTCCGTAATGAAAATATCATGGGGATGGGATTCCACAAGACCGGCATTGGTAATCTTGATGAATTTGCCGTTTTCCTGAAGGTCCTTGATGGACCTGGTGCCGCAGTATCCCATGCCCGACTTGATGCCGCCGAGTAGCTGAAAGATAATTTCCTTGAGCACCCCCCGATAGGGCACCCTTCCCTCGACACCCTCCGGGACAAACTTGTCTGTATCATTCTGAAAATACCGGTCCTTGCTGCCGGCAGTCATGGCTCCGATGGACCCCATCCCCCGGTAGGATTTGAAGCTTCTGCCCTTGTACATGATGGTATCTCCGGGACTTTCCTCAGTTCCAGCGAAAAGGGATCCCAGCATGACACTGTCCGCCCCCGCTGCAATGGCCTTGACGATATCCCCTGAGTATTTGATGCCTCCGTCAGCAATGACTGGAATCCCGTAGGGCTTGGCCGCAGCCGCACAATCATAGACCGCCGTGACCTGGGGAACACCGACTCCGGCAACCACCCTGGTGGTACAGATGGATCCCGGTCCGATTCCAACCTTCACAGCATCGGCCCCCGCCTTGATGAGGTCCACAGTAGCCTCGGGGGTGGCAACATTGCCGGCAATGACCTGGGCCTCGGGAAAGGCTTCCTTGATTCTTTTCACCGCCTCAATGATATTGCTGGAATGTCCATGGGCCGAGTCCACGGCAATAATATCCACTCCGGCCGTCATCAGCGCCGCTACCCGGTCCATGGTATCCTGTCCGATTCCCACTGCGGCCCCGGCCAGCAGGCGTCCCTTGGAATCAGTCGCCCGGTTCGGAAAGAGAATGACTTTTTCGATGTCCTTGATGGTAATCAGCCCTTTGAGCTTCCCCTGTCCATCCACAAGGGGCAGCTTTTCAATCTTTCTGGATTTAAGAATCTTTTCCGCTTCCTTGAGGGAGGTTCCTTCCCTGGCCACCACAAGATTTTCCTTGGTCATCACCAGGTCGATGGATTTCTCATAGTCGTCTTCAAAGCGCACATCCCGGTTGGTGATGATTCCCTTGAGATACCCTTCCCCGTCCACCACCGGGACCCCGGAAATCCGATATCTGGCCATGAGTTCAAGTGCATCCTTGACCCTGTGACTGGGGGATAAAAAAAATGGATCCACTATGACACCATGCTCACTCCGCTTGACCTTGTCCACCTCAAGAGCCTGGCTTTCAATGGACATATTCTTGTGAATAATCCCTACGCCTCCCTCTCTGGCAATGGCTATGGCCAGCTTCGCCTCAGTGACTGTATCCATTCCGGCACTTACTATGGGTATGTTGATGGCAATATTCCTGGTGACCTGGGTTTTCAAACTTACCTGCGAGGGCAAAACGTCACTGCGCTGTGGTACAAGCAGCACATCATCGTAGGTCAGCCCCTCCTTGAGCAACTTGTCTTCCATGCTTTTCTCCCCTTTTCCTGGTAAAATAAAATGCATGCCCTTGACCTGATACAAGTGAAGTGGCATGCAAAAATAGGCACTGACTCCACTCATAGAAGGAGAATTCAAGGTTCTCCGTAGAAACATCCGGACCGTATTACCGAAAATATATGAGTGATTAAGTTGCCTTTAAAATTATCAAATTTATCGGGAATTGTCAACACGAACTAGAGATTCTCATCATTTATGAATTTCACCAGCTGATAATCGGTTTTCTCGATATGGTTCTTGAGCCAATGTACCAGAATCTTCAGACCCTCCTGGGCCTTTTCAATATCAATGTCCTTTTCAATACTTTCCTTGTACTCAAGCACCTTCGCCTTGAAGGCTTCGTGCTCCTTCTTGTGCTGCTCATGGTAGGGATAGTCGATAAATTCCTGGAGCTCCTCCTCCTGGGAGAAATGGTACTGGATATAGACATCAAGGAATTCCACAAATTCCTTGACGACGGATTCATATTCCCCTGAATCGATTCGCTGTCTGAGCCGATCAAGGAGTTTGTAGATTTCCCGGTGCTGATTGTCAATCATTTCAAATCCCAGCAGTAGCCTGTCATCCCATTGAATCGTTTCCATATTTTTCTCCCGTCTAAAATAATTCTTTTCCTTTTATACCCTAAATCATGGACTAAAACAGATTTTTTAAATAAAATGAAGATGGCATTCAAGAAGGAGGCCTATCATGTTTCACACCTTTCGCTATCTCAAGGATTTTATTGTTCCCAAGAGAAAAAAATATCTTCTGGGAATTCTCACCCTGGTAGTGGTAGACGCCCTGCAGCTTCTTACCCCACAGATTGTGAAGTCCTTCACTGATTCCCTCCTCGGAGAAGGCTTTGACCCCGGCACCCTCTGGATCTATCCGGTTCTTGTGCTGGTGGTGGCCCTGGGGGTAGCCCTCAGCCGATATGTCTGGCGAATCCTTATCATTCTCACCTCCAGGGAGATGGAATACTGGCTCAGAAACAGGCTTTTTGAAAAACTCACGGCTCTGCCCCAAAGCTATTACCACCATCAGAAAACCGGAGATCTGATGGCCCATGCCACCAATGACCTCAACGCCATCCGAATGGCCTTCGGCCCCGGTATCATCATGGCCGTGGATGCCATATTTCTCACCCTCATGACCATCGCCATCATGGCTGTCAACCTCAATCTCAGACTCACCCTGATTGCCCTGATCCCCATGCCCGTCATCACCCTCGTGGTGCTTTTTTTCGGCAAGATCATCCAGCAGCGGTTCAAAGCGGTACAGGAAGCCTTCTCCACCCTCTCCGACAGGGTCCAGGAATCCTTCAGCGGCATCCGGGTAATCAAATCCTTCAATCAGGAGGAAAAGGATCTGGCCGCCTTCAATGAAGCCAACTTCGCCAACCTCAAAAGCAATATGAGCCTGGTCAGAATCTACGGTTTCATGCACCCCTTCATCGGCTTCATTTCCACCCTCAGTCTCCTGGTGGTTCTGGGCCTGGGAGGCACCCTGGTCATTGACGGTCAACTGACCCTGGGGGAATTTGTCGCCTTCATCTCCTATATCCAGATACTGACCTGGCCCATGATGGCCATCGGCTTTGTGGTCAACGTCCTGCAGCGGGGCATCACCTCCCTCAAGCGCATCAATGTCATTCTGGATTCCAAAAGTGAGCTTGTGTCCCAGGGAAACCTGTCTCCCGATGCCCTGGATATCGAATTCAAAGGCCTTTCCTTCACGTACCCCGGATCCCCCCAGCCCGCCCTCAGAAACATTTCCATGAGTATTCCAGAGGGCAGTTCCCTCGGCATTCTGGGACCCACGGGCTGTGGGAAAACCACCTTTGTAAACCTCATCGCCCGACTCTTTCAAGTCGAACCCGGACAGATTTTTATCGGAGGGAGGGATATCCTCGAGTATCCCATTGAAACCGTCAGAGAGCTTATCGGCATCGTTCCCCAGGACAATTTTCTGTTTTCCACCTCAATAGAAGAAAATATTGCCTTCGCCACAGGTGTCGTCAACAAGGAAGCTGTCCTCGATGTGGCAGAAAAAGCCCAGATTGCCGGGGAAATCCACAGTCTGCCCAAGGGCTTTGCCACCCACCTCGGAGAAAAGGGCGTCAATCTTTCCGGGGGACAAAAGCAGCGAACCGCCATTGCCAGAGCCCTGTACAAGAATCCCAAAATCCTGGTGCTGGACGATTCCCTATCCGCCGTGGATACCGATACTGAGGAAAAAATTCTTTCCCATTTCAAGGAAGCCATGAAGCAAAGGACCGCCATTGTGGTCTCCCACCGGATTTCCACCTTGAAAACCCTGGATAGAATCATGGTCCTTGATGAGGGGCGCCTCATGGAACTGGGCACCCACGAAGCCCTCTTAGAACAACGGGGCATGTACTACAGAATCTACCAGAAACAGCTCCTGGAAGAAACCCTTGGTCTCAAGGGGGAGGTGTCCTATGAGTCATAACAATCACTACGTCGAGAAGGATATCGACAAGTCCTTCGATATGGACCTTATCAAAAGACTCTACAGCTATACAAGACCCTATTTCATCCCCCTGCTGACCGCCCTCATCCTCCTTATCGGCGTTACGGGGGTCGATTTGCTCAAACCCTATATCATCAAGGTTGTCATTGATGACCATATCGCCCCCCAGACCATCTATCTTGAAGCAGACCCCGAGGGAGCCTTCACTTTTGAGGGGACCGCCTACAGTCTCGGTGATGAGGACAGCGAGACAAAAATCCAGGAAAAAACCTTCATGGGTCCCGGAGGGAACAAGGCCCTTTCCGATGAGGCCTACGCCGCCGCCAGGTCCCTGGGGACCTCGGCAATCTACCGGTATGTCCTGATTTTCCTGGGCGCCCTCATCCTCGGCCTCCTCTTCAATTATCTGCAGATTTATCTCCTCAACCATGTGGGACAGAAAATCGTTTATCAACTCAGAAGCGACCTCTTCGAGCATGTCGAGGGACTGAGTCTGAGGTTTTTTGAAAAAAACCCCATTGGCCGGCTGGTGACCCGGATAACCAATGACATGAACAATGTCAGCGAAATGTACACCAATGTCGCCGTCACCTTCATCAAGGATCTTCTCCTGATTACGGGCATTGTGGTGATTATGTTCAGCCTCAGCGTGAAGCTGACCCTGGTCTCTTTGTCGACGGTCATTCTAGTCATCCTTGCCTCCATGATTTTCAGAGTCCTGGCCAGAAAAGCCTATCGGGATGTCCGCCTGAAGCTCGCCAGAATCAACGCCACCCTCTCAGAAAACATCTCGGGGATGAAAATCATCCAGCTTTTCAACCAGGAAAAACGCAAAATAGCTGAATTCGACACCATCAACCGGGAGCATTACGAGGCGTCAAAAAAAGAGGTTCAGGTCTTTGCCGTTTTCAGTCCCACCGTCAACTTCTTCTATTCCATTTCCCTGGCCTTGATTCTTTTCTTCGGAGGAAAATGGGTCCTGGACGGGTCGTTGAAGTTCGGGGTTCTCGTGGCCTTCACCTCGTATATCCAGCAGTTCTATCACCCGATTTTCGACCTCACAGAAAAATTCAATATCTTCCAGAGTGCCATGGCCTCCCTTGAGCGAATCTTCCTCCTGATGGACGAGGATGACAGAATCCCCCAGAAGACCGGAGCACTTCCCCTGGAGAAAATCACCGGAAACATTGAATTCAAAAATGTGGGTTTCGCCTACAAAAAAGATGAGCCGGTACTCAAAGACATCTCCTTCAGCGTCAGACCCGGGGAAACCATCGCCTTCGTAGGGGCCACCGGCAGCGGCAAGACCACGATCATGAATCTATTGACCCGGATGTACGATATCCAGGAGGGTCAGATCCTCATTGACTCCCACCCCATTGACACCCTGAATCTGAAGGATTTGAGGCGCCATGTCCGCACCGTCCTGCAGGACGTCTTCCTGTTTTCCGGAACCATTGAAAAAAACATCACCCTCTATGACGACTTCACTCCGGAGGAAATCAAATCCGTCTCGGACTTTGTCAATGCCTCAAAATTCATTGATGAACTTCCCGGCGGCTACCAGGCAGAGGTCACCGAGGGAGGCGCCACCTTATCCTCCGGCCAGCGACAGCTTCTCAGCTTTGCCAGGGCACTGATACACTCCCCCGACATCCTTATTCTCGACGAAGCCACCTCAAGCATCGACACCGAAACCGAGGAACTCATCCAGGACGCCATCGCCAAACTGATCACAGGCCGCACCACCTTTGTCGTGGCCCACAGGCTGTCCACCATTAAAAACGCCAGCCGGATCATCGTCCTGCACCAGGGCCGGATCAGGGAAACCGGCACCCATGACGAACTCCTGAAACTCAAGGGCTTTTACTACAACCTCTACCAGCTGCAGTATGCCTAGACAACCAAAAAAAAGATGAAGCTTTTTAAAAAGCTTCATCTTTTTGATTGATTCTTTTGAGTCTTACATCATACCGGGCATGCCGCCACCCATGGGTGGCATTGCCGGCTCATCTTCTTTGATTTCTACAACCGCTGCTTCCGTCGTCAGGAAGAGGGCTGAAATCGAAGCCGCATTCTGCAGAGCACTTCGGGTCACCTTTGTGGGATCCACAATACCCGCTTTGATCATATCCACATATTCGCCTGTCATGACATTGAATCCGACATTGTGGGCTGATTTTCTGACCGCATCCACCACCACAGATCCCTCAAGACCGGCATTCTCGGCAATTTGTCTCAGAGGCTCCTCCAGGGAACGCATAATAATCTTCGCTCCGGTTCGTTCATCCCCTTCCAGGGCCTCCACCACCGTTTCCACGGACTTGAGAGTCGCCATGAGGGCTGTTCCGCCACCGGAAACGATACCCTCCTCTACGGCCGCTCTCGTGGCATTGAGGGCATCCTCGATTCTGAGTTTCTTTTCCTTCATTTCAACTTCCGTGGCCGCACCCACCTGGATTACGGCTACACCGCCGGAAAGCTTCGCCAGACGCTCCTGAAGTTTTTCCTGGTCAAATTCCGAGGTGCTTTCTTCAATCTGGTGCTTGAGCTGGGCCACACGCTCCTTGATGGCCTCGTGATCTCCGGCACCGTCGATGATGGTCGTGTTTTCCTTGTCTACGCGGACAGACTTCGCCTGGCCGAGCATTTCAAGGGTTGCCTCCTTGAGATCATAGCCCAGTTCCTCGGTGATAACGGTACCCCCGGTGACAATGGCAATATCCTGAAGCATCTCTTTTCTTCGGTCACCAAAGCCAGGAGCCTTGACGGCCGTGGCATCAAAGGTGCCTCTGAGTTTATTGATGACAATCGTGGCCAGGGCATCCCCTTCGACATCCTCGGCAATAATGAGGAGCTTGCGGCCTTTTTCAAGAATCTTCTCCAGAATCGGCAGAATTTCCTGGAAGTTGGTAATCTTCTTGTCAGTGATCAGGATATAGGGGTTCTCATAGGAAGTCTCCATCTTGTCGGTATCCGTCACCATGTAGGCTGAAATATAGCCCCGGTCGAACTGCATCCCCTCAACCACTTCAAGGTCCGTAATCATTGCCTTGGATTCCTCCACGGTAATGACACCGTCTCGGCCGACCTTTTCCATGGCTTCGGAAATCAAAGCGCCAATGGTGCTGTCTCCGGCTGAAACTGAAGCCACATCAGCGATTTCTTCCTTGTTCTCAATCGCAGTGGAATTCTCCTTGATGGACTTGACCGCGGCCTCAACCGCTTTTTCAATGCCAATCTTCAACTGCATGGGGTTTGCCCCCGCCGCAACATTTTTAAGACCCTCCCGGATAATGGCCTGGGCCAGCAGTGTGGCCGTAGTGGTCCCGTCACCGGCGACATCGTTGGTCTTCGTCGCCACCTCTTTCACCAGCTGGGCCCCCATGTTTTCATAGGCGTCCTCAAGTTCAATCTCCCTGGCAATGGTGACTCCGTCATTGGTAATCAGCGGCGCCCCGTATTTCTTCTCAAGAATGACATTGCGTCCCTTGGGACCCAGGGTCACTTTCACAGTATTGGCCAAGGCATTGACCCCGTCCTCCAGCTTGCGACGGGCAACCTCGCCATGTTTTATTTCTTTAGCCATGTATTCCTCACTCCTTTCCCTTACTCAATAATTGCCAATAAAGCGTCTTCATCCAAGATGGTATACTCTACATCGTCGATTTTTATTTCAGTGCCACTGAACTTCGAGAAGACAATCCTGTCCCCGATTTTCACACCGAGATCCTCATCGCCTACGGCTACCACTGTGGCCACCTGGGGCTGTTCCTTGACCTGTCCCGGCAGAACAATGCCACTCTTGGTCTTTTCCTGGGCCTCGACCTTCTTGATAACCACCCGTTTGCCAAGGGGTTTTAAATTCATCTTGACACCTCCTTTTACCAAAATTTCTAACCATATTCTAACCCATCGCCCGATAAATATCAAGGGTTTTTTAGCACTCAATTATAAAGAGTGCTGGTAATTTATTCTCAAGGCATTCAGAATCGCCAGCAGCGCCACTCCGACATCGGCGAAGATGGCCAGAGCCATTGAAGAGTGCCCCGCCAAAGCCAGCACCATCACCCCAATCTTGATGCCCAGGGCCAGGACAATATTCTGAGTCACCAGAACCTTCACCCGCTTTGAGAGCCAGATCAACCGGGGTATCCTGTCCATCTGGTCCTCAAGAATGACGATTCTGCTCTGTTCCACCGCAAGGTCTGAACCCCTGAATCCCATGGCAATCCCCACATCGCTCCGGGCCAGCACCGGTCCGTCATTGATTCCATCTCCGACAAAGGCCACCCGTCCGGTTTTCATCAGTTCCTGAAGGGCGCTGAGCTTGTCCCCGGGCAGGAGCTCTCCCCGGTAGTGCTCTATTTCCAAAGCCGTCGCCACCGCCTTCACCCGTTCCAGGGTATCCCCGGAGAAAATATGATGGGAAACACCCTTGAGTTGTTCAATCATGGTGAAGGCGGTGGGTTTGATTGTATCCTCCAGATGTATCCTTCCCAGAAGTTTCCGGCCCCTGGCCACGTAGAGGCCGGGGGTGTCCTCTGCCGCCGCAACCGGCAGATTGTTCAGGGCCAAAAGCCGCCTATTGCCCACCAGAACCCGTTCCTCCCCACTGGTGTAAGTAATTCCCAGGCCGGGAAGCTCCTCATAGTCCCGCCCGTCTGCATCATCAAACTCCCCTGGGTAGGCCTCCCGGATACTGACGCCGATGGGATGGGTCGAGTAGCGCTCCCCCAGGGCACCGTAATACAGGGTGTCGGGATCCCCCTCCACCGCTGTCACCCGGAACCTGCCCTCCGTCAGGGTCCCCGTCTTGTCAAAGACGAAGTGATCCACCTGCCGGATCATATCAAGATACTTCGAGCCTTTGATGATAATTCCCTCTCTGGCCGCCTTTCCCAGGGCCACGAAATACACCAGGGGAATGGAAACCACCAGGGCGCAGGGACAGGAAACCACCAGGAATATTGCTGCGATATAGATGAGTTCCTTCAGGTTTCCCAGGGATAGCATCCAGGGAACCAGGACAATACCAAGGGCCAGCATCACCACGATGGGCGTATAGACCCTTGCAAAGCGGGTAATCATTTTTTCTGTGGGAGAATGATTCAGCGTGGCTTTTTTCAAAAGCTCCTGGATTTTTTGATAGGCGGAATCCTCCAGGGCCCGGACGACTTTGATTTTCGCCGGACTCACCAGGACAATCTGACCGGCAAGAACCTCCTCCCCTGCCGCCTTTTCCTGAGGATAGGACTCGCCGGTGAGGGCGGAGGCGTCAAAGGTCCCCGGAGACTCCAGAAGCACTCCGTCCAGGGGAATCATTTCTCCAGGGCGCACAAGAACTACTGCTCCCGGCTTAACCTGCTGCAATCTCTGTTCCCTGAACTCCCGGGTAAAGGGATCCAATACCAGGGCTGTGGTTTTGTGCTCCTCTCCCCTTCGGGTGATTCTCCTGGTGGATTTTTCAATGGCCACCTCCTCCAGGACTTCCCCGATGCGGTAGAAGATAAACACACCGACAGCCTCGAAGGTCTCTCCAAGATACAGGGCGGCAAAGGTAGCCACAACCATCAGGAAGTTTTCGTCAAAGACCTCCCCTTTGAGGATATTCTTCCAGGCAGTGTACAGAATTTCGTATCCCACCAGAAAATAGGCTGCCAGCAGCACCGGAAGCTGTCCTGTGGGAATGAAAAAAGCCGCGGCAAAAAGAACGATTCCAGCGAAAAGGGGCACCAGCTCCCGCCACTCAATTAAACTTTCCCGCTGCCGGTAGTCTTCCATCGCCAGTATCTTGGTGTAGGGTTCATAGGTGTGGACGATACGAGTGACCCTTTCCAAAGCCTCCCCGGCATCGCTTGTGTCACTGAATTTCTCCTCCAGCTCTCTGGCAAGAAAGTTGAGGGTCACTGATTCGACGCCTTCACTGCTTCTGAGCCTGTTCTCAATTTTTTGGGCGCAAGTCGCGCAATCCAGCCCTTCAAGAATATATTTCATGAATTTCTCCTATTCGTGGACCGCATGGTCAAAACCGATTTTCAGCAATTCCCGCACGTGGTCGTCATCCAGATTGTAATAAGCGTATTTCCCCTCCCGGCGCACCTTGACAAGCCGCTTGTCCCTGAGCTGCTTCAACTGATGGGAGACGGCACTCTGGGTGAGGCCCACCGCCGCCACAATCTCTCCCACGCCGCGCTCCCCTTGGTAAAGACTGTACAGAATCTTGAGCCGGGTGGGATCCGACAATGCCTTGAAGATTTCACTGACTTCAGAGTACACCAGGGCACTGAACATTTTTATCATCCTTTCATATGTTTACTTGTTCATATATACATATATTATACTACAAAAAAACTCTTTCGAAAGAGTTTTTTGCACCGCCTCCACAGGAGGCTTCTTAAATAAAATTCATGACTGTGTAGTAGACCACCGGCACAAAGATTGACGGCAGGAGATTGCCGACCCTGATTTCCAGATCAAAGACCATTTTGAAGCCCAGGGCAGCAATCAGGAGCCCCCCCACTGCCGACATGTCCACAATAAGGTCTCCCACGAGAATATCCTTCAAACTCGAGGCCAGCAAGGCGATTCCCCCCTCATAAACAAGCACGGCAAAGCCTGAAAAGAAGACACCGATTCCCATAGAGGAGGCAAAGACGATGGACATGATGAAATCAATGACCGACTTCGCATAAAGGGTGGCATGATCGCCCCTGAGACCGCCATCCAGGGCCCCGATAATGGCCATGGAACCCACACAGAACATCAAAGAAGTGGTGACGAATCCCTTGGCAAAGTCACTGCCGTCCCTGGAAAAACGCTTTTGCAGACTCTTCCCCAGATTCTCAAGGCCCTTCTCGATGTCAATCCACTCTCCTATGACCCCGCCGACCACCAGACTGATAATCATCAGGGGAACATCCGTCACCTCCAGGGCTCCCTTGATTCCGATGAGGATGACTGCCAGACCCACTCCGTGGGTCACAATATGATTGAATCGCTGGGGAATCCCCCGATGAAAGAAGACTCCGATGAGGGCACCCACAAAGACTGCCGCTGCATTGACAATTGAACCTAACATCATTTCACTCCCATCCTGTAGTTTCTGGCCCAGTGGAAGAGTACCTGCTGGGCATAGCCGGCGCCTTCGCCGAAGTATTCATTGAAAAAATCCCTGATGCCGGGATACCCCTTGACCTGTCCGGAATAGAGTTCCCTGACGATTTTCTTCACCCAGGTATCCTCGGGAAAAACATCCCACTTTCCAAGAGAAAAGAGGAGGATGCACTCCGCCACCTTGTTCCCGACACCGTCAAACTCAAGGAGCACTCTTTTGGCTTCAAGGGTGTCGAGGCTTTTAAGGTCCTCCAGGCGGATTCCCTCATCCACCACCCTGCGGGCCGCCCCCTGGATAAAGCGGTCCCTGTAGCCTGTCCCCAGGGCTCTCAATTCTCCCAGGGATGCCCGGGCCAGGGCCTCCGGAGTTGGAAAGGCGTAGCTGCCGGCCCCGATTGCTTCACCGTAGGCCTCACTGAGACGATGCAGGATATGCCTGATCCGGGGAATATTGTTGTTGGCAGAGACAATGAAACTGATCATGGTCTCAAAGGGCTCTTGATTGAGAATTCTCAGTCCCGGTACTCTTGTGAGCGCTTCATCCAGATAAAAATCCCGTCCCGAGAGACTTCTGTTCACGGCTTCATAATCCCGTTTCAGGTCGAAGTATTCCTCGAAAAAATCCCGGTACTCTTGAAGGGTCATAGGGCCAAGAACAATCCCCCCAGGGGTTTCAGCCACTTCAAGGACCCTCCCCCCCACAATTCCCCGGTACCGCCTGTCCCCGGTTTTTTCCCACCTGAAACACTGTCCGTTCAAAAATGTATGATTAAGATTGAAATGGGTCAGGGATTTGATGACCACCCCATCCCTCTCTTTGACAGCCTTCAAAAGCATCACCAAAGACATTATAACAATCCGTCGGATTAAAATCACCTGATTTAAGCGATCCCTTGGCTTTTTTCGCAAAAAAAAAACCCTCTGATGATGCTTCAGAGGGTTTCATTGTCCCTAGATAAAGAATTTGAGCAGGAAGACAAGGGCTATGACATAGGTCAGCGGCTGGACATCCTTGGTTTTTCCACTCAGGAGCTTGATCAGCACGTAGGCAATGATTCCGAAGACAATCCCGTCTGAAATACTGTAGGTGAGGGGCATGAACAGCAGTGTGATGAAGGCTGGAATCGACTCAGAGTAATCGTCAAAGTCAATTTCCTTGATGGGCGACATCATGAAGAGTCCCACCAGGATCAGTGCCGGTGCTGTCGCCGCTCCGGGAATCATGATAAACAGAGGAGACAAAAACAGTGCAATGGCAAACATCCCCGCCGTGGTCACAGCGGTCATTCCCGAACGTCCGCCCTCAGTCACCCCGGCAGCCGATTCCACATAGGTGGTGACCGTGGAGGTTCCCACCATGGCACCGAAGGTGGTTCCGATGGCATCGGCCAGCAGAGCTTTTTTCGCTTCAGGGACGCGGCCTTCTTCGTCAAGCATGCCCGCCTTGGCCGACACCCCGATGAGGGTTCCCACTGTATCGAACATATCCACAAACAAGAAGGTGAACAGGACCACCAGCATGTCCAGAGTCAGAATCTCACTCCACTCGAACTGGAACATGATGGGTGCCAGGGAGGGAGGTGCCTGGATGATATTGCCGGGCAGCTGGGTGATTCCCAGGGGGAATCCGACAATGGTAGTGGCGATGATACCGATAAGGAGGGCGCCTTTGACTTTTTTGACCAGGAGAACACTGGTGATAACCAGCCCGATCAGGGCCAGAAGCGCGCCACCGGAGAGAACATCTCCCAGACCTAGAATCGTGCCGTTGCCGGGTACGATGACCGTGGCGTTGACCAGGCCGATAAAGGCAATGAAGAGCCCGATCCCCACAGAGATGGCTTTTTTGATTCCCATGGGAATACTGTTGATGATGGCTTCACGCACATTGAATAAGGTCAAAAGAATAAAAATAATACCTTCCAGGAACACGGCAGTCAAAGCGAACTGCCAGGATTTTCCCATGCCCAGTACTACCGTGTAGGCAAAGAACGCATTGAGTCCCATGCCGGGTGCCAGGGCAAAGGGCAGCTTGGCGTACAGACCCATCACCAGGGTGGCTACCAGGGATGCCAGGGCTGTCGCTGTAAATACGGCCTGGAAATCCATTCCCGCATCAGCCAGGATCAGAGGATTCACGATGAGAATGTAGGCCATGGTCATGAAGGTGGTAACGCCGGCATCGATTTCCGTCGACAATTTCGTACCGTGTTTCTCGAATTCGAAGTACTTTGCCAGACTACCTTGATTAGTGCTCATAAAATACCTCCTTTTTTGTTTACACCACAATTTTATCACACCTGGAAAAAATATGACCCACTAATTGCCGACTAA
>LQBE01000012.1:94293-94662 GCA_002029975.1 delta proteobacterium ML8_F1 | reverse complement strand
TGGGTAAACAGAATTTCCGACATTTTTCTCAGATTGCCGTTGGTGACGAAATAGACTTCCAGGGTCTCCACGAGATTGGTCCCCTTCTTCTGGTCGTAGGCTACCAGGGACAGCAGATGTTCCCTGTAGAAAATTTCAATATCCGCTTTTAGGGTTTCATGAATTAAAATTCTGTCAATCCCCAGTTTCTCATAATCCACCACCCTTTGATTCCTAAAGCGCCCCCGACAGCCTGAAATCTTGTGACAGTCCTCAAAGCTTGTACTGACCTCCCGCAGATGGGACACCCGGCGGCCCAGGATGATCTGATGGGGCTCCTCCCTTTCCGTGGCCCACTGAATCAGATCCCTTTGGCCCCGCTCCGAAAAC
>LQBE01000012.1:93616-94171 GCA_002029975.1 delta proteobacterium ML8_F1 | reverse complement strand
GCTTCCTCCCGGGTGTAGAACTGCACCACCTGGTACACCCCCCTGGGTTTCATATTGAAAAAAATGCCATTGTCCAGGGCTTTTTCAATCCTTTGCGGATCCTTTGAAAAGAGATTTTCAAGAAACTCCGACCGATAGCCGATTTCCATTTCCTCGAGGGTCATTTGGTTGTAGAAGTACAGGGACATCACCGTGGAGACTGACTCCACAAGCTGCAGATTGGCCTGCAGGAATTCATTGTTCTCGAGAAAAGCCAGAATATGCCCATAGACTTCATTCTTGACCTTCAAGGGGAAAACAAAGCGCTCGAAGTCCTTCCCGTCGAGGGTCACCGGTTTTAGAAAGCCCTTGCCGATATCGTGGTTGGACCTGACCGTCATGAAATCCTTTACATGGTTTTCGAAACTTGTACTATTTTCTCCCTTTTGGTGGTAGAATTTATCGTAATAGTAGTCTGTGACAAAAATAGTGGCGCGGCTTTCACTGCTCAGGGTGGATACGATATCCTGAATCGTCCCTCCCTCCAGAAGCAGGGCCATGGCCCGGTCATGGACC
>LQBE01000012.1:93129-93606 GCA_002029975.1 delta proteobacterium ML8_F1 | reverse complement strand
TCCTGAATCGTCCCTCCCTCCAGAAGCAGGGCCATGGCCCGGTCATGGACTTTGGCAATGCCGTTGAGCACGCTCATCTGCCGGGAAAAGCGTTTTTCATAAATGGCTGAGATAATGTCTGTGAAGGAGATGCTGTAATCGATGTCCAGGATGACAAAGCCACTGGCCTCGGCATAGGCGACCACCTCAGGATAAAGATTCTCGAAGTGGGGCGAGAACTTGATTCCCAGGCAGGAAACCCCTTCTTTAATCAACAGCTTGATAAAATCAATCTGTTGAGCGGCATCCATGGCTTTATAAAAAAACGAAGTGCTCAGAAGAAAATCCCCGGGGTTGATCCAGATTTTGATATTGGGATCAACAATAATATTGATTTTATTGATTTTTTTCCCGAGATGTCCCCTGGATGAGAGTACCTTGACCCGGGACATTGCCTCAATATTCAGAATGTCTTCAATGGACAATTTGATAGCTTGG
>LQBE01000012.1:63560-92996 GCA_002029975.1 delta proteobacterium ML8_F1 | reverse complement strand
AAATGTTTTTAATTGGGAGGTTTGTCAGATTGAATGTTTTTTTATTGGCCCTGGGCTACAGTTTCGGATGGTTGGAAGGGGCCCTGGTTGTCAGCAGATATCACGGTGAAAGGGAAATCGGACGCAAGGGAACAGGCAATATCGGCGCCTCTAACGTAGCCATCGTCCTGGGATTCAAATCAGGCCTCTGGGTGGCGGCCATCGATATTTTCAAAGCCTTCCTCCCCATGTTCATCGGTCGTTCCTACTTTGCACTGAATCTTGAATCCACGGCAATCCTGGGCATCGGCGTCGTCATCGGACACATCTTCCCCCTGCCTTTTCATTTCAAGGGCGGCAAGGGAGCCGCCTCCATGGTGGGCCTGGGCTACGGGTTGAGCTTTCACCTGGGGATTGCCATGCACCTGGCTTTTCTGCTCTTTGCCATTGGCTCGAATTATATTTTTATCGGTTCCCTGGCCGTTTTTGTTTTTCTTCCCGTGATTCTCCTGTTCACCACAGGCCTGACCCCGGCCTTTTATCTGAGTGTGCTCCTCATGGTCATCGGCTTTTACAAACACCAGACCAATCTGAGAAATCTCAAAGAGGGCAAAGAGATGGGACTGAGAAATTTTTTCATCAACCGCAAAAAAAAAGCCTGAAGCTCCTCTCACCAGGGTATTTGGCCTGCCGAAACCGGCAATAAAAAAAGGATGGGTTCACACCCATCCTTTTTACTGCGCTGTTTAATAGTTGCCTTGAAGATGCATGGCTTCAGCCACTTTGACAAACCCTGCGATATTCGCACCGGCGACAAGATTGTAGCCCAGACCGTATTTCTCGGCGGCTTCCATGGCATTTTTATGGATATTCTCCATAATCTGCTTGAGCTTGGCGTCAACCTCTTCTTCCGTCCAGGCATATCGCATGGAGTTCTGGGACATTTCCAGACCTGAAGTCGCTACCCCTCCTGCATTGGCTGCCTTGGCCGGTCCGACGACAACACCGTTGGCCATGAGGTAGTTCAAAGCTTCATTGGTGGTGGGCATGTTGGATCCTTCAGTGTAGAATTTAAGACCGTTGGCCACCATCTTTTTGGCGTCCTCGAGGTGGACTTCATTTTGAGTGGCGCAGGGAATCATGATATCCGCTTTGACTCCCCAGGGTTTTTCTCCAGGGAAAAATTGAGCGCCGAATTTCTTGGCATAGGGCTCTACGATATCCTGGCCGCTGGCTCTGAGCTCTGTCAGGAAGTCTACCTTCTCCCCCTTGACTCCGTCGGGATCGTAGACGTAGCCGTCGGGTCCGGAAATGGTGATGACCTTTGCCCCAAGCTCATTGAGCTTTTGAGCCGTACCCCAGGTTACGTTTCCAAAGCCTGAAATGGCTACACTCTTACCTTCAAGAGTCTCCCCGTTGGCCTTGAGAATTTCATTGGTGAAGTACACGATGCCGAATCCTGTGGCTTCAGGTCTGATCAGCGAGCCTCCGTAGGAAAGACCTTTTCCGGTGAGGACTCCGTTCTCGAAGGCACCTCTGATTCTTCTGTATTGGCCATAGAGATAGCCGATTTCCCGTCCTCCCACACCGATGTCCCCGGCGGGAACGTCGACATCAGGACCGATATGTCGATAGAGCTCTGTCATGAAGCTTTGGCAGAATCTCATGACTTCGCCGTCGGATTTTCCCTTTGGATTGAAGTCTGAGCCGCCCTTGCCGCCACCCATGGGCAGTCCCGTGAGCGAGTTTTTGAAAATCTGTTCAAAACCAAGGAATTTGATGATTCCAAGATACACGGAGGGATGGAATCGAAGTCCTCCTTTGTAAGGCCCGATGGCCCCATTGAACTGCACTCTGAAACCTCGGTTGACCTGGATTTTCCCCTCGTCATCCACCCAGGGCACTCGGAAAATAATTTGTCTTTCCGGTTCTGCAATGCGGCCCAGGATATTGGCTTCCACCCACTCAGGATGCTTAGCAAGAACAGGTTCAAGAGATTCAAAGACCTCTTCGATGGCTTGTAAAAATTCTGGTTCTGCCGAATTTCTCTTTGAAACCTCTTCAAACACTTGCTTGATGTACTCCATTAAATGACATCTCCTTTTTGTAATTTTGAGATTGTTAAATAATTGTCCCTCAATTAAAATTATAACACATCGGCAAATTTTGTAAACCGCAAAAACCCTATAATACCCTAATGTTAGTAATGTTTATTTCAACCCGCTGTACATGAAGCCCGGTCATATTTTCCACATCCTCTTTGAGTTTGAGTTGAATTCTTCTGCCGACTTCCAGGAGATTTTCAAGATCATACAGGCTCACATCACACACCAGCACGATGAGGTCCTCCCTTTCAACCACCCGGCCCCTGTTCATGCGGTGGACACCGGCCTGGTCATAGAGACTGAAGGCCATGATCTGCTGAAGGGCTTTGAGGGAAATGGAATACTTGCCGATATAACTGAAGGTCGGCCGGATGATGGTTTTCTCGGTCACTTCCTCTTTTTTGCCCCTGCGGTGAATCAGCACCCTCAGACGGTCCATGAAATAGCCGCTGAAATCCTTCTTCAGCTCAAGAGTGGGCAGGGGAATCACATGCTTGCCCTGGGTTTTTCTTATCCACAGCGCCTTCTCGATGTCCTCCGTTGAAACGAGATTCTCAAGGTGCAGGATTTCATCGATGGGAGCGATTCCTAGATTCTCGGCAATCTGCATCACCATTCGGTCCGAAGTGCCGATAATCATCAGTTTTTCCGGGGATTCCCCCGCAATAAGATCCTTCATTTCTTCCCGCTGGGACTCAAAGTGGAAAATGGCCCGTTTCACCGCCGTGAGCCGGGTGGCCTCCCGCTTGGCGGAAATCCCTCCTATTTTTTTGCTTTTCGATATCAAGAGACCGTCGTCGATGATATAGTCGATGCCCATATCACGGGCAATACGCAGGGCCTGAAAGCTTTTCCCGGTGCCACTTGCCCCCACCAGTGCATATACTTTAATGACTCTCACTCCTTTAATTTATAATGATTCTCATTATAAATTGGCCTATTTGAACTATTTCCCCGCATTTTGAGTTGTTAAGAATACCCTAATTATATATAATTTACTTGCTAAAAGAAATATAAGGAGGAATGACTATGGCTTATTATATCACTGATTCTTGTATCAGCTGCGGTGCCTGTGAATCCGAGTGCCCTGTAGATGCAATTTCCCAAGGGGACTCACAGTTCGTTATCGACGAAGATGCCTGCATCGACTGTGGTGCCTGTGCGAATGTCTGCCCTGTAGACGCCTGCCAGCCTAGATAACCCACTACAACCATCAAAATAACCCCTCGACTTATTTCGAGGGGTTATTATATTGGAATTTTTCTACGGATAACTGATTGACCTTGCTCAGAAACTTCAGCACCGCCTTTTCTTCATTGACTGTCATGTCCCTCAAGACGAATTCCAGCGCCTCCAGGGAGGAATTCTCGAAGGCCCTGCCAGTCTCTTTACCCTGAGGGGTTACCTTGATTAAAAAACGTCTTCGGTCATGGGCATCTACCTCCTTGACCAGGTCACCCCTTTCAACCAGGTGTTCAATGGCATTCTTGACCAGCTGATCCTTCAAGTCGAATTCCTTGACCCAGGTACCCAGACAACGGGCTTCCTTCTCACAGATTATCCGCTCAAGGAGCAGTATATCCAGAAGATTGTAGCTTTGACCCTTCATCCCCCGGGATTCCAGGCTCAGATGAATCATTTTATGAAGAATCTTGTCCGCCAGTCTTTTGATTTCCCGATGATAGGTCCCCATACTACCTCTTGACAATCAAAGCTTCGCCCATACCTCCACCGATACACAGGGTGGCAAGGCCAACTTTCGCATCCCGTTTTTTCATTTCATGAAGCAGGGTCACCAGAATTCTGGCCCCGCTGGCGCCGATGGGATGGCCGATGGCGATGGCCCCCCCGTTGACATTGACAATATCAGGATTCATCCCGAGATCCTTCATCACTGCCAGGGACTGGGCCGCGAAGGCTTCATTGGCTTCAATGAGTTCCATGTCCTCAATGGTCAGTCCCGCCAGCTTCAGAGCCTTTCGGGTGGCGGGTATGGGACCGGTTCCCATGATGCTCGGATCCACCCCCGCTGAGGCATGGCTGACCACGGTTCCCAGAATCTCAAGACCCAGCTCCAGGGCTTTTTCCCGGCTCATCAGAACCAGGGCCGCCGCTCCGTCATTAATTCCCGAAGAAGAACCGGCAGTGACTGTCCCGTCCTTTTTAAAGGCCGGTCTGAGCTTTGCCAAGCCCTCTATGGTGGTATTGTCTTTGATGTACTCGTCCTTGTCGAAAATTATCGGGTCTTTTTTTCTCTGGGGAATTTCTACAGGCACGATTTCATCCTTGAATCTTCCCTCGCTTCTGGCCTTGGCAGCCTTGAGCTGGGAATTCAAGGAAAACTCATCCTGCTCTTGTCTGCTCAGTCCCCACTGCTCGGCGATGTTTTCCGCTGTGACTCCCATGTGATAGTCGTTGAATACATCCCACAGACCGTCCTTCACCATGGGGTCATACAGGACACCGTCCCCCATGCGATAGCCGTATCGGGCATTTTTAAGCAGGTAGGGGGTCATGGACATATTTTCTGTTCCGCCGGCCACCATGATGTCATTTTCCCCCAGGGCGATGGCATTGGCAGCGAGCGACACGGTTTTAAGCCCCGAGCCGCAGATCATATTTATAGTGGTGGCCGGCACTTCGACGGGGATTCCCGCTCCCAGAGCGGATTGTCTGGCAATGCCCTGACCATAACCCGACTGAAGCACTGAACCGAAATAGACTTCATCCACTGCCCCAGGCTCAAGGTCAATGCGCCTGAGGGCCTCCCCGATGACAATTTTCCCCAATTCCTGAGGAGGCGTGTCCTTGAGGGTCCCGCCAAAGGCGCCTACAGCAGTTCTTACCGCACTGACAATTACAACTTCTTTCATGATTATGTCCCTCCATTTCTTTACAACCCTATCATATAAAAGAACAGGGGCCCAAGTCAAATAAAAACCCTTGGATACAAGGGTTCAGTGGTCTTTGAGAAAATATGAAATCGTCAGCAGCGAGTCAATCAAATGGACGTCCTCGACTATTGTTGTTTCCTCAGGTACCTTGAGGTCAACTGGGGTGAAATTCCAGATAGCCCTGACCCCGCACTTGACAAGGGCATTGGCGACATTCTGGGCCGATTCACGGTTGGTGCACAGATAGGCGATATCCACCTGATGAATGACACAGTCCTCCACTAGCCGGTCCGAGGGCTTGATTTCAATTCCCTTGATCTTTTTGCCAATCAGGGCCTCATCCACATCGTACATGCCGACGAGTTCAAACCCATGGGATTCGAAATTATAGTTGGCCAGGGCTTGTCCCAGATTGCCCGCACCGATGATGACAGTCTTGTAGGGTTTGCCCAGTCCCAGGATGGTCCCGATTTCACTGTAGAGGTCTTCAACATTGTAGCCGTATCCCTGCTGCCCAAAACCGCCGAAATTATTCAAGTCCTGGCGAATCTGCGAAGCAGTGAAGCCTATGATTTCACTGAGTTCCTTGGAAGATATCCTGTTGATTCCCTTTTCCAAGAGATCCTTGAGATACCTGTGGTATTTCGGCAGTCGTCTGATGACTGTCATCGATATTTTCCCATTGGCCATACCAACACCCCCATGCTCAATTACTGACAAAAGTATATCATTTTTTCAAAAAGTCTGTCAATAAAATAACAAAAAATGCGACAACCTTTCATTGACCCCGTCAAAGTCATCAGTTATGATGTTTTCTAGGATGAGGAGGGACACGCCATGATCCTGCTTTCAGGTAAAAATCTAAGTAAATCCTTTGGTGTTGACGAAATTCTCAAGGATATCACCATCAATATCCAGGAAGGAGAAAAAATCGGGGTTGTTGGCAACAACGGCGCCGGAAAATCCACCCTGTTTAAAATCCTGACCGGAGAAATGAAAGCGGATTCAGGGGAAATCATCACAGCCAGGGATCTTGCTCTGGGCTCACTCAGGCAGACCCGGGAAATCCCTGAAGACATCACCCTCTACGACTACTGTCTTGAGAGTTTCAACCATCTTATCCAGATGGAAAAAAACCTCAGGGACATTGAAGCCTCCTTGGCGGTCACTCCCGGAAGTGAAGCCCTGATGGAGCGTTATGCCCTGGCTCTGGATGAATTCAATCTGCAGCACGGCTACAGCTACGAATCCTACACCCGGGGGATTCTCCTGGGCCTGGGTTTCAGTGAAGAGGATTTCACCCGGTCTGTGGATTCTCTGAGCGGGGGACAGAGAACCCGCCTGGACCTGGCCAAGCTCCTTCTGATTCCCAAAGACCTTCTCCTCCTTGACGAGCCCACCAATCATCTCGATATCGAGGCCGTAGGCTGGCTTGAGAATTTTCTGGTTCAATACGCCGGCGCCGTGGTTCTCATTTCCCATGACCGGTTCTTCCTGGACAGGGTGGTGACCCGGATCTATGAAGTGGAACAGGGCCACGGCCAACTCTATCCCACTGACTACTCCGGTTATATCGCTATGAAAAGAGAACGCTATGAGATCAACCTCAAGCACTATGAAAAACAGCAGCTTAAAATCAGGCAGGAGGAAAACCTGATCCGCAGCTTCAAGGAGCGGGGAACTGAAAAACTGGCCAAAAGAGCCCGCGACCGGGAACACAAACTCAACCGCATCATCCCCCTGGAAAAGCCCTTTTGGAGTTCCAGGCGACTTAATCTGAATTTTCATCCCAGGGTCAAAAGCGGCTATGAAGTGTTGAAAGGCGAGGGTTTGAGCTTCTCCTTCGGTGCTGAGCCGCTTTTCAAAGACCTGGAATTTACGGTTTATCAGGGAGACCGCATCGGTCTCATCGGTGCCAACGGCATTGGCAAGACCACCCTTTTCCGTCTGCTGGTGGGCAATCTTGCCCCGGGAGAGGGACGCATCACCTACGGACACCATGTCCACACCGGCTATTACGACCAGGAACTGGACAATCTCAACCCCCACCATACCCTGATGGAGGAAATCCACAGTCTGATTCCCCACAAGGATGAAACCGTGGTCAGAAACTACCTGGGCGCATTTTTGTTTGTCGGGGACGAGGTCTTCAAGCAGGTGGCTGTCCTCAGCGGCGGCGAGAAATCCCGTCTTTCTCTGCTGAAGCTGATGCTCTCACAAAACAATTTCCTTCTCCTTGATGAACCCACCAACCACCTTGACATCATTTCGAGGGAAACCCTTGAAAACGCCCTCCTCAATTACGAGGGCACCCTTTTCGCCATCTCCCATGACCGGTACTTCCTCAACAGGGTCTGCAACAAAATCATCGATTTCACCAAAGAGGGCCTGACGGTCTATTTGGGCAACTACGACGATTATGTGCTCAAAAAAGAACGCCTCCGGCGCATCGCCCTCGAGGCCGGAGAGGAGGGGGAGACGACGAAAACCTCCAGAAAGGAGGCCCAACGAAAAAACCGCAGGGCTATGACCCATCGAAAGAACCAGGAGGCGGTCCTCCTGGCCCTGGAGGAGACCATCCACCGCCTGGAATCCCGGGTTGAGGAGATTCATGAGCTGCAGTGCCTGGAGGAGGTCTACACCAGACCCTCTGAAATGTCCCGCCTCGCTGAGGAACTTTCAACCATTGAAGAGGATTTGAAAACCGCCTATGCGGACTGGGAAAAATTACTCTAGACATCCCATCATCTTTGGATATAATGTAACTATAAAAACTAGGAGGGATTGCATGTTTGAACTGGTGCAGAAAATAATCGCAGAGCAGATGGGGGTCAAGGATCCAGAATCCATTACTTATGAAACCCATCTCGTGGATGATCTCGGAGCGGATTCCATTGATGCCGCGGAAATCATCATTGCCATTGAGGGAGAATTTGATATCGAAATTCCGGACGATATCGCTGAAAGCATTCGAAAGGTATCGGAATTGATGGAGTTTTTAGAAAACGCCATAGAATAAGCCCCAGGGACCTCAAGTCCTCAGGGCTTTTTTTAATGCCGGGATTCATAAAGATTTATCCACAGACTGTTTCAGACTTCCTCCACATTTTTTTTGTGTCAACCATTGGTTTTTTAAGAGTTATCCACATTATCCACAGTCTCTTCCACAAAATCTGCACAATTATCCGGGATAAGTTGCATTAACGAAGGTTATCCACAGTTCTCAATTGAAGATTCGGAATCCCGTTGAGAGAAAGGTCTGCATAGTCTTTTTCCAGAGATTGATAATAGGCGGCGGCCCCAATCATTGCCCCGTTATCCGTACAAAGCAGGGGGTCTGGAAAAAGGACCTTCAACTGGTGTTTTTCTCCCTCCCGGGTTAAAAGCTCCCTCAGACGGGAATTGGAGGCCACACCTCCGGCGACTGCCAGAATCCTGTGCCCCGCCGTCAGGGTGGCGGCGATGATTTTCTGGACCACCACCTCCACCACGGCTTCCTGGAAAGAGGCCGCCACATCCTCCTTCACCACCTCGAGTCCCTTCATCTGCTGCTGGTTCAGATAATTCAAAACTGCGGACTTGATGCCTGAAAAAGAGAAATCATAGCTGCCTTTTTCCAGATAGGTTCTGGGAAAGCTGATGGCCTCAGGGTCGCCTCTTTTACTGGCATCGTCGATATAAGGACCTCCCGGGTATCCGTAGCCCAGGGTTCTCGCCACCTTGTCAAAGGCTTCTCCTATGGCGTCATCCCGGGTCTGGCCCATTAAACGGTAGACCCCGTAATCTAGGACCTCGACGATATGGGAGTGCCCCCCAGAGACAATCAGGGCCATGAAGGGGGGGCTGAGCGTCTCAAAGGCCAGATAGTTGGCCGCAATGTGTCCGTCAATGTGATTGACCCCGATAAGAGGCTTCCCAAGACCATAGGCCAGCGCCTTTGCGTAGTTCACTCCGACCAGAAGAGCCCCAACGAGGCCGGGTCCCTTGGTCACAGCGACTGCATCCATGTCCTCGAGGACCAGTCCGCTGGCTTTCAGAGCCTCAGCGAGAACCTCATCGATTTTTTCAATATGCCGCCGGGAAGCGATTTCAGGCACCACCCCGCCGAATTTTTTGTGGATTTCAATCTGAGAATCAATGACATTGGCCAGAATTCTCCTGCCGTCCTCGACGATGGCCACTGAGGTCTCATCACAGGAGGTTTCAATCGCCAGAATCTTCAAAACTATCCTCTCCTTGTATACTCAGCCACATCAGAAGGGCGTCCTCCCTGCTGTCCTGATAGTAGTTTTTCCTTCTCCCTCCAACCTTGAAACCCAGATCCGTATAGAGATTGATTGCCGGAAAATTCGACTCCCTGACCTCCAGGGTCACAGCCCGAACTCCCGCTTTCCGGGCCCTTTCAAAAGCCTCCTGCAGCAGTCTTCTCCCATAGCCGCGACCCCGGAAGGCCTTTGCCATGGCGATATTGGTGATGTGGGCCTCATCAAGAATCAGCCACATCCCCATATAGCCCACTACGGTTTGCCCAAGAATCCCTACATAGTAACGGGCCAGGGGATTGTGGGTCATCTCCTCCACAAAGGCCCCTTCAGACCAGGGGGTCGAAAAAGACTCCCGCTCAATCAGCATGATTTCCGGAATATCTTCAAGGGTCATTTCTCTGATCTCAATCATTGAGTACATGCACCCCGAATTCCTTGAAATAGGCACGCTCCGCCTGGGACCTGCGCACATAGTTGGGGCGGATTTCAAAGGAGAATTCTCTTTCCAGGCTGATTTCGCACAGGGCCGCCCCCCGGGGCTGTTGATTGATAAAGGCCACCAGCTGGGTGGCTTCTGTTTTTATTCTTTCGTAAAAACCATGGGCATCCGGTCCACAGAGGAGAACCGGCGAAGCTTGACCGGCAACAAGCGTCTTCAGTTCTTCCACAGAGAGGGTCTGGTCCTCTTCTAGACGGGTCAGCCGGCCCCCTTCTCCCTTGAAGACGGCAGTATAGACCTGGTCCCGCCGGGCGTCCTGTATGGGGACAATAATGCCCCTGAAATCAGCGCTGACATGGGCGATACCCTCAAGGGTGGAAATCCCCGTCATGGGGATGTTTCCTGCACGACTGAGCCCCATGGCCGTCGCCATGGCAATCCGCACCCCGGTGAAGGAACCGGGCCCCACACTGACAGCAATCCCCTGGATCGCCGCCAGAGGGGTGCCGGTTTTCAACAGGATCCCGTCAATAAGTCCCATCAGACTCTCTGAATGGGTGAGTCCCGTATACAGACTGATCTCTCCCAGAATTCTTTTATCCTCTGAAAGGGCTACTGAAGCCGTCTGAGTCGATGATTCTATGCCTAGTATTTTCACTTATGATTCCTCCACCTTGAAAATTCTGCTGGTCTGGGTATCCCCATAGGAAAGCCTGATCCACAGGGCCCCTTTTGGAATCAGTTCCTCAATCCGGTCCGCCCACTCGATGATGACAATGGCCTCAGGCTTGAGATAATCGTCAAAGCCAATGTCCAGAACCTCCCAGGGATTGTGGATCCGATACAGGTCAAAGTGATAGATCAGCCGGGGGACATGGTATTCATTCACCAGGGTATAGGTGGGGCTTTTGACGACCTCCCTGACCCCGAGGCCCTTGAGGAGGGCCCTGACCAGGGTGGTTTTCCCGGCTCCCAGGTCGCCGGTGAGACACAGGATGGATCCCGGACCTACCCGCTTTGTTAATTCCAGTGCAAATTTTTCAGTTGCTGCGATTGATTCAATCCGTATCTCCACCACCGAGACCTCCTGACGGCATTTGCAATGACTTCTCTCTTAGTGTACCAAAAAACACGAATAAGGGAACCCTCAAGTTCACAAAGGGTTCCCTGTAATCAAGGTCTCTTATTTTTTCTTGGGAGACCATACTTTCCATACATTGCCCACTAAATCCGGACCGGGTTCAAGAACCGGGTCACCGGGATTCCACTCGGCAGGAGTCGCCTTGGTGCCCTTGGCTTCTCTTACAAGTTGGAAGGCCTTGTACTGGCGGATGCTTTCTTCGATATTTCTTCCTACAGGAGGAGTCAATACCTCAAAGCCCTGTACAATTCCATCGGGGTCAATGATAAATCTGCCGCGATTCTCTACGCCGGCCTCTTCATCATAAACGCCATAAAGGGTTCCGACCTTACCACCGGCATCGGACAGCATGGGGAAGGGTACCCCTCCATCTACCATTTTGCTCAATTCATGCTCATTCCACATTTTGTGGGTGTAGATACTATCCACACTTACGGACAGGATTTCAATCCCCATATCGTTGATACGCTTGGCATTTTCAGCAACTGCTGAAACTTCGGTGGCTCAGACGAAGGTAAAGTCGCCTGGATAGAAGCAGAGCAGCACCCATTTACCTTTGAACTCTGAAAGACTGTACTGCTTGAATTCACCCTTATGGAAGGCATTGAGGGTAAAGTCCGGTGCGGGTTTTCCTACTTTGACCATTGTCTCTCTCCTTTCGCTTGCATTTGCATTTTCTTGTGCTTGAAGAACAGGTTTTTCATCAGTTTCGGCTTTGTTGACGGCTACCGGTGGTCGGCATCCGGGTTTGAAAGCTTCGCCCATAAAATCCCTCCTTTCTCTATAATGATACCCTATAAATGGGATTCTATCAATTGATTTTTTTATAATTTTGTAATCATTACATTTCTCTTTCCATTCTGATTTCTCCGTCGATGATGACCATCCGGGGCCTGGCTTGAAGCTCAAAGGGATGGGTGTCAAAAATCAGGATATCCCCGTCCTTGCCCACCTTCAGACTTCCCACCTGTCCATCGATTCCCAGAATCTGTGCCGGATTCAACGTGATGGCCTCAAGAGCCCTGTCCGGCGCCATGCCCCATTTGACCGCCAGTCCCGCCACCAGAGGCAGATACTGCAGGGGAACCACCGGCGCATCGGTGGTAATGGCCACCTGGAGCCCCGCCCGGGACAAAACCCCCGGTGTATCGAAGGTGAGGTTTCTCAGCTCGAATTTTGACCTGTCCGACAGACTCGGCCCCACCACCACGGGATAACCCTCCTTTGCCAGTTCCCCGGCAATGAGATGGCCCTCTGTCACATGCTCCAGGGTAACCTTGATATCAAACTCCCGGGCAATGCGTATGGCAGTGAAAAGATCATCCGCCCTGTGGGCGTGGGCCTTCAGGGGAATTTCTCCGTTGATTACAGGAATCAGCGCCTCAAGCTTCATGTCATACTTGGGCATCTTCCCCGGGTCCTGCTTCCCCTGGTTTTTTTGTTTCAGGTATTCCCTGGTTTCATAGAGGGCTTTTCTCAGTTCGGCGGCAATTGCCATCCGGGTGCTGGGGGAAGCCTTTTTCTCGGAGTAAACCCGTTTGGGATTTTCTCCAAAGGCGCATTTCATGGCCACGGGGTCCTTGATGACCATCTCATCCACCCGATGGCCCCAGGTTTTAATGGCGGTGAAGGTTCCGCCGATGACATTGGCGCTTCCGGGGCCTGTGGCCACTGCAGTGATGCCGGCCTCCAGGGCTTCTGCAAAGGTGCGGTCCATGGGATTGATGGCATCAATGGCCCTGAGATGGGGAGTGATGGGATCCGTCATTTCATTGCCGTCGGCTCCCTCGAAACCAATGCCATCCTCCCACATGCCCAGATGGGTGTGGGCATCAATGAATCCCGGAAAAACCAGTTTGCCCGCGGCGTCGATGACCCGGGCATTTTCAGCCTGCAGATTCCTGCCGATTGCCAGAATTTTCCCGTCTCCGAGTAAAATATCAGTCTGGTCTTGAATCCCTTCTTTTTCCATAGTGTACAGGGTGCCGTTTTTTATCAGAATCATTTGCCGGTCCTCCTAATTGAATCCCTTCATGGTCAGGGAAATTTTTTGTCTCTCCTTGTCCAGGCCGATAATCTTGACCTTGACGACATTTCCCACCTCAACCACTTCCATGGGATCCTTTACAAAGCGGTCCGCCAGCTGGGAGATATGGACAAGCCCGTCATTTTTCAGGCCGATGTCCACAAAGGCACCAAAATTCACCACATTTCTCACCGTACCCATTAGAATCATACCCTCGTGAAGGTCATCGAAACCCACCACATCCTTTCTCAGAATCGGCGGGGGCAGCTCCTCCCTTGGATCACGGCCGGGTTTTTTGAGTTCCTCGACAATATCCCTCAGCGTCAGGGTTCCCACCCCCAGGCTCGATGCCAGGGCCTCAATTCTCCCTTCGGTTCTATCGCCGATATCTGCCAGGGCGCCGCGCCTGAGGTCATCAAGCGAGTACCCAAGAGCGCCCAGAAGCTCAAGGGCCACGGGATAGCTCTCGGGATGGACCGCCGTGGCGTCCAGGGGATTGTCCGAGTCCGCTATCCTGATAAACCCCGCCGCCTGTTCAAAGGCTTTCTCCCCGAGACCCTTGACTTTCTTCAAATCCTTTCTTGAAACAAGGGGACCCTGGGTCTCCCGGTACCGGACCATGGCCCTGGCTACCTGGGGGGAAATCCCTGCCACATAGCCCAGCAGGGAGGCCGAGGCGCTGCTGACCTCCACCCCGACACTGTTGACGCAGTCCTCAACGACCTTTGACAGGGTTTCTTCCAGTCTTTTCTGGTTCACATCGTGCTGGTACTGGCCGACTCCCACGCTCTTGGGATCTATTTTCACCAGCTCAGCCAGGGGATCCTGGAGTCTTCTGCCAATGGAGATAGCCCCCCGGATGGATACATTGACCTCAGGAAACTCCTCAGTTGCCAGCTTTGAGGCGGAGTAGACCGACGCCCCGGCTTCGCTGACAATGGCATAAGCCACCTCCCGCCGGATTCCGGGGAGAATGGCGGCTATGAAACTCTCAGTCTCCCGGGAGGCCGTTCCGTTGCCGATGGCAATCAGATCAATCTGATAGGTTTCGATAATCTCCCTGACCCGTTGACTGGAGGCCTCCACCTGGTTCTGGGGTTCGTGGGGATAAATGGTCTCCTGAAACAGGAAGGTTCCGTATTCATCGAGAACCGCCAGTTTACAGCCGGTCCTGAAGGAGGGGTCGATTCCAAGAACCCGGGCTCCCTTGATGGGTGGAATCAAAAGAAGGGGTTTGAAATTTTTGGCAAATACCCGGATGGCGTCTTCTTCCGCCACCTCCCTGAGATCGCTTCTGATCTCCCTTTCAATGGAGGGGCCCATGAGACGCTTGAAACCATCCTCGATGGCCTCTTGAAGAAGAGGGTCCGTTACGGGGTTTTTCTTCGTCGTGTAGGCTCCGGCAAGATATTCCAGGATGGGTTTGAGATCATAGTCCACCCTGATTTTCAAGATTTTCTCCTTTTCGCCCCGGTTCATGGCCAGAATTCGGTGATTGGCGGGTTTGAGCAGGGACTCTTTGAAGTCATAATACATTTCATAAACGGTTTTTTCTTCCAGGAGACCCTCTGAAACCAGCTGCCCGGTTTTAAGAATCCTGTTTTTGACTGCCCGGCGATGGTCCGGGTCCACGGAAACCATTTCCGCTACAATGTCCTTGGCCCCCTGAAGGGCTTCCTCGACACTGGCAACCCCCCGGTCCGGGTCAATGAAGGATGCCCCATAGTGATTCAAATCCCCCTGGAACTCTCCGCTCAACAGGGTCATGGCCAGGGGCTCGAGGCCCCTCTCCCGGGCCTTGGAACCCCGGGTGCTTTTTTTTTGCCTGAAGGGCCGATAAAGGTCCTCCACCCGTTGCAGCACCGTGGCCTTTGTGATTTCATCCCTGAGGTTTTCCGTGAGCTTTCCCTGCTCCTCAATGAGTCTGAGTACCTCCACCTTTCTTTCTTCAATGTGTCTGAGGTACTTCAGACGCTCATCGAGATTTCTCAGAACCTCGTCATCGAGGCCCCCATGGATTTCCTTCCTGTAACGGGCGATAAAGGGAATCGTGTTCCCCTCGTCAATCAGTTCAATGGTCTTTTCGACCTGGGAGGGCTTGATGCCGAGCTCCCGGGCCAGGGTCTGTACAATAGGCTTCATCAAATATTTCTCCATTCTTTAAGGATGATTTCGGCGATGGTGTCCACGGTATCTTCTGAGAGTCCGGGATAAAGAGGCAGTCGTAGAATCCCCCCGGCAAAGGCCTCTGTCTCAGGCAGATAAAATCGATCGTACCCCGCCTTGAGTCCAAAGGGACTCTTGTGCAGGGGCTGGTAGTGGAAGGTCCCCTGGATTCCATGCTGGTTGAGGACTTTCAGCATTCTGTCCCGCTGTGTCCGGGCATCAAAAACCAGAGCGAAAATATGAAAGTTGGATTGTGCATACCCGGGGATTTCCAGACTTCGCAATCCCGTGGACCTGAAATGCTTCTCATAGCGTCTGTAGAGGGCCTCTCTTTTTCGGATGACGGCTTCAAGCTGCTCCATTTCCTTCAACAGACGACCCTTGAGAATCTCTGACATTTCATAGCTGCCTCCAAAATCCACCCAGGAGTATTCCGATTTGATGCCTGCTATGAAGTCATGACGGTCCGTGCCCTTTTCAAAAACCACCCGGGCCCTGGGCTTCAAACCGCTGTTATTCATCAGCAAAGCCCCCCCCTCTCCGGTGGAAATATTCTTGGTGTAATGAAAGCTGAAGGTTCCCATATCCCCGATGGTGCCCAGATATCTCCCCTTGTAACGGGCGCCAATGGCCTGGGCGGCATCCTCAATCACATAGAAGTCCCCCTCTTTCTGGAGGGCCCTCAGGGAATCCAGGTCCATGCTCACCCCGGCATAATGCACAGGAATCACGGCCTTGGTCCTCTTTGTAAGGTTCCCCTGGACCGCCTTCAGGTCCAGCACCCCGGTCCTCGGGTCTATGTCCGTAAACACCAGCCTGGCCCCCCGCCTGGCAAACCCCATGGCAGTGGTCACATAGGTGAAGGAGGGCAGAATTATTTCATCCCCCGGTCCCGCTTCTATAATCTGGGCTGCCATATCCAGGGCGGAGGAACAGGAGGTGGTGAAAAACACCTCCTCCATGCCGAATCTTTTCCTGAAAACTGCTTCAAGTTCCTTCTGGTACAGGGTTTGAGGCGCATTAAAGGGTACTTTCAAAAGGATTCACCTCCCTGAAAAAACTGATCAATCTCAAAAAAACAGAGGGGTGCGACTCTCCCACCCCCCTTTTGTCCACTGTTATTTCGCATTTTCCTTCAGATACGCGTCAATGAAGGGGTCGATATTGCCGTCCATGACGCTGTTGACATTGCCAATCTCCACGTTGGTACGGTGATCCTTGGCCAGGGAATAGGGGTTGAACACATAGGACCTGATCTGGGAGCCCCAGGCGATTTGGGAATAGTCTCCGGCAAGTTCTGCGATGGTTTCCTTGTGTTCGGCTTCCTTGAGCTCTATGAGTTTTCCCATCAGCATGGCCATGGCCGTGGCCTTGTTGGAATGCTGTGAGCGCTCATTCTGGCACTGGACCACCACCCCTGTTGGCAGATGGGTGATTCTCACGGCAGAATCGGTCTTGTTGACGTGCTGTCCTCCCGCCCCTGAGGCCCGGTAGGTATCGATTTTCAAATCGCCGGCATCAATTTCCACTGCCATGTCCTCGGTGACCTCGGGCATGACATCCACCGAGGCAAAGGAGGTGTGCCGCTTGCCGGAGGAGTCAAAGGGCGAAATTCTCACCAGGCGATGCACCCCCTTTTCCGACTTGAGATAGCCATAGGCGTAGAGCCCCTCGACCAGAAGGGTCACGCTTTTGATGCCAGACTCCGTATCCTTTATGATATCCAGCATCTTGACCTGGTATCCCCTGGATTCCCCCCAACGGGTGTACATCCTCAGAAGCATTTCCGCCCAGTCCTGGGCATCCAGCCCCCCGGTCCCTGAATGAATCGACACAATGGCATTGCTTTCATCGTACCGGCCACTGAGCAGGGTTTGAAGGCTGAAGGCCTCCACCTGCCTGTGGGTGGTTTCAAAAAGGGCCAGAGCTTCCTTTTTCAAAGCTTCATCCGGTTCCTGGTCAAGGATTTCACACATCACCTGCAGTTCCTCTATGGCATTCTCAATGCCTTCAAAGCGCTCCACCAGATCCTTGAGTCCCTTGATTTCCCTGGTGAGCCGCTGAGTCTCTTCCAGGTTGTCAAAGGCTCCGGGGACAGAAAAGGACGCCTCCAGGGCTTCAATCCGCTTTTTCTTGCCAACCAGGTCAAAGAGACTCCTTGAGTTCATTCAGGGAATGAATGAACTCCGGAATTTGATTCCTGCATTTCGTTTCAATCATACGTATACACCTCTACTTGTCTTTGCCGCAGCATTTTTTGTATTTCAAACCACTGCCGCAGGGGCAGGGATCATTGCGTCCAATCTTCTGGCCTGATTTCACCGGAAGCTTCACCTTCGGCGCCACAGTGGCCACAGCCTTCTTTTCCACCCTGGTGTCGACCTGGACGTTGTAGACAAATTTCACCGTTTCCTTCTTAATGGATTCAATCATCTCACTGAACATCTCAAAGCCTTCAATCTGATACGCCGTCACCGGATTCTCATTTCCCACAGCCCTGAGACCGATGCCCTGCTTGAGCTGGTCCATGGCGTCAATATGGTCAATCCAGTGGGTATCCACGATTCTCAGGAGAATCATCCGCTCCAGCTCTCGAATCCTGTCAGGCCCCACCTCAAGCTCCTTGAGGCTGTAGGCGGTCTCTGCCGCCTCCAGAATCTGGTCCCTGAGGCTGTCGAAGGTGTGGTTTTGCGGATTCAAAGTGTCGATGAAGTCCTTGGGAAGAAAGTACTGATGGAGGTTTTCATTCATCCCCTTGAGATCCCACTCCTCCGCATAGGGTGAATTGGCGGTGTAGAGATTGAGGACCGCATCCACCACATCCTCCACCATACTCTTGATGTGTTCTTTGAGATTCTCGCCGTCCAAAACCTTGTTGCGCTCCGTATAGATGATCTCTCGCTGCTTGTTGATGACATCATCGTATTGCAACACATGCTTGCGGATGCCGAAGTTTCTTCCCTCCACCTTCTTCTGGGCGCTTTCGATGGACTTGGAGAGAATCTTCGCCTCAATGGGCACCTCGTCGTCGAGACCCAGCCTGGAGAGCATCGCCTTGGCATTGTCTCCCATGAAGAGTCTCAACAGATCGTCCTCAAGAGAGAGGTAAAAACGACTCGAGCCGGCATCCCCCTGTCGACCGCTCCGGCCCCTCAGCTGGTTGTCAATTCTTCTGGATTCATGACGCTCGGTGCCGATGATATGGAGTCCTCCGGCCGCCTTGACCTTCAGGGCCTCTTCATCGGTAATGGTCTTGAATTGCTTCTTCAGGGACTTGAAATCTTCCCGGGCCTGTTGCAGGGCCTCGTCCTCAGTCGGCATGAAATTGTCCACCATAGCGAGGATTTCCGGAGGGACTCCCCGTTTGAAAAGCTCCCTTTTGGCCATGAAATCAGGATTTCCCCCAAGAACGATATCCGTTCCCCGGCCCGCCATGTTGGTGGCAATGGTCACGGCCCCGTACCGGCCCGCCTGGGCGACAATCTCCGCTTCCCGTTCATGCTGTTTGGCATTGAGGACCTCATGGGGGACTCCCCGCCGCTTGAGGAGCTTGCTCAGATACTCACTGGTTTCGATGGAAATGGTCCCCACAAGTACAGGCTGGCCTGTCCCATGGCGTTGGACAATTTCTTCAATGACCTGCTTGAATTTACCCTCCATGGAGCGGTACACCACATCCGGATAATCCATCCGGACCACAGGCATGTTGGTGGGAACCACAAGGACATCCATGTTGTAGATGTGCTTGAATTCCTCTTCCTCTGTTTTGGCGGTTCCAGTCATCCCCGCGAGCTTTTGATACATTCTGAAGTAGTTCTGCAGGGTGATGGTGGCCAGGGTCTGGGATTCCTTGCGTATTTCAATATTTTCCTTGGCTTCGATGGCCTGATGCAACCCGCTGGAATATCTCCGGCCGTTCATCAGCCGTCCTGTAAACTCATCGACAATCACCACCTCGCCGTCCTTGACCACGTAGTTGATGTCCCGCTTCATGATGAAACGGGCCTTGAGGGCCTGGTTGATGTGATGAGAGATTTCCAGGTTTGAAGGGTCACTGAGATTCTCCACCCCGAAGAACTTTTCCGCTTTGGGTAGTCCCGTTTCCTCCGTGAGCACCACTGAATTGGCCTTCTCATCCACCACCACGTCAAGTTCCTTTTGAAGGGATTTGACGAAGTTGTCGGCAATTTCATACAGATTGGTGGATTTCGAACCCACACCGGAAATAATCAGGGGCGTTCTGGCCTCATCCACCAGAATGGAATCCACCTCGTCAATGATGGCGAAGTTCAAGGGCCGCTGCACCCGGTCCTTTTTTGAAAGGGCCATGTTGTCCCTGAGATAGTCGAATCCGAATTCATTGTTGGTTCCGTAGGTGACATCCGCCTGATAGGCCCTGATACGCTCTTCACCCTTGATATCATTGGTGATCACCCCGACGCTGAGACCCAGGAATTCAAAAATCTTTCCCATCCATTCCCGGTCACGGGAGGCCAGATAGTCGTTGACGGTGACCACGTGGACCCCCTCGCCGCCAAGGGCGTTCAAATACACCGGCAGGGTCGCCACCAGGGTTTTCCCCTCTCCGGTCTTCATTTCCGCTATTCGCCCCTCGTGCAGAACAATTCCCCCGACAAGCTGGACCGGATAGTGAACCAGGCCGATGGTCCTTCGGGAGGCCTCTCTGACCAGGGCAAAGGATTCAACCAGAAGATCATCCAGGGTTTCTCCCGCTTTCAAACGGGTTCTGAATGTCTCTGTTTTATTTTTCATGGCCTCGTTGGACAACCCCTGGAAGGTTTCTTCAAGGGCCATCACTTCTGAAGCCGTCTTTGTCATCCTGGCAATTTCCTTGTCATTGAAACTGCCAAAAATCCTGTCTAAAATTCCCACATCCGTCATCTCCTTAATCCCTTGAGTGGATCTCTTATAGTATAGCACAACTAGTATAGCACAACAGGATTTGAGAATCCTCAAATCCTGTTTCTGTAACTGTATTGCACCATGGTGCTTTCTCTATGGAAATGCTTCCTCTTTGATTCTCCGACAATGAAGAACAATATTCCCAGGGTGATGACCAGATCCCCTACCGACAGCAGTCTGGGAAAGGGGTACCAGATGGGAGTCGTCATGATTTTTCCCAGAAGGGCTGTCCAGCCTCCGGCGGAATCCACCATATAGTTGATGACATCCCCTTCCAGCACCGTATCCATAAAGCTTGTCATGCTGCTGGTCTTCCCGCCGACAAGGTTCACAGGCATCCTCAGATTGTTGAGCAGGACCGCCATGAGATTGAGCAGGCCTCCCAGGAACATCAGTAAAAAGCCCCTGATTCTCAGGTTCATCGCCACCGCCAGCATGACTGTCATCATCCCGGTGAGCTGGAGATACAGACTGAAGGTATACCGGGAGAAGAAAATCACTGAAAGCTCGAGAATGACGCCTGCTACAATCATTGGCCATCCCTTGATCTCTACTTCAGAAAAATTGTCAAATCGGCCGTTGGTCAAAAAAACAATGACGAGACCGACAAAAATCGCTTCAATAAACATGGGCAATTACCTCCATCTCTTATTATATAAAATTTATGCCGGTTTGAGAAGTTCTACAAAAAAAAGATTCTTCTCAGAGTGACCCCTGAGAAGAATCTCTTGTCGGGACTAATTCAAGGTGAGAATCAGTTCCTTGCTCTCTACGGCATCCCCAGCCTTGAGATGGATGGCTTCAACCACACCCTCCACCTTGGCAGTGATACTGGTCTCCATTTTCATGGCCTCGATAATGGCCACCTCTTCCCCCGCCTTGACCCGCTGACCTTCCTTCACCGATATCTGAAGAATTTTACCGGGAATGGAGGCCCCGACTTCCAGGGGATTGCCTTCATCTGCAAAAAGCTTTCTCATGCCTCCCTGACTGGATTTGAGGCTCGAAGCCTGATCGAAAATCTTGATTTCGCGGCGATTTCCGTTGGTCTCGAAAATCAGTCTGCGCTGGGAATTCTCATCGGGCTTGGAAACATGCACGAGCTTGATCTGCAGCAGGTGCTTGCCCACCTCCACCTCGCAGGTTTCCCCTTCGTAAAGTCCGTGGAAGAAAATGTCGCTGCCCATGCGGCTCAAATCCCCGAACTCCTCTTTAAAGGCCAGGTACTCCTTGAAAACCTTGGGGTACAGCGCAGAGGCAATCACATCCTCGGTCCTTGGCAGGATCCCGAACTCCTTTTCAATTTCACTGCGGGCCGCCTCAAAGTCGAAATCCTCCAGGAGCTCTCCGGGCCTGACGGTGATGGGTTCAATATCCTTCAAGACCAGTTTCTGGAGTTTTTCAGGAAAGCCTCCCATGGGCTGGCCCATCATGCCGCTGAAAAAGGCCACGACTGAATCGGGATAGGAAAGGTCCTTGCCCTTTTCGTAGATGTTCTCCCGGGTGAGATCATTCTGCACCATGAAAATCGCCATGTCACTCACCGCCTTGGAGGAGGGGGTCACCTTGATGATATCCCCGAACATGTCATTCACGATTTTGTACATTTCCTTGACCTCTGTGAACCGATGCCCCAGACCAAAGCTTTCCACCTGGGGCTTCAGATTGGAATACTGGCCTCCAGGAATTTCATATTCATAGATTTCCGCCGTGGAAGACTTCAAATCCGATTCAAATTTGTAATACACCGGCCGGACATCCCGCCAGTAGTCAGAGAGCTTTTGAATATTCTTGAATTCAAGTCCGGTATCCCTCTCGGTGTTCCTCAGTGCCGCCACCACAGAGTTCAGCGCCGGCTGGGAGGTCAGCCCCGACATGGAATTGAAGGCGGTATCCACGATATCCACACCGGCCTCCGCCGCCATGAGCATCGCCCCAACGCCGTTGCCGCTGGTATCGTGGGTGTGCATGTGAATGGGTACCGTGATTTCGTTCTTCAAGGCCTTGACCAGCTTGTGGGCCGCATAGGGCTTGAGCAGTCCGGCCATATCCTTGATTCCGATGATATGGGCCCCTCGCTTTTCCAGTTCCTTGGCCATGTCCACATAGTATTTCAAGGAGTATTTGTCCCGGGTTTCATCCAGGATATCGCCGGTATAGCAGATGGCCGTTTCTGCGATTCTCCCTTGCTTCAACACCTCATCCAGGGAGATTTCCATCCCCTTTATCCAGTTGAGGGAATCGAAAATTCTAAAGACATCAATACCCTTGTCCGACGCTTCTCTGATCAGCTCCCGGATGACATTGTCCGGATAGTTCTTGTAACCCACGCCGTTGGATCCGCGAATCAGCATCTGAAAGAGAATATTGGGGATTTTTTTTCTCAGCTGCTCCACCCGTTCCCAGGGGGATTCCTTCAGAAAACGGTAGGAGACATCAAAGGTCGCCCCACCCCACATTTCCAGGGAGAAAAGGTCATGGGCGAGGACTGAAGTGGCCTTCGAAATCTTGACCATGTCCCGGGTTCTCATTCTTGTGGCCATGAGGGATTGATGGGCATCGCGCATGGTCGTATCCGTCAGAAGCAGTTTCTTCTGGGAATGGATGAAATCCACAACCCCCTTGGGGCCCTCGGCATCAAAAATCTGCTTGGTTCCGGCAGGCCGCCTGCTTCCCACCCTGGGAACCGTGGGCACGTCAAAGGACCGCTTGGCCCCTCCGGTTTCATTGACCACCACGTTGCCGATATATTTGAGAACCCTGAGTTCTTCATCAGTCTTGGCCTCGAGGTTGAAAAGTCCGGGGTTGGATTCGATGAAGCTGGTGTCGCATTCTCCCCTTCTGAAGGTTTCATGATTGAGCACATTGATCAGAAAGGGAATATTGGTCTTGACGCCCGAAATCGCCATTTCCCGGATGGCTCGGATGGATTTGGCAATGGCATCCTCATAGCTGAGACTCCAGGAGGTGAGCTTGACCAACAGACTGTCGTAGTAGGGGCTGATTTCTGCACCGGTGAAGGCATTGCCGCCGTCAAGGCGGATCCCAAAACCGGCCCCGGACCGATAGATGTCCAGTTTGCCTGTATCCGGAGCAAAATTGTTGCCCGGATCCTCCGTGGTAATCCGGCACTGAATCGCATAGCCCCGCTGTCCGATAGCCTCCTGGGACTGGATATTGATTTTTTCAGAATTCAAGGGAAGCCCCTGGGCAATCAGTATCTGGGCCTGGACCAGGTCCACCCCGGTGACCATTTCTGTGACAGTATGTTCCACCTGGATCCTGGGGTTCATTTCAATGAAATAGTGTCTGCCGCCCTTGTCCACCAGGAATTCAACGGTTCCGGCGTTGTAATAGTTGGTCTCTCGGGCGATTTTCACCGCATCAGTGCAGATCCTTTCCCGAAGGTCCTGGGAGATGCCCAGGGCAGGGGTAAATTCAATGATCTTCTGGTGGCGTCTCTGGATAGAACAGTCCCGCTCATACAGGTGAACGATATTCCCCTGTTGGTCTCCCAGGATCTGGACTTCGATGTGCTTTGGGTGCTCGATATATTTTTCAATGAAAATATCGTCAATCCCGAAGGCTTTTCTGGCCTCTGATTTCGCCCGGGAAAACTCCGCCGTCACCTGCTCAAGGTCCCGAACAATCCTCATGCCCCGGCCGCCACCGCCGGCTGCTGCCTTGAGCATCACAGGACAGCCGATTCTCCGGGCCACTTCCACAGCTTCCTCCGCAGAGGTGATGGGCTTTTCCAGTCCCTCAATGACCGGGATTCCCGCTGCAATGGCAATTTTCTTCGATTTGATCTTGTCTCCCATTTGTTCAATGGATTCATAGCTCGGTCCGATAAAGGCTATTCCCGCCTCGGCGCATTTTTTGGCCAGCTCCGGGTTTTCCGCCAAAAATCCATAGCCCGGGTGAATGGCATCCACCCCCTTCTTTACGGCTACCGAAATGATTTCCTCAATATTGAGATAGGCCTCAATCGGCCCCAGCTGTTTTCCAATGAGATAGGACTCGTCGGCTTTCATCCGAAAAAGCGAATTCTTGTCTTCCTCAGAGTAGACTGCCACGGTCCTGATGCCGAGTTCCTGGGCTGCTCTGAATATTCGGATGGCGATTTCCCCTCGATTGGCTACCAGAATCCTCTTAAACCTCTTCATGTGATTGACTCCTTTCCTGATTCCCCCGTAGGTATCAAATCCAATATAACAAAGGTCCCCTTCAAAATCAATGATTTCTTGAACCCTGATGAAATTATTTACAGAAAGCTGTATAATTATGCATGCCTTTGAAACTTGAATGGCTCATGACCGAAGTCACACAATTCTTAGGAACAGATCTTCATAAAAAAACCCTGCTTCTGCAGGGTTTTACTCGGGTTCGATGAGCCCGTAATCGCCATCACGTCTTTTGTAGACCACATTGATGTCATTGGTGTCCCCGTTGAGGAAAACGAAGAAATTGTGGTCCACCAACTCCATTTGAAGAACTGCCTCCTCCGGGTCCATGGGCTTCATGATGAAGGATTTGTTCTTTACGATTGTCTTCTCAGTTTCCGTCTCGACGGACTCCGTGGGCACCTCCTCGTAACGAATCGAATCATTGGACTGATACCGTTTTTTGATGTTGGTTTTGTGCTTGTCGATTTGTTTGGAGAGTTTGTCCACTGCGAGGTCCAGTGATTTGAACATATCGTCGCTGGATTCCTCCACCCGGATGATCGCTCCGTTTTTCAAGGGAATGGTAATCTCCAGGATCTGGCGGGTTTTTTGATGAGCCAAGGTCACATGAGTTTCAATCTCGTCGTTGAAAAATTTTTCAAAACGCTCGAGCTTGATTTCAATCTGCTCCTTCATCCGGTCACTGACTTTGAGGTTTCTTCCACTTATGATGAGTTTCATAGACTCAGCTCCTTTTTGTTTATTGCCAATATTGAATTACTGTTTTCTTACCCTCCGAGTCCCGGCTTAAACAAATGCCCCCTCAATAGTTGGAAGCGACGGCCAAAAAAACAATTTCATCAAACCCCACGGCATACAGGGCTTCGCCGCAGGCCGTGACTGTGGCTCCCGTGGTGTAGATGTCATCCACGATCAATCCCCTTTTGAATCCCAGGGGGTTCTGAGCCTCAAAGGCCCCCTCCAGATGGGCCTGTCGCTGGTTCAGAGGAATTTCCTTCAGGGGCCGGGTTTCACGTTTGCGCCGGAGGAGTCCCTTGGACAGGGGAATCCCAGACGCCTTCGAAATTCCCCTGGACAGGCTGAGTGAAGGATTGAAGCCCCGGGTCCACCGCCTCTGCCTAGAATCGGGCACCGGGACAATCACATCAAAATCCATTCCAAAACCCTCCAGGAAGGGGACCATTTCCTGCACGAAGTAGTCCTTTAGAAACCGTTTGTCCCGGTATTTGAAATCCAGTACCAGGGTCTTGACCTCCCCCCGGTATCTAAAGACCGCATGCCCCTTGACGATTTCACCAAGAATCTCCCGGGGTCTTTTGAGCCGGTCCATTTTTTTCAGGCAGTCCGGGCACAGGTCCCTGTCCTCAAATATTTCCCCGCCGCAAAGAGCGCAGCGGGTTTTTGGAAAAAGTATTCGCCTGACATCCATGGGGCAAGTATAGCCTCAGGAGCCATGCAAATCAAAGGATTCCAATCAAGTTTCCAGGGCTTCAAAGGCTCTCAGCTGATAAATCAGTCCGGAGTTGCGCCTGGGCCGGTGTTCGTCCCTGACCATCATGTTCAGAACCCCCCGGTCCCCCACGATGATGACCAGATCCCTTCCCCGGGTCACTGCCGTATAGATGAGATTTCTGGAAATCATCTGAGGCGGCAGATAGCTCAGGGGAATCACCACGCCTCTGAACTCCGATCCCTGGGACTTATGGATGGTGATGGCATAGGCCAGATCCAGGTCTCCCAGGTCCCCCGGTTCAAAAACCACCTCCTTGTAGCCGTCAAAGAGAACCACCATTCTGCCGGAGGTCTGGCTCACCTGCCGGACAATGCCCAGTTCGCCATTGAAGAGGCCCTTGCCCTCTAAGTGGGTTTCCGTATCAAGATAAGCCAGATTGTAGTTGTTCTTGAACTGCATCACCTTGTCGCCCTGGCGGAAGAGTTTGTTTCCAAAACGCATTTGCTCCTGGTCCCCGGGGGGATTGAGGGCTTCCTGCAGGACCTCATTGAGATGATGGGTCCCGAGGATGCCGTTTTTCATCGGGGTGATGACCTGGATGTCCAGCAGGGGGTCCATGCCGTAGTACTCCTTGAGTCGATGGGTCAGCAAAGACACCACCTGGGAAAGAATGCGCTCCTGATTTGTAGAGGCTATGTGAAAAAAGTCTCCATCCCGGTGGTTCTCCAGGGGCATCCTCCCCTGGTTGATTTCGTGGGCGGAAAGGGCAATGGTGGAGTTGGAACCCTGGCGGTAGATTTCTTTGAGCCGCACTGTGTTGAAATAACCCGAAGCAATGATGTCCTCCAGGACATTCCCGGGGCCCACTGCCGGCAGTTGGTCCACGTCCCCGATGAAAATCAGCCGGCTCTCCAGGCTGATTCCCTGAAGCAGGTGTTTAAGCAGATGGATATCCACCATGGAAAATTCATCGATAATCACCAGATCCCCCTCCAGGGGATTCTCCTCGTTGCGGTTGAACAAAAGCAGCGCCGATTCTTCCTGGTACTGGTACTCCAGGAGCCGGTGGATGGTCTTCGCCTCCTCCCCGGTGGCCTCCTTGAGGCGTTTGGCCGCCCGCCCCGTGGGGGCGCCGAGATGAACCTTCAAGTCAAACCGGTCAGTAATATAAAGAATTCCTTTGACTATGGTGGTCTTGCCCGTTCCGGGCCCCCCTGTAATCACCGTGACCTTATTCTTGATGCCGCTTCTGATGGCCTCCTGCTGGAGGGGGTTGAGAAGAATATGCTCCTCTTGCTGAAATCTGTCCAGGAGCTCCTGGACCAGACTGTCATTGACAACCTTCACAGCCTCGCAGGCATGGATGGCCATAAGCCTTCCGCTGCTCTGGGCCTCAGCCAAGTAAAGCGACGCCAGATACAGACGGTCTTCCTTGATATAAAGCTGCCCCTTGAGAATCATCTCCCGGACCTGTTCCTTGAGAAGGTCCATGTCAATCCCCAGACTTCCCTTGAGATCCTCCAGGGCGCTTTCATAGGCAATGAAAGTGTGTCCCTCCTTGGCCGCCGCCTCGAGATGAAATCTGACAAAACTCATGATCCGGAACCTGGAGTCCCTTTCAACGCCCAGGATTTCAGCAATTTCGTCCGCCCGTTTAAAGCTGATTCCCTCAATGTCCTCATAGAGGCGGTAGGGATTCCCCGTCACGGTCTCCCGGGTCCGATGGCCGTACTTCTTGATAATCCGGCTGATCAGGGAGGGCCCGAGCTTCAGGGACTGCAGAAACATCATGGCCTGGGTATGTCCCACCACCTCCTGGTAGGAGGTGGTGATGTCCTTTAGCTTGCTTTTCCCGATTCCCTGGATTTGTAGCAGCGCTTCAGGATTGTAGTTCATGACATCCAGGGTGTCCAGACCAAAGACATCAAGAATTTTTTCAGCGGTGGCGGGGCCTATTCCCTTGATGGCTCCCGAGGAGAGAAATCGCAGCATTGACTCATGATCCTCAGGCAGGGCCACCTGATAGGTGGTGAACTTGAACTGCTCCCCGTAGACCTCGTGGAAGACATATTCCCCTTCAAGGATGAGACTGTCCCCGACCTTGAGCCCGTAGCCGTGACCGACAATGGTGAGGGGATCCCCCTCATAGTCCATGACCCCCACAAGATAGTGGCTCTCTGCACTTTGATAGATGATATCCTCCAGGGTTCCGGTTAACCGCATAAAGCACTCCTTTGACAACATTATTTTCCTGTGACTCCATTATATCATTGATTGATTTTCCGCAAGCCCCGGGAACGAAAAAAAGCAACCTCCCTTTTGGAAGGCTGCTTCCGATCAACCGAAGGCCTTTTGCTTTAATATCCCGGCCATGTCTGTCTTCTCCCAGGGCAGGTCCAGATCCGGTCTGCCAAAGTGGCCGTAGGCGGCCACCTTTCGGTAAAGGGGTCTGCGAAGGTCAAGGTTCTTGATAATTGACCCGGGTCTCAGGTCAAAGAGCTCCTCCACCAGGGCTTCAATCCTCTCCTCGGGGATTTTGCCAGTGCCGAAGGTTTCCACATAGATGGAAAGGGGTCGGGCCACACCGATGGCATAGGCCAGCTGGATTTCACATTCATCAGCCAGACCCGCCGCCACAATATTCTTGGCCACATAACGGGCGCCATAGGCTGCTGAACGGTCAACCTTCGTGGGGTCCTTGCCGCTGAAGGCGCCGCCGCCATGTCTCGCATAGCCGCCATAGGTATCTACAATGATTTTTCTTCCGGTCAGTCCGGCGTCCCCCTTGGGGCCTCCGATAACAAACCGTCCCGTGGGATTCACATAGTATTTGGTGTTTTCATCCAAAAGAGCGGCATCCACAACGGGTCCCACCACCTCGCGAATCAGATCCTCTTTGATCTGCTCCAAGGTGACCTTGGGACTGTGCTGGGTGGAAATGACTATGGTATCCACCCGGACCGGCATCTTGTCGTGGTACTCCACTGTCACCTGGGTCTTGCCGTCGGGTCTGAGGTATTTGAGGGTCCCGTCCTTTCTCACATCACTGAGGCGTTTTGCCAGTCTGTGGGCGAGGGAGATGGGAAGAGGCATCAGTTCTTCAGTTTCATTGCAGGCATATCCAAACATGAGCCCCTGGTCTCCGGCCCCTAGAACCTCTTCCTCCAGGGTCTCTCCGGTGCGATGTTCGAGGGCGTCATTCACCCCCTGGGCGATGTCCCGACTCTGCTCGTCGATGGCCACAAGGACCCCGACATTGTCCCCGTCAAAACCGTATTTTGCCCGGGTATAGCCGATTTCATTGACGGTTTTCCTGACGATTTTCTGGATGTCCACATAACAGTCAGTGGTGATTTCTCCGGATACCAGGACAAGACCGGTGGTCACTGAGGTTTCACAGGCCACCCTGGCCTGGGGGTCCAAGGCAATAATGGCATCAAGGATTGCATCAGAGATTTGGTCGCACACCTTGTCAGGATGGCCTTCTGTTACTGATTCAGAAGTGAAGAGTCTTTTTTTCATGAATTCAACCTCCTTAATTGTTGACATGCAAAAAGGAGCCTAAGGCTCCTGATTTTCATCATTCCCTTATCTACCAGACCGGTGAAGGTCTGTAGGATTTGGCACCGTACGCTAATGGCGGTTGCCGGACATCATCGGGCCTATTCCCTCAGTCACTCTCAATAAGGTATTCATTTTTGCGTAACTACTATAACACAGGACTCTTTATTATGCAACAAAAAATCTTATCAGCAGGGGGATCGTAAAAATAGCCATCAGGGTGCTCAAAAATACCATCTTTGAAGCCAGCTTGTAGTCATTGTTGTACCTGCTGGCAATCACCGCCGTATTGACTCC
>LQBE01000012.1:1084-63480 GCA_002029975.1 delta proteobacterium ML8_F1 | reverse complement strand
AAAGTTCCTGAATATGACAAAAAACAACAGTGGCAGCACCGCCAGCTTGACGATGCTGACCAGGTAGATCTGGTAATCTCCAAAGAGATCCCGCACCCTGACAGAAGCCAGAATAAACCCGATGAACATCATACTCAAAGGACTGGTCAGGTTCCCGATTGAAACCATGACCTCCTCCAGAAGGGTGGGAATCCTGACCTTCAGGGCCATGAGAATCAATCCGGCAAAGAGGGCGTAGAGAACCGGGTCAATGCCCCTGAGAAAACGTCTGAAGAATGAACCGTCGGTGCCCTTGTCACACCCGTCGCAGTGGCGCTTCATCAGATAGACGCCGAAACTGAAAAGGAGCAGATTGAAGGTGAAAACGAAAAAAACACTGTAGATCACTCCGGAATTGCCGTAAACCGCCTTCATCACGGGGATTCCCATGAATCCCACATTGGGAAAAACCATGGTGAACTGCAGGACGTCGCGACGCATCCCCTCTATTTTGAGGATTTTGGTAATCCCATAGGAAAACACAATCCCCAGACCGAAGAGTCCGAAGGCTATGATGACCAGGACCACGGACTCTTTGAAAAGCTCCGGGGTCATGGAGGTGTAGACACTCATCAGAGCAAAGAAGGGCATGGTGACCTTCATCACAAAATTGCTCATGTCCTTTTGAAAGGCATCGGAAACCAGGTGCTTTTTCCGAATGAAATAACCGACGACTATCAACATGAACAGGACAAATACCTGATTAATCCCCGCCATCAATCCAACTCCTCTTCCAGAAATTCAAAAAAATCACCGGTGTCACTGTGGAGAAAATCAAAAAATATGGGATAGTCCACCTCAACACCCTCCATCAGTTCATAGCCCCCGTCAGCAATGATTTCGTGAAGGCTGTGAAGCACATCCTCCATCTGGGCCTCCTCGTCCCCCACCACCACCAACTGGTTCTCATCGGTGAAAAAGAGATACGCCCGGACATCCTCGCTGATGACATAGACCGGGCTTTTCAAATGGTCATTGTGGCGGTGAAAGAAGGTGAGCAAGATACCGTGTTCATAGACATTCAGAGTGGTGCCTGTTGAAATCTCCTGAATGCGACTGAAATTCCCCGTCACCTCATCCCCCTCGTAAATTTTGAAGAACTGGGGTTTTCTCACCTGAAGCGCCACTTCATAGAGGGAGAGTTTGATCTGGTCCACCAGCCGCAGCTGGCTGACTCCCCCTGCCTCCCCTTTGATGAGATAACGGTGGTTGTAATAGTCATTGTCCATCAGAACCAGGGCGGTGGCCAGAAAATCCCCTTCCGGGGTCTTCTCCACGGTATTTTTGATCAAAGCGGCTTCCTCGGGATATTCCATGGGTTTTTCCCCTGTGTAGATTCTCCTCAGACCCTTTTCATCCCGGGCCACCAACCGCATCAGCATATAGTGAATGGTCTCATTGATGCCCTGGTGTTCCTCAAAGACCTTGTCGGTATCACTCCCCGCCGGGGCTGTCTCGAAAATTTCAAGATAACCCAGGGCCTCTTGGCTGACATTGTCGAGACCCAGGACCCGGGCCTCCTGATAGAGTCCCACGACCTCTTCAAAATCCAAGGGGACCATTTCCCCTCCGAGACCGCCGCAGACTGAGTTCACCAGTCCTTCCTCCTCAGCCTTCAGGGGATTTTTCAACACATGAAAACCATCTACCCCGAAGGATTCGAAATCCAGATGCAGGACCATCAGGTAGCGGTTTGCGCCTTCATCCATAAAAACACTTTTTACTCCCACCACCCCCATCAACCGGGTTCTGGTGGCAAAACTCTCTAGATGTCTCATTGGTTTTTCTCAACAAATCCTTTCAAAGCCCCTTGAAGTGCCAGGGATTTTTTGTGTGCCGATTCGGAGCTGTCTCCCCGGACCGCCACGTAGATTTTCAGCTTGGGTTCTGTCCCTGAGGGGCGCACAGCAAACCAGCTGCCGTCCGGATAGAGGCATTTGATCACCTTTTCCCGGGGCAGCCCTGTATCATCCCGCTCATAGTCGATGGCGCCAAAGGCGTACTGGTCGGCGAACTCAAGTCCCTGGAGCCCTCTGAAGGCCTCTATGATTTCATCCATTTTTCCAAGACCCCGGGAACCTTCAAAGGTGAAATTGAGAAGACTTTCAGAAAAATACCCGTAGGTCTCATGCAGCGTCTCAAGGGCGTCAATCAGTGTCCTGCCCTCCCTGCGGTATTCCTCCGCCATCATGGCAATCATCAGGACCGCATTGGCCGCATCCTTGTCCCGGGCATGGGTGTGGGTGAGATAGCCGTAACTTTCCTCAAATCCAAGAAGAAAGGTCTCCCGGCTGAAATCAAAGCCTGAAATCATCTCCCCGATATATTTGAAGCCAGTGAGGGTCTTGTCGACCCTGGCCCCGTACCTTTGAGCAATGGCATCAATCATGTGGGTGGAAACAATGGTCGTGATGATTCTCGGGTGAAGGACTCCCCCTTTTAGCAGGTACTCGGCCAGCAGGGCCCCCATTTCATTGCCGTTGATGGCGACATACTCCCCCTGGTGGCGTGCAAGAACCCCCACCCGGTCGGCATCGGGATCGGTGGCAATGAGAAGATCGGCCCCCACCTCTTCCCCCAGCACCCTGGCCTGGGCAAAAACCGCCACATCCTCGGGATTGGGATAGGGAACCGAAGTGAAATCGGGGTCTGGTACCATCTGGGTCATGACCGGGAACACCTTCATGAAGCGGGCTCTCTTGAGGACCTCCGGCACCGGTCGCGCCCCTGCTCCGTTGAGGGGCGTATAGACCAGGGTGAGCTCTTTGAGGGTGTAGTCCTTCACCAGCTGGACCAACTCCTCATAGTATTGATTGAAAAATGACTCCCCGAGGAATTCGATATCCCCGGTTTCCCCCCGCTTGATCTCTTTGAAGGCAATGGCCTCAATGCGCTCAATCACCTCCCGGGCTTCCAGGGGCAGGAGCTGATACCCCTCGTGGTGGTAGACCTTGTAGCCGTTGTAGGCCTTGGGATTGTGGCTGGCGGTGATGACAATCCCCCCCTGGGCCTCAAGGGCCCTGACAGCGTAGCTGAGTTCCGGCGTCGTGGCCACCCGGTCAAAAACAAAGGTCCTGATGCCGTTGCCCACAAGCACCCGGGCAGCCTCAAAGGCAAAGTCCTTAGAACCCGCCCGGGTATCATAGGCGATTACCGCCGAGGGCAGGCTGTAGTGATGGTTGAGATAATCCGCGAAGCCCTGGGTTGCCCGGGCGATGACATAGCGGTTTACCCGGTTGCTCCCCGGCCCCATGACGCCCCTGAGACCACCGGTGCCAAAGGCCAGATCCCTGAAAAAGGCATCCTCTATTTCCTCGCTATCCAGGTTTCTGAGCTCCTCCTTGAATGCTTCGTCAATACCCGGGTCTTCAAGCCATGCTTCGTATCTCTTGATATGGTCCATTCAATCCACCTCCGTCAATAGGGCTGCTGTAATCTCGAGAACCAACTCATCCTTGACCGCCCCGACGACAATATTGCCCTGCTTGAGCAGCTTTATGATAAATCGGCTGTTTTCTTTGGAAATCCTTTTTTCGTCCTTTTCAAGACCTGCCTTGATCAATTTCAAGAATTCACCAATGGTGTAGATTCTATAGGGGTCAATCCTGAGTTTCTCGGCGGCGGTTTCCGCCAGGGCCACGATGAGGTCGGCATAGGAACCCTCTTCCTCCACCTTGAGGAGCCTTGCAATTTCAGGAAGGATTCCCTCAAAGACCTGCCGCTGGTTGGCGGGCGGGTCCTTTTGAAGCACCTTGGAAAGGGCCTTGATCCCCTCCCTCGGGAGCTTCATGAAGTACTCGATGACTTCATTCTCCTCAAAGGGCTGGATGACATAGCGTTTACCCATCAGGTGCCTGTACACCCTCAGCGTATCGTAATAACCCATGGCGATATTCTCCCTGGCCCTTTCCCTTGACATGTCAAGGGTTCCCCCCGTGTCTCCGGAGGCAGTGATTCTCACCACCTCGTAGTCCTTGAGGTCTGCCTTTTGCTTGAGTCCGACGCCCTTGTTGTCCACAATGATGATTTTTGTGATGCCGGGCTTTGTGGTCATCAGCTTCACCGGCTGGTTGTCGTGGAAGGCCCCGTCCACAAAAACCTTGCCCTCAATTTTTTCCATCCTGAAAAAGGGCAGGTGGGCGCTGGCCAGGAGATATTCCTTGAGCCTGCCCTCGGGGATATCCTTGACAAACTGCTCATAGGGTTCGAGATCCGTGGCATTGTATGCCACAAAGCCGAAATCCACCTCGGACTCCCTGATTTTCTTTTCATCCACCATTTGGTCGATCAATTCCTTCAAGGGGGTGATATCAAAGCCTTTTTTAATGAAAAACCCCTTGACATACTCAAAGTAGGCATTGAACATGTCTGGCTTCAGTTCCAATTCCGTCAGTTGTTTGTAGACCTTGGAATCAACGTCAAAGAGCATCTCAGGCCGGATGTTGCACCAGAGTTCTTCCAGTTCGTCATAGGCCCCCTGGACAATCATGGCACCGTTGAGGGCGCCGATGCTGGTCCCCGTCACCGCATGGATTTCTTCTCCAAGCTCCCTCAGCGCCTTCCAGACACCGAAATGGTAGGCCCCCTTGGCGCCACCCCCCTGCAGTACAAGACCGTTCATAGGATTACTCCCCTTCTTTCTCAGTCAACGATGGCAAAAATGATTTCTCCCCTGACCGCTGTTTCACCCTCCACCGTGGCCAGGGCCTTGCCTTTTCCAATGTGCCTTCTGATGGATTCGATGGTAACCTCCAGTTTCAAGGTGTCTCCGGGGATCACCTGGCGTTTGAATCTGAGATTCTCGATTCCGGCAAAAACCGCCAGCTTTCCCCTGTACTCATCCATGGAAAGAAGACTGACCGCCCCCACCTGGGCCAGGGCCTCTACCATGAGCACGCCGGGCATGATGGGATTTCCCGGGAAATGTCCCTGAAAAAAGGGCTCATTGATGGTGACATTTTTTATTCCTACGGCTTTTTTACCCACTTCCATCTCTATAATGCGGTCCACGAGTAAAAAGGGATACCGATGGGGAATGATTTTCTGGATTTCTACGGCATCTAACATGAATATTACCTCCTATTAGTAGTTGCTACCAACAGTATAGCAGGACCCGGGGCATTTCAAAAGAAAAACCGCTTTGAGTTCAAGCGGCTATCTCCGACGGTTGGAAGTCATTATGGTCTTTTCCAGCACATCCAGGTGCTCCAGACTCATCCCGGTCCCCTTTGCCACGCAGGAGATGGCGTCGTCGGCAATGTAGGTGGGAATTCCCATCTTGGTTTCAATCAGCTTGTTGAGGCCGCTCAGCAGAGAACCGCCGCCAGTCATGACAATCCCTCTGAAGCTGATGTCGGCAGCAAGCTCCGGCAAGGTCTTCTCCAGGGTGTTATGTATGGCATCGCAAATGGCGTTGACCGGTTCTTCCAGGGCCTCCACCATTTCCTCCGAGGTAATGGTGATGGTCTTGGGCAGTCCCGTCAGCAGATCCCTTCCCCGACATTCCATTTTGATGGACTTCGACTTTGGTGCCGCCGTGCCGATATTGATTTTGAGCTCCTCGGCGGTTCTTTCCCCGATATAGAGATTGTGCTTCTTGCGCATGTATCGAATGATGGCTTCGTCAAATTTGTCTCCGGCCACTTTGATGGATTTGCTGACCACTATGCCCCCCAGGGAAATGACCGCAATATCCGTGGTGCCACCGCCGATGTCCACAATCATATTGCCATCGGGCTTTGTGATGTCCAGACCGGCACCGATGGATCCCGCAATGGGTTCTTCAATGAGGTATACTTTGCCGCCCCCGGCTTCCATGGTCGCCTCGATAACGGCTCTTTTTTCCACCTGGGTCACGCCGCTGGGCACGCATATGATGATTTTCGGTTTGAAAAACCGCCTCTTCCCACAGGTCTTGTTGATAAAGTACCTGAGCATTTTCTCAGTGACCTCATAATCAGAGATGACTCCGTCCCTCAAGGGTCGGATTGCCGTGATGTTCCCCGGGGTCCTGCCCAGCATCCGCCGGGCTTCACTGCCAACGGCCAGGATTTCCCCGTTGTTCTGATTGATGGCCACCACTGAAGGCTCATGGAGCACAATGCCCTTGCCCTTGATGTAAACCAGCACACTGGATGTGCCCAAATCAATCCCTATTTCACTTCCAAAATTAAACATCCCGAACCTCCATTAGTCCACCCGGTAGATATTGGCACCTACCGCCTGAAGCTTCCTTTCAATATTGACGAATCCCCGGTCCACATGATAGATATCCAGAATCTCTGTCTTTCCTTCAGCGACGAGCCCCGCCAGAATCAGGGCCGCCCCGGCCCTCAGGTCCGTAGCCTTGACTGTGGTGCCTTCAAGTTGTTCGATGCCCTGGATAATGGCACTCGACCCTTCTATCTTGATATTGGCCCCCATGCGATTGAGTTCATTGACATGCATGAAACGGTTCTCAAAGACAGTTTCCATAATCACGTGGATTCCCGGAGTCACAGCCAGCATGGCCATGAACTGGGCTTGCATGTCCGTGGGAAAACCGGGATAGGGCAGGGTGGTGATATCCACGCCTTTGAAACCCATAGTAGCATCCACCCGCACGTTGTCATCATCGAATTCCATTTTGACACCGGCTTCCTCAAGCTTGGCGATCATGGGACGCATGTGGTTGGACAGCACATTCTTCACCAGAAGATTCCCCCTGGTAATCGCCGCTGCCACCATGTAGGTGCCGGCTTCAATCCGGTCCGGTATGACCTGGTGGTTGGTCCCGTGAAGGGACTTGACGCCCTTGATTCTGATGTTGGATGTCCCCGCGCCGCTGATGTTGGCTCCCATCTTGTTCAGGAAATTGCTCAAATCCGTGATTTCCGGTTCCTGGGCCGCATTCTCGATAAGGGTGGTTCCCTCGGCCAGGACCGCCGCCATGAGAATATTCTCTGTGGCACCGACACTCGGGAAGTCCAGGTAGATATTCCCCCCCCTGAGACCTCCATCAACCTTCCCTTCCACAAAGCCGTGGCCGATATTGATGACAGCCCCCAGCTTTTCAAACCCTTTGAGATGCAGGTCGATGGGACGCGCTCCAATGGAGCAGCCTCCCGGCAGCGCAATCCTCGCCTCCCCCTTTCTGGCCAGGAGGGGACCCATGACCAGAAAGGAAGCTCTCATTTTTGACATCAGCTCATAGGGGGCCTCTGTCTTTTTGATGACCCTGGTCTCTACTCTGAGAGTCTTTTCATCCACATTAAAAAAAACCTCTGCGCCGAGTTCCCTCAGGACTTCATTCATCACGTACACATCCTTCAGATCCGGAACATCTTCTATCACACAGGGTTCTTCCACCAGCAAAGTGGCTGCCATCAAGGGCAAAACAGCATTTTTTGCACCGCTGACTTCAATCTCACCCGTTAAAGGCCTGCTTTTTTCCAAAATAATTTTAGCCAATTCCAACCCTACTTTCTCCTGTAAATATACTAGTTTATTATATCATAACTGAAAGTTTTATTGTACCTTTTGCAAGATATTATAGGGCAAGAAGGGATACGGCCTGGTTCAGGCCGTATCCCTTTGGCTTATCCTATAAATTGGAGTGGTCCATGCTTTTCGTAGCCACCCGCACCCGGTTCATGGCACGGCTCATGGCCAGCTGCGCCCTCTGAACGTCTGTATCCTTGCCCTTGTTCGCCAGCCGCTCCCTGGCTCTTTCCAGAGCCTGCTGGGCCCGGTCGACATCTATTTCATCCGCCCATTCGGCGGAATCCGTCACCAGGGTCACCTCGTCAGGCACAACACTTAAAAACCCGCTAGTACAGGCCGCCACCCTTGTTTTCTTGTCCTGGATCACTTTGAGAGTGCCTATTTCCAAGGGGGCCACCGTGTTCTCGTGGTCCGCTAGAATCCCCATATCCCCTTCAGCCGTCCTGACAATGGTCATTTCAACATCCCCGCTGAAAAAAACGCCTTCAGGGGTCACAATTTCTAGCCGATAGATTGTTGCCATCTACTGACACCTCCTAGTTGTCTTCTCGGAGTTTTTTGGCTTTTTCCACGGCTTCATCAATGGTCCCGACAAAAAGGAAGGCCTGCTCGGGCAGATTGTCGTGCTTGCCCTCGAGAATCTCCCGGAAGCCTCTCACCGTCTCCTTGATAGGCACGTATTTGCCGTCCATTCCTGTGAACTGCTCCGCCACATGGAAGGGCTGGGACAAAAAGCGCTGGATTTTTCTCGCCCGGTCCACCACCAGCCGGTCCTCGTCTGAAAGTTCATCCATCCCGAGGATTGCAATGATATCCTGGAGTTCCTTGTAGCGCTGAAGAATCTGCTGGACGTCCCGGGCCACCCGGTAGTGCTCCTCTCCCACGACTTCGGGTGCCAGAATCCTGGAACTTGAATCCAGTGGATCCACTGCAGGGTAGATTCCCATTTCCGAAATCTTCCTGGAAAGCACTGTGGTGGCGTCAAGATGGGAGAAGGTGGTCGCCGGCGCCGGGTCGGTGAGGTCGTCCGCAGGAACATAGACCGCCTGCACTGAAGTGATGGAGCCCTTTTTCGTAGAGGTGATCCGCTCCTGCAGGGTCCCCATGTCCGTAGCCAGGGTTGGCTGGTAGCCAACGGCCGAGGGCATCCGGCCCAGAAGCGCCGATACCTCGGACCCCGCCTGGGTGAATCTGAAAATATTGTCAATGAAGAGGAGAACATCCTTCCCTTCAGTATCTCTGAAATACTCCGCCATGGTCAGCCCCGTGAGGCCCACCCGCATCCTGGCTCCCGGTGGTTCGTTCATCTGGCCGAAAACCAGGGTGGTCTTGTCAATGACTCCCGCTTCAATCATTTCATAATAGAGGTCGTTGCCCTCCCGGGTCCTCTCCCCGACACCGGCGAAAACACTGAGTCCGCCGTGTTCGATGGCGATATTGTGGATGAGCTCCTGGATCAGGACGGTTTTTCCCACGCCGGCGCCTCCGAAGAGCCCCACCTTCCCTCCTTTGGCATAGGGGGCAATCAGGTCTACCACCTTGATGCCGGTTTCAAATATGTCTGTGGAGGTTTCCTGTTCATCAAAGCTCGGGGCCTCCCGGTGGATGGGCAGATAAAAGTCACTCTTGATGGGTTCCTTGTTGTCGATGACCTCTCCCACCACGTTGATCAGTCTTCCCAGGGTCGCTGTCCCCACGGGAACAGTAATGGGATTGTCGGTGTTGGTGGCTTCAGTCCCACGAACCAGTCCGTCGGTAGAAGACATGGCAATGCATCTGACAGTGTTGTCCCCCACATGCTGGGCCACTTCGAGAACCAGGGTCTGCCCCTGATGCTCAATATGAACGGCATCGTAGATATTAGGAAGATTTTCCACCTCGAACCTGACGTCCACGACGGGCCCGATGACTTGAACCACATTTCCTATAACATTACTCATTAAGTCTCTTCACATCCTTCCTTGTACTCTATTTCAGAGCTTCCGCCCCGCTGACGATTTCAGATATCTCCTGGGTGATGGCGCCCTGTCTCGCCTGGTTGAAGGACAGGGTGAGTTCATCAATCATCTCCTGGGCATTGTCTGTTGCATTCTCCATGGCAATCCTGCGAGCCGCCTGTTCCGCCGCCGCCGATTCCACCAAAGCCCCGTAGACCACCGCTTCAAGAAATTTGGGAATCAAGTAGCTGAGGACCTCCTCCGGTGACGGCTCGTAGCTGACAAATTCCAGGGGCTGTGAATCCTGGTCGTCGGCCTCGATGGGAAGAAGTTTCAGACAGGCCGCTTCCTGGACCACGGTGCTGATCAGCCGGGTGTACACCAGTTTGATTTCATCGGCCTCTTCCTGCATGAACTGCCGGAGGGCCAGACCCGCTATTTTTTGGGCATCAAGATACTCCGGCTGTTCTGAAATCCCCAGATAATGCTCAACAATCTCATAACCCCGGTTTGCCAAGTAATCATGGGCTTTTTTGCCGATGGTGATGAAACTGGATTTTTCCTTTGACTCCAGGGTGGCCAGGGCCTTTTTCAGGGCGTTCACATTATAGCCCCCGCACAGGCCCCTGTCAGAGGTGATGACAATGTAAAGGGTCTTTCGCTTTTCCCTCTCCTCGAGAAAATCATGTTTCAGGTTTTTATTGGAAGAAACGATGTCCCGAACGGTTTTCAAAACCGTGTCGAAATAGGGCTTGGTCAAATCAAAGCGGTCCCGGTTCTTTTTGAGCTTCGCCGTAGAGACCAGTTTCATTGCCTTGGTAATCTGCATGGTACTGTTGACGCTCTTGATTTTCCGTTTGATATCCCTTGATCCCATTCCTGCCATAGAATCACTCCTTGGCTTTCAAAAATTCGAGGTTGAAGGCCTTGATGGCCTTGTCAAGCGTCTCGACAATCTCATCGCTGAGCTGCTTGTGTTCCCTGAGGCTTTTCCCCACCTGGGGATAGTGTTCATCCATATGGGCTATGAAACGGCCTTCGTATTCCTTGATTCGATTCACAGGAATATCCTTGAGATACCTTCTGGTCACAGCAAAAATCACCATGATCTGGTGCTCCACCCGCATCGGTGAGTACTGTCCCTGTTTCAGAATCTCCATCAGCCGCTCACCGTGGTCGAGGGCGGCCTTGGTGGAGGCGTCGAGTTCAGAGCCGAACTGGGAGAAGGCTGCAAGCTCCCGGTACTGGGCCAGGTCCAGTTTGATCTGCCCCGACACCTTTTTCATGGCCTTGATCTGGGCATTGCCCCCCACCCGGGATACTGAGATTCCCGCATTCACCGCCGGCCGCTGTCCTGAGAAAAAGAGCTCCGATTCCAGGAATATCTGCCCGTCAGTAATTGAAATCACGTTGGTGGGAATATAGGCGCTCACGTCTCCCGCCTGGGTTTCAATAATCGGCAGGGCCGTCAGAGAACCGCCGCCGAGATCCTCGCTGAGTCGTGCCGCCCGCTCCAAGAGACGACTGTGCAGATAAAAGACATCCCCGGGATAGGCTTCCCTTCCCGGTGGGCGCCTGAGCAGCAGGGACATGGCCCGGTAGGCCACGGCATGCTTGGACAAATCATCATAGATGATCAGCACATCCTTGCCCTGGTGCATCATTTCCTCTCCGATGGCACAGCCCGCGTAGGGTGCGAGGAATTGAAGGGGGGCCGGCTCCGATGCCGTTGCTGAAACAATGGCGGTATACTTCATGGCCCCATGCTTTTCCAGGGTTTTCATGGTCTGAACCACTGTGGATTTCTTTTGACCGATGGCCACATAAATGCAGTACACCTGCTCATCCTTTTGATTGATGATTGTGTCAATGGCTATGGCCGTCTTTCCCGTCTGGCGGTCGCCGATGATGAGCTCCCGCTGACCCCGACCAATGGGAATCATGGAATCAATGGCCTTGATTCCGGTTTGGAGAGGCTGGTCCACGCTTTTGCGGTAGATGACCCCGGGGGCCACGGCTTCAGTGGGCCGGAAAGTGTCACTGTCAATGGGACCCTTGCCGTCAATGGGCTGGCCCAGGGCGTTGACTACCCGGCCGAAGAGACCTTCACCCACAGGGACTTCCACCACCCTGGAGGTCCTTTTGACCACATCCCCTTCTCGAATTTCAATATCTGATCCAAGCAACACGGCACCGACACTGTCCTCTTCGAGGTTCAGAGCCATTCCATACACTTCATTGGGAAATTCCAGCAGTTCTCCGGCCATGCACTTTTCCAGGCCGTGTATTCTGGCAATCCCGTCTCCAACCTGAATGACAGTACCCACATCGTCAACCTGGAGCTTATTCTCGTACCTTTTGATCTGTTCCTTGATGACGGAACTGATTTCCTCAGGTCTCAAATTCATTCCAATATCACTCCTATAACTAAACTATGATGTGCTTCAACGATTCCTTGATATTCTCCAGACGATTCTTCATAGAACCGTCGAGGACCTGGTCTCCCACCTTGATATAGAGACCGCCGATGAGATCCTTTTCCACTGAGGCTTTCAGTCTGACATCCTTGCCGGTCAGCGCCCCGAGCTTCACAGCGAGTTCCTTCTTGAGGGCCTCACTGAGCGGTTCCGCCGATTTCACCGTAGCCTCCAGAATTCCCCTGTGGGCGTCGAGCCGTTTCATGAAGGCCCTATGGATTTCTAGGACACTGCCTGAACGCCGCTTGTCGAGGAGAATGTAAAGAAAATTTCTCAGTTCCGCTGAAATACCATCACGAAATACCTCATTGATGATTGCCTTGCGTTCCTCTGTTGAAAACTGGGGGGACCGATAGAGCTCGAAAAACTCCCGGTTGTTGACAAAACTCTCATTGACCTGTTGGAATTCCTCGGCTATCCGGTCCAGGCCGTCCACTTCTAAGGCGACTTCAAACAAGGCCTCGGAATAGGTTTTTGCCACTAATTCTGCCATTTCGTATCCCCTACCTCACCGATAAACTTTTCGATAAAGGCCCGGTGCTCATCGGCGGAAAATTCCTTTTCCACCACCTGGGATGCCGCAAGGACCACCATGTCCGCCACCTCGTCCTTCAAGGACTGGATGGCCTTGACCTTCTCCCGCTCAATTTCCAGCAGGGCGTCATCCTTGATCCGCTTCGCCTCGGCCTGGGCCTCTTTTTTGATTTTGAGGGCCGTCTCTTCCGCTTCTTTTTCCATGGCTTTGATGATACCTTGTCCCTCTTCCCTGGCTTGGGCGAGTTTTTCCTGATACTGAGCCAGCAGGGCTTCGGCATCAAGATTTTTTGTCTTCGCCTCTTCCAGTGAACCCGCCAGGGTTTGTTGCCTTTTTTCCATGAACTCTGTGACCGGTTTGAAGAGCAGTCTCTTGAGAAACCAAAAGAGAATCAGTGTGTTCGCAATCTGGAACACGAAGGTCCAGCTTGGTTCCACGAGTCCCAGCTTCAACCCCGTCAGAGCAGCGTATGAAGTAAGATACATCTTGAGTTGCCTCCTTTATCTGCCTAGAGCAGTCCGATCAGGGGATTTGCAAAAAGCAGGATCAGGGCGATAATCAGGCCGTAAATCCCTGTAGTCTCGGCGACAGCAGCTCCCAGGAGCATGGTTCTGACAATATCTCCCTGGGCTTCCGGCTGGCGGCCGACACTCTCTGCCCCTTTGCCCGCGGCATAACCCTGTCCGATTCCCGGTCCGATCCCCGCGATCATGGCCAGTCCCGCGCCGATGGCGGATGCCGCCAGTATCAATGCTTTTCCTGTGATAGGTTCCATTATATTTCCTCCTTAAATAATCTCTGTTTTATAGTAGATTGAGCAGTGGATTGGCAAACATCAGCACCAGGGCAATAATCAGGGCATAGATTCCCGTAGTCTGCGCCACGGCCTGACCCAGGAACATGGTCCTGACAATCATCGCCTGAAGCCTGGGGCGTTTGCCCACTGCCTCGGTACCCTTTCCGGCGGCGTAGCCCTGTCCGATGCCAGGCCCGACCCCCGCAATCATGGCCAGTCCCGCGCCGATGGCGGAGGCCATAATGACCACGGCGGAGCCCTCAGTCCCAACCAGGGGATTGCCGTAAAGCAGGATCAGGGAAACCACCAGGGCGAGTATCCCCGAGGTTTCGGCCACTGCGGCTCCCAGCAGCATGATCATGGTAGACTGTTTGTAACCGTGGGGATTGATGGCTACGGATTCCGCCCCCTTGCCGGCGGCGTAACCCTGTCCCACTCCCGGGCCGATTCCCGCAATCATGGCCAGTCCCGCGCCAATCGCTGAAGCCGCCAGGATGAGGGCCAGGTTGGTGACCTCACCGGTGGAGGCGTCGAAATTAAGCAGAGGATTGGCAAACATCAGCACTAAAGAGACAATCAGGGCGTAAATTCCTGTCGTCTGGGCCACTGCCTGTCCTAAAAACATGGTTCTTACGATGGCGGGCTGCAGCTCCGGATTATCCGAGACCGCCTGGGTCCCCTTGCCCGCCGCATAGCCCTGTCCTATTCCGGGCCCGATGCCTGCAATCATTGAGAGTCCGGCTCCGATAGCCGAAGCACTGATGATCAGCGTGGATCCCGCTGCATCCACCAGGGGATTGCCAAAAAGCAGGATCAGGGCAACCACCAGGGCCAGGATGCCTGAAGTCTCGGCCACCGCCGCACCCAGAAGCATGATCATGGTGGTCTGTTTTGAATTGTCAGGATTCTTTGAAACAGCCTCTGCCCCCTTGCCGGCGGCGTAGCCCTGACCGACTCCCGGTCCGATGCCCGCAATCATGGCCAGACCCGCGGCAATGGCGGAAGCGGACAGAATCAGAGCCTTTGAGTCAAAGTGCATCAACCATTCCAGAAAAACCATTAACACGTTGGTTGACTCCATTGGTTCACCTCGTTTTCTTAATCAATCGCTATGGATATGAAGACCATTGTCAGCATAGCGAATATGAAGGATTGAAGGACTCCGGCAAACAAGTCAAAATAGACATGGATAAGTGCCGGAATACCGACTTGAAACAGGGGAACTGAAATCCCCAGCAGACTGGTGGTGAGAGAACCCAGGGCGCTGTAGGTCAGATTCACAATGATCAGTCCTCCCACAATATTCCCGAAAAGACGAAAGGCCAGAGAAATCGGAGTTGCCAGCTCGCCCATGATATTCAGTGGCAGCAACAGGGTGAAGGGTTCTGTGAATCCCTTGAGATAATTCCATGTCCCCTGGGACTTCGCCCCGAAAAAATGAATCATGATAAAGGTCATAATTGACAAGGCAAAGGTTGTGTTCACATCCGCCGTGGGTGGTCTGAGACCGAAGAGCCCCGCAATATTGGCCACTGCGACAAAAATAATCAGCGTCCCCATATAGGGGGCAAACCCGATATTTTTATCCCCCATGGATTGCCGGGTCAGTCCGTTGATGCTGTCCACGAGAATCTCCGTGATATTCTGAAGGCCCCCGGGAACGGTGGTCATCCGTCTCGTCGCAACATAAGCGTAGAGAATCAGGATTGCCATAATGAACCAGGTTGTGGTTACGGTTTGAGTCACCGGGATTCCAAAGATTTCAAATACTACTATTGGACCAAAGCCACCTTCCACTATTTGTCCTCCTTTCTTTTGAATATATTCAAATAATAACGGCGGTCATTGACTAGATTGGTAACATAGATTACCATCTTGACCAAAAGCAGTCCTGCGACGGTTCCCAACACGTGGATATGCTCTCCCCGGATGGAAACCCACAGGGCCACTGCCATTAATACAAACCGAATCAAATATTTCTTTGTCGCATAGCCTCTTGCCTTTTCAGGGGGCATTCGACTGGCCTTCTCGAGGGTCAGGGCAAGGTCATAAAAGTTCAGTCCCCCCAGGAGGGTCCCGAAGACAAGGCCCTGGATCATGGGAAGGGGGTCATCCAGGATGATGAGACTGAGGATGGACAGCCCTCCCGTGATCCACAGGGTCCAAATGATGATTTTCCTGATTAATGCTCTGATTTCCTCCATGCTACAAATCCTTTTTGTTTCTGGATTTTCTCAAACCGATCTTGAACAGATTCATAAAGCTCACGGCAATGCCAAGGAGAATAAAGACAAGCAGCCAGATCCCCCCTGATTCAAAGCGTTCATCCAAATAATTGCCGATATACACGCCGGCGAAAATCGGCACAATCATGATGATTCCGATATGAGTGACAAGGGCCAGATTTTCAAGAGCTCTATAATTCAGTCTGCCCACGGTTTAAATCTCCATATCCTTGAGATTCTCGGACACGATAAGCCGGGCTTCAGTCTGCTTTTGAATCTCCTCCAGAGTGAATTCCGGATTCTTTTCCTTGAGCAGAAGACCCCTCGGCGTCACCTCCATGACACCCATTTCAGTGACAATGAGGTCCACCTGTCCCTTGGCTGTAAGGGGAAGATTGCACTCTTTCATGATCTTAATGCTTCCCTTGGCGGTATGGGTCATGGCGACAATCACTTTTTTCGCGCCGGTGACCAGATCCATGGCGCCACCCATGCCGGGAACCTTTTTCCCGGGAATCATCCAGTTGGCCAGGTTCCCTTTTTCATCCACCTGTAGCGCTCCAAGAACTGTGAAGTCCAGATGCCCCCCGCGGATAATGGAGAAGCTGATGGAGGAGTCGAAAAAGGCCGCACCCTCATTCACCGTCACATACTGGGCCCCGGCGTTGACCAGGTCCGGGTCTTCCTTACCGGGCTCCGGTGCCGGCCCCATGCCGATAAAACCATTTTCCGACTGCAGGGTGACCTCCACCCCTTCAGGAATATAGTTCGCAACCAGGGTCGGAAGACCGATTCCCAGATTGACCAGATTGCCGTCCTTGAATTCCATGGCAACCCTTTTCGCGATGATTTCCTTGATTCGATTGTTATCCATTTTAGCGATCCCCCTTGACTACGACATCCACAAAAATATGGGGTGTCATCACATCATTGGCATTGATCTGACCCACTTCAACAATTTCATCCGCTTCCACAATGACCAGGTCTGCTGCCATGGCCATAATGGGATTGAAGTTCTGGGCGGCCAGGTTATAGTAAACGTTGCCCTTTTTGTCCACCTTGGCCCCCCGAAGCAAAGCAATATCCGCCTTGAGGGGTTTTTCGACAATGTAGAACTTCCCGTCGACTTCGATTTTCTGCTTGTTCTCCTCCACCACGGTGCCAATGCCCGTCGGGGTCAGCACCCCGCCGAGGCCGGCGCCTGCGGAGCGGATCTGCTCTACAAGGGTGCCCTGGGGAGTCAGAATCACTTCCATCTCTCCCGAGTGCATCTGGTAGCCGGATTCCGGGTTGGTTCCAATATGGGAGGTGTAGACCTTTTTGACCAGTTTGTTCTGGATGAGTTTTCCGTAGTTCACATCGGGAAAACTCGTGTCATTGGCAATCAGGGTCAGTTCCCCGATTCCCCGTTGAACGATGCCGTCAATGAGCAGTTCCGGAGAGCCCACTCCCAGGAATCCCCCCACCATGATGGTCATCCCCGGTTTGATCATGTCCAGGGCTTCTTGAATCGTTTTAAGCTTGTTCATTTTTCTCCTCCTTCGATCCCTCGTTTTTTTAAGTCCTTGAAATGCTCTTTGAGGATTGAGACAATCCTCTGGGCCGACCTGCCCTCCCCGTAGGGATTAATCGCCCGGGTCATCCCAAGGACTTCCGAAGGGTTTTCAAGTAAATTTCTGACTGCTGCGTAGACATTTTCTTCCTCGGTCCCTACGACCTTCACTGTTCCCGCCGCCACAGCCTCTGGCCGCTCCGTTTCCTCCCTGAGAACCAGTACCGGTTTTCCCAGGGCGGGCGCCTCCTCCTGGATTCCTCCGGAGTCCGTCAGAATCATAAAGGACTGCTTCATCAGATGGGCAAAACCCAGGTACTCCAGGGGTTCTATCAGATGAACCCGAGGGGAGCTCCCGAGAATCCCCCTGGCGATAGCCCTTACCCCGGGGTTGAGGTGCATGGGGTAGACCACCCGCACATCCTCGTATTCCTCGGCAATCCGGCGGACCGCTCTGAAGATTTTCTCCATGGGCGGACCGAAATTCTCCCGGCGATGGGCGGTGAGAAGTATCACCCGTTCAAGGGAAAAATCCATTTCCCTCAGAGCGGGTTCCTGAAAGTCAAACTTTGAATCAACGACACTCAACAGGGCATCAATCACCGTGTTGCCGGTAACAAAGATGGTTTCCCTGTCAATATTCTCATTGATTAAATTTTTCTCATTTCCTTTTGTAGGTGCAAAGTGAAGATTCGCAAGCTGTCCCGTCAAAGTCCGATTCATTTCTTCCGGAAATGGAGAATACCGGTTGTAGCTCCTGAGACCCGCTTCAACGTGACCTATGGGTATTCTGTGATAGAACCCGGTCAGCGCCGCCGCAAAGCTCGTCGTGGTATCCCCATGCACCAGTAAAATGTCAGGAGAAAAACTTTTCAAAATTTCTTCAGTCCCATCCATGACCCGTCGTGTGATATCACTGATGCTCTGGGCACGGAGCATGATGTCGAGATCATAGTCCGGATGCAGACCGAATATATCTAAGACCTGGTCGAGCATCTCCCGATGCTGGCCGGTCACTAGAGTCCTGGTTTCAAAAAAATCCGATTCCTTTTCCAAGGCCTTGACCACGGGGGCCATTTTAATGGCTTCGGGCCGGGTGCCAAAAATGACAAGGACCTTTATCCTACTCATCCTCCGACCTCCTGAAGGTGATAAAAATCGGGATATACACGAGAAAAACCACAATGGCCATCGTAATCACCGTATTGAGTACCAGATTGTTGATCAGCAGCACCACGCTGACTCCGAGAAGCGTGGCGATCAGATACAGCACCAGTACCGCCCTTCTCTGGTCCATACCCATGTGGACCAGACGATGATGCAGATGTCCCGTATCTCCCTCCATGAGGGGACGCCTTGTGAGGATGCGTCTGAAAATGGCAAAGGTGGTGTCGAAGATGGGAAGGCCCAGAGCCATGAGGGGCAGAATCACTGCAATCGCCGTGGCGCTTTTAACCGCTCCTTCAATGGCAATGGCACTGAGAACAAAACCCAGGAACAGAGCGCCGGTATCCCCCATGAAAATTTTGGCCGGATTGAAATTGTAAGGCAGGAATCCCAGATTCGCTCCCACCAGGATGAGACTCAAAAGCAGGGTTTCGTAACGGCCGAAACTGAAGGCCACATAGGACAGCGTCACTGCTGCAATGGTGGTAATCCCCGCGGCCAGGCCGTCAAGGCCATCCATGAGATTGATGGTATTGGTAATGCCCACAATCCAGAAAACAGTCAGGGGATAGCTGAGTATCCCGATTTCTATGATGTCCGATCCCTCAAGAAGATTGGTGAAGAATTCAATGCGAAATCCGTAGTGAAAAAGCACCGAGGCGGCAATGAGCTGCATCAGCAGCTTTGTCCTCGGCCCAAGCCCTTTGAGATCGTCCACAAGACCCGTGGCCACAATGATGAGGGAACCGAAAATCAGACCGAAAATCTTCTGGGAACCCAGGTCACTGAAAATGGACAGGGCAATCAAAAAAGCAAAGAAAAGACTCAGTCCCCCAATCCGGGGAACGGGCTTGGAGTGCATTCTGCGTTGGTCTCTGGGCACGTCCAGGGCGCCGATGCGATGGGCCAGAGCAATGATCAGAGGCGTTATAATGGCACTGGACACCAGGGCGGTGATGAAAGCGAAAATATATTTGAACAAGTTGCGAGCACCTCATTTCCAGCGTTGGGTTCGAGAACCTCACATATCATTATAATACAATATCCTGTTGAATCCTATTGAATCCCCTAAATTTCTATGAATATCAGTACGTTGACTGAAAATGATTCGTTAATTATTTAACATTTTATCACATGTTCTAAAAAAACCCAACCACTTGACTTGATAGCAATGTCCCGACAAAACCTCTGAATCCCCTCACTTTTTGAGGCCTCTTCCCTGGGCAGGCGGTTGGAAGCTTTCAAACAGGGTATTTATATGAGATGCATTGAAAGGAGTCCTGTACATGCTGCGCTATTCTATCATTTTTCTCATTGTCGCATTGATTGCCGGTTTTCTTGGCTTTGGAGGCATTGCCGGGGCGGCCACCGGTATTGCTAAAATACTGTTCTATGTCTTTGTCGTGGTTTTTGTCATCTCCCTGGTCACAGGGAAGAAGATTCTCTGATAAATTGCCCGCCACCCCGGACATCCTTCTCCCCTTAACGGGGAGAAGGGTTTTTTTGGGGGGGACGAAAAAAACCGGACCCTTGGATGTCTCCATGGGCCCGGTCCTGCTAAGTCAACTATTTTGTGCCGAAGAGGCGGTCCCCGGCGTCTCCAAGCCCTGGAACAATGTAGGCGTGTTCGTTGAGTTTCTCGTCCACTGCCGCCAGATAAATATCCACCTCTTCATGAGCCTCCTGAACTGCCTGGATTCCCTCGGGACAGCCGATGAGACACACCAGTTTGATGGACTTCGCCCCCTTGGCCTTGAGAAAACCAATAGCCGCATTGGCACTGCCTCCGGTGGCCAGCATGGGATCCACCAGAAGCAGATCCCGTTCCTCGACATCACTGGGAAGCTTCAGGTAGTATTCCACCGGCAGAAGTGTCTCCGGATCCCGGTAGAGCCCGATATGTCCCACCTTTGCCGCAGGCAGAAGATTCAAAAATCCGTCCACCATCCCCAGACCGGCCCTCAAGATGGGAACGATGCCGATTTTTCTCCCCGTCAAGACCTTTGATACGGTTTTTTGGACCGGGGTCTCCACCTCCACCTCTTCCAGGGGCAGGTCCCTGGTCACCTCGTAGGCCAGAAGCATGGATATCTCCCTGACCAGTTCCCTGAATTCCTTGGAGCCTGTGTTTTTATCCCGAATCAGAGTCACCTTGTGCTGGATCAGGGGATGATCCATCTCAAATACTTTTCCCAAGTCTATCCCTCCATCTCACTGTTTTTTTCTTCTATCTCCATAATCCGGTTGACCCTTCTTTCGTGGCGCCCACCTTCAAATTCACTGGACAAAAAGGCTCTGACAATACTCAGACCAAGGTCTTTTCCCACTACCCGGCCCCCCATGGCCAGCATATTGGCATTGTTGTGGCATCTGGCCATCCTGGCACTGTATTCCTCAGAAACCAGGGCCGCCCGGATTCCCCTGACCTTGTTGGCTGTCATGGAAATGCCGAGGCCCGTGCCGCACATGACAATCCCGAGGTCGACCTCCCCACCGGCCACCGCCAGGGCGACCTTTTCCCCGAAATCGGGGTAATCCACGGATGCCAGAGAGTCCGTGCCGTAATCCACCACAGGATATCCCTCCTGCATCAGTTGCTCTTTGATGTACTCCTTGAGTTCAAAGCCGCCGTGGTCAGAACCCATTCCTATTTTCATTGATTTTCTCCTCCCTCTGCTTCAATCGTCCGGCTGAGCGCCTTTTCCAGGCGGTTCATGATGGCCACGCCGAGGCCCTTTTTGGGAAAACTTCGGGTCAGAATCACCTCGGCCCCCAGGTTGTCCAGCTGTCTCAGACACTCAAACACCCTGGCGGCAACGCCACTGAGATTTTCCTCTTCCCCCAGGTCGCAGCCCATGGCCCGGGGAAATTCCTGAAGCATTTCCGTGGTCATCATCAGCCCCACCCGCCGGCCCTGGGCCTCATACACTCTGATCCACTTTTCAATCCCTTCTTTGGTGAGGGATCCCCGGAGCATCACCAGTTCCCCCCGGGGCGCGTAGTGGCGGTATTTCATCCCGGGGGACGGGGGAGCCGCCCCGGGGTGGATGTCTCCGGTCACGCCGTGGACTTGGGGGAGAACCTCCAGCAGGTCCTCCCGGGTGATAAATCCCGGTCTGAGGATGGTGGGAATCTCCCCGGTACAATCCACCACGGTGGATTCAAGACCCATGGTGACCTCCCCTCCAAGGATAATGGCATCCACCCTGCCCTCCAGGTCATCAAGGACATGGGCGTCCCTGGTCGGGCTCGGCCTTCCCGAGAGGTTGGCGCTCGGCGCCGCCACCGGAACCCCCGCCGCCCGGATCAGGGCCAGAGCCACTGAATTGGAGGGCATTCGCACCGCCACAGTCCCGAGTCCCCCGGTGAGGGAAAAACCGATTTTCGGGGATTTCCTAAGCACCAGGGTCAGGGGCCCGGGCCAGAAAGCCTCCATGAGCCTCAAGGCCATTTCAGGGACTTCCTCCACCAGCATCTCCAAATCTTCAAGCGCCCCAATGTGGACAATCAGCGGATTGTCCGAGGGTCTGCCCTTGGCATTGTAGATGTTTCTGACAGCCCCTTCATCAAAAGCGTTGGCCCCCAGGCCGTATACCGTCTCCGTCGGGAACACCACGAGTCCTCCCTTCCTGAGAATCTCCGCCGCTTTTTCAATCTCTGTTGTTTTCAGTATCTGGGTTTGCATAAAAACATCTCCCGATTTTTTTTTGATAAAAAGATAGAACTTGAAGGCATCAAGCTCTATCTTTTATGGTGCGGCTGAAGGACCATTTGAGCAGGGCCGGGGTGCTCAGGGTGGTGACAAGCACCATCAGAATCACCGCACCGAGTTCCCCCTGGCCAATCAAACCAAGACGGAATCCGAGGTTGGCGATAATAATGGCCACCTCTGCCCTGGGCACCATGCCGATTCCCACCTGGAGGGATTCATCAAGATTGTAACCGGAAAGAAGCGCTCCGAGACCACTGCCGAAAATTTTTCCCAGAATCGAGAAGACAATGATTACTGACCCGATGCCGATGGCCGAAAAGGCCCCGAAAATATCCACACCCATCCCAATGGAAACAAAAAAGAGGGGGGTGAACATAATATTGGCAATGCGGTTGATATTGTGAACTACCCGGTGTCTCTGGGAGGTCATGGAAAAGACCACCCCGGTGAAATAGGCCCCGGTAATTGCGGCGACTCCCATTTCTTCGCTGAGAAAGGCCAGGCCAAAGCAGATGATGATGGCATAGGTCACAACCCGTTCCTCGGGGTTGAACTGCACCTCGTAGTTCTTCACCAGTTTGATGATTGTAAATCCCACCAAAAGAGTGATTAGAAAAAACAGCAGAATCTTGCCCCCCACCAGCAGGAGGGATCCCCCCGACTCAGGGGATACAAAACCTATCAAGGCGGTCAGCAAAAGGATGCCTACAATGTCGTCTATGATGGCCGATCCCAGAATGGTGACCCCCTGACGGCTCCTGAGCTGGTTCATCTCTCTCAAGGTCTGGACACTGATGCTCACGGAGGTTGCTGTTGAAACCACGCCCATGAAAATGCTCACGACTAAATCATCGGTGATGAGGTAAACCGCCCCCGCCACCATGGCCAGGGGGAAGACAATCCCGCCAAGAGCCACCATGGAGGAGGATTTCCCCGATTCCCTGAACTCAGAGACATCAGTCTCCAGCCCCGCGATGAACATCAGGAAAATCACCCCGATTTCCGCGAGATGGGAAGTGAATTCCGTCGGTCTGAGGATTCCCATCCCCAGCACAATGCCCACGAGGATCTGTCCCAGAACCTCCGGCTGTTTTAGTTTTTTACTGATCATGCCCCCGACGCTGGCGGCCAGCAGCATGATTCCCAGATCAATCAAATAACTGTAGTGTGAATCCATATGGCGTCCCTCCTCAATTTGTTAATGCCTGACAGCTTCCAAAGAGGGGACTAGTCACCGTGAAAAATTGTAAATGCCACTTAAAACACCTTCTCAATCATTCTTCTACCTGTTGAAGGGCCTCGGCCTGATGGGAGGTGATGAGGGCGTCAATCATCTCATCGATTTCACCATCGAGGTACTGGACCATTTTGTGTACTGTCATGTGGATTCTGTGGTCGGTAATTCTTCCCTGGGGGAAATTGTAGGTCCGGATTTTCCCGGAGCGGTCTCCGGTTCCCACCTGGCTTTTGCGCTCCTGGGCGATTTCCTTGTTCTGTTCCTCGAGCTTGAGTTCGTACAAACGGGCCCTGAGCACCTTCATGGCCTTGTCCTTGTTCTTGAGCTGGGACTTTTCATCCTGACAGGTCACCACCATTCCCGTAGGCACGTGGGTGATCCGCACGGCGGAATCGGTGGTATTGACACTCTGTCCCCCATTGCCCGAGGACCTGAAAACATCCACCCTCAGATCATTCTGGTTGATCTGCACATCCACCTCTTCCGCTTCAGGGAGCACCGCCACCGTGGCGGTGGAGGTGTGAATCCTGCCTCCGGATTCTGTTTCGGGCACCCGTTGGACCCGGTGGGTGCCGCTTTCGTACTTCAGACGGGAATAGGCGCCCTTGCCGGTAATCTGAAAAGAGGCTTCTTTGATGCCGCCCACCTCGGTTTCATTGAGGTTGATCAGATCGATTTTCCAGTTCCTCCGCTCGGCATAGCGGGTATACATCCTCAGGAGTTCCGAGGCAAAAAGTCCGGCCTCGTCCCCGCCGGCCCCCGCCCGGATCTCCACAATGACGTTTTTGTCGTCGTTGGGGTCCTTGGGAATCAGAAGCTTCTTGAGATTGATTTCAAGTCCCTCAATCAACCCTGAAAGTTCATCCAGCTCCATCCGGGCAAGGTCCCGCATCTCTTCCTCCTTGCTGTGGAGCATCTCCCTGGCTTCCTCAATCCCCTCGTAGACCCTCTTGTATTCCCGATAGGCCTCGACGATGGGAGCAATTTCATTCATTTCCATGACATACTTCTGCCAGGTTTTCTGGTCACTGATAATTTCAGGATCCGAAACCTTCGCCTCAAGTTCCTGGTGCTTTTCCAGGATAAAATCCAGTTTTTCAAACATTCCTATTCACCTCTTAGACCCAGGACCACCCGGTGATGACCACCGAGATCCCGGATGACTTCAATTTCATGATATCCACCAGCCTTAAGCAGGGCCACCACCGGATCTTTCTGGTCGTGGCCTGTCTCAAGGGCCAGCAGTCCCCTGGGTGCAAGATGCTCCCTGGCCTTAAGAAGAATTCTTTCATAATAGGCCAGCCCCTTGTTTGGAGCCCAGAGAGCCTCCCGGGGTTCAAAGTCCTTCACACTGGGGGACAGTGTCTCATAGGCCCCGGAGTCAATATAGGGAGGGTTGGACACCACGACCTCATACTCGCCGCGGATACCTTCAAACAGGTCGCTTTCAATGATTGCCACCTCCAGACCCAAATCCAGGGCGTTTTTACGGGCCACTTCAAGGGCCCCCCGGGAGCGGTCCGCCAGCGTCACCACAGATTCCGGATGATAATGCGCCAGAGCAAGACCGACGGCCCCGGAGCCGCAGCCCAGATCCAGGATTCTCGGACGAATCCACCCCTTTGACCGCTCCAGCACGGCTTCCACCAGGGTTTCAGTATCGGGCCTGGGAATCAGCACCCTCCCGTCCACATAGAAATCAAGTCCCATGAACTCCCGGCGGTTGACAATGTAGGCGACGGGTTCATGTTTTTTTCTCCTTGCCAGGCAGGCCAGGTAATCCTCAAGTTCGGAGGGACTCAGCAGCCGGGTCCTGTCGACAATCAACTCAAGGTGACTCCTTGCCGTCACATGTCCCAGCAGGACCCGGGCATCAAGTTCCGGAGTCGGAGAAATTTCCTTAAGCTCCTCCGTGCCCCGTTTCAAGGCCTCCCAGACACTCAGCACTCGTTGTTCTCCAGAATCGAAAGGGTTGCCGTGATGGCCACTTCAAGCATGGCGTCATCCGGCTCCTTGGTGGTAATCTTCTGCATCCAAAGTCCCGGTTTGCTGATAATCTTCACGAAGCTGCTGTCGGAATTTCCCGACACCCGCAGCACCTCATAGCTGATGCCCGCAATCAGGGGCAGCAGCAGCACCTTGAGCCCGATGCGCATCCAGATATTGCTCCAGGTGATGAAACTGAAAATCACGATGCTGATAATCAGCACAAAGAGCAGAAAACTGGTCCCGCACCTCGGATGAAGGGTCGTGAACCGTCTGACATTCTCCACTGTAAGCTCCTGCTGCGCCTCCAGGCAGTGGATGGTCTTGTGTTCTGCGCCGTGGTATTGAAACACCCGCTTCACGTCCTTCATCTGGGAGATGAGCAGGACATAAGTCAGAAAGAAAACCATTTTGAGGACCCCCTCCAGGGCGCTGAGTACATAGACATTGTCAATCAGGCCCCTGAGAAAGGATATGATCACCGTTGGAAGGGCCGTAAAAAGCACAACCGCCATCAAAAGGGCTGTAAAGATGGAAAAGGCCACCAGCACATCCTCGGCCCGTTCCTTGAAAATTTTCCTCATCCAGATCTCGAAACGGTCCTCGGTGACTGCCGTGCCGTCGTCCTCCTCGAAATAAGAGGCGGAAAGGGTCAGCGCCTTGATCCCCACCTTCATGGAGGATCCCAGCATGAACAGGCCCCTGATAAAGGGCAGTCCCTTGATTTTTCCCACCGGGGCCTTGATGGTCTCCCGCTTCACCACCAGCTCGCCGTTTTTTCTGCGGATTACAATCGCCATTTTATTTTTGTGTCGCATCAGGATGCCCTCAATTAAAGCCTGTCCTCCGACACTGCATACTCGACTCATAGTCATTCACTCCTGCTCTTGATAGGTATAGTAGCACTGGGCGCAAAGGGATTCATACTCCACCTTGTTTTCACCGTCAATGGCCACCTGCTCGCCTTCGAAAACAAACCGCCCGTTGATTTTCCTGCCGTTGAAAACCGCTTTTTTCCCGCACCGGCAGATGGTCTTGAGTTCTTCAATGGAATGGGCCAGCAGCAGCAGCCGCTTGGAGCCCTCAAAGCCCTCTCTTCTAAAGTCCGTCCTCAAGCCGTAGCAGATCACCGGCACTTTTTCCTTGACAGCGTATTCAAAAAGCTGGTCCACCTGGTCTCTGGTGAGAAACTGGGCCTCATCCACCAGGACACAGTCAATATCATAAAAATGGCTGATGATTTCATGATAGGCGTTCTGGTCTTTCTTCAGCAGCAGATCCACCTGGAAGGCCACTCCCAGCCGTGAAACAATCTGTTCGCCGCCCTTGGTATCCACCGTAGGCTTGAGAATCACCGCCCGCATCCCTCTTTCCCTGTAGTTGTGGGCAACCTGCATCAGCGCCGTGGATTTCCCCGAGTTCATCGCTCCATATCGAAAATAGAGTTTTGCCATAATCCCTCCAAAAAAATCTTTTTCTCTTAGTATACACTAAAATGGGTTAGAGAAAAATCTCTAACCCATCAAAAGCGTTCCTATTCAAGACCGTATTTTTGTTTGAATTTCTCTGCGCGACCGCCGCGTTCAACAGATTTTTGAGTTCCCGTAAAGAACGGATGACACTCTGAGCAAATTTCCAAACGGATCTCATCCTTCGTTGAGCGGGTTTTGAAGGTATTGCCGCAGGCGCAAGTGACCTGGACTTCTTTATATTCAGGATGCAAACCTTTTTTCATCGAATCCACCTCTTTCACTAAAATATCGCTGTTCCCATCATAAGGGGTTTGAGACCCTTTGTCAAGCCAAAACATTATAACACAGCCCGCATTTATTGACAACTGTCACTGAAAATCCCCCTGGCTGAGCCCTGGGGATAAAAAGCGACAGTCCCGATATTTTGTCCTGTTTTAATTGAAGCAAAACAAATATTTTTGAGCTGACGCAAAAAACCGGTCAACAGACAGCCCAGGGGCACTTCAGTTTCACCCCGGATGGATTTAAGGGGAGTCTCAACAGGTTGTCTTTTTTTCATCTGGCATAATAGGGCTTTTTATCGAGATGGTGAATGGCCTGGATATTGCGGGAGGTTCCAGTCTTTCCCCGGATGACCACAGAATCCGTCCGGGCGATATTTCCCTTTTCGTATCGAATGCCCTTGACCAGGACACTGTCGGTGATGCCTGTGGCCGCAAAAAAAATATCATCGGACTTCACCAGCTCCTCAAGGGTATAGATTCTCATGGGCTCCACTCCCATGGCCAGGCACCGGTCTCCCTGGGCCTGGTTCTCAGGGATGAGTCTTCCTTCCATATAGCCCCCCAGGGCCCGGATTGCGGCGGCGGCAATGACCCCCTCCGGTGCTCCCCCGCTGCCCATCATGATATCCACGGCACTCTCGTCAAAACAGGTTTCAATGGCGGCGGCGATATCCCCCGCCTCAAAGAGTCTAACCCTGACTCCGAGTTCCCGGCACACGGTGATAATCTGCCGGTGACGCTCCCGGTCCAGGGCCGTGAGGGTCATTTCATGGAGCTCCTTCCCCAGGGCTCTGGCCAGCTGTCTGAGATTGGTCTCCACGTCATAGGCCAGACTGACGGCTCCCCTGCCCCCGGGACCCACCACCAGTTTTTCCATGTACATGTCCGGGGCCCTCAAAAGAGTTCCCTGGGGTGCCAGCGCCACCACGGCAAGGGCCCCGTTGATTCCCTTGGAGAGGGGCTCTGTCCCGTCAATGGGGTCCACGGCGATATCCACCCTGGGATAGCCCATCCCGGAAATTCCAATTTTCTCACCGATATAGAGCATGGGGGCCTCGTCCATCTCCCCCTCGCCGATGACCACTTCCCCCTCGATAGCCATCGTGTCGAACATCTTGCGCATATTGTCCACCGCCGCCCCATCAGCCAGGTTTTTCTGGCCAAGACCCAGGTATTTCCCAGCTCCTATGGCTGCCGCTTCGGTGAGTCTCACCAGATTCATTGACAGATCACGATCCATTTTCTACCTCCTGCCACCGGATTTCCTGTTGTTCAAATGCGCTGAAAAATGCTATGATAAACCACAGGACAGCCGCTTGCCAACAACCCATCACCTTTGGGGAAATGGGCTTGAAAATGCCTGTTAGTGCCGACGGCTGACGCCTGCCGGCAGAGAAAAAACTTTTACCTGTTCCCTCAAACTGCTCAAAAACCTCTTGAAAGTCTCGCATGGAAAGGAGTATGGCATCCTTTGACCCCCTGGGGCAAAGGCTTTTGCCGCCACAAAAATTTATGAAAAAACTGCTCATGCTCCTTCTCTTGATCATGGCCTTTGTTTCCATGAGCTTCGGAGAAGAAGGCTACGAAGTGTTCTACAATGGTCAGCGGGTCGACCTTCCCCTCAAGACCGTCTCCGGGGAGGCAGAGGTCTATGGAGACTTTGAAAAGTTCGCCCGTACGGTGCAGGCCCAGTTCATACTGGATTCCGAAGAGTCTGAAGCCGTCCTGTACCGCAACAACACCTTCGTGAAATACTTCCCCGGAAAGCCCCTTGTCGCCGTCAACGGCAAAACCTTCAGCCTCAGAGAACCGCCTCCCCACATACCGGGGGAAACCTGGGTGCCTCTTCGGTTCATCGCCCCCTACTTCGGCATCGACCTGGTCCTTGACACCGACAACCGGACCCTTCGAATGACGGACCAGAAGCGGATGACCTACCGCACCTATGAAAACTACTTCTACCAGACCACTGTGATTCCTGAATACAATATCAGTTTCGACATCCCTTATTTCTGGGGACCCCTCTCGGAAGATGCCTATCTTTACGGCAGGGACACGGCCTTCGAAGAGATTCTGATGGAAGTCAAAATGCTCAGGAATCTTGCCGATATCTCCCTGGATGAATTCACCCGGGATTTGAAGCGGTCTCTCTTCTACCGGTTCCAGGAGGCAGACCTGAAACTGGAAGCCGAGGAAAAAATGACCCTCAGCGGTTTCAGTGGCCGGATGCTCCGCTACAGGCTGAATGCCTCCCAGGAGGAAACCACCCTGATTTATTATATCACAAAGGTCAACGATCTCATTTATGAAATGGTGTTCCAGTTTCCCTATGATGACGGCAACTACCAGCTGGGTACCGTGGACAGCATCCTCAGGAGTTTCCAGGTCGAGACCTTTGCCATCAACCCCCAGGATGAACACTATGTGGAGTTCGCCAACTACAACAATCTTTCCCTGAATTTCACCCGTGAGATCTATTCCAATCTCCAGGTGGACAGCTTTCTCCCGGTGGCGGGAACCTGCGATCCCGATGTCTCCCGGATCTATGTGACCGTGGAAAAGGGCACTGAGCGGTTCAGCCAGGTCATCCCAGTGGTCGAAGGCGCCTTCGAGGGAGCCATTCCCCTGCCCTTCGGCCTTGGTTACCACAGCCTCACCCTCAGCGGGGCCAAGGATACACCCCCCACCCAGCATGTGGATTTCAACCATCCCTCGGAGGTGCTCCTGAAGGTGAGTCTGATCAATCTCAGTGACGATTTCATCCGCTATTCCCTTGCAGAATCCAATATCCCCTCGGACAATGTCCATATCATCACCATGGGCAAGCTGATCACCAGAAACACCCTGACGGATTATCAGCGGGCCTATACCCTCTATGCCTATTTTCTGGAGAATATCACCCTTGAAAAGGACAGCGAGATCCGCACCGCCTATGAGGTCTACCTGAACTCAAAGGGACACCCCACGGCAGTCCTCGAGTACTTTGTCTCCCTCCTGAGAAGTCTTGAAATCCCTGCAAGGCTATTCAAGGGGGATTTCGAGGGAACCTCCCACGCCTGGGCCACCGTCTATCTCAACGGCAACTGGCGGGTCATTGACGTGCTTAAGGGCATTGAGACCGGCGACTACTACCAGTACTTCCTCCTTTCCCCGGAAAAATATGAAGACTCCTATGACAATATCACCTCCCTCACCCAGTAAAAACTCCTGCCAGGACCCTCAAAAAAACACAAAACGGCACAGCCCCATGGGAGGGTGTGCCGCATTGGTCAAAGCGTAGACAGTCACCGGAGCGCCTGATGCCACAAAGGGCGCTTTGTTATTTTTTGAGTCCCAGAATCTCCCGGGCTTCATCGGGTGTGGCCACTTCGCGGCCGAGTTCCGCGGCGATTCTGACGATTCTTTCCACCAGCTGCGCATTGCTCCGGGCCAGAACCCCCTTGGAATAGTAAACATTGTCCTCGAATCCCACCCGGACATGCCCCCCCATGACTATGGCCGCGGCGGCCAGGGGGGTTTCATGCCGACCGATTCCCGCCACGGTCCAGGTGGCATCATCGGGTATCCTGGATCTCAGATACACCAGGTCTTCAACCCCGCCGGGGCAGGCTCCCGGCACCCCCAGAACAAAATCAAAGTGCAGGGGGGACTTTAGCAGACCCTTTTTTAAAAGACCCAGGGCATTGTGTATCATCCCCCGGTCAAAGATTTCAATTTCAGGCTTCACCCCCAGGGTCAGCATTCTTTGGGCGAACTTCTCCATGTATTCCTGGGTATTCATAAACACATCGGGCCCGAAATTCACGGTTCCGGTACTCAGCGTGGCCATCTCGGGCTTGAGCTCCACGGGCTGCAGCCGCTCCTCGGCGGAGTGCCAGACCGCCCCTCCTGTGGACGGCTGGACAATGACATTGCATTGCTCTTCAATGAGGGTTTTGATTTGTTGGTAGACCGCCTTGTCCTGGGTGGGGTTGCCCTCAGGGTCCCGGGCGTGGATATGGACGATACTCGCCCCGGCCTTGTAGCATTCATAGGCGTCCCTGGCAATCTCTTCAGGGGTCAGGGGCAGTGCCGGCTGGACCTCTCTGGTGACTTCGGCCCCGGTGAGGGCTGCAGTGATAATCAGTTTTTCCACAGTTTCTCCTCCTTGCAATCTATTTTTTCTTTGCCTGCTTGACCTTCTTCAGGCGGTAAAAATCCTCCCGTTCCTTTTCTTCAAGGGCCTCCTCAATGTGCTTGGTGATTTCCCGGTATTTTGGAATCTGGATTTTATCCAGGGCATTGGCGCGCTTTTGAGTCTTTTTGACCTCCATGGCCAGGCGAAAGACAGCATTTTCCACCTCGGCAAGCTCGTAAAGAAGAGGCTTCAGTTCATGCATCAGGACCACCACCGTATCCAGGGCGCTGTTGGTTCTGAAAAATCCATAGGAAACCTCCAGGGCCTTCTTCTGATAATCCACAAAGGGCAGTTCCACCCCCATGACACTCCGGGTGAGAATCCTGAAATCCTCATCTCTTGGGATGGACATCGCCATCTCCTCCACGGTATTGGACCCCAGGGTGATATTGGCCTTGATCAGGGCTTCATTGACGGCCCTGAAATGCTTGTCCACTTCCTCGCCAAGGGTCTGGGCACGGTCCGCCAGACCCATCATTTCCCGGATCAGGACATTGCGTTTTTTATCCAGGAGTTCAAAGCCCTTGACTGAAAAATCCAGGCGGGATCTTGAACGCATGAGATTTGCTTTGGTTGGCAGGCTTTCATTCATGTTTTATCAGTCCTTCAAGTAAGCCTCGATGAGTTCGTCACTGAGTCGGTCGAGCTCCTGCCTTGGGAGGAGCTTCAACAGGTCCCACCCCAGATCGAGACTCTGGGCGATGGACCGGTTTTCTTCAACGGACTGGGTCAGGAAGCTCCCTTCAAAACCGCGGCCGAAGGCCATATAGCTTTGGTCTGTCGCGGAAAGGTCCTCTTCCCCGATAATCTGGGCCAGGGCCCTGATATCCACTACTTTGGAGTAGGCGCTGAACAGTTGGTTGGCCAGATGGGGATGGTCCTCCCGGGTATAGCCCTCTCCGATGCCGTCCTTCATGAGCCTCGACAAAGAGGGCAGGATATTCACCGGCGGGTAGATATTCTGACCGTCAAGCTCTCTGGAAAGCACAATCTGTCCCTCGGTGATATACCCGGTCAGATCGGGGATGGGATGGGTGATGTCGTCCCCGGGCATGGTCAGCATCGGCAAAAAAGTGATGGAGCCCTTTTTGCCCTTGAGAATCCCGGCCCGCTCATAAAGAGATGCCAGGTCTGAATAGAGGTATCCCGGATACCCCTTTCGGCTGGGCACCTCCTCCCTGGCGGAGCTGAGCTCCCTCAGGGCCTCGCAGTAGCTGGTGATGTCCAGCATCACGACAAGGATATCCATTTCCTTTTCAAAGGCCAGATACTCCGCGGCACTCAAGGCGCAGCGGGGGGCGCTGAACCGCTCGACAATGGGATCATCGGCGTAATTGAGAAACATCACCACCTTGTCCATGGCCCCAGTGGCCATGAACCGGTCCCTGAAATAACCGGCGTCCTCCCTGGTCACCCCGATGGCGGCGAAGACAATGGCAAAATTTCCTGCACTTTCCCCTGAAAGGGTGGCCTGGGATACAATCTGGGCGGCCAGCTCCTTATGGGGCAGACCGCTTCCTGAAAAAATCGGAAGCTTCTGTCCCTTGATCAGGGTCGTGAGGATATCGATGGAGGAAATCCCGGTCTGGATGTAATCCCTGGGATATTCCCGGCTCACGGGATTGATGGGCCGGCCGTTGATATTGTGGTTCTCTCCCCGGTAGATGGGTCCGCCACCGTCTACGGGATGGCCCACACCGTTGAAAATGCGGCCGAGGATTTCGGGGCTCAACCGGATTTCAAAGGGCTTGCCGGTGAACCTGAGGGACATGTCGAGGGTGGACATCCCCTGGGTTCCCTCGAACACCTGGGCCACCACAAGGTCCTTCTCCAGCTGGATGATTTTCGCCTTGCGCCTTTCGCCGTCCTTTAAGGTGATTTCCACTATTTCCCCGTAGGTCGCTTCCTCCACCCCCCGCAGAAACACCAGGGGGCCCTTGATTCGGTCTAGATTCAAATACTCCTTGATCATAGGGTCACCTTCTCATACTGGGCAAAAAGATCCTCGTAATAGGCATCCATTTCCTCTAGAATGTGGGTCAGCGGTTTCATGTCGTCGTTGGGAACCGTGTACTTGGCCTTGATCACCTTTTCAAAAAGCTCCGGATTCCTGAGCCTTGAGACGGGTATGCCCAGACCGATGCCCTTCATGGAAAGATCATACAGGTACTTGATGGTACTGAGCATCAGATACTGTTTGGTGAGGGGCACAAAGGTGTCCTGGGGATGGAAGGCATTCTGCTGCAGAAATCCCACCCTGATGATCCGGGCGATTTCCAGGACCAGCCGTTCTGAATCCGGAAGCACATCCTCACCCACAAGCTGTACGATATCCGACAGCCTGGCCTCCTGGTGGAGGATGGAGAGAATCTGCGCCCTGAGCTGGATCACATCGGGGCTGACATGGTCCTCATACCACCGCTCAAGAACCGGGATGTAGCTGCTGTAGGAATTGAGCCAGTTGATGGAGGGGTAGTGTCTGGCATAGGCCAGGGACCTGTCCAGGGCCAGAAAAGCTCCCACGAAGCGCTTGGTGTTCTCCGTCACCGGTTCTGAAAAATCCCCTCCCGCCGGAGAGACTGCGCCGATGATGGTCACACTGCCCTGGTCATCCCCCAGGGTCGTGACATTTCCCGCCCGCTCGTAGAACTGGGCCAGCCGTGAAGGCAGATAGGCGGGATAGCCCTCTTCTGCCGGCATCTCCTCCAGGCGGCCGGAAATCTCCCTGAGGGCCTCGGCCCATCTGGAGGTGGAATCCGCCATGATGGCCACATCGTATCCCATGTCGCGGTAATACTCCCCCAGGGTGATGCCGGTATAGATACTGGCTTCCCTGGCGGCCACAGGCATGTTGGAGGTGTTGGCGATCAGGATGGTCCGTTCCATGAGAGGACGCTGGCTTTTGGGATCGATGAGCTTGGGAAACTCCTCGAGGACATCGGTCATTTCATTGCCCCGCTCCCCGCAGCCCACATAGATAATGATATCCGCATCGGACCATTTGGCCAGCTGGTGCTGGGTCATGGTCTTTCCGGTTCCGAATCCTCCCGGAATTGCGGCAGTCCCTCCCTTGGCTATGGGGAAAAAGATGTCCAGCACCCGCTGGCCCGTAATCAGGGGACGGCTTATTTTAAGGTGCTCCCTGACCCTCCTCGGGGTTCTCACGGGCCACTTGGTGTAAAGCTTGAGCTCGTGGATGACCCCGCTCGCATCCCTGATCTTCGCCACGACGGTTTCAAGAGAGTAGCTTCCGGAGGGCTTTGCCATGACCACCTCCCCCAGGAGACCGTCAGGAATCCTCAGGCGGTGCTCAATCAGAGGAGTTTCCTGGATGAGGGCGTAGGTCTGTCCCGGAGCCACCGCCAGACCCGGGACAAGGCGCATTTCGGTTTCCCAGAGCGTTTCGAAATCCAGGGAAATCAAACCGATTCCCACGGGTATGGCATAGGGATCCATCTGGGCGATTTTTTTCAAGGGGCGCTCGATGCCGTCAAAAATATTGCCCAGAAGACCGGGGCCCAGGGTCACGGAAAGGGGCTCCCCGCTGGAGACGATTGCCTCTCCAATGGTCAGCCCTTCGGTTTCCTCATACACCTGGAGCGTCCCCCGTCCCTGGTCGAGTCCGATGACCTCCCCAATCAGCCGGTGTCTGCCCACAAGAACCATTTCCCGCATCTTGAACTGCTCCATGCCTTCTCCCTGGACCACCGGGCCGTTGATGGAGACGATTTTTCCTGTGATTTTCAACTCGGATCACCTGCTTTAGACAAATACTCCCCGATCAGGGCCCCAATCATGGGCCTGGACTCTTCGAGGAGGGTTCTGAGACTTTCGTCAATCCTGACGCCCCGGCTTTCATCGATGATGACAAAGCCGCCGATGAAATTCTCCGGAAAGTCGAAGGAGACATTTTTCAACCCCAGGGTTTTCTCAATGACCTCCCGGTCCTCCTCACGACACTTGAGGGCAACCCTTCCCTCCTGTCCCTTGAAATAAGCCCTTTGTCCCTGACAGGCCCTTTGCAGCCACATGCGATATTCCGGGGTCCCGGCAAAATCCTCGAGGCGCACCACAAGGGCCTGGAGGAAGTCATTGAAGAGGGCTTCTTTTTTGAGGAGCTTGCGGTGCCTGGCTTCTGCCTTGGCCATGGACAGTATCTTCTTTTTCTCCTCCTCGGCCCTCGCTTTCATTGAATTTCTGAGGACCTCCCCCTGGGCATGGATTTCGGCCTGTTTTTTGGTCATGGCCTCCTCCTGGCCTGCGGCAATCTCCCTGAGATTTTCTGTATGCTCGTTTTTAAGCTTTTCCAGGACAACCCTCGAAAAGAGTTTCATTTTATGATCCAAAGTGATCATGAATTCCCACCACCTAAACTTTGATTCCGATAGATTCCCGGATATAGCGCATCATGTAGTCCCGGTCCTTGTACCCCCCGGGCTCTGGAATCTGGATTATCATCCGGTCCCTCTGGGAAAGCTTGAGCGCCATGACATGGTCCCTGGCCATGTTCTGAAGGGCCTCGGAAATCAGAATCAAGCCGTATTCAGGATGACCCATCAACTCCTCCAGGGCTTCCTTCAGTTCCTCTTCGGAGTGGATTTCCAGTCCCTTGATTCCCGCCAGGCGCATGCTGATCAGGGTTTCATAGCGACTGCAAAGGCAAAAGGATTTCACTTTAAAGCGCCCCCAGAATCAGGATCGAAATAATCAGACCGTAAATGGCAATCCCTTCGGCAAGGCCGACATAGATAAGGGTCTTGCCCAGAATCTTGGGGTCTTCTGAAACAGCTCCAAGGGCCGAGCTTCCCACGGCACCCACGGCATAGCCCGCTCCGATGGTCGCCATCCCCGTGGAAAGGGCGGCGGCGATATAGCCCAGACCCGAGGCAGAGGTCGGTTCCTCCAGGGCGTAGGATACCTCCGGAACCAAAAAGGCCAGGGTGCCCGCCAGCAGGGGGGCGTAGGTCAACAGGTTGGCTGCCAGGTATTTTCTGAGCCTTCCCCTGTCATGAGGGACGGAACCTTTCATAAGGACCACGCCGGTAATAATGGTGCCGAGTACAATAATCATGCTGAGTGCCACAATCCACTTCATTCAGTCCACCTCCGCAGTGAGGGTGTCGGGCTCAAATTCAATCCCGTCCCCTTCATAGTATTTGCTGAAAAGTTCATAGTACACCAGGCGCAGCCCCTGGATGAGGACAATCAGTCCTTCCAGAAAAATCACCAGGAGGTTTCCCAGGATAAACATGGCAATGGTCCCTCCGAGGGTGCCGATGATCCGGGCCATGGTGTGAAAAGCGATGAAGAGTCCTACGTGGTTCAGGGCAAAGGCCCCTACTCTGATAAAGGACAGTCCGTTGGAAAACATGGACAAAAAGGTTTCAAAAAGGTCAAAACCGCTTTCGACATAGTATTCACCCGGTGTCTCGGAGTAGAGGGGCCGGTGTCCTCCCGCGAGATTCCCCAGGGGCTCTCTGAAAAAAATCAGGGTCACCGTCAACAGAATCAGGGTGGCGAGTATCCCGTCAGCCACCAGGGGGGCCGGCAGAAAGAGTCCCAGAACATAGAGAATCAGGGCGGTGAACAAAAGGGTCCCGGCGACTCCACTGCGGCCCAGCAGGCCGCCGGCAAGGTCCCCCTGTTTCAGCTTGTTGAAAATGCTGTAGCCCAGGGCCACATAGAGAAGGAGGATGCCAAGACCGATGGCGGCGAAGAGGATTGTATTGATATTCTCCAGGGGTCTGAGATAGAAGCCCCCGGGGAAAACCCTGGAAATGACCTCCTCATAGCCGAAAAAGGAATCGTACACGATGCCGAAGCCCATGGAGACAATGCCCAGGCGACTGAGAATCCCCCCATAGGCCGGACTTTTTCGCCTTGCCAAAAGGAGTCCTCCCAGAAAAAGCAGCAGTCCCTGTCCCAGGTCGCCGAACATGGCCCCGAAGAGAATCATATAGCTTACGGCAAAAAAACCCGTGGGGTCCAGCTCTGTATAAGAGGGAATGCCGTACATCTTCACCAGTGCTTCAAAGGGAGCCGACCATTTGGGATTCTTTAAACGGGTGGGCACTCTGAGGGCTTCCCCGATTTCCCCGAGTTCTCTGAAAATGAGGATCACCCCCGGCTCGAAGGGACTTAGAACCCTTTGCAGCGCCTCTTTTTCAGAGGTGGGAATCCACCCTGAAAGGTAGGCGAAGTGTTCTGTCACCGCAATTTTCCCCCGGGCTTTCTCAAGACTCTCCTCCATTTGAAGTCGGGAGAAACTCATGCCGAGCTCCTCAAGATGATGCCTGGAATTCTCCTGGATTGCCGCCCTGATCCGGGAAATTTCTTCTTTGAGGGAGGATTTTTTGCGTTCAAAATTGCGTCCCATGGCCTCAGGGGTTCCCATCAGGTCTTCCGGCGGGTAGACCTCCTTGAACTTGAGACTGTTGAGGATGTGGCCGACCTCCTCTTCAAGCTCTTTCGGTGTCACCACCAGATAAAGCCCTCCCCGCCCCTGGCCGCCCCCCAGGTCGATGATCAGGGCCGGTATGTTCTCGTAGTTCCTGACCACCTTTTGTCGGTTCTCGGGGGTGAGGTGGCCCCATTTCACCGTGAAACTGCCAAGGGCCATAAGCCGGGCGAAATCAATGTCAATCCCCTCGAGACATCCCTCACATTCGAAGGCCTCGATTTTCCTGAGCTCATCCTCCAGTTCCGACAGACTGCCCTTCAATGCCTCCTGCTCATCATAAACCTTCTGGACAAAGCGCCGGGTTGCCTCATAGGTGTATCCGCCCACAGCCTGGGAGGCATCAATCACTTCCGGCATCTCCATGGCCGCCATGATTTCCCCGAGTTTTTTTCTGGTGTCCTTGAGGGTCTCGTTTTTTTCCAGGGCATGAATCTGGCTCATGTCAATGATGGGGGCCGCATTGTCTTCAGAGGTGGACAGTCCGAAGGTGCTCTCCCGGATATCCACAAAAGCATCTCTGAGGGCAACCTTTCCTTGGGCAATAAGACCCCGGGCGACGGGGTCGAGGTTCTCCCTTTCGCATACCAGATTGAACAGGGTCATGCTTTCAATGGCCAAATCCCCACCCCCTTTCTTCAAACTCTCTGATCAGATAGACCCCGGGCTCCCCGACGCCGTACTTGATGGATTCCATAATGCTGTTCAGATCCTGGATTTCATATTCCAGGAAGTGAAGATAGGCCACGGGAACCATGAGGGTCCCCCTGCCCCGTCTCAGCAGTTCCTCCATCAATCGGTAGATATAGCGCTGCAGATTCCTCTGAAGATACAGCTCTCCTCCTGAAAGAAGACTCCGGTAGTCGGAAACCGCCATCGCCTCACCGACCTCCGCCGGGGAGCTGAGATAGCTCAGCGTCTTGAGCTCCTTGTACTTGAAGCGTCGCCCCTGCCTCAGGGTGTAGTTTAAAATCACTTCCGGACTCAGCCCGTAGTACTTCTTGGCGCGATAAATCCACTGCAGATTCATCAAATCCACATTTCTTCCCAGAAGCTCACCCATGAGAGCGGCGTCTGTCCTCCCCAGCCCCTGGATGGCCCGTCCCAGGCTTTTGAAATAGAATCCGTCGAGGGACATCTCTATGAAAAACAACTGCTCTTTGGTCTCCTGGGAGAGATAAATCTGGATCAGATCATGGTAGGGTGTTCCCTCCAGGGCTTTAACGAGTTCCTGAAGGGTTCCGGCCCTGGCCATCAGGTCATAGTCCATGGCCAGGTAGACCTTCGAGCGTATCAAATGGTCCTCTCCGGCATTGAAGGTCTCCCCCCTCAGTATGCCCCGGACAAAGAGCTTGATATTCTCCACCTGGTACCTCATGAACAGAATCTTGAAAAAGTCCCGATAGGCATCCCGGTAGTAGTGGAAGAATTTTTCGTAGTGCTCATAGAGGGTTTTTCTCATTCTGAGTTCCACCTGGTTGCGGTGGACGATCCTCTCAGAAGAGCCCAGCACGGTTCTGTAGGCGGTGTGGCTCCTGAGATAATCCACGAACTGCCCCATGTCCCTCATCCCCATCAAGGCCCGGTAGTCCCCCTGGCTGAGACGCTTTCCGAGGAGGGCATGGGCCTTGGCGCCGGGGGCAAAATGCATTGCCGATGGGCTCATGGCTCTCACTCCTTCTCCTGAGTGAAGATTTCTTTAAGCACCTTGTCCATCAATTCTTCAAGGTGCTCCTCGTAGAAAGCTTCAAGATAAGCCGTCGCGCTGTCGCTCTCTGAAAGAATATAATCCCGCCAGCGGTCGGCGTCGTCCAGGATGTCCCTGGAGGCTTCCAGACTCTCTTTTTTGACGCCTTCCAGATATTCCGCCTCAAGATCCTTCAGTTTTCTGGAAAAATCCCGCTTGATTGTCTTTATTTCCTCTGAAGCCTGTTTTTTAAAAGCCTCAGCTTCCTCATCCAGCACCATGATACGGTTCAAGGTCTGATGAATTCTCTGCTTGTCCATGGTCGAAGCCTCCTCCCTATTGAGTATTAGACATTCCCCGGGAAAACTCCTTTATTCCCCCAAAATAAAATTCCAGGCAGTCACTGTTTCTCCAGGAGGTTGATATTCACCGTTCGTTTCATGGCCTGGTTTTCGTTGATGACCCAGGCCTGAATCAGGTGGGGCGTCACTCCATTGCCGGTCACATAGCCCTCATCAAGAAATTCAAGGGGTTTTTCCAGAATTTCATAGCGGATGATGTAATTCTTCTCGGAATCAATAGAAAAACTGTAAAAAGCGATTTCCTCAAAGTAGAGATCCCTCCTGGACAGGGTGTAGATTTTCCCCCCTTCGGCGACCTCCTCCAGATAGACTCTGATGCCGATGAGACCCCCATGGTCCACCGTATCGACGATGAAGCCCTGGAGGATTCCCTCCCTCGGCCTCACCATGGGCAGACTGAACCACTTGAACTGGCTCGGAACAAGCCTCAGGGAATTTTCCAGATAACCCTCGGCCTCGATGGTGAACTCCACCGGCTGCCATTCTGGAAAAAAATCCGACAGATAGCGGGTTTCAGTAGTGATGCGGCGTTGCCGTGAGCTCATGGAAAAACTCTCGATGACCTCTTTGAAATAATAGTCGTAGGTCTCCACCCAGACAGGCACCCTGTGGTCACTGAGCTCCGCCCCGTGCCTGAGAAAAATCCTTCTCAGGGGAACCGGTTGAATGAATCCGTCGATTTCCAGGAAGAAATCATCCCCCTCGGGGTCGTCCTTCACCCAGTTTTTCACCGTTTCGGTTTCAAGAGTGAGAATAAAGCGGTAGTTACCCATGGGATGCTTGTCTTCAAAACTCAGCAGGTCGTAGTGTTGCTCCTTCTTCAAGGCAAAATTCCAGTCGGAAGTGGCGTTTTTGAGTCCCAGGCTGAAAAGCAGGCTGATATGGTTCTTCTCCAGGTTGTAGCCCACTTCAAAAAACTCAAAGGGCCCTTCTGTGAGGGTGCTGCTGTCAATGAGGGTGTTGTACTCCGAGAGGACATCCTCCCCGGAAAAATCCCTGACGATAATATCCCCTTCGCGGTGATAGGGAATATTTTCAGCCTCATTGAAGGTCACGCCCCTGGGAAAATAGGCTCCGATAGGAGAAACCGCCTCCCAGTCTCTGGGCCCGCCTCCCAGATAACCCACGGGGTTGGATCCTGCAATGAGCATCACCGCTACCAGCAGCACTCCGGTCAGGCCCACCCACTTTGAAAGCCGTTTGAGATGACGGTTCTCTATCAGGTCGATGACCCGTTCAACGGAAGCCAGTCGTTTTTCCGGACTGAAATCCGTCATCCGCAGCAGAAGCTTTTGAAGCGAATCCGACAGATTCAGATTTCTGAAATCCACCCGCTGGTTTCTGAATTCCGGGATTCTGCCCGAAACCATGAAATACAGACACATCCCCAGGCTGTAGATATCGCTTTTTTCATCCGCCTGGCCGAATCCATACTGCTCCGGGGCAATGAAACCCACAGTCCCCATAACCTGGGTGTCATGGGTCCTCTGGGGAATATATTCCTTGATTCTCTCGATGTCAATCAGATAAACCTCATGGTCCCTGATGACAATATTCTTGGGCTGCAGGTCTCTGAAAATCAGGGGCAGAGGCTTTTGACCGTGGAGTTCCTTCAGAATCAGGGCAATTTCCCGGGTGATGTTCAGAGCGGCCTTTTCTGAGAAGACCCCCTCTTCGCGAACGGTGTCATAGAGGGTCTTGCCCGGAAAAAAGGTGGTGATGAGATAGATTTCCTCTGCGGCAATGCGGTATTCCACCACCTTGGCCACCCGCCGGTCCTCAATCCGACTGAGCTGGGAGATTCTGATCAACTCCTCGCCGGTGAGGGGCAGGATGCGCAGCTTCATTTTCCTGCCGTCCTTTGTGATCAAAAAGACATCCTTGCCAAAGTCGCTGAGTCGGTAAAGGACCTTGATCTGTCCTGCAAAGACATTTTCAATGCGCTGTATTCGACTCTTTATGGTTGCAATTTCAGGACGATATTCCACTGGGTCCCGTCACCTCCTCCTGTGAATCCGCTTAACAATTCCATTATAACTTAATATTCCTCCCTCTTTCTATGGTATACTATATGAAAAAGGAGGTTTGTGATATGGCGAAGTCTCTGAAAACTGAAGAACTCGATGAAATCCTGAAGCATTCCTCTTCCATCGACAGCTATCTTGAAGAATTCAATTTTGTCTTCAAGGAAATGGCTTTCAAGGAATACATGGAATCTCTTTTGCTCAAATACAATATGCGGGTGGCGGATATCATCAAAAAAACCGAGATTGACCGCACCTATGCCTATCAGATTGTCGCCGGCAACCGAAGGGCTTCCAGGGACAAACTGCTTCAGATCGCCCTGGCGGTGTGCCGGGAACTTGAAGAGGTCCAGACCCTTTTGAAGGTTTCAGGCTATTCCCCTCTTTACACCAAGGTGAAGCGGGATACCATCATCAAGTACGGGATTGAAAAGCACTTGGAGGTCAGTGAAATCAACCAACTGCTTTATGAGTACTATGAGAAGCCGCTCTACGAGAAGGATTAGCGCCCAGCCCGTCATACCCATCAAAAAAAGTAGTTCAGGAAACCCTGAACTACTTTTTGGTTGGATTATCTGCAATCCTTGGCAGCCTTGACAAATTCCCTGAAAATCGGCTGGGCCTTCGTAGGACGGGACTTGAACTCGGGATGGAACTGGGTGGCCACAAACCAGGGGTGGTCCTTCAGTTCAATGATTTCGACCAGCCGCTCATCCGGGGAAAGGCCGCTGAAAACGAACCCCTCCTCCTGAAAGGCTTCCCGGTATTTGTTGTTGAATTCATACCGGTGACGGTGCCGCTCATAGATGAGGTCCTCCCCATAGGCCTCAAAGGCCTTGGTCCCCGGCTTCAGCTTGCAGGGATAGACTCCCAGACGCATGGTTCCCCCCATCATTTCGAGGTCGAGCTGCTCCGGCATCAGGTCAATGACTGGATAAAGGGTTTCAGGATCGAGCTCTGAGCTATGGGCTCCTTCGAGGTCCAGAATGTTTCTGGCGAATTCCACACTGGCCATCTGCATGCCCAGACAGATTCCCAGGAAGGGAATCCTGTGCTCCCTGGCATACTGGGTGGCAATGATCTTGCCCTCGATGCCCCGGTCTCCAAAGCCTCCGGGAACCAGAATCCCGTCGGCCTGGCCAAGTAGCTTTGCTACATTGTCCTGATGCACTCCCTCCGAACTGATCCAGTCGATTTTTACAGCGATTTCGTTGGCGAATCCAGCGTGCTTGAGAGCCTCCGCCACACTGAGATAGGCGTCCTTGAGCTCCACGTATTTGCCCACCAGGGCAATGGTCACTGACTCCGTGAGATTGCGCTCGATTTCCACCATCCGCCGCCATTCGGACAAATCTGGAACCTGGCATTCCAGACCCAGCTTGTGGCAGACCTTTTCAGCAAGTCCCTCCGCTTCAAGCATCAAGGGAACTTCGTAGATGCTTTTCGCATCCAGATTGCTGATGACATTCTCCGTTTCCAGATCGCAGAACAAACCGATTTTCGCCCGGATATCCTCACTGAGGACCTTTGTGGTCCGGCAGATAATGAGGTCCGGCTGAATGCCGATCTCCCTGAGTTCCTTGACACTGTGCTGGGTGGGCTTGGTCTTGAGCTCCCCCGCCATTTCAAGATAAGGCACCAGGGTCACATGGATATAGAGGACGTGGTCGCGCCCCACATCGGTCTTGATCTGCCGGATGGCTTCCATGAAGGGCAGGGACTCAATGTCCCCCACGGTGCCGCCGATCTCCGTAATGATGACATCGGGATTTTCGTTTCTGGCCACCCGATAGGCCCTTTCTTTGATTTCATTGGTGATGTGGGGAATGACTTGGACAGTCGCCCCGAGGTAGGCCCCTTTTCTTTCCTTGTTGAGAACCGACCAATAGACCTTTCCCGTGGTGACATTGGAATTTTTTGTGAGATTCACATCCACAAAGCGTTCGTAATGTCCGAGGTCGAGGTCCGTCTCAGCACCGTCCTCGGTGACGAAAACTTCGCCATGCTGGTAGGGACTCATGGTCCCCGGATCCACGTTGATATAGGGATCGAATTTCTGGATGGAGACACTCAGCCCCCTTGCCTTGAGCAATCGGCCCAGGGAAGCGGCGGTGATGCCCTTTCCCAGAGAGGAGACAACCCCTCCCGTGACAAAAATATACTTGGTCGACATACGATACCTCCTGTATGATTTCTAAAAAAAAGAGTGAGGGGTCACCCAAGGGATGACCACCCACCGTGCTGTGAATTGAGGGCTGGGCAGGCACCCTTGCAAAAGGGTGCGAATCATTATTTTAATACCTTCCCAGTATATATTCTTTAGGACCTTTCGTCAATAAGTCCCTGGGTCAAAAGAGGTGAATCAGATTGATGGAAAGCATGTAGACCAGTATTCCAGCCACCAGGACACCCAGGGAAATGGCCAGCCAGGCATTTCGAAATTCAATTTTCAAGACATTGGCAGCCACCACACCGGTATAGACCCCGGTGGTGGGGATGGGCACGGCCACGAGAAGGAAGAGACCGATAAGCCGGTATTTCCGGTAATGCTTCATCTTGTGGGCCGCCCGCTCCTCATAGGCGTTCACCCAGCTTCTTAGCGCCCTGAGACTTTTGAAATATGTAAAAAGGGGCCTGACAATCAGGAGCAGGGCCGGCACAATCAGCAGATTCCCCAAAAGAGCGATGAACAGACTCTCCAGGGGAGGCAGCCCGAGGCTGATGCCCAGGGGGATCGCCCCCCTGAGTTCTGAAATGGGTACCATCGCCGTGACGAGTACCATGAGTTCCTTGTGCACTTGTATCATTCCTCCTGCAGGGCCAGTTTGTTCTCGCTGTTGTTGAGGACATAGAAGCCCTTTTCATTCAAGGGGTTTTTCCGGTTGTAGCACATCAGGGTATCGTCCAGCTGTCTGAAGATTCCCCCGGCCTCCGTTACGATGATTTCCATGGCCGCCGTGTCCCACTCCATGGTTTTTCCCAGACTGTAGTAGATTTCAGCACTCCCTCTGGCAATCATGCATCCCTTGATGGAGCTTCCCATGGCTATGACTTCCCGGATCCGCTGGTGCTGAGCATAAATCGCCGTCAGTCTGGGAGAAACCCGGGACCTTGAACTGAGGGCAACGAGTTCCTGGGTTCGATTGGCCACCCGGAGTTTTTTGATTTCCTGGGGTGTTTCAAGATAGCTGCCCTCCTCCTCCACGGCATAGTAGAGTTCGTCGGTGGTGGGGACATAAATCACGCCAAGCACTGGCCGGGATCTGAACACCAGGGCGATATTCACACTGAATTCATCATTGCCCTTGATAAACTCCCTGGTCCCGTCCAAGGGATCCACCAACCAGCAGAAATCACTTTTCAGGCGGGCCTTGTCATCGGCACTTTCCTCGGCCAGGACGGGAATCTCCCCGAAGGCCTCTTTGAGTCCCGTGACAATGAGGGCATTGGCCTCACGGTCTGCCGTCGTCACCGGCGAATCGTCATCCTTGGTCTCAATCTCGTAGTCCGACTGCCGGTAAGCCCTGAGAATCACTTCTCCCGCCTTGATGGCAAGCTCCTTGGCAATCTCGAGTTCTTTGTAGTAACGCATTCCTTTTAACATCCTGTTCATCGACTTCGGTGTCTGTCGTTTCTTCTTTTCATAGCGCCAGGCATCCCGGCACATGGCTTCAAGGGACTGCCGGGCCTCAAAGCCCAGAACCTCCCTGGCCCGTGCTGTGGCGGCAAAGCTTGCGGCCACGTCCCCCGGCCTTCGGGGATGCCTCTCATAGGGAATTTTCACCCCGTTGACCTTTTCGAAGGTGTCCAGCACCTCCATGACGCTGTGGCCCGTGCCGGTGCCGAGGTTGTAGACACCCAGTCCCGGTCCCCGGGACAGGGCCTCAAGGGCCTTGATATGTCCCCGGGCCAGATCCTCCACGTGGATATAATCCCTGACTCCGGTGCCATCTATCGTATCATAGTCCGAACCAAAAATCCTGAGAAATTCCAGTTCCCCCCTGGCTACCCGGGTAATATAGGGCATCAGGTTGTTGGGGATTCCCCTGGGATCCTCCCCCAAAAGCCCGCTTTTGTGGGCCCCCAGAGGGTTGAAGTACCTGAGAATTCCCACGGACCAGGGATCCGGAGTCTGGTTGAGACCCTCGAGAATTTTTTCCACCATGAGCTTTGAATGACCGTAGGGATTGACGGGCGAAAGGGCCATGGTCTCTTCAAAGGGAGGCGCCTGGGCCGGATCATAGACGGTGGCAGAGGAACTGAAAACAATCCGGTAGACCCTGCGGGCTTTCATGACCTTCAAAAGCGTCATGCTGCCGGCCACATTGTTCTCATAGTATTTCAAGGGCTCGGCCACGGATTCACCCACGGCCTTGAACCCGGCAAAATGAACCACGCCCTTGGGATTTGTCAGGTCAAAAACCCGCTCAAGGAAGGCCTCATCCAGCAAATCCCCCCGGTAAAAGGGAATCCGCCTCTTTAAAATGCCCTCTATCTCCTTGAGGACCTCGATGCGGCTATTTGAAAGATTGTCCACAATAACAGGTTCATACCCCGCCTCTGCCAGGGCAACCACCGTATTGGAGCCGATATATCCCAGGCCGCCAGTCACCAGTATCGTCATCTTTTCCTCCTCTTGTCCGCCTTGGCCGCCAAAAGCCCCTGCGACCTGTTTCCGGGGTTTGTGGCGGTCCATCCGACTCATGTTTCCATCTTATCAATACCCATGAAATAAGACAAGTCATCAGTTCCCTTTTTTTGACATAAAAAAAACCGGAAATTTCCGGTTTTCAAACCACCAGGCCGTCCTTCAGCTGGACGATCCGATGGGCCCGCCTGGCAATCTCAGGCTCGTGGGTAATCAAAACAATGGTGTTTCCCTCCCGATTGAGGGCTGAAAGGATGTCCATGATTTCCTCGCCGCTCTGGGTGTCGAGGTTTCCCGTGGGCTCATCTGCAAGAATCAGTTGCGGCTCCCCCACCAGGGCCCGGGCAATGGCCACCCGCTGCTGCTGACCGCCGCTGAGCTCGATGGGCTTGTGGTGGATCCGGTCTTTGAGCCCGACGGCTTCAAGCATATCAACGGATTTTTCCCTGGCCTCCTCCTTGGTTTTGCCCCGCAGAATCAGAGGAATCTCCACATTGTGCTGCGAGGTGAAACGGCCCAGCAGATTGAATTTCTGGAAGATAAAGCCGATTTTGAGATTCCTGAGGCCCGCCAGGTCATCCTCGGAAAATTTCTCCACGCTGATGCCGTCGAGGTCGTACTCGCCAGAGGTCTTGGTATCAATCAGTCCAATGATGTTCATGAGGGTGGACTTGCCGCTGCCCGAAGGCCCCAGGATGGCGACAAACTCCCCCCGGGCCACATGAAAATCAATGCCTTTGAGGACTTCGAGCTGCTGCCCGCCCATGGCATAGGACTTTCTCAGATTCCTGATGGCAATCACCTTGTCCCGGGCGTCCATCAGTTCACCACCTGGACAAATTCCGCCAGACCCGGATCCGGAGTTTCCCCCTCGAGGAGCCAGATCTTCACGGAGGCCCCCTGGCTGATATCGATGATTTCAATCCCTACGGGCTCCCCGGTGGCTTCACTGGATTGATATACCGGTGTGCCGACAGGAATCAGCAGCGTCAGACTTTCACCGCTGAGGACCACCTCCCGGGTGCTCCCGGCTCCGTCTCCAGTGCCGCCCCCGCCTGAAGCCTTGTTTTCATCCTGTCTGGCCGCCTTTTCCTCCTCGGTGAGTTCCTCTCCCTCGGGATTCGTTCCCGAGCTGCCGTCACTGGCGCTGGCCGGGGCGTAAAGGCCCACCGTCACTTCATTGCCGATAATGGACTGGACCTCACCGGTCACCTCCGCCTTTCTCTGAGGAAAAATCCGGCTCGTCTCAGCTGTCGCGTCTTCCGGGGTTTTTAGTGCCGGTGCTTCTTCAGCCGGCGCGGCTGTTCCGGCTTCCTCCAGGGCACACCCTGCAAGGGCTCCCAGACTCAGAACAATAAATCCCAGTACTATGATTGATTTTTTCATATTGATTCACTCCCTATTCATATCTCAAGGCGTCGATGGGCTTGAGGGCCGCGGCTCGAGTCGCCGGATAGTATCCAAAAAAGGTGCCGGTAACGATGGAAAAAACGAAGGCCAGGGCGTACCCCTCCAGGGAGGGGGACACCGCCACCTCCAGATAGGCTATGAGGGGGGTCATGACAAAACTCAGAAGAATTCCCGCAAGACCTCCCAGACCGCTGATGATGACAGACTCCAGGAGGAATTCCAGGAGAATATCCTGCTTTCTTGCCCCCAGGGCCTTGAGAATTCCGATCTCCTTGGTCCGTTCCTTCACAGAAACAAAGAGAACGTTCATAATCCCGATTCCCCCGACAATGAGGGTAATGACAGCGATGGAAATCAGAAGTACCGACATGGTCCTTGCCGAATCCTGGGCTGCCACCAGACGGCTTCCGGCGTCTCTGACAGAAACCTCCGCCCCACCGGTGGCGCGGTATTCATCCATGAAGAGCTGCTCGACTTCAAGGATGGCCGGCGCAACGGCGTCAAGGTCCCGGGCCACGGCAATGATCCTGGGTTTCGAGGTGCTGCCTAGAATGTAGTTCTCCACGGTTTCATAGGGCATGAAGGCGCTGTCGTCCACGGTGATGCCCTGGACCGAATCCCCGATGCGGTTGACCACCCCGCTGACCTCGTAGCGTCTTCCGGCGACGGTGATGGACTGGCCCAGGGCCAGCACCGGATCCTCGTAGAGGAGGGTGGCCAGTTCTTCGCCCAGAACCACAATTCTCGCCCGGTCCTCGGAGTCCCCGGGGGCAATGAAGTCCCCCACCAGCATGGTGAGATTGCTCAGATCGTCAAAGTTGTCCATGACCCCGTTGACCCCGCCGTCATAGGTGGCCGTGCTGGAGGCCATAGTGGTCCGGGTCCCCACGGTAATGGTGGCATCGGCGATGTATTCGCTGTTTTCAAGAATCATGGTCATGTCCCCGGGACCGATTTTAAAGTTTGTGGCCCCGCTGCCACCCACGGACTGGATGTACAAGGTTCCCACATTGAGCATGGCAAACTGGTCCTCCACGGCTTCCTGGGAGGCCCTGCCGATCCCCACCACCATCACGATGGTGGCCGCTCCCACCACAATCCCCAGCATGGTGAGAAACACCCTGAAGGTGTTGGCCTTCAAATTGGCGAATATCAGCCTGAAAAGCTCTTCAAGTCTCATGCTGTCACCTACCGCAGCGTCCGGATCAAAAGAGTCTGACCCACTTCGAGACCGCTGAGAACCTCCGTGGCCATGCCGTCAGTAAAACCGGTGGTGATTGCCACCATTTCAGAACCCGTCTCAGTCTTGACCTCCACCATCTGCTTCCCGTCGACTATCTTCACAGTGCTGTTGGGAATCACCATGACCCCGGTCCGCTCCCTGATGACAAATTCCACCTGGGCGCTGAGTCCGTTGAGGACACTGGGCAGGGGATCCGTCACTCTGATTCTCACCTCATAGGTGACAATCCCGTTGTTGTCAATCTTCCCCTCGGGGTCGATTCCCGCAACCTCCCCGGCAATCTCATTGCCGTAGTTGATTTCAAAGTTGAGAACCGCCTTCTGACCCGCGGCAATCAGCCCCATGTCCAGCTCCGACACACTGCTTCTGACATAGGCATCCTCCGGATTCCCCAGGGTGAAGAGGGGATTGTTCTCCATGACGAAATCACCCGCATCGTTTTTCACACTCAGAAGGGTTCCGTCATAGGGGGCCAGGACGTCGAGGCTCCCCTTTCCCTCCAGGGCCTCTAAAAGGACCACCTGCTCCTCCCGGGCGGCCTCATAGGCCTCCGAGGCCGCTTCACAGGCGCGTCCGGCGTAATCCAGCGCATCTGCAAGCCGGTTGACATGGGTCCTTAGCTCCTGAATCTCCAACGCCGGATACATGCCGGGATACTCCGTCATAAGACTCAGCAGACCGGTCCCTTCAGCGTAGGCTGCTTCAAGCTCCTCCAGGGTCTCGCAGGCATCGATTTTTTCTTTTTCACTTTTTAACAGCGACTCTTCCAGACCCAGGACAAAGTCCCTGGCCTGGGTTTCACTCATGGCGATTTCCAGGATTTTGTCCCCCGCCTCCACAAAACTCCCGGGAAATGCGGTCACTGAAAGGACCCTGCCACTGTAGGGCGAGAGTATCTCCGAACCCGGAATCTCCAGATTCCCGTCGGCAAGCTCTGTGATTCTAAGATCCCCGGTCTTTACCTTCACCTCAGTGATTTTTTCCTCGGGAGCAGCCTCCGCCTTTTCTCCCGTCATCCACTGATACACGGGAAACCCGCCTAAAAGTGCTATCACAACCACACTGATGACCCATTTTTTCTTCATGATTCGACCTCCCAAAAATATCTCATGACTCATTGTAGTCATGAAATGTGGCACAATTATGAAGAAAAAAAAAGCGCCGGGAGTCAAGTCTCCCGGCGCCTCAGGCGGATTATTTCTTGAGTCTTTCTATGACGAATTCCAGCACTTCGAAGGGATCGATGGCCAGATCCCCCCCGAAGTGATTGCGCATCAGGGTATTGTTCAGAGTGCCCATGAAGAGCATGGCGCCGTGGGCGGCGTTCCCGAGGTCAAAATCCCCGGCCGCCATGCCTTCTATGAGAATCTCCTCCACCAGGAGGTATCTTTCCCTCATGAGTCTGAAGACCTCCTCCCTGACATTGCATTGGTCAAAACCCTTGAGGGTCTGCAGGAGCTTCATGGTCTGCATCATACCCAGGGCTTTTTCGATATCCCTTGTGCCCAGTATCCTCAGCTTCTCCTCCGGAGAGGAGGCTTTTTCCAGAGCCGCCGCCACCTGCTGTCCCGCTGTCTCAAGATTGTAGACCACCATGGAGGCCACAAGCTCCTCCTTTGAGGAGAAATACTCATAGACCGTTCCCTTGCCTACTCCCGCCGCCTTGGCGATGCGGCTGATGGTGGTTTCATGGTATCCTTCCTGGGTGATGTGCTCCCAGGCCGCTTTGAAAATCTGGATTTCCTTGTCTTTATAGACTCTCACCGGCGGCCTCCTCCCGAAGTACTCTGCGATTGAAAATGAGATAGACCGTTGGAATCAAAACGATGGTCAGCAGGGTCGCATAGAGGAGTCCTCCCACCACCACGGTGGCCAGGGGCGCCGTGGTTTCGGAACCTTCTCCAAGACCCAGCGCCATGGGCACAAGCCCCAGTACCGTGGTCAGAGTGGTCATGAGTATGGGTCTGAGCCTGACCCGCGCCGCCTCCACAAGGGATTCCCTGAGGGCCATTCCCCGGCGCCTCAGGGTATTGATGTAATCCACCAGTACAATGGCATTGTTCACTACAATACCCGCCAGCATGATGACACCGATCATTGCCGGTACGCTGAGGGTCCTTCCCGTGACAAACAGGGCGATGATACTCCCTGAAAGGGCCAGGGGCAGGGTGAACATGATAATGAGGGGGTATTTCAGATTCTCGAACTGGCTGGCCATGATCATATAGACCAGGAGCACTGCCAGGACAAGGGCCAGAAAGAGGGATTCAAAGGATTCTATGAGGTCCTCGTTCTGACCGCCGATATAATAGGTATAACCGTCGGGAAAAACGAGACTGGAGAGCTTTTCTTCAAGTTCCACGGAAATGCTTCGCAGGTCCCTTTCAAAAATATCCATGGAAATGGTCACGGTTCTGACCTGGTCCTGCCGGGTTATGGTCGTGGGACTTTTGACTATTTCCAGGCTTTTGGTGAGTTCTTCAAGGCTCACCAGGCCATAGGGGGTCTCCACCAGCAGGTTTCTGAGCTCATCCACAGAAGCCGTGAGGGATTTGTCCCCCTGGATTCTGATGGCGATTTCCTCACCCCCGGTCTTGTACCGGGTGAGGGTGGTCCCCTGGGTGAGGTCCCGGACATACTGGGTGACGCCGGCCCCGGTCATGCCGAAGAAGGCCGCCCTGTCCCGGTCAATCTTGAGCACCAGCTCGTTCTGTTCCTCGGCGATGCTCGAGGTCACCTCCCGGGTGCCCTCCACCCCCCGGGCCAGGGCAACAATCTCATCGGAGTAATCCCTGAGCACCTCCAGGTCGTCCCCCTTGATTTCAATGGAAACCGGAGCCGTCATGCCCCCGAAGCCCTGGGTCTGGGCCGCGCCGACACTGATCTTGACGCCAGCGTATTCCTTGAAAACAGCCCTGAGCTCATCCGCCACCTCGAAGGTGGTTTTCTCCCGGTCTCCCCGGTCCACCAGGGTGGCGGTGATGCTGCCCGTATTCCCCGAAACATTGGAGATAAATCCCATCCCCGAAGACCCCACGGTGGTGGCAATGGAGGCGATTTCAGGAATTCCTCTCAAATCCTCTTCAATCCGGTCCACCACTTCCAGGGTTTTTTCAAATCGGGTCGCACTGGGCAGCTCAACCTCGATGCTGACACTCCCCTCATCCATGGCCGGGATGAACTCCACCCCTACGAAAACCATGAGTCCCAGGGACAGAAGCAGGGTTCCCAGGGCGATGAAAACCGTCGCCCTGCGGTGATCCAGGGCCCGGTGGAGCAACCGGTCATAGAAGTCCTGAACCCTCTTAAAGGCCTTGTCAAAGGTGCTGAATCTCCTGGTGTCGTCCTTGGAGTGGTCCACCTTGAGAATCACACTGGACAGCATGGGGACCAGGGTCAGAGCCACCACCAGGGAAGCCAGGAGTGAGAAGGTCACCGTCAGGGCCAGCTCCTTGAAAAGGATGGAAGTGACCCCTTCCACGAAGACAATGGGCAGAAAAACCGCCACCGTGGTGAGGGTGGAGGCGATGACTGCCATGGAAACCTCCTCGGTCCCCTCCTTCGCAGCCTGGACCCGGCTGTGGCCGAGGTCCCGGTAGCGGTAGATGTTTTCCAGAACCACGATGGAATTGTCCACAAGCATTCCGAGTCCCAGGGCCAGCCCCCCCAGAGTCATCAGATTGATGGTGATTCCGTTGAAATAGATGAGACTGAAGGTGGCGATAATGGATACGGGGATGGAAATGGCAATCACCAGGGTGGTCCTGATATTTCTCAGAAAAAGATAAAGAATCATTACAGCGAGAATACCGCCGATGATACCGCTCAGAGCAACATTGGAAATAGCCTTGTTGATGAATTCCGAGGCGTCATAGATAATGCCGATTTCAAGGTCATCCATTTCCCGGGTCAGTTTGTCCAGCTCCTCCCGGACGGCGCTGGCCACCTTGACTGTGTTGGCGTCAGAGGATTTGGTCAGATTGACCCCCAGGGAAAGCTCCCCGTCGAGGCGGTTGATGCTGATGGTTTCCTCCTGGTCCAGGGAAATTTTCGAGACATCCCCCAGACGGATCACCGTGCCGTCTCCGAGCAGGATGGGCAGGGCGGCGACTTCCTCCACAGAGGTGTACTCTCCGAGAATCCTCAGGGGCATGTTCTTGTCCCCTCGCCGGACCTCCCCTGAGGGGAGATTGAGGTTTTCACTGATCAGGATGCTTTTGAGCTGATTGAAGGAAAGGCCGTAATTCTCAAGAGCCAGAGGATCGATTTCAACCAGAACCTCGTCGGAGAGTCCTCCGGACAGATTCGCAGAGGCCACTCCGGCGATTCTTTCAAGTCGGGAGAGGACCTTGTCCTCCACTATGGTCTGGGTCTCAGCCAGGTCCCCGGAGCTTTTGACACTCAGGGTCATCACCGGCATGGCATTGGGATCAATCTTGAATACCCTGGGGGTGCCGGCATCCTCCGGCAGGGCTCCCTTGACCATGTCCACCTTCTCCCGCATCTCCAGGGCGGCGGTTTCCATGTCTATGCCAAAATCAAAAAAGAGCACCACCAGAGAGCTTCCCTCGGAGGAGCTGGAACTCAGCTCGTCCAGGCCGCTCACCGTGGCCAGGGCCCCTTCAAGAGGCCGGGTGACCAGGGTTTCCATTTCCTGGGGACTCACGCCGCTGTAGCTTGTGGAGACCAGGGAAACCGGCACCTCGATTTCCGGATACAGGTCCACCGCCAGATTGCTGAAGCTCACCACGCCCAGCATGACCACAATCAGGGTGAGCATCACCACCGTGACGGGACGTTGGATGGAAAGATTGGAAATTCTCATCTCAGCGCCCCCTTACAACTTTGACGGCATCGTCCTCGTCAAGGAAATCCTGGCCCTTGACCACCACAAGATCCTCTTCGCCAAGGCCGCCGAGGATTTCAATCATCTCACCGTTGTCTTCCCCCAGGGTCACCGGGGTCCTCTGAACCCGGTCCTCAACCACCCGGTAGACATAGTAGTCTTCATCAAAAAGCACCGCATCCACGGGAAGCAGCACCACAGGGTCCAGGACAAGATCCAGTTCCACCAGGACCATCATCCCCGGATAGAGCATCCCGCCGGCATCCTCCACCAGCACAGAGCCGGGGTACATGTTTTTTCTGGGATCTTTTTCAGGATTCACCCAGTCCACAGTCCCTTCAAAGAACTTCCCGGCAGCGGGAACCACCACCCTCACAGGCATCTGGGGAGTGACCAGGGAGATCTTTCCCTCGGGAACGAAAAAAGAGACCTCCAGATTTTCCAGGTTCAGGATTCTGATGGTGTTCTGGGGGGAGGCCGGATTGTTCTCAGAAAGGTTGATTTCTCCCACCACCCCGCTGACAGGTGCCTTCAGGGAGAGGTCCCCCTCCATTTCAAGGGCGTTTTCATAGGCAAACCTGGCCTGGTTGAGCTGGTCCTGCAGGAGGGAGAGTTGGTTTCCCGAAGCCCTCAGTCTGGCATTGTCATATTCCGACTTGGAGACCCCGCCGGCTTCGTAGAGAATGCGGATGTTTTCCAACTGGTCCACGGCGTTGAGATAATTCTCATACTGGGTATTGTAGTTGCTCCTGGCAAGTTCATACTGCAGCCGGGCGCTTTCCACCTGGTCCGCGGTATTCTCCCCCTTGAGAACGGCGAGGATCTGGTCCGCCTTCACCCAGTCTCCCACCTTGACCAGGACCTCGAGAACCTCTTCATTGCCGGCGACCTTCGGACTTACCGTCACCGACTCTCCCGGCAACATCTCCCCGGTGAAGACCAGGGTCTTGGTCAGATTCCCAGGCATCGGAGACATGACTTCCACCGCCACGGTTTCCTCCTGGGGCGCCACATCAACACTTTGACAACCGGTGACCAGCAAGGTCACCAGTATAAGACTCATTATCCCTATTCTTTTCATAGCAATCTCCTTCCGACCGACTGGTCGGTTTTAATTATACCCAAGTCATTCCACCTTTACAAGGGATTAAAAGCAAATTTTCCCGGGCGAATTGTAAAACCTTACCAATACCTTCGTCGGATTTTTTAAAACCTATCAATCTATTTTAAACCTTGAATACTGTATACCCTATCTATTATACTGATACCGATAGATTGTTAATCTATTATCGATTTTTCACCCCTGATCTTTCCCTTAAAGAATCAGCGGCCGTGATGAATTAATTCTCCTATACTGTTTTCAGGGTCCTTCCTTGTGAGGGACCCCCTTTTTTATGAGTCTTCCCTAAATGTGATTTTCCCTGTTCCATGGGTATATATATCAGGTGGAAAACAAATTTGACAAAAACCTTTTTAAGGAGGCAATGACAATGAAAAGAACCATGAGTCTGTTATTGATACTCGTGCTGCTCCTGGGCACCCTGCCCGTCTACGGGGCCGGCTATGGGGAAACCCTCTTCGACCTCGGCCTGGTGAAGGGAGACGGCACAGGCAATCTCAACGAGTCCAGTCCCATCACCCGGGCCGAGATGATGGTGGTCCTTTCGAGGATGTACGGCGTGGAGAACCAGGCCATGAATTTCAGCCAGCCCACCACCTTCACCGATGTCTCTGCCAGTGACTGGTATGCCCCCTACGTGGCCTATGCCGAAGCCAATGAGTGGACCTACGGCATCGGCGGGGGCAAGTTCGGCCCCATGGACCCCGTCAATGAGCAGATGGCCGCCGCCTTTATGCTCAGAGCCCTCGGCTATACGGGAGCCTGGGAGGGGGCCGTGGAAGACGCCCGCGCCCTGGGAATCGACACCAATGCCAGCAGCCCCATTTTAAGGGGACAGGTCTTTGAACTGATGTACGACGCCATCAACACCAAAAACACCCAGGGAGTGCTCTTGGGAGTCGCCCTGGGAGTCCTCAGCGAAGACGCACCGGTGGAGGACTTCAAGGTCCAGAGCGTCACAGCCGACAATTTGATTGAAGTCACTGTGAATTTCAACCAGACCCTGGACGAGGAGACCGCCACGGACACGGACAATTATACCCTCAAAGAAGGGGCCAATGTCATCGATATCCTGTTGGCCGAAGTGGATGAGCCGGGTAAAACCGTGACCCTCACCCTCAACGGCGCCGTGCCCCAGCAGACCTCGGCCAGTCTCCGGATTGAGGATGTCATGAGTCGCGGGGAGGACATCCTCCCCGACACCACAAAATACTTCACCATAATGGATACCACTGTCCCCGAAGCCACACAACTTGAGGCCGTGGGCAAAAGGACCCTCCGGGTGCATTTTTCAGAGCCCATGAACACCCTGGACCTGGTGAAGAGCAACTTCTCGGTCAATGACGGTTCCCTGCTCATCAACAAGGTCCACCTGGGCCTGACCGATGATTTTGTGGACCTTGAGCTCTACAACCCCCTGGAAACCGGCACCTATACCGTCACGGCAGACCCAGGCATCCGGGACTATGCCGGGTTCAGCACCCAGGAAAGCACCCTCTCCAGCTATGTCACCAAGGATACGACCCCGCCCACCATTGTGGATTTCAAGGAGGCCTCCACCACGGAGGTAACCCTTGTCTGGAGTGAAGACCTCGCCCCGGACACCATCAGCGTCTCCCCCACAAGTCCGGGAATCTACCACACCAATACCAACTACTACCCCAGCACCGTGACCCTTGAGGGCAATGAAATGACCCTGACCTTTGATTCGTCGAGAGGACTTCCCGACAGCACCGTCTACGTCTATGTCAAGGCAGGGGAAGTGGAAGACCTGTGGGAAAACGAAAACACCGACCAGGTCAAACGGGTGGACCTGCCCTCGGATACCACGGCCCCTGAAGTAGAGGAGCTGAAAATCATCTCCGCTACCAGTGCCGAGCTCTATTTCACTGAAGATGTGGACCTTGACGACTTGGAGCTCAGACTCTATGATTCATCAGACAAAAATATTTCAAGCAAGATGAACTTCACTCCCTCAAGCGGGGATCTTGACATGGAGGACCCCATTGCCATCACCTTTACAGAACCCATCGAGGGCACCTTTGAACTGGTGATTGAAGGGGTCAGGGACAAGAATCTTCCCCTGGCAACGGAAATGGAAACCACTACCCTCAGCTTCACCATGACCGACCAGACCCCTCCGGACTTTGGAGATTTCGAAGCAGTCATCCACCGGGCCGGGGAAACCGACCAGGTCCTGCTTGTGCGTTTCAATGAAGCCATGGCCACCAGTGGCAGCTACAGCATCAGCAATCTCAGCAACTACATCATCAAGTCGGGTGCTCTTACAGACCGGGGTTCAGGGTATTCACCCAGCACCGCCTCCTTCGAGCTCTCGCAGCTTGACAGCGATCTCACCACCAATGTTTCAAGCGGCGGCGACACCCTTGAAATCTTTATCCCCAGTGTCTCAGAGGACAGTGTCCACGGTCTCGACCTGAGTCCCTCCCTGGGCACCCTTGAGGTGGGCCGTCTCGCTGATGCCGCTGGCAACACCACCACCCAGTATTCCTACACCATGAATATCGATGCGCCGGGAGAAGTGGCCATCACCGAAGTGAAGGCCGTGGGACCCAACACCGTCGAAGTCTTCTTCGATGACGACTTCACAGACTTTGAATCCGAAGACCTGCGTTTCTATGTGGATTCCGCCGCCACCGCCACCACCGGGGTCAATTATGAGATTTCCACAGAGGGCTCCAAGGCCACCTATACCCTTGAGGATGCCATGGCCTATGACGCAGTGGACCTGATGTACCGGGTCGTCGGCACTGATTCTGTCAATGCCTACGGAGAAACCCTTTCCCTCATGGGAACCCCCTCCAACGCCCTGGTGGAGGATGCCATCGATCCCGCCTTCATTCTTTACGACCTTGACGAGGACGGGGATGAGGACGATCCAGGAATCCTTCTCACCACATTGAACACCTTTGACGACGAATTTCCCGGCACCAACGCCACGGTCATCGCCCTGCATTTTACCGAAACCATCAATGCCGCCAGTCTCAGCATCTACAGCTTTGAGGTGGAGGGGGGCGACTACGAGGTTCTGGCCATCAGTTCCTCCTGGGATTCCCTGGAGAAAAACAATGTCAGCACCTACTTCCTGGTGGTTGAAAATCCCGGGGACGACGACCTTGACGGCCTCACCCTGACCCAGGAAGTCCCCCTGCGAGACCTTGAGGGCAATGAAATGAGGGACCAGGAGGGAATCATCACCTACACCACCATTATGTAACTCCACTGATTTCTTTTAACTTCCATGACAGGAGGCCGGCTCATCCCATGAGCCGGCCTTTTTCAACCACTAAAACCTGGGGTGGCCTTTGATTCCGGCGGTCCCCTCCGTAAAGAACACAAAAAAAACCACCCTCCCTGGTGGCGGGGGGTGGCTCACAGGCTTTTGGTCAGTCTATCAGAATTTCTTCAAGCTCAAGGACCTTCATGTTGTAGTTGATAATGGACTGCATCCGGTTCTGCCGGGCCTCAAGATAGTCCGCCTCTTCGCCAAGGCGCTCCACCTCACTGATCATCCCCAGAGCGAGCTTCTGTCCGGCGATTTCGTCATTCTTCCTGGCAATTTCCAGATAAAGGTCCTGGATTTTTATCCGGGTCTCAAGAACATCGAGGTTGAAAAAATCTCCCCTCAGCCCGGTGCTGAAACTGCTGAAGGCGTCTTCATAGGCCAGCCTTGAGATTTCAGAGTCATAATAGGCGATCTTGTACTCCTTGTCAAAGGGCTCATAGGCGTCGTCGGTGAGTTCGAAAAGGGTCTTGTCGGCAAAGTAATCGGTATACTTGCTGTACAGGTCCCGGTCCTTATCAATCGCTCCCTCGGCCAGGTCCCCACTGTAGGTGCGGTTGAAGGGCAGTTGCTCCACCGTCACGTTTAGCTCAAGGGGCTGGGAGGGGTCTATGCCCACCTTGATTTTGAGCTGGTTGGTGGCGTCCCTGAGGTCGCTCTCAGCCTCCATGAGGTCAATCTGGGCCGTCTGGTAGTCGTTCTGGGAGTTGTTCAGATCCAAGAGGGAGATTATTCCGAGCTCATACCGCTTTTCATCCGCCTCGTAGCTTAGTTTGGCCTGGGCCAGCCTGGTCCGGGCCGCCTCGACCCCCATTTCCATGGTTTTCACATCGTAGACCAGCTCGTGAACCTCGGTGACAATCAGGTATTCATCCGCCTCCTTCTGGAGCTGGGCCAGCTTCAAAGCCGACTCCGCCCTGAAGGTGTCCACATGGACCTTGGTCATCCGAAAGAGGGTCTCCAGACGCCCTCCCCCGCTGTAGGCATTGAATTCCGCAACTTCAATGGCCTCATCCAGATCATCCTGGGCAAACTCAATCTTGAAATCGTTGAGAATGTCCTGCTGGCTTTTCTCCCGGGCCATTTCAATGAGGGCCTCCAGGGTGTAGGCCTCCGTGCCCTCCGTGTCCTCGGCAAAACTTATGGACCCGAAGGCCATTAGCGCCATCATTCCAAACAATAGTACTCTTGTATTTTTCATCGGTTTAATCCCCCTTAGTAGGCCGGGCCAGTGTTGCTGGCAAACAGGAATCGGTACAGCGTGGTGTTGTAACTCATCACCGCCAGGTTATAGTTCATTCTGAGATTGTCGATGGAAAGGGCAACCTCCCTGTAAGTACTCTCGGTAACATAGCCGAGGTCCTTCTGCAGGCTTAGATTTTCCAGTCTCTGGGTCTGTTCATCCAGGGTCTCTTTGAGGGTGAGCACATTCCCTCGGGCAATGAGCACCTCATCGTAGGCCCTCATGATTTCAAGGGTAATGGCCTCCTCGGTCTCCTCGAGAGCCACCATGGCCTTGAAGACCTCGTCCAACTGGTCCTCATAATCCTCGGTGATGAGCTCGGAGCGCAGGAATCTGCCGTCCTCTGACTCATAGTACACTTTCTTTTCATTCTCCAACTCAGCTTTTCCCACAACGTCCACCATTTCCACCCGGTTGGCCAGGGCTCTGGCCACATAGAAGTCCACTCCTTGAAGGTCCATCAGCTGGGGCTCCTCCAGGGCGTAGGTGTATTCTTCATAGAGATTGTCATTGTGGATGAACTGATTGAAGGTCTCCAGCATGGTTCTGTACTGGTTGAGCGCCTCCAGCCGGTCCACCCCGGCCTCCTCCATCTCAGCCTCGGAGAGCATCAGCTCCACTTCGGAAATTCTGCCGAGGCGGAACTTCTCCATTTCCAACTCATAAAGGTCTTTTTTAAAAGCCTCGGTCTCCATCTTGATCTGATAGTCCTCATGGGACCGGTAAAGCCCCATGTAGAGGTCTCTGAGGCCCAGATAGACACTGTAGGTGGTGTTCTGATGGGTGAGGTCCATGACCTTCACGGAGTGATTGAGATTCCCTGCAGCACTCATAAGGCTGATTCTCAGGGGTACTTCCTGCTCCATCCCGAACCGGACAAAGCCCTTGTCATCAAGCTCCTCAAGATTGTCAATCTGGGACTGGATCGAATTGGCGGTGAGCTTGGCTTCTATGGTATTGAAGCCCACCTGTTCCTTCACCATCTCACTGGTCTGATAACCCGTTGTCCTTCGGACCAGATTGAAGGTGGGACTCAGGGTCGCCGCCGATGAAAGACCGCCGGAAACCAGAATTCCGACCATTGCCACTGCGATTACTTTATTCTTCAAAGGACATCCCTCCCGTACCTTTCAATATTACTACCCCATTGTGGCCAGAATATGACACAAATAAAAACTGACCCTTCAGTCAGTTTTTATCATACCCTTAAATATTCCAATTAACAAGTCACCCAGGTTACTTAATAAAAAATTAATCCTCAAAAGGTTTATTTACCCACTTCCCCTTTCACCCGGTGGAGCTGCGCCATGAAGTAGCCGAAAAAGACCCAGAAAATCGGGGCGATAGACACCACGGAATCATTGAAGAAACTGGTCACCAGATAGCCCAGAATGCCAAAGTAGAGGCCCACGGCCAAGGGATCCCTGATTTGCTCTTTGAATATCCTGTAAAAGCCCACCAGGACCACATAGGCCGCCGCCGCCAGAAACAGCACCAGGGAAATCATCCCGGAGTTCATCGACATCTGCAGATACAGATTGTGGGGCTTGTCCACGGTGATATAGGTTCTGCCAAATTCATTGACTCTTCCCAGAATATCCTCCTGGGGAAACTCAAAAACATAGGAATCGGGACCGGAGCCGATGATGAGTTTGTCTTTAAGCAGCGGCAGGGTCCTGGACCAGATATAGCCCCGGCCCGACCCGATATGGCCATAACCCTCCAGGCCGATAGAGGGCGCCATGACAGCCTCCTCCACCAACTGGTTGTTCATGGAGAGAATCCGGATGCCGTCACTGTGAATCACCAGACGAAGATAGGACCGTTTGAAATTGACATCGATGATATTGTCTTTGGAAACCTTTGCGTCGAAAAACCCGTAGGCCTCATCAGCCACGTGAAACTCTCCGGTTTCAGCGTCGAAGTCATAATCAAGCTTTTGATAGTCGCCATCCAGAATATGGAGCTGTCCCCCGTCGGTGAGCAGAAAATTGAAATTATCCGCTTCGTCCCTGAATTCAAAGCGGAGCATGGGGCCGTCCACCCGGAGCTTTTCAAGCACCGGCTCCCCCACATGCTGGGGAACAAAGGAGCGCTGGTAGTCACTGACCAGGGACATGACCCCCTGGTTGAAGACCGCCACGGCAATGAGAAGGCCGATCAACACCCCGCCGACAATCTTCTTGTCCACCCGCTTCACCAGGAGGATTCCTGCGAACAAGAGTATCACGGCAAGTCCCGTCATCCCCGCCGAAGACCGTGAGCCGAAAAGGGAGAAGACCGAGGCCGCCGTCAGGAGAGACAGGCCTATCCTGTGCCTGTGATTTTTCACCGTCACTGTGATTCCCACGAGAGCAGGGATGAGCAGGGTGTAGTAGGATCCGATATAGTTGGGGTTGTAAAGAGTGGAGTAAACCGTCTTGTCCCCCACTCTGAAAACCAGTTTGTCAATATCCACCCCCAGTTTTGACGGGGTAATGAGACGTCTGCCCAGGGTCGACCGGAAAAAATCAAGGCTGAAATACTGGGGCACCCCGATAACCGTCACAATCACCGCCCCGATAACGAGCATGGTAATCAGGGTGGACCGGTTTTCCTCTCCCCAGAGATAGGCCATGAGGAACAACAGGACATACACGGTAATGATGAAAAGTCCCTCGTAGCGGCCGTTGACACCAAAGTAGACAATCCATCCGTAGCCTGAGAATATCGAAGACAGCATGACGAAAAAATAATAGCCGTACACCGGTTTGTCAAAACCCATGAACCGCAGCTTTCCAAGGTCTCCCGGGCTCAAAGCCATCAGCACCAGCAGCAGGGGAAGGGCAAAAAGCAGCACTCCGGCCTTGGCCTTGTGGAAAAAGTCCAGCTTGCTTGTCTCCCCACCCCAGATGGTTGACTCGGCCCCGGTGTTGACCTCCAACGTACCGTAAACCACGACGGGCACCAGAACAAAAACAATCAATAAAACCGC
>LQBE01000012.1:0-939 GCA_002029975.1 delta proteobacterium ML8_F1 | reverse complement strand
CTCACCCAAAGAAAAGAACCGATTCCCTGACAGGAACCGGTTCTCAAAACAACTCTACAACCCTCTGTGAAGAGGGCTCCTTCACAACACTATCGCGACATTTGCTTTACCTGGACCTGGGTTGCCATCCCCGTCTTCACATTGCCGGCCAGGTCCCGGATCCCCGAATTCTGCACCACGGAAACCCCCGCAAGGTCATCCCCGTCTGCATTCTCAACAAACACCCCGACCACATTGTAATAGGAAGAACCCTTAGCAGCCGCTTCAATTGAGTTGCCATAAGCAATATTCACTACCTCGTAGTCGCCACCACCGATAGTAAAGGTGTCCAGACTCACGGAGTCGATATCGATGTATTCTTCAAAGTAAAGCGCCACCACTGACATGGTTGCAGATTCTTCTTCACCAGCCGGTGTCACTGTCACATTTTGATAAATGACCTTGTCTTCTCCCTCGTAGTCGCCACCGTATTCCACCTCGTCAAACACCATCAACTCAGGCACGATTCGATCTTCTACCAGACCCGTCTGGGAAATTTCGGCCAGAGAACCGGCTCCAGCCCACTCCAGGGGTTGGACCTCTTCTCCGTACTGGTTGGCGGAAATGGCTCCCTGGGTAACCTCGAGATACAGACACTCCTCGTAGCTTTCGATTTGTTTGTCTGTCACTTCCCTGTGATAGGTGGCATCGTAATTCATAACTTCCTCATGGAATTCAAATACCAGCACCGTGTTGCCGTCCTCATCCTCATAGGTGTCCAGACCGAAGTCCTCCCCATAGTAGAATTCAGTAGTGAAGCTGTCCATGATGAGTTGAGGTACCACGAAACTGAAGTCCTCTCCCTCAATCTCCGTCAAGCGGTCCTTGAGGGTCACCTCCACAACATCGGGGGCGATAGCGTATACCGTGTCAATCTCCACCACACCCTTGGGCTCAACC
>LQBE01000011.1:32688-84203 GCA_002029975.1 delta proteobacterium ML8_F1 | reverse complement strand
GGACCGTGTCTCAGTTCCAGTGTGGCCGATCACCCTCTCAGGTCGGCTACTGATCGTCGCCTTGGTAGGCCATTACCCTACCAACCAGCTAATCAGACGCGGGCCCATCCCATACCGATAAATCTTTGACTGTGGCACCATGCGGTGCCTCGGTTTCATGAGGCATTAATCACCGTTTCCAGTGGCTATTCCTCTGTACAGGGTAGGTTGCCCACGCGTTACTCACCCGTCTGCCGCTTTCCACAACTTCCTTCTCTCCGAAAAGATCCGTCCGCTGTTTCTCGCTCGACTTGCATGTGTTAGGCACGCCGCCAGCGTTCATCCTGAGCCAAGATCAAACTCTTAATTAACGCTTGCATGTTTTGCTTTTTCTTTACACTACTTCAGTTTTCAAGGTTCTCCGCCGTGTGTGGCGACTTAATTATAATAGCATCCTCCACTACCGGGTGTCAAGCCTTAAGTAAAGAATTTGTTAAAAAACAGAGTAGAAGGCTACCCGTCAGTTGAGTAGCCCTTCCCTCACACCACCCTACGTTTTGCAGTGGCACAACTGAGTCGGCACTTTTGACAATTCACCGGTATCCCAGACGGGTATTGACCCTCTGGTATGCCTGACACCGTGGATTACCCGGTTTCTTCAAGTTCGCAATTCTGATTCTAGGCTTCTTCTATTGTTTTGATGCACATCCGCAGCTTCCTTGCAGCCTTTCCACTAGAGAAAGAATGGCCTCGCGACTTTTATTCCAGGCCTGCAGGATTATTTCTTCAAGGCCTCCAGTGTGCTTTTGAATTTCACCATGAACTCGTCGATTTCCCCGGTAGTCACCACAAGGGGCGGAACAAGTCTCAGGGTATCCTTCCCGGCGCCCACTATGAGGAGTTTGTGCTTGATGGCCTCCGCCACGATGGTTCCTGGAGCCATTTTTTCCGTATCAATGGAAACGCCTATCATCAGACCCCTGCCTTTGATTCCTTTGATGAAGTCGTATTCTTCCACCAGAGGCAGGAGCTTCTCCTTGAAATACTCTCCCTTGGCCTTGACCTCCTTGAGAAATTCCTCATTGCTGACCGTGTCCACCACGGCATTGGATACCGCCGTTACCAGCGGATTCCCACCGAAGGTGCATCCGTGGTCTCCAAAGGTCAGGACATCGGCCTTTTTATTGACCATGAGGGCCCCGATGGGAACCCCGCCTCCAAGTCCCTTGGCCATGGCAATGACATCCGGAATGACGTCAAAGCCCTGATAGGCAAAAAAACTGCCTGTGCGGCCGATTCCCGCCTGGACTTCGTCAAAAATCAACAGGGCGTCCTGTTTGTCACAGGCCTCTCTGATACAATTGAGAAAGTCCGGATCCACAGGATTGATGCCTCCCTCTCCCTGGACCGGTTCAATGATTACGCCGCAGACCCCTTCGTCCATTTTGGCAAGGAAGTCTTCCTTGTCATTGAACACCACCTGTTGCACATCCCCGATCAATGGAGCGAAGGGTTCTTGATATTTCGATTGTCCCGTGACGGCAAGGGCCCCCATGGTTCTTCCATGAAACGATTCACTCATGTATAAAATCTTGGATTTACCCTGCTCCCTGCCGTATTTTCGTGCCACCTTCAGAGCCCCTTCAATGGCTTCTGTCCCGCTGTTGGTAAAAAACACACTGTGATGGTCTCCCAGGGATACCAGCTTCTGTGCCAGGGCAATCTGATTGTCATCATGATATAGATTGGAAATATGAATCAGTTTCTTCGATTGCTCCTCGATGGCCTTTAAAATAACCGGATGGGAATGACCCAGAGCATTCACCGCTATTCCGGCGACAAAATCCAGATACTTCTCCCCGGATTTCTCTGTGAGGTAAACTCCCTCCCCCTGTACAAAATTCAAATCAAATCGTTTATAAGTCTGCATGACGCTCATTGTCATCACTCCTCTATCATAGTTCCGATGCCTTCATCGGTGAATACTTCCAGCAACACACTGTGGGTAATTTTACCGTTGATGATGTGAACACTCCCGACCCCGCTCTCAATGGAGGCGATTACCGATTTCAGCTTGGGTATCATTCCCCCCGAAATGGCAGAGGTCTCTATCAGAGCCCTGGCCTGTGCGAGATTGAGTCTGCTGATAAAACTCTCAGGCCGGTGGATATCCCTGTAGATGCCGTTGATGTCACTCAGTAGGATCAGTTTTTCAGCCCCCATTTCTTTGGCTATCGTACTGGCTACATCATCGGCATTGATATTATAGGTGTTTCCCGCCTCATCAAAGCCGATGGGAGCAATAATGGGCAGAATGTGGTTGTCCAGCAGCATTTTCAAAAAATCGCCGTTGATCGCTTCCACATCTCCGACATGGCCAAGTTCCTGGTCAGAATCGATGATTTTTTTTCTGGCCCGAATCAACCCGGCATCCTTGCCGCTGAGTCCAACAGCCTTTGACCCGTAATTATTGAACAGCAGAGTCAGGTCATTGTTGATATGCCCGGAAAGAATCATCTCCACCTCGTCCATGGCCGCTTTTTCCGTCACCCTGTAACCTTCATGAAAGACGGTTTCAATACCTTGTTCTTCTAACCGTCTGCTGATATGCTTCCCGCCACCGTGGACGATAATCACCCTCATGCCCAGATGGATAAGCAAGGAGATATCCGCCACAAAAGCCTCTTTATTCTCCTGGGATTCAATGATGCTTCCCCCGTATTTGAACACGAATACCTTTCCCCTGAACTTCATGATATAGGGGAGGGATTCAATCAAATGATTGACCATTTCCGTCTTCTTATGCATGCCTTAAGAACACCTCCTTTTTCACGTTATTTCTGATAATTATACACTTTTTAAATTTTTAATGCAATATATATCCCTGATTAACCTTGATTTTATCCTCAATTATTTGTATAATTATACAACTAAAGGAGTGATTTTATGAAAGTTGGCGTTTATGGAGCCACAGGTTACGGCGGGATGCAGCTCATCACATTGCTGCAAAGACACCCCGAGGTTTCCTTGGAATTCATCAGCTCAAACAGCCATTCGGGGATACCCCTCTCGAATTTGTACAAAAAATTAACCGGCAGACTCTCCCACATCCTGATTGATTCCGAGGAGGCCAAAGCCAGGCTCGAAAGCGTGGATCTGATTTTCCTGGCCCTGCCCCACGGCGTCAGCATGAGCTATGTCAAAGAAATCATCGCAATCAATCCCCATCTCAAAATTATTGACCTTTCAGGTGATTTCAGAATTCAGAATCTGCAAATCTACGAAGAGTGGTATGGCTTTGACCATATCCTCAAAGAAAAAGTCCCGGAATTTGTCTACGGTCTGCCGGAGCTTTTCAGAGAGAAAATCAAAAAAGCCCAGTATATCGCCAATCCGGGGTGCTTCCCAACCTCCATGATTCTACCTCTGTACCCCTTAATGGATCAGGGCGTCCTCGAACCCAGGGTGATTGTCGACGCCAAAACCGGGGTCAGCGGTGCCGGAAGGAAGGCAAAAGAACAGTTTCTTTTCAGCGAAGTCCAGGACAATACCTATGCCTACAACACCGGCAGACACCGCCACTCTCCTGAGGTGGTGGAAATCATCCGGGAAACCACCGGAAAGACCATGGAGTTTTTGTTCAGTCCCCATATTGTCCCCTCTTCAAGGGGGATTTATTCCACCATCTACACCACCCTCAGGGAGGGGGTCACCCCGGAAGAAATCAATGCCATCTACCAGACCTACTACGGAAATGAAGCCTTTATCGAGTTGACACCCTTTATCCCCTCCACAAAGGATGTCAACCGGTCCAACCGGGTGTTCATTCACAGTTTCCACGACCCCCTGTCCAAAACGCTGATTCTTTTCAGTACCATTGACAATCTCATGAAGGGGGCCTCCTCCCAGGCCATTCAAAACATGAACCTGATGTGGGGGTTTGATGAAACCCTGGGCATCGATACCGACTACTACTACTTATAGGAGTGAAAAAATGATTGAGAAGAAAATACTTGCCGTCAAAGGCATCCAGGGCAATGCCCTGCACAGTGGCATCAAATTCAAAAACAAAGACCTGGCCGTGATTTACTCAGAGACGCCAATGATCGTGGCCGGCGCCTTTACAAAAAACCTGACCGTGGCAGCCCCGGTGATTGTCACCAAAGAGAAGATCCATCAACCCGTCAAGGCCCTTGTAGTGAATTCCGGCAATGCCAACGCCGCCACAGGTCCCCAGGGTCTCAAGGACGCTATGGACACCTGCCAGGCAGCCGCCACAGCCCTTGGAATTCTCCCCGAGGAAGTTTTGGTTTCCTCCACGGGAGTTATCGGCGTTCCCCTGCCCATGGCAAAGCTTATTACCGGCATCGAAAATCTTGTGCCCGGTCTCAGTGAAGAAAACCTCGCCCTGGTACCCGAGGGCATCATCACCACAGACACCTTCACCAAATTCGGCAGCGTCACTCTTTTGATTGACGGCACCAGGGTAACCCTCACCGGCATGGCCAAGGGCTCTGGAATGATCCACCCCAATATGGCCACCATGCTCAGCTTCATCATGACCGATGCCAATATCGATCATACCCTGATGCAAAGGGCTCTTTCCGAAGTGGTGGAGGACACCTTCAACATGATCAGTGTCGACGGGGATACCTCGACCAATGACATGGTTCTGGTAATGAGCAACACCCGGGCAGGCCACGACAAAATAACCCAGGAGGATTCAAACTATCATCTATTCAAAGCAGCCCTCTACGAACTCCTGGAATACCTTTCCATGTCCATTGCCAAGGATGGGGAGGGGGCTTCCAAATTATTGAAGGTCCAGGTCAGGGGCGCCCAAAGCAAAGCCGACGCCCGTCTCCTTGCAAAGGGCGTAATCACCTCCAGTCTGGTGAAATCCGCCTTCTTCGGAGCCGATGCCAACTGGGGGCGAATCATCAGCGCCCTTGGCGCCTCGGGAGGTTATCTTGATCCACAGAAGGTCGACCTGACCTTGAAAAGTCGGGGAGGATCCATTGATCTGATGCGCGACGGCAGCCCTCTTGGCTTTGATGAAGACAAGGCCAAGACCATTCTCATTGAAGATGAAATTGATATTCTGATCACCCTCGGCGACGGGGAGGCTGAGGCAAAAGCCTACGGCTGTGATCTGACCTACGATTATGTGAAAATCAACGCCGACTATCGGTCCTGATTGCCGGCACAAAAAAAGGGAGCCTTTTGGGGAAAGGCTCTCTTTTGAGTTGGAGATCCACAAGAATTGTTGTTTTAATAACTCCAACTATTATCATTATAAATGAAATACTTTTAAAATTGGTGTGCTGACAGCATACATTTGTATGATTTTGCTATTTTATTTTGCAAATATCCACCATGACGAAATCCTCAGTCCGATTTCCCCAGGCCATCATCTTCAAGACCAGGGCCATGGTACTCAGAGAAGTCAGACAGGGCACCTTTTGTTCTACACTGAGCCTTCTAAGAATAAATCCTTCCTTTACCCGGTCCTTCCCCCTGGTCGGCAGGTTCAAAACCAGATCGAATTTGCGGTCAATCAGAGCACTGTGGGCTGCCTTGGCATCGATGAGATGTCCTTCAATTCCGTTCTTTCTGGCAAATTCGTAGGTGCCGGCGGTAAAATAGAATTCAAAGCCCAGGGCTTTCATCGACTCTAGAATTTTGATGGATTCTGTCTTTTTGGGGTCTGAAATGGAAATCAGGGCCTTGCCCACCTTGGGCACACTCATGTTCGAAGCAATGATACCCTTGAAAAGAGCTCTGTCAAGGCTGTAGTCGATGGCCATGGTCTCACCGGTGGATTTCATTTCAGGTCCCAGGGCAATTTCCGCCTGGGTGAGTTTTTCCATACTGAAAACCGGATTCTTCACCGCAAAGAAATCTTTTTTGGGATGGATGTCGCCACTGTAGCCCAGGTCCTTCAATTTTTTCCCAAGCATGACCTTCGTCCCCAGTTCAATAATGGGGACTCCCGTGACCTTGCTCATCATGGGCACCGTCCGGGAAGCCCGGGGGTTCACCTCAATCACATAGAGCTCCTCTTCATAGACAATATACTGTACATTGAATATTCCCAGAAGATCAAAGGCCTTTGCCAGTTTTTTAGTGGTTTCAATGAGAAGCCTCTCCATTTCAGGCTTTACATTCAAGGAAGGATAAAAGGCAATGGAATCCCCCGAGTGGACTCCGGCCTCTTCCAGATGTTCCATGATTCCGGGAATATAAATCTCCTCCCCGTCGCAGATGGCATCAATCTCCACCTCAATGCCCGGAATGAACTCATCAATGAGCACTGATTGTTCTGGATTGAGTCTGAAGGCCGCTTCGAGGTATCTTCTGAGCTCTGCCTCGTGATAGACGATTTCCATTCCGAAACCACCAATGACATAGCTGGGTCTGACCAGCATGGGAAATCCAATCTCCCCGGCTTTAGCAAGCCCTTCAGCCACAGAATGGACGCCGACTCCCCTGGGGTTTTTAATCCCATGCTCCTTGAGAATCCGATCAAAGCGGTCCCGGTCCTCAGTAGCGTCAAGGCTGTCAAAGGAGGTCCCCAGAATCGTTACCCCTCTCTCGCTGAGGTCCTCCGCCAGTTTAATGGCCGTCTGGCCGCCAAACTGCAGAATCACACCGTCTATCCCCTCCTTGTCGACGATGTTCATCACATCCTCGGTGGTAATGGGCTCAAAATATAGTTTGTCTGAGATATCAAAATCCGTCGAGACGGTCTCTGGATTATTATTGATGATGATGCCCTCGATGCCTTCTTCCTTGAGGGCAAGGATGCCATGAACGCTGCAGTAATCAAATTCCACCCCCTGGCCGATGCGGATGGGGCCGGACCCGACCACCAGAACTTTTTTGCCCTGGGTCTGGACAACTTCATCCTCTAAGTCAAAGCTGGAGTAATAATAAGGGGAAGCGGCTTCAAATTCCGCAGCGCAGGTGTCCACCATCTTGTAGGCGGGAAGAATGCCATGGGCCACTCGAAAATCATGGACCATTTTTTCCGTGGTGGCCACCATCAATTCAGCCATCCCCTTATCAGAAAACCCCTTCTTCTTGAGGGTTCGAATCCACTCAGGGTCCACATAATCCACAATGCGGTTTCGGATGGACTCCTCCATCATCACGATATTTTTGATTTTTGACAGATAAAAGGAATCAATGGCGGTGAGGGCATTGACCTTCTCCAGGCTGACCTGTCTTCTGAAAAGCTCCGCAATATAGAAAAGTCTTTCAGTGTCCCCAAGGGTTATGCGTTGGAAAAGCTCATCTAAAAGCATTTCCCTTGCGGGCTTGAAGGCCAGATTGTACTGATTGATTTCCAGGGACCGGACGGCCTTGAGAAGGGCCATCTCGACATTGTTGCCGATGGCCATGACCTCTCCGGTAGCCTTCATGGCAGTCCCGAGATGCTTGTCGGCATAATCAAATTTATCAAAGGGCCATTTGGGTATCTTTACCACACAGTAATCAAGAGCCGGTTCAAAACACGCAAAGGTTTTTTTAGTAATTTCATTTTCTATTTCATCCAGGGCATATCCCAGAGCAATTTTTGTCGCCACCTTGGCAATGGGATACCCCGTCGCTTTGGAGGCCAGGGAGGAGGAACGGGAAACCCTGGGGTTGACCTCGATGATATAGTAGTCCATACTGCTCTGGTTCAAGGCCAGCTGCACATTGCATCCACCGATGATGTCAAGGGCGTTGACAATTTTGATTGAAGCCGTCCTCAGCATATGATACTCCTTGTCGCTAAGGGTCTGGGAAGGGGCCAGGACGATACTGTCTCCAGTGTGGATCCCCACGGGATCGAGGTTTTCCATATTGCAGACCGCTATGGCATTGCCCTTGGCATCCCGCATCATCTCATATTCAATTTCCTTCCACCCCTTGATGGATTTCTCAATGAGGACCTGCTGGGTCATGGAGTATTTAAGGCCCCGCACAGCAATTTCGACGAGCTGGTCTTCATTGTCAGCCATCCCTCCACCGGAGCCTCCGAGGGTGTAGGCCGGTCGAACCACCACGGGATAGCCAATACCCTTAGCCACAGCCTTGGCCTCTTCAAGGGTGTTGGCAATATGACTTTCTATGGTCGGTTCATTGATTTTCATCATCAGTTCCTTGAAAAGATCGCGGTCTTCACCGATTTCCACATTTCTCAGAGAGGTTCCAAGCACCTTCAAATTGTGTTTTGCAACGAGACCGGCCTTCTCAAGCTCGATACCCAGATTCAGGGCGGTCTGTCCCCCCATTCCCACCAGAATACTCCCGGGCTTTTCGATTTCAATAATCCGCTCTATAAAGGGCAGCTCCAGAGGCTCTGAATAGACCACATCCGCAATGGCTTTGTCGGTCATGATGGTTGCCGGGTTGGAATTGACCAGCACCACGGAATACCCTTCGTCCTTCAGGACACGACAGGCCTGGGTCCCCGAATAGTCAAATTCGGCTCCCTGACCGATAACAATGGGACCGGATCCGATGACAAGGACTTTTTTGTTGATCATCCTTTGGCCGCCTCCTTTTTATTCTTTAGTATCATTTCCAGAAATTCATCAAAGAGATAATCTGAATCATCCGGACCGGGAGAAGCTTCAGGGTGGTACTGTACGCTGAACAAAGGCTTGTTCTGATGCCTGAATCCCTCGACGGTCTGATCATTGAGATTGACATGGGTCAATACCACCGGAAGCTTTTCAATGGATTCCCTGGTCACCACATAGCCGTGATTCTGGGCTGTAATGACAATTTTGTCCCGGTTGAGATCCTTCACCGGGTGGTTGCCCCCCCGGTGACCGTACTTCATGGGAACGGTTTCCCCTCCAAGACTCAGGGCGATGAGCTGATGCCCCAGGCAGATGCCAAAGGTAGGGATCTGTGCATCAATGACCTGTCCCACGACCTGGATCACCCCGGGAATCTCCCCGGGATCTCCCGGACCATTGGACATAAAAATACCATCAGGGGCAAAGGCTTCAATCACTTCAAATGAAGTATCCGCGGGAAAAATCCTAAGACTCATGTTCCGCTTTAAAAGCGCCCTGATGATATTTCTTTTGATACCGAAATCCATAACCGCCACCTGAGCCACCGGGTCTCCCAGGGGCCAAAGATCGTAGGGTATCGGAGTCGTCACAGCTTTGACGTAATCCTCGAATTTTGCAGAATCGATCAAATCCAATGCTGCTTCCTTGGAAATATCCTCAGGAACAATAATCCCCTTCATGGTGCCCTGATCTCTGATTTTCCTCACAAGCGCTCTGGTATCGATTCCTGAAAGTCCCATGATGTCGTTGGCCTTCAGATAGTCATTGAGACTCATGATGCCATTCCAGTGGGTGTAGATATCACTGGACTCACGGACAATAAAACCCTTGACAATGGGTCCCTTGGATTGATTGATGTGGTGGTGGATGCCGTAATTGCCAATCAGGGGGTAGGTCATCACCACAATCTGGTTGTAATAGCTCGGATCACTCATGATCTCCTGATAGCCCGTCATGCTGGTATTGAACACCACCTCCCCCGCCATGACCTTTTGCGCACCGAAAATATCTCCCCAGTACTGGGTGCCGTCTTTCAGAATCAGATACCCTTTCACTTTATCTCCTCCAGCCATTCTTTTGCCGCCTTGAGCATTTTGTTCACTTCTTCATGATTGGTTGATCCCTGGGATTTTTTGGATTCAACGCAGTTTGTGATTTTCAGCACCTCAAAAATTTCATCCCCCACCCCGGGAATCAGTTCCTCGAAAACCGCCCTGTCCAGTTCTTCCAGGGGGCAGCCCCGGCTGTCCCCATAGGCGACCAGACGCCCCACCACTTCGTGGGCTTCCCTGAAGGGCATCCCTTTTTTCACCAGATGGTCGGCGAGGTCCGTGGCATTGAGAAAGCCTTCCTTTGTCGCCCGCAGCATATTTTCCCTGTTGAAGGTCATGGAAGCCATCATCCCCGTCATCACCAAAAGAGCATTCTGATAGTCATCAACCGCCTCAAAAATCTGTTTTTTATCCTCCTGCATATCCTTATTGTAGGCCAGGGGAAGACCCTTCATCATCACCAACAGGGACAGCAGTCTTCCATAGACACTTGCCGTCTTCCCCCGGATCAATTCCGCGGCATCAGGATTTTTCTTTTGTGGCATAATACTCGATCCCGTCGAGAAGGCCTCCGAAACCTCGAAAAATCCAAATTCCCTGGTGCTGTAAGTGATGATTTCCTCAGAAAGCCGGCTGAGATGCATCATTCCGATGGACAGGGCTGAGGCGCTCTCAATGAGATAATCCCGGTCACTCACGGCATCCATGGCATTGGCCATGATTCTTTCAAAACCCGCCCGCTCCCGAAGGAACTCCCGGTCTGTGGCATAGCTCGTTCCCGCCAGGGCGCCGGCGCCAAGGGGCAGCTCATCCATTATTTCATAGGCGTTGCCCAGTCGCTTGTAGTCCCTTTTGAGCATTTCGAAATAAGCCAGCAGATAAAAACTCAGTCGGATGGGCTGTGCCCGCTGCATATGGGTATAACCAGGCATTATGGTCCCGGTTTCCTCCAAAGCTCTTTCGTAAAGCACCTCCATCAGATCATGGATCAAGTCCCTGGTGACAGATATTTCTTTCTTCAGATAGAGTCTCAGGTCAAAGGCCACCTGGTCGTTGCGGGATCTTGCAGTATGAAGCTTTTTGCCCGCCACCCCGATGGATTCACTCAGAAGCCTCTCAATGGCCATATGGATATCTTCGTCTTCTTCCTTGAAAACAACCTCGCCCTTTTCAATACTCAAGAGGATGGCCTTAAGACCCTCCTGAATTTGTTCAAATTCACAGTTAGTCAAAAGGCCAATATTTTTAAGCATCTCACTGTGGATCAGGCTGCCTTCGATGTCCTCGCGGTACAGCTTGGCATCCACTTTGAGTGAACTGTTGAAACGGTCCATCAGTTCACTCGTGTTCTCTTTGAATCGTCCGCTCCATAATTTCATATCGCTTTCACACCATCATTCTCTATTTTTTTTTTGCTCTTCATGATTGCCCGGATCTTCAGGGGCAGCGTAAAGATATTGATGAAACCCTCAGCATCCTTTTGATTGTAGACTTCATCCGCACCAAAGGTCACGAATTCCTCTGAATAGAGGGAATAGTCGGAGGCACTCGCAATAGTATAACACTTTCCTTTATAAAGTTGAACCTTGACTTTGCCTGTTACTGTAGTTTGTGTACTGTCTATAAAGGCATCCAGTGCTTCACGCAGAGGGGTATGCCAAAGGCCGTCGTAAACCAGGTCCGCATATTTCAAAGCCACCTGTTTTTTAAAGGCCAGGGTTGATCGGTCCAGCGTCAATTTCTCCAGGGCCCTGTGAGCCTCATAGAGAATCGTTCCAGCCGGTGTTTCGTAAACGCCCCGGGATTTCATCCCCACCAGGCGGTTTTCCACAATGTCAATGATGCCGACCCCGTGTTTTCCGCCGAGCTCATTCAGAAGTCTGACCATTTCCACAGGTTCATAGGTCTTGCCGTTGATTGCCGTGGGAATACCCTCTTCGAATTCGATGGTCAGTTCCTCCGGCTTCTGGGGCGCCTTCTGAGGGGTGACGGACCATCTGAGGACCTCTTCAGGATACACATTCCATGGATCCTCCAGATCCCCCCCCTCGTGGGAAATATGCCAGAGATTCTCATCCCGTGAATAAATATCCTTTTTTGTCACTGGAATCGGAATACCGTGTTTCTTGGCGTAGTCCACCAGGACTTCACGGGAATTCAACTGCCATTCCCGCCAGGGGGCAATGATTTTCAAGGTAGGGTCCAGAGCCTTGATGCTGGATTCAAAACGCACCTGGTCGTTGCCCTTGCCCGTCGCGCCATGGGCAATGGCCGCAGCCCCTTCCTTCTGGGCAATGGCCACCAGACGCTCCGTTATCAGGGGGCGGGCAAATGAGGTGCCCAGAAGATAATCATCCTCGTAGATGGCGCCGGATTTGATTGCCTTGTAGAGATACTCTGTAACAAATTCCTTTTTGACATCCTCAATATAGACCTTTGAAGCACCTGTGGCATAGGCCTTTTTCTCAACCTCTTCAAAATTGTCCTTTTGACCCACATCCACACACACTGCTATGACATCGTATCTATATTCTTCCTTCAGATATTTTAAAATAACCGAAGTATCCAGTCCACCAGAGTAAGCAAGCACTACCTTTTTATTCATTATTATACCTCCAAATGTATATTTATTAAATGCATTATACCAAATACAACCTGTATTGCAAGAGTTTCAATTAAACTAATTCACTTTTTTTTCGAGGTTGACTAAAGCTCTGGAACACCACAAATCAAATGGTTTACCTTCTTTTTCAGCGGGTACATACTGGTTAAATGATTAACAGGAGGTATGTGTCAATGAAATACGAAATTAGAGGCAGTACCATGCCCGTGGTGATGATGTCCCTTGAGTCGGGTGAATCGGTTTTTACAGAATCCGGCGGCATGGGGTGGATGAGCGACACCGTGGAAATGTCCACCAATCTTGAGGGGGGGTTGTTTGGTGGCCTCACCAGAAAACTTTCTGGAGAATCCCTCTTCATGACCACCTATACGGCAAGGGGAACCGCTCACATTGCCTTTCCAACCTCCATGCCGGGAAATATCATTGCCATGGAATTGAAAAACAATGAGAGCCTGGTCTGTCAGAAAAAATCTTTTCTGGTAGCCGACCGAAGTGTCACCCTTGAGATGCATTTCAGAAAAAAACTCGGCACCGGCCTCTTCGGCGGAGAGGGTTTTATCCTGCAGAAGGTTACCGGTCCGGGCCAGGTGTTTTTTGAAATCGACGGCGAAACGGTGGAACACGTTCTGGCCCCCGGAGAAAGGCTCAAGGTGGATACCGGCCATATCGCCATCATAGAACCTACAGTGGACTACTCCATCGAAATGGTCAAGGGCTTCAAAAATATACTCTTTGGAGGAGAAGGGCTCTTTCTTGCCACCCTCACAGGCCCGGGAAGAGTTTGGTTGCAGACCATGCCCATCCAGAACCTCGCCAGGGAGATTATCCCTTTTATCCCAATCAAAAAAGACTAGAAAAAACAATTGATTCTGTCAGAAGCTAGTGTTGTCTATGAGACCTCAAAACAGCGGAACAAAAAAATCCAGAGTTATTTTGCTCTGGATTTTTCAATAATCGTCATTGTGTTTATTTCCCGCTTGCAATCATTTTTATTCAAATCAGTCCCTCGGGAACCGGCACCGTCAGGATTCTTCTGAAAATTCAGTTTGCCCCTTGGTCGATGTCAACCGAGGGACTGCGTCGGATTCGGGAAAATCAATGGATAGGTTGCACTAAGCTGGACAGATTTCTCAAGGCCACTCAGAGTAAAACCTCTCCACTGAAGCCACTTCAGACGCCGTTGATGAATATAAAGAAATCGAAGGTCTACCTCAAACAATCCTGAAGTCTGACAAAGCCAAACAATCAAAAAATGCCGGCTCCCCTGGAACCGGCATTTTGCTATTGAATCTGATCCATTCCCGCTTTGAGTGCAATAATATTGACGTCTACAAACTTTGGTTTCACCGTGGACCGAATGACCTCTTCCCAGTCGAGGGCCTCCAGGCCCAGGGCCTTGATCAGCGCCCCCACAATCACCACGTTCATGGTTCGGATGTTGCCGATTTCCCTGGCCAGACGAGCCGCGTCGATGACAGTGGTTTCCTCGACCTTTGAAGCAATTTCCTCGATGACCCCCTTGGGGTAGAGGGATTTGCCTGAAAGAATCGGGGCAGAACCGATTTCCCACTGATTGATGATGACCTGGCCACTGAGCTTGAGGTATTCCAGCCATCTTCCAGTCTCCATCACTTCGAAGGAGACCAGAATGTCCGCCTGACCCTTTCCGATAATCGGAGAATCCACTTTATCACCGTATCTGACCTGGGTGGTGACGCTGCCTCCCCGCTGGGCCATGCCGTGGACCTCTGACATTTTCACATCATATCCCGCATTAATCAACCCCGTGGAAAGAATCTTGCTGGCCAGGATGATGCCCTGGCCCCCTACTCCTGAGAGCAGAATATTCCTAGTTTCCGTCATCTTATTCCACCACCCTTTCTATGGCATTGAAGGGACAGGATTGGAGACAAACCATGCAGCCCACACATTGGTTGGGATCGATAAAGGCTTTTTTCTTGTCATTATCGAAGCTGATGGCCGGACAGCCGGTTTTGGTGCAGATGCGGCATCCCTTGCATTTGTCCTCTATGACATGGCACTGGTTCTCGAGAGGTCCGAACTCCTCGATATCCGCCTCGGAATAGCGTTTCAAGGCGCAGGGCCATCGGGTAATGATGACAGACGGTCCGTCAAAGGCAAAGGCTTCTTCTAAGGCCGTATCCACTTCCTTGAGCTTCAGCGGATTGATGGTCTTGACGTGCTCAATGCCAATGGCTTTCACCAATTCTTCAAGGTTGACCTCCTTGGCCGGTGCCCCCTGGAGGGTAAAACCGGTTCCGGGATTTTCCTGGTGACCGGTCATTGCCGTAATCCTGTTGTCAAGGATGACATTCACCGTATTTCCCCCATTGTAAGCCACCGTGAGCAGGGAATTGACCCCGGTATGCAAAAAGGTGGAATCACCGATGACGGAGACGATTCTCTTATCCACGCCGTGCTTTTTGAAAGCCTTCTGCGCCCCGTGACCCATACTGATGCTCGCTCCCATGCAATGAACCGAGTCAATGGCATTCAGAGGGTCTGCAAAGCCCAGGGTATAGCAGCCGATATCTCCGGTAACCACGACATTTTTCTTTTTCCCAAGGGCATAGAAGAATCCGCGGTGGGGACAGCCGGCACACAGGGTCGGTGGTCTGGGTACGATTTTCTCCTCTGAGATACTGAGAAATTCCGGTTTTTTACCGAAAATGGCCTCTTCAATCACATCGGGGCTGAGTTCCCCGGTCAGTGGAATCTTTTCCTTGCCGATACAAGCAATGCCTGCGGCTTTCATCTGGTCTTCCATGAAGGGCTCTAATTCTTCTATGACATAGAGGGTCTTGACTTTTTGAGAAAAAGCCCTGATTTTATCCATGGGCAGCGGATTGGAAAAACCGATTTTCAGGTAGTTTGCCGTATCCTTGAAAACTTCCCTGGCATAGGTATATGCCACACCTGAGGTGACGATTCCAATCTCAGAACCATGCCATTCCTCTACATTGAGGTGGGTTTCATTGGAAAAGGCTTCCAGTTTTTTGAGCTTGTCTTCAACAATGGGATGGAGTCTTTGAGCGTGGGCCGGTGCGACAATGTACTTTTGAATCTGCTTTTCATAGGGAATGATTTCCCTTTCCTCCCGCTCTTCGAAAGCAACGAGTCCCTTGGAGTGACAGACCCTGGTGGTCATTCTAAAAAGAACCGCCACATCAAAAGCCTCGCTGATCTTGTAGGCTTCCTTGATAAAGTCCTTGGATTCCTGGGAATCACTGGGCTCGATGCAGGCAACCTTAGCGAATTTTGCAAAAATTCGGTTGTCCTGCTCGTTCTGGGAAGAATGGCAGCCGGGATCGTCGGCACTCACCAGAACAAAGCCACCCCTGACCCCGGTATAACCCATGGTCATCAGGGCATCAGCAGCCACATTGACGCCGACGTGTTTCATGGCAGCCAGGGATCTCGCCCCGGCAAAAGAGGCACCGAAGGCAGACTCCAAGGCCACTTTTTCGTTAGGAGCCCACTCAGCGATAATCTCTTCTTTATAGGGCCCGATATTCTCAAGAATTTCAGTACTGGGCGTCCCGGGGTAGGCCGATGCATAGGTTACCCCGGCTTCATAAGCCCCTCTGGCAACCGCCTCATTCCCCGTTATTAATTTCTTCAAACTGATCACGCTCCTCTAAAGATTGGCTGCCACTACACTGCCCAGGGCAATGGAGTACAGCTTTGCTTCGTAGGAATCCGCCCTTGAAACCAGGACAATGGGTGCCTTGGCTCCCATGATCACTCCGGCAGACTCCGCTTTAGCCAGATAGGTCAGGGTCTTTCCAATCCCATTGCCCATCTCGATGGTCGGAACCAACAGCACATCCGCATCTCCGGCAATCCGACTTTTGAATTTCTTGATCTGCGCCGCTTTTTCAGAAATCGCCAGGTCCAGAGCCAGGGGCCCTTCAAGAATCACACCCTCGCCAAACTCCCCTTTTTCACAGAGCGTCTGGAGCTCGGCAGCATCCACGGTCGCCTGCATTTTGGGGTTGACCTTTTCCTTGGCCGCAAGGGCCGCAACCTTGACGGTTTCGATGCCCAGAGCCTTTGCCATCGCCACGGCATTCGAAACAATCCTGACCTTTTCCTCGAGATTCGGGCTGATGTTCATCCCGCCATCCGTCAGAAAGAGGAGCTTGTGATAATTTTCAGAACCGTAAATCATCACATGGCTGAGCTGGGAATCGGTTCTCAGACCGTAGGTCTTGTCCAGAACCGCCTTGAGCAGGACTGAAGTGTCGATGAGTCCCTTCATTAAAAAATCCGCTTCTGAGTCATGGACCATGCGAACTGAAATCCGGGCCGATTCTTCAAGAGTCGTTCCCTCAACAAGGGGAACCTCGGAAATGTCAAAATCAATCTCCCGGGCTATTGCCTTTATTTTTTCCTTTTCCCCCACGAGTACCGGGAGGATAATTCCCGCCAGGGTGGCCTCCTTCACCGCCTGAAGGACATCCATATCTTCAGCCGCCGCCACGGCCAGACGCATTTTTTTCTGATGCCTGGCAGCCTTCATCAAATCCTCAAAATCTTTAATCAATTAAATCCCCCTTTCCGATTTATAATTTTTTGATAGTCATTCAACAATTTGTTGAACCTCTTTTATTTTAAACCATTTCAAAAAAAAATTCAATCGTTAAAATTTCTCAAGTAATCCATCCACTGAAGTGTGACTTCATCCGTCGGATCCATGCTGTATGCCTTTTGCAAAAATTCCATGGCCAGGGCGTCATTGCCTTTGCTGAACTCCAGAATACCCATATTGCAGAGGATTTCGTGGTTTCCGGAATCAAGAAGGATGGCCTGGTGGAATACCTCAGCCGCCTGTTCAAAGGACTCCTCCATGGTATGGCAGATACCGAGTTCGTTAAGGATATCAGTATTTTCCGGACTCAGCGCCAGGGCTTTTTCAAAATGGTGGACCGCCCTGGGATAATCCTCCATCATCCGGTAGCCGAGGCCGACAAAGAAGAGATAGTTCCACCAGTTGTCGTACAGGTCTTTCAGGGGAAGCAGTTTCTCAAGGCCCTCCTCGTAACGACCCTTGAGAATCAGTTCATATCCCTCTTCATACTGGATTTTGTTCTTGAGCTCCGGAAACAGAGCGATGAGCTCCAGATCAAAGGCCTCCGGAAGTCCCATTTCAAGACTCTTCTCCCAGGCTTTTTTCCCTTTGGCGTACAGTCCCTTGTTGTAATAGTAAAAACCCAAATAATAGTAGGGCAGGGGGGAGACCGTCTCCTGCCTGATCAGTCCGGCGAAAATTTCTCCTGCCAGTTCTGAAAGCTCCGGGATTTGATTTTTTTCATCGATTGCCAGGGCAATCCGGCCAATCTGAATCAACAGCGTCTCAGGAGAAAAACCCAAATGGGTGATCCCTGCAAGCTGTATCAGGGTCTGTTCCTGGTTGTCCTCTGCGAGATTCTCCAGAAGGCCCTCGGCTACAATGGGGAAAATATTTTCATCGAGGGCGAGGAGGATTTTTTTATAATCTTCCTTGTATTTGAAATCCGGATCCAGGCCCAATAAAAATATGATTCCTTCGATGAGTTCCTGTTGCTTGAAACCCGGTAAAGAATCATATAGCTTCCCCTTGATGGCCTCGAGTCTGAAAGGCAGGGGCACTTCCTTTCTCAGGACAAGATTGTCCGTGTAGGCTAAATCCTTTTTAAGCTCCAGGAATCCCAGGGATTCCAGATGCTCTTTGAAAAAATCCAAACGCATCACAATACCCTCCTTATTTTAGATAGCGGTAGATGTTCTTGTCGATAATCTTCTGTCGGAAAAGCTCAAAGTAGTCATAGTCATCCAGCCGAAGCACCTTCACCTTCAGTTCTGAAGCCTTGACATGAATTCTGGCAATATAATCATCGGAAACATTGCGGCCGTCGCAGGCCACAATCACCGCACGATCCCTGGCTTTGATGATTTTGAAATCAATCACGGTTTGACGGGGCAGGATCATTGAAGTTTTCATGGGTCGGTTGATGCGGTTGTCATTGGGATTCAAGGGAGTGATCTGAAACACCTCAAGATCGGAATGCATGGCCACTCCTCCGGCCCAGATTGCATAGCCCGTGGCCCCCGCCGGTGTGGAGATAATAAAACCGTCCCCTGTGAAATAATTGAAGGGCTTGTCATTGAAATAGACCAGGGCCTCCATGAGCTTCGGCTGCTGATGCTTGATCAGAATCTCATTGAAGGCGTAATTTGTCACCTCTTTGCCGTGGATGGTTCTGGAGTGAACCTCCAGCAAAGGATATTCAAATACATTGAGAACCTCCCCCTTGAGAATTTCAATGAGCAGATTCATGTCCTTGGGTGCTATGGAAGGCAGAAATCCAAGGGTTCCCGTATTGATACCCACAAAGGGCACCGCCAGGGTAGCATAGCCCCGGATGGCACTGAGCATGGTACCATCTCCCCCCACCACTACCACCACCTCGGGATTCTCCCGGGTGGGAATGAATCCATGGGTCTTCAAGGTATCAATCAGTTCCTCTTTGACCCGTATGCTGGTTTTAGTGCGATTGGCATGGATGTAGACACGGCGCATGGCAAAGGCCTCCTATCGGTTGTATTGGTTGAATCGTCGTTTGCGGTAATTGCTTGAATGGAGGGATTTGAACAAAAATCCCCTGAAGAGCATGGCAAAACTCAAGTAAACCACCATCAGAATATTGAAAATAGCCGGAATAAACGACCCCAGCAGCAACAGCGGTGCTAACAGCAGCCACAGGACCCCGTTGAGCAAAAACCAGGGGAGCCAGTTTCTTCTAATGAAGGCAAAATTATAGAAAAACAAGTCATTGTAAGCATACTCGCTGAGATAGATTACCTCAGGAAGCGGATTGAAAAGGATAAAGATCATCAGATTGACTATCGGGAGGGGAATCTGGTTGAAGCCCACAAGATTGATGGCGTAGTTCACCAGATTGAGTACCAATAGAGCAATCCATATCTCCAGGGCGTACACCTTGATGCCATGGGTCACGTCCCGCCATTTCAGCCGTTTGTAATAGATCCCCTGATGCAGGAGATAAAAGTAGCTTGAAAGAATCCCTGCCATCAGCAGTCCTGTCAGCAGGCTGTTGAGCATACCCAGCCCCATAAAGGGAATGAATCTCATCACCAGCAGCATGGCGCTCAGATGGACAATGGGAATCCAGAGCAGATGGGGCACTTTTTTGATTAAAGCCAGGGTTTCCTTGACTGAGGTCTTGCCCAGTTGTATTGCATCAGTAATGTAGTTCATCATTGCCTCCTATATCTATGATACCAAATTCGTGGTTTTTATAGTCAAAAAAACCGGTGACCCTTCCCGGAACATAGGGTTTTTCAAAAACATTGTAATCAAAGGTGACGATTTTGATGGCTTTGAGGATTTCCCTGGGGCGCCTTCCTGCAAACTGCGGAAAAATCCTGGCAACTCTTTGCGCATCGTGGAGCAATTCATGGAGGGCCCCCTTGTCCGGCGCCTCCTCCCTGGGAAAAAAATCTCCCGAGGGTTGACGGTTTTTCCTGTAAAAATCGAATTTCATCAGGGCCTTGGCCTTTGCCAGATTTTCAAAGCCCCCCGCCTGGAGAAATTCATAGAGGATTTCAACCCTGCGGATCAACTGATGACTGAAGTCAAAATATCCCCGGCTCTCATAGAACTCAGAAAATTCAATGAAGAAATCCCTTGGTCTCTGGAAAAAGGACAGGATGAACTCCAGGGACACTGTAAAATGTCCTGAGTTGGCATAGATTTCCATGAGATGCTCCATGTGCTTTAAAAGCAAGAGCTCTTCATAGGAGAGCCAGGGGTTCAAAAGCACCTCGTAGGGGGGCTTCGCATCATAGCGGTATCCCAGTTCCAGGGCCTGGTGCCTGAGCTGGGAACCCTTGAGCAGCTTGAGAAAACCCAGCTGAAAATGATCCGCTCCCAGGGAGTAGACCCTGTCGAAGGACTCGAGAAAATCCTCAAGACGACTGTAGGGAAGCCCGGCAATGAGATCCACATGGGTATGGAGGTTGTCAAGGGCACACACCTGGCGCAGGTTGTCCTCGATGGATTCAAAGGCCATGGGCCGGTTCACTGCCTTGAGAACCTTCATGTGAACCGACTGTATCCCGATTTCCACCTGGAAAAGGCCCTCGGGCGCCTCCCTGAGGGCGGCAATCCACTCAGGTGTCAGGGCATTGGGGGAAATTTCAAAATGAAAGGTGGTCTCCCCCGAAGAATTCTCTAGAATGAACCGGAGAATTTCAAGGGAGCGCCTGCTGTCGGCATTGAAGGTCCGGTCAATGAATTTGACCAGGGGGACCCTGAGTGCCATGAATTTTTTCAAATCCTCAAAAACCTGGGTCAGAGGTTTGACCCTCAGACCCCTGGTGGTTGAGGACAGGCAGTAGGAGCAATTGTAGGGACAGCCCCTTGAGGCCTCGTAGTAGACAATATGGGTGGTCCTGTCCTTGCCCTCGAATACTGTGGGAATATCCCCGAGCGCCACCTGTCTTCCCATGCCCGTACCCACCACCCGGTCTCCCTCCCGGTGATAGAGTCCGGCAATCCCCGTGGGAGGGCGCTCTTGAAGTAAATTCTTTGTTAACTCTCCGAAGACGTATTCGCCCTCTCCCGAGATGACATAATCAATTTCCGGATGTCGATTCAACAGCGACCCTGGGTCATAACTGACTTCAGGCCCCCCCATGACCACCCGGACCCCAGGTCGAATCTTTTTGAGATTCTCCACGATGTCCAGAATCATTTCAATGTTCCAGATGTACGCTGAAAACCCTGCAATATCAGGGTTTTCCAGGACTATCCCTCTTAGGACCTCCTCCTTCGACTGATTGATGGTAAAGGTCAGCCGCTTGAATTCGGCCCCCTCAATCCCCCGATTGAAGGCCATGATATTTTCTATAGCCAGGTTGTTGTGAATGTATTTGGTATTGAGTCCTATGAGAAGAATTTTCATTCAGAGCCCCCACAATTTTTACATTATTATATCATATTTATGCTATAATTGATTTGAATAGAACAGGAGGGATACTTATGGCCATCATGTCCTCGAGACTGATCCGACACGAAATCTGCAAAGACGAACTCAAGAAGCTCGGCGCCCATATCATCGATATCCAGGGGGTCATGTCCCTGGTCAAATTCAATATTGAAGGCACCAACATTACCTACATTTATCATCTGAATGAGGATAATTCCTTCTTTCTGGAAAGAATCAAACCCTATGCCATGCCCGTAGGGGAATACCAGTCAGAGGAAGAAGTCGTGGACGTCATCAAGGTGGATACTGAACAGTTCAAAAACGCCATGCGGTCCCACAATTTTTCAAAATTCATAGAAATCGACTACAATATTGCAAAAATGGTCCGGCTTTTCGAGGACTTGTACCTTTACTACAATATCAAGAAAGAGGACCTTGAAATTCTGGATAACGAAATCCACCTCTTGCTGGATATCATCAAAAAAATCAAGGCGGGTTCCGAACGGGTCTACTTCAAGAAAGAACCCGATGTTCTCAAGGAAGATCTTGAATACGAAGAAAAAACCACCACTTAAAACAAGAGAAGGCTTTTCCTGCCAGCTATCAGGAAAAGCCTTTTTAAGTGGTCACATTTTTTCCGGTGCTTTGACTCCCACGAGATACAGGCCGTTGCTGAGGGTCTGACGCACTCCCCAAACCAGCGCCACCCTCGCACGGGTCATGGCCTCGTCGTCGCTGAGAATGGGATTGTCGTGATAAAACCGGTTGAATTCCTGGGCCAGATCCACCACATAGCGACTGATGAGTGAGGGCTCATACTTCACTGCCGCCATGGCCACCCGCTGGGGAAACTGGCTTAAAAGCCGAATCACTTCAGCACTTCTGTCGTCCTTCAACAGACTGTAGTCCACTGGCTGCTCCACATCAATCCTGGCCTTGGCAAGAACTGAGCAGGCCCTGGCATGGGTGTACTGGACGTAGGGACCGGTTTCCCCTTCAAAACTCAGGGTCTTGTCCCAGCTGAAGGTATAGTCCTTGATCCGGCTGTTGCTCAGTTCCTGGAAAACGACGGCGCCAATGCCGACATCCCTGGCAATCTGATCCTTGTTTTCAAGATTCGGGTTTTTGGTTTCAATAATCTCCCTGGTCTTTTCTACAGCCTTTTTAAGCACATCCTCCAAGAATACAATATTGCCGCGACGGGTGGAAAGGGAGCCCTCTTCAAGGGCTACCGTGCCGAACTCCACGTGGATACAGTCCCCGGCCCAGTCATAGCCCATCATCTCGATAATCTTCATCCACTGCTTGAAATGCAGCTGCTGTTGGGATCCCACGACATATATATTTTTGGCAAAATCATAGTGCTCCTTGCGGTAGATGGCTGCAGTGATATCCCGGGTGATATAAAGGGTCGAGCCGTCTTTTTTGGTCACCAGGGCCGGAGGCATATCGTATTGGGAAAGGTCCACAATCTCCGCCCCCTGGTCCTTGACAAGCACCCCCGAGGCTCTCATTTTTTCCAGGACCTCGGGCATCATATCAGAATAGAAGCTCTCTCCGGCATAGGAGTCAAAATGCACATCCAGGAGGGTGTAGACCCGGTTGAACTCCTTGAGGGATTCTTCCTTGATCCACTGCCACAGTTCAAAAGCCTCTGGATCCTTCTGCTCCAGTTTTAAAAACCACATCCTGGCCTCATCCTCCATTTCGGGATGCTTCTCGGCCTCTTCATGGAAGCGGACATAGAGCTTGAGAAGTTCGGGAATGGGGTCCTTTTCGACGACTTCCTTGGACCCCCAGCGTTTGAAGGCCACAATCAGCTTGCCGAACTGGGTCCCGTAATCCCCAAGATGGTTGATTCCCACGGTGTCGTAGCCTAAAAACTGATGAATCCGATACAGGGAATTGCCAATCATTGTCGAGCGGATATGCCCGATATGAAAAGGCTTGGCAATATTTGTCGAAGAAAACTCAACAATCACCTTCTGGTTCTTCCCCACCTCCGAGGAACCGAATTGCGCCCTTTTGTCAAAAATCTCCTCCAGCGTCTCCCTGGCAAGGATTCCCTTGTCAATGGTGAAATTGACATAGCCACCCTCAGCCTCGATTTTTTCAAAATATGGAGAACCGTCAAGGTCCGCCACAAGTTCCCCGGCAATTGTCTTCGGACTCTTTTTAAAAATTCCAGCCAGCTTGAAACAGGGAAAGGCCAAATCTCCCATATGGGAATACTTTGGGATTTCAAAATTGTCGTAGATTGCCTCTTCATTCATTGCTTCAATCAGTGCCTTCATTTTTCCAGCCGCTATGCCCTTGAAATCAACCATTGTCGTTCCTCCTTTGTTTTTTAACAAAAAATGTCCCTTATAGGCATAAGAGACGAATCAGAATCCGCGGTACCACTCTTCTTAGTTTTCACTCACTCAAGCCCCGATACGGGAGGGACCCCCTGCGCCTTGGAAAGTTCTCGTCATGGACCGGAATCCACCGGGCTTGCACCACTCCCCGACTCGCTTCAAAAACCTTGAATGGCCATGACCTTCTTTCGTCCTCGGCACCTGTAAATTTCCTAGTCAGTTTATCATATAAAATTTTCACTTTCAAGATGGCCTGAAAACTATTATAATAAACAGGAGGTGACACAGTGGAATTCAAAAAAACAGCCGCCAATATCCTGGCCCTTGTCAACGTGGCAATCTTTGCCGTTATTTTCAGCATGGACCCTTCGGTATCCACCTACACCCTGATCGGGTGGGGGGCCAAATCCAATTTCAGCATCGCGGATCTCGAGCTCTTTCGCTTGGTGACCCCGATGTTTTTGCATGTAACCTTTTACCATCTCCTGTTCAATACCTTTGCCCTCTATATCATTGGCAACCAGATAGAAGCCCTCCTGGGCAAAAAAAAGTTCCTTTTTCTCTATTTTGGTTCCGGGATTCTGGCCACCATGGGAAGCTTCATTACCAACAATTACGTCTCCGCCGGAGCCTCTGGCGGGATATTCGGCCTCCTGGGCGCTCATATTTTTCTTTTCCTCTATAACAAGGAAACCTACAGAAGATTTTTTGGAAATGACTTTCTTTTTTTGATTGCCATCAATATCTTTTACGGCTTTGTCAATCCGAACATCGATAATGCCGGCCACCTTTTCGGCCTCCTGGGGGGAATCCTGATCAGCTTTCTCATTGGCCGAAAAATCCCCAGCTTTAAAATCAATCAAAAGCTCATCGGCACCCTGGGCATCCTGCTCCTCACCCTGGCCTTCGGACTGAGAATTGCAGACTACAGGAACTCGGAGGATTACTATTATTCCAAGACCCTCTATCTGATTACCCGGCAGTCCTACGAAGAAGCCTATGACACCATTAGCCGGGGGATGGAAACAAATCCACAAAGCAAGGCGCTTCAGGATCTTTTCAATGCCTTTGAAGTGAACTGAAAAGGATTTCCTTCAAAGGAAATCCTTTTCTGAGCGGATAGGCAGTCCAGCCTCCTGCAAAACCCTGGCGGTAACACCCTGTCCAGGGATTTTTTTATGGGAAAACGTGCCGTCATAGACGGTGTGCACCCCGCAGGAAGGACTGTTCTCTTTGAGTATCCCATGGGTGCATCCAAAAAGTCCCACCAGTTTGAGGGCCTCTTTAGCCCCCTTCTCAAAAGCCGGCGTCAGGCGGACTCCCTGGATGGTATACACCTCTTCGCCTGCAATTTCCGAGGGGTCCCTTGGGGTTTTCAAGCCTCCAAGCTGCTCAGGACAGGCCAGGATATAGTCTTTGTCCTTTAGAAAATCCGCCACAGCCTGGTTGAAATTGTTCCCTCCATCGTATTTGCAATCCATTCCCATAAGGCAACTGCTGACAATATACTTCATTTCAACTCCACCACCGTAACCCCGATACCACCTTCATTGTATTTGCCGTCCCTTTGACTCTTGACATGACGGTGACCCTTAAGGAATTCCCTGATCCCCTGCCTGAGGACTCCGGTTCCCTTGCCGTGGATAATCTGGATTTCCTTGAGCTTTGCCATATAGGCATCATCCAGGTATTTGTCAACCGTCATCAGGGCCTCATCGAGGTTCATGCCCCGCAAATCAATTTCTCTTTGGATATCAAGGGCTGCAGCTGCTGTGTACTGTCTTTTCAGCGACTGTTCCTTTTTTTCTTTTTCAAAGCTCTGTCTCAAATCCTCCAGGGGAACCTTCATGGTCATCACCCCTGCCTGGACTGTGACCTCCCCTTTTCGGTCCACCGGTGCAATCACTTCCCCGGTGGTTTCCAAAGACAGGATTCTCACCGTCTGTCCCACCTTCACAGTCTTTAGCGGGGCCGATTCATCCTCCTGCGGCCCGAGCCTCCTGGCGGTGGTCTCTATCTCATCCCTCAGGCGGCTTCTCAGGGCTTCAATCCGCTGGTTGTCCTCCTTTGAAGCAATCGTGATTCCCCGGAGCTCTTTGATGATTCCCTCCGACTCTTTTTTTGCCCTGGCAAGGATGATTTTTGCCTCCTCCTTTGCCTGACCCACCACCTTTTCCCGCCTCTGGTCGAGTTCTTGACTTTTGCGGTTGAGCTTTTCCGCCAGTTTCTCCGCTTCAATCTTCAGCGCCATGGCACGGGTTCTCTCTTTTTCAGACTCCTGAAGATTCTTGCTGATTTTCTCTAGAATCTCCTCGAATTCAATGCTGTGATGTTCAAGCAAGTCCTTCGCCTTCTCCACAATGGCTTCCTCAAGTCCCAGCTTCTTCGAAATCTCAAAGGCATTGGATTTTCCGGGAATCCCGATAATCAGCCGATAGGTAGGCGCCAGGGTAGTGATATCGAACTCCACTGAAGCATTTTCAAACCCCGCAGTGGTGAGGGCATAGTTCTTCAACTCAGAATAATGGGTTGTCGCCAGGGTCATGGCTCCCTGTTGGTAGAATCGACTGAGAAGGGCCATCGCCAGAGCCGCCCCCTCCAGGGGATCCGTTCCCGCTCCCAGTTCATCCAGGAGCACCAGGGAATCCCGGGTGGCCTTTTTGATGATTTTGACAATATTGGTCATGTGCCCGGAGAAGGTACTCAAAGACTGTTCAATGGACTGCTCATCGCCGATATCCGCATAAACCCTGTCGAATATTGGAAACTGGGTGCCGTGTTTCGCCGGAACATGAAGCCCCGACTGGAACATCAGACTCAGAAGTCCCACTGTTTTAAGGGTGACGGTTTTACCCCCGGTGTTGGGCCCTGTGATAATCAGCGACTGATAGGTTTCCCCCATGGCAATGTCCAGGGGAACCACTGTCCCCGGATCCAGCAGGGGATGGCGTCCTTTGACAATCCTCAAAACCCTCGATTCAGAACAGGCAGGCTGGATGCCTGAAATCTCCAGGGTGTATCTCCCCTTGGCCAGAAGAGCGTCAAAGGCTGTCAGCTCTTCAAAATTCACAAGGATGCCGGAGGCCTCCCCGGCTATGAGTTCCGTAAGCAGGGCCAGAATCCGTTCGATTTCTCTGGCCTCTTCATTTTTGAGCTGGTTGAGTTGATTGTTGAGTTCCACTATGGCCATGGGTTCAATGTATACCGTGGCCCCCGAGGCCGACTGGTCATGAATCATCCCCTTGACACTGCCCTTGTGCTCGGCCTTCACTGGTATGACAAACCGGCCGTTGCGTATCGTGACAATGGCTTCCTGAAGATATTTAGAGGACTGGGTCCCCCGGGTATAAGATTCAAGCTTTTCGCGAATTGCCGCCTGTTTTTTCTCCATGGTCCTGCGAATGACTTGCAATTCACGGGTGGCATCGTCGGCAATCTGATCCGGTCCCAGAATGGCATGGGAAATGGCTTCCTCGATGTCCTTGTAGGGGCTTAAAACTGCTCCTCTGGCCGTCATTTTCGGATATTTTTCCTCGGGGTCCGGCAAATTCCTGATGAACCCATGGACACGTCGGGCGGTTCTGAGACTGTCCCCTACGGCCAGTAGCTGTCCAGGCGAAAGCACGGAACCAATTTGGGCCCGCCTGATCTCCCCTCTGAGGTCCTGCAGCGGACCAAAGGGAAAATCCCCTTTTTCCATGAGGACGTCCACCATTTCAGAGAGAAATTCCTGATGATAGAGAATTTCCTCCCGGGAAGCAAAGGGTCTGAGCCCTTGCACCAACTCCCTTCCCAGAGAAGAAGCCGTCTTGTCGGCAATGTGTCCGATAACCTTGTCAAATTCCAGCACCCTTAAATCTCTGTCCATAGTCAACTGCCTTTCATGCAATGCCTTTGTTCTACAGGGATGGCTGTGACAACCCTCCCTGTTTCACAAAGATTCAACGGTTTTCAAATTCATTGATGAAGGTTTCAAGCTCCAGCTTGGCCGCCTGAAGCGCCTCTTCCTTGTCCGTCATTCGGCGCTGAAGGTAGAAAATCTTTTCATTGGCTTCCTCCAGCAACACCGCCATTTCCTTCAGAGAAGCCTTTTCTCCGTAATCTTCGAAGCCCAGCTGTCCGTCAAAGGACTCCCCGGTTGAAGTTGCCTCTTGCTTAAAGTCTGACACGGCCTCTGAAACCACGCTTTTTTCAAGCTTCACAGCCGCCAGTTCTTCTTCGACAGCCTGCCGTTGGCTTTTCAGGGCTTTTAACTCTTCCTCCAGGGCTTCTCTGTGATTTCTAAGGGCGTCAATTTCCACCCTTTGAGCTAAAACAGTTTCTCTCAGACCTTCAATTTCCAGAGCAGACTCCCTAGTATTCTGATGCTCGCACTCGTGGGCAATCTGCATGGCAGCAAGCACTGAAACCATTATCCCGCTAAGCTGGGGGGTCTGCTTTCTGATTGACCGGATTCTCTGGTCCACCAGCTCAGCCGTCCTGGTGACCTTGAATTCATCCTCATCTGTGTTCACAATGTAGGTATTGCCATCGATGACGATTCTTAGCTTTTTCTGTATCACTGCAATCCCTCCTGGGTTTTCAACGACGCAAGGCTCCGAGAGCCTTCTCTAAAGCCTCGAGGATTCTGTCATAGGGCTTTTGGACCGCTTCATAGGTCAGGGTATCCTCCTTCGCTCTGAAAACCATATTGTAGGCCACACTCTTGTAGCCTGCCTGAATCTGGTCTCCCCTGTAAATGTCGAAAAGTTTCACCTGGGCTAGATTGCGGCCGCCATTTTCCTTGATTATATCAATTATTTCCTCATTGGTCACGGATTCTGATACCAGGAGGGCGATATCCCTTTCAATGGCGGGGAATCGGGATACCGGATTGTAGATTCTTGTCAGGTTGGCCGCCTTCATCAGCTTTTCAAAATCAAGTTCCACCCCGGTAATTCTGACACTGGCTTCAAAATTCTCCAGAACTTCCGGATGGAATTCGCCAAGATAGCCGAGTGTCTGATCCCCAATCCGGATTGCTCCAAAGCGGCCTGGATGATAGGTGTCGACCAGGGGCTCCTTCACAAACCTCACCCCTTCAATCCCCAGATCTTCAAACAGAAGCTCCACAAGACCCTTGAGGGTAAAGAAATCCACCTTTTCTCCAAAGCCGCCCATAACCAGGGACAGCCTCTCGTCGGGAAGCTCCACCACGGGAAGAGACCTGGGAATGAAGGTGTTCCCCATTTCAAAAGCAATCATCCGTGAAGCGCCGTAATGGTGGTTTCTCACCAGCACCTCCAGGAGATTCGGCACCAGGGTGGTTCTCATGACACTGTATTCCTCACCCAGGGGATTGACCAGGGTGATTCTCTGGCTGACCGTGGGATCCTTCTCCCGGCGAATTTTCTCAACCGAGGCCGGGGACACAAAGGAATAGGTCGCTATTTCAACCAGGCCCTTGGCCACCAGCAGGCTTTTGACCCGGTTTTCAATCTTCTGCTTTGAAGAATACTCTCCGTAGAGGGTTCCTCCAGGTATGGTGGCGGGTATCCTGTCATAGCCGTAGATTCTGGCAATCTCCTCCACCAGGTCTATCTCCTTCACCACATCCAGTCGACAGGCCGGGACCTCCACCCTCAGGGATTCGTCATCCCTCTCAAGCAGGGTGAATTCCAGACCCTCCAGCATGGGAATCATTTCCTCCACAGTGGGATGAATGCCCAGAATTCTTTTGACCTCCCTTCGAGTGAGGGTCACTTGACGATTTTTCAGGGGTTCAGGATAGATATCCACCACCCCGTCGACCAGCTCTCCGACATTCATTTCCCGGTAGAGCTCCAGAAGCCGCTGAATAGCCTTTGACACCCGAGCGGTGTCGATGCCCTTTTCAAATCTTCCAGAAGCCTCGGTTCTGAGGCCAAGGGCCTTGGAACTCAGCCTCAGGGCTGTTTTATTGAAGGCGGCAACCTCCACAAAAATATTTCTGGTGCCGGGGGTGATTTCTGTGTTCTCCCCTCCCATGATTCCCGCCAGACCAATGGCCCTTATAGGACTGGCAATCACCAGATCCGAAGGACTCAGTTTCCGCTTCACAGAATCCAGGGTTGTGATTTCCTCATCAGGCAGCGCGCGTCGAACAATTATTTTTCCCTCGTCCACCTGGTCCAGGTCAAAGGGATGGATGGGGTTTCCTGTTTCAAGCATCACATAGTTGGTCACATCCACGATATTGTTGATGGGTCTGACACCGGCCAGCATCAAACGGATCTGCATCCACTGGGGAGAGGGTTCTATATTGGCATTTTTGATGACAAATCCAGCGTATCTGGGACACAGTTCCCTGTCCAGAACCTCTACTTCAATGTATTCATTGACCCGGCCTCTGTGAAAACCCTCAGGAGCTTCAAGGGCTTTCCTAGGGCGTCCAAAGGTTGCCTGGGTTTCCCTGGCCATGCCTTCGATGCACAGACAATCCGCACGGTTGGGGGTGATTTCAAATTCAATCACCCTGTCCCCGATAGCTGTGGCCTCAAAGAACGGTGTTCCCAGCTGGTATTCCCCCTCCAGAATATAGATGCCGTCGTCAAAGACTTTGGGAATCACACTTCTTGAGAATCCCAATTCATCCAGGGAAACCAGCATCCCCTCGGAAACCTCCCCCCGGAGCTTGCTTTTTTTAATCTGCAAACCCTTGGCAAGGGAAGCCCCCACCTTGGCCACAGGCACATAATCCCCTTCTGTGACATTCCTGGCGCCGGTGACAATTTGAACCACCTCATCGCCAAGATCCACCTTGAGGACAAAAAGCTTGTCCGCATCGGGATGCTTGACCTGGGTGAGGACCCTCCCCACCACGATATTAGTGTTGCCCTGGCTAAAATCGTGGATGCCCTCGGTATTGGAACCGGACATAATCAGACGCTCCTCCAGGGTCTTGATGGGAATATCATCTATTTGAACATGTTCATTCAACCATTTGACAGGTACTTTCATGATCTGCCTCCCTCCTAAAATTGTTTGATGAATCGGATATCATTCTCAAAAAAGAGCCGGATATCGTCAATCTCATGCTTGAGCATGGTAATCCGGTCCAGTCCCATGCCAAAGGCAAAACCGGAATACTTCCCGGAGTCGATGCCACATTCCTCGAGAACATGGGGATGTACCATGCCGCAGCCGAGAATCTCAATCCATCCACTGTAGGAACAGAAGCGACATCCTTCGCCACCGCATTTGAAACAGCTGACATCCACCTCGGCACTGGGCTCGGTAAAGGGAAAATAGTGGGGTCTGAACTTTGTTCTGGTCTTTTCCCCGAAAAGACGCTTGGCAAACAGGTCCAGGGTCCCCTTCAGGTCAGCCATGGTAATCTGCTCATCCACCACAAGCCCCTCAATCTGATGGAACATGGGAGAATGGGTGGCATCAAGCTCGTCATATCTGAAACATCTTCCGGGGGAAATCACCTTGATGGGCGGTTCGTTTGCCATCATGGTTCTGACCTGCACCGGGGATGTCTGGGTCCTCAAAAGGAGCTCCTCGTTGATGTAGAAGGTATCGGAAAGACTCCGGGAGGGATGGTCTTTAGGTGAATTCAAGGCATCAAAATTATTGTAGACCGTGTCCACTTCAGGCCCCTCGGCGATTTTATAACCCATGCCAATGAAAATCTCTTTGATTTCATTGAGAACCAGATTGAGGGGATGCAGATGACCCTTCTCAAAGGCATCCCCGGGCATGGTGATATCGACGGCCTCTTGTTTCAGACGCACATCGAGTTCCCGGCTTTTAATCCATACTTTTCTTGCGGCAATAAGCTCCTCAATCCTCTGGGTCGCTTCATTGCCCAGCTTGCCCATTTGAGGCCGTTCCTGGGGCGAAAGCTTCCCCATTCCCTTCATGAGCTCCTTCAGAACACCTTTTTTTCCCAGATAGTGCACTCTGAAATCATCGAGTTCCCGGCTGGTTGTGACTTCTTCGATGGTCGCTTCGGCTGCGGCGACTATCTCCTTCAATTGTGATTCCATAAGGTCAACCCCCTCTAAAAAAATAAATCCCCATCCCTGGAAAAGGGACGAAGATTTTCTCCGCGGTACCACCCAAATTGTCATTCATGACCACTCGTTGCATCGGGGATAACGGCCCCTCGCCGGTCTTCTCTACTCAATTGCTTTTCAAAAAGACAGCTCCAGAGTGAAATTTCACGATTCCGGACCCGGGAAAACTTCCAGCCAAGGGTTTCCCTCTCTCGTATCAAGCCCTATCGAATCGCTACTTGTGCTCTTTCTTCGCATTTCAAATATGATTATAGCACAAGATAAATCCCATCACAAATATTTCTTTAGCTGTTTGCCCACCTCATAGAGTATGATTCCCGCCGCCACGGAGGCATTGAGCGACTCGGTCCCGCAAGCCATGGGAATCCTGATGCCTTGATCAAGTTCTTCTAGAATCCCGGGACTGATGCCACTGCCTTCATTGCCAATGACGACAAGGGATTTTGAAGGATAAACCACTTCGTCAAAGGCCTGGTGTGCTTGAGCTGTCGCCCCGAATAATCTGTATCCCAGACGCTTCAGTTCCTTCAAAAAATCTGCTTCATGGTCGATAGTCCTGTGATTGACCTGGAAAATCCCGCCGGCACTTGCCCTGACAACCTTGGGATTGTGGATGTCCACCGACCCCCTCCCCGAGGCAATCTGCCTGACCCCCGCCGCTATGGCGCTTCGGACAATCGTCCCCAGGTTTCCCGGATCCTGCAGGCCATCTAGAAAAAGAATGGGCTCTTTCAAATCAAAGGGAACCTCCGGGGATTTTTTAACCACTGCCAGAATCCCCTGGGAATGAACCGTATCTGAAATTTCTCTGAAGAGTTGTTCATCGAGGACAATGGTCTGCACACCCTGTAATCCAACAGCCCCGTCATAGGCAGTGGATACCACCAGGTACGCCACCTGACCTGGATTTTTAAGGGCCTCTCCTACAAAGCGGTCTCCTTCAACGACAAACAGGGCCAACTGGTCTCTTTTTCTTCTTCTGCCAAGCACCTTGAGTTCCTTGAAAAAGGGATTGCTTCTGGATTGGATCATTTTCATTTCTTTTCATCTCTGGTTTCTATGGCTTCAAGGTCTTCATTGTGCCCGATGACCACTAAGACATCCCCGGAGCGAATTTTCTGATCGGGATAAACGGAAACATCCAGATCAAGGCCGCTTTTGATAGCAATGACATTGATGCCATAGGCCGCCCGCATGTCCAGTTCCTTGAGACTCTTGCCCACCCATTTCTCCAGCGCTTTGATTTCAAGGATACTGTACTCCGAAGAAAGATCAATAAAGTCTATGAGATTTTCTGACACCAGATTTTTGGCCACCCGTATCCCCATGTCCCTCTCGGGGAAAACCACCCGGTCGGCACCAATGCGGTAAAGTACTTTGGCGTGAAGGTCATTCTGGGCCTTGGCCACGATATGCCTGACCCCAAGCTCCTTTACCATCAGGGTAATCAGGATGGAGGCCTGTATATCGCCTCCGATGGTGACCACAGCCACGTCAAAATTGCCGATTCCCAGGGATTTGAGGGCGTGCTCATCGGTGGCATCCGCCTGAACCGCATAGGTGACCGTCTCTGAGAGTCTCTGTACGATATTCTCATTATTGTCCACAACCAGAACCTCGCCGCCCAGTTCCGAAAGCTTCATGGCCACACTGCTGCCGAATCGGCCGCAGCCGATGATTACAAACTGCTTTTTCATTTTAACATCCCCTATCCTACACTGATTTTATCCTCTGGAAAACGTATGGGTTCAATCCTTTTCCTGCGGTGGGCCAGGGCCACAACCAGGGTCAGGGGCCCCACCCGGCCGGCAAACATGGTCAAGACAACCAGCAGTTTGCCAATCGTCGACAACTCCGGTGTGATTCCAGCTGAGAGCCCCACAGTTCCAAAGGCTGAAACTGTTTCAAACAGGACATCCAGAAACTCATGTTCAGGGGAGACTAAACCAATCAAAAGCACCATCAGCATCACCAGCATCAGGGACACCGTAAAAATCACAAAGGCCCGACTCATGGCTTCACTCCGGATGCGTTTTTTAAAAATCACCGTATCCCGCTGACCCATGACAATGGTTTTGACACTGAGAAGTATGATGGCCAGGGTGGTGGTCTTGATCCCACCGGCGGTAGATCCCGGCGATCCTCCGATGAACATCAGCATAATGACAAAAAACTTGGTCGCATCCCGGAGTCCCCCCGTATCCACGGTGTTGAACCCGGCGGTTCTGGGGGTGGCCGACTGAAAAAAAGCCGCTAGAATCTTTTGTCCGAAATTCAAATCTCCCAGAGTAGCGGGATTATGGTATTCAAGAGCCAGGATGACTATGAATCCCAGGCCAAGGAGAAGACCCGTGACCGACAGCACCACTTTGCTGTGAAAGGAGATTCTGTGGCTTTTAGGCAGCCCCAGGAGTTCTACAACGACGGAAAACCCCAGTCCGCCCAGAATCAGCAGGGTCAGAATTACAAAGTTGAGGTAGGGACTGCCCACAAAAGGAGTAAAACTTCTAAAGCCTCCAATCAAGTCAAAGCCGGCATTGCAGTAGGCGGACACACTGTGGAATATTGAAAACAGAATGCCCTTGCCCACCCCATAAAGGGGAATGAAAAAACCGCTCAGAAGCAAGGCACCGATGCCTTCAACCACCAGGGTCAGAATAAGGACGTACTTCACTAAGCGGACGATTCCCGAAAGAGAACTCTGGTTGAAAGCCTCCTGCATAATCATCCGGTTTTTAAGACCGATTTTCCGTCCGATGAGCAGGGCCCAGAAGGTGGCCATGGACATGAAACCAATCCCCCCGATCTGAATCAACAGCAGTATGACCCCCTGTCCAAAGGGCGACCAGTAGGTTCCTGTATCCGCCACCACCAGACCCGTCACGCATACCGCCGAAGTGGCCGTAAACAGGGCATCCGTCAAACCGGGACTTTTCAAAGAAGCGGTGGCTATGGGCAGATTCAAAAAAACCATTCCCAGAAAAATGATGGTCGAAAATCCCAGCACCAGAATTTGGGCCGGATTCATGGGTTTCTCATCAAGGGGACTGCCTTTCATCACATCACCAACCTCAGATAGCCTGTTTCTCTCCAATTATACCACTATGCCCTGCCGACTGAAAGTCTTCCCCCACCGGGCAAAAAAAAAAGAGTCATCAAGACTCTTATTTAAGGGCTTCCTTTGCGGTGTCCACCAGGGTTTTGAAATTCTCCGGATCATGGATTGCCATCTCGGAAAGCATCTTCCGGTTAATGGTGATATCCGCCTTTTTCAAACCGTTGATAAACTTCGAATAACTCATGTCATGGGCCCGCACCCCTGCATTGATTCGGGCAATCCACATTTTTCTGAAATCTCTTTTTCTGAGTTTTCTTCCGGAATATGCACTTCTCAAGGATCGCATCACAGCGGGATTTGCCGCTTTGAAGACCTTGCTCTTTTGTCCGTAGAAGCCTTTTGCTAATTTTAAAATCTTTCGGTGTTTCTTTTTGGCATTGACAGCTCTTTTGACTCTGGCCATAACTCTAACCTCCTGTTCTTAAAAAATTTTATTAATCGTAGGGCAGCATCTTTCTAACGCGTTTCATATCCCCAGCGGATACCAATCCAGATTTCCGGAGATTTCTTTTTCTCTTGGGAGACTTTTTAGTGAGTATATGGCTCGTATAAGCTTTTGATCGCTTTAATTTACCTTTACCAGTGAGTTTAACTCTTTTTTTAGCTCCACTATGGCTTTTCATTTTAGGCATGAAATATCCTCCTCTCTAAACTTTATGCGTTGAATTGAATATCACAACAAGACTTCTACCTTCAAGTCTCGGTCGTTGTTCCATCTTTCCATCTTCCCCGATAACCTCGGCGAATCTGTTGATGACATCATAACCGAATTCGGTATGGCCCATTTGTCGTCCTTTGAAGCGCAGAGAAACCTTGACCTTGTCCCCGTTCTTGAGGAATTTTATGGCATTGTTCGCCTTGGTCATCATATCGTGAGAATCGATGTTGATACTGAGTCGAATCTCCTTGACCTGGATCATCTTCTGCTTTTTCTTGGATTCCTTTTCTTTCTTCGACTGCTCATATTTGAATTTCCCGTAATCCATGATCTTGCACACCGGCGGCTTGGCCGTGGGGGCAATCTTTACCAGGTCCAGTTTGCGGTCAGTCGCAATATTCAAGGCTTCCTTCGCACTCACTACTCCCAACTGACTGCCATCAACGTCGAGTAACCGGACTTCCCTGTCCCGGATCTCTTCATTAATCTCTGTTTTTTTAATAATTTACACCTCCTCTTGATCCATAATAAAAAAGAGCGGATAAAAATCCGCTCCCTGAATACACAACTCATCCTTCACAGCGAAGGAAAATCGATTCAACCCTATGAACTCCGACGTTATAGGGTGAGAAGTCGCGGACCTCTACTTTTCTATGGATGCTACTGAATGATATTATCATGCCTTCGAAGCTTTGTCAATTGCTTTCGGTGAACTTACGGGATTCTAAGCCAGTTCTTCAGTGATGTGATTCCCGCCTCGGAAATCACGGCCTGCGCCATTTTCTTGAGTCGCTGGTTGCTGATGACAGGCCTGGCCAGAACACTCCCCAAATGCCTCCCCTCGGCTTTTGTCCCCTTCCACGGGGTCAGTTCCAGATACCTTTGATACAGTTCTCTCTGCGGGTGGCTGCTCAGATAGTGCCAAGGCTTGCGCGGCCCGCAAAAATGAACAGCACCGGGGGCCTGCACCGCTTCAATGTATGGCTGAAGTTCACCTGCCGGAACCGACTGTCCAAGTTCATCCACATCATAGAAATAAGTCAGCACATTCCACTTCAGGGGCAGAGAAAGACGCCTGTCAAAGAGCAGGGCGTTGAAGGCGTCCTGGTCAGCGAATTCGATAATCTGCGAATTTTCCCGGATAAACTCCCTGAGTTTTTCCCCCAAAGCCTCTTCCCTGAAAACTTCCAGATTCATTAGCATCAAACCGGAATTGAAATACCTGTAGCCATCTGAAATCTGCAGGTCCTGTCTCTTGTAGTTGCAGTAGGGGTCGTCAACCGCCCCCAGAGCACTGCTTCCCAGATCAATATTCCACAGTTCACTGAGGTCACCGAGCACAATGATGTCCGAATCAATGTATATCACCTTCCCCACCTCCGGGGGAAGCCTCTGAGGCAAGGCGAACTTCAGATAAGTGGTGGTTATCAGATGTCCTATCTGGACAAGGTCCCCGTAGCCACTGCTGCTCACTGCAAGACTATGGATTTGACAGGCATACTTTCTTGAGAGTTCCTCAAGTCTGTGATGGTTCAGTTCACTTGTTTGATCACACAGGATATAAAAGACAAATCTCTCCGGGACTGCTGAATTTTCAAGAATTGACGCCATCACAACCCCGGCGTGGGGCAGATAGCTGTCATTTGCCACCAAGGCAACATGAATCCTTTCCCCGGAACCTGCGACCCTCTCTTTAGAGTTCATAGGTTGCCCCGGGGGATAGAACCACCACCTCGGCGTCTTTGACCCGGCATTTGAAATCCTCAGGGTCTGCTGTAATGACTTCGAAGGTGTCATAATGGATGGGAATCACCACCCGGGGTCTGATAAAAGACACCGCCCGAACCGCATCCTCGATATCCATGGTGTAATTGCCTCCGATGGGAAGAAACGCCACGTCAACCGCTTCCTCTTCAAGGAGCTTCATATCCATCGTCAGTCCCGTATCTCCGGCATGGTAGATTTTTTTTCCCTGGACTTTCAACAGATAACCGCCGGGACTGCCTCCGTAGAGCATCTCCCCCTGATGACTGATTCCTGATCCATGCAGGGCGGGGGTCATTTTAATGAAGCCAAAATCCGTCTGGAATTTCCCGCCGATATGCATGGCATGCAGATTCTCAAGACCCTGCTTTCTGAGGTAGTCGATAATTTCGGCATTGGCAACCACCTTTGCCGAGGTGGCCCTTGCCAACTCAAGGGTGTCGCCAATATGGTCACTGTGGCCGTGGGTCACAAAAATATAGTCCAGTTCCTTGAAATCCCCCGGAGACCTGGAACACCCCGGATTCCCCTTTAAAAAAGGGTCAATGATCCCCTTGAACCCCTGGTCCTCAATATGGACCACGGCATGACCCAGATATTCAATTTTCAAATAAACCTCCTCCTAACCCCTGGAAAATTCAATCTTGGAAAAAGCTTCTCTCATATAATAATTCAAAGCATTTTCATCAAAATGGCTGCCGTCATGGACCTTGCCAACCCGTTTGATTTTGGCCCGTTTGTCCCCCGGCACAATATAACTCAACACCTGGGACTCCACAAGGTTCAATTCCGGCACATGGTAACCGATTTTTACCTCAATGGAGAGATTCTTGCGGGTGAATTTCAAATAATGATTCATGATTGCCAGTTTGGCAATGACCTCTTCACCCTGATCAAAGCTGACCTGGTCCCGGGTGGCCTGCATCAGCTCACTCATCTGGGATAAAAACTGGTCAAAATACTTTTGAATCAGTGCCTGGGCCTCGTCAATCTGGCGCAACTGGTCCTGGCTGTGGCGATAGGCTTCAATCTCTTTACTGAAATGGCCTGTCAAATCCTTGATCAAATCCTCCCGGAAGTCATAGAAAAAGCGGACTGTCATAATGAACCCCCTCCTCACTTTGTCTATAGATACCCTCCCAGGCCTAGATCTTAAACAAAATCCACCGGCCAGTGGCCACTTCGTATTTCAATTGATAGATTCTAGTCTGACCCTCAACGGTACTCTGACAGTCGAAAACATGCATGGGATTGCCCGCAAACTTCTCCAGGTGGGTATGAACCATCCGGTCCACCTTGACCACCTGGGGCTCTTCCTCATCCATGACCCTGAACTTCAGCGGTCGGATTCCTCCTTTGTCATTGAACCAGGCCACTACCTCAATGGGTTTAGCCACTACCTTCATAATAATCACCTGGGAAAAATATAACACGAACATAAGTTCGTGTCAATGGGTCCCATCGCTTCAAATCACAGTGCGTTCTATTTGGGGCAGATAGGCTTCAAAATATCTGAGATTATTCTCTTTACAGGTAAAAATCAGAACCTGGCGTTCCCTGGCAATGGCCTGTATCAACTCCAGGGTGGGCTCAAGCCGCCCTTCGTCCCAGTTGGAAAAGGCTTCATCAAGAATCAGGGGAAGTTTCTCCTTTCCCTGGTCCAAATACTGGATCAAAGCCAGTCTGAAGGAGAGGTACAGCTGGTTTCTAGTCCCGGCGCTGAGTTCCTCATCGGCGCCAATCACTTCTCCGAAGCGGTCCTTGATGTACATTTTCTCGTCATCCTCAATCAGGATATGGCTATAGCGTCCCTGGGTCATCCTCTCAAAGTATTCACCGGCCAGCTTGAGGACATCCGGCTGATTTTTTTCTCTGAATATTTCATCCGCTCTTTTGAGGATTGTCTCAAAAAGCACCAGATTGTCGTATTCCTTCGTGAGCAGATTCAGGCTTTCCGTGGTTTCCAGGAGCTTTCCCTCGATGATATCCAGGGTGTCCCCTGAAATGACATGGTCGATTTCAGTCTTGAGCTGGATATTGCGATTGGCCTTCTCAAGCTTCTCCTGGGCGAGAATCTGAAGATCGTTTTCCAGAATATGAAGATACTCCTCGGTAATCAGTTCCTTTTCCATGCCGCCGAGGTCCTTTTCAAGATTCTCCAGGTGGTGGCTTTCCCTGAGCTCCCGCTCATAGTGGCCAACCCGCTCCCGGGTACTGAAATAATTTTCAATATTGTTTTTTCCTTTTTCCAGAGATCCCCCGCCGTAGCCCATGATGGTCTCCGAAAGCCTTTCGAATTCTTTAGCAGCGCTGAGGCGCTTTTCTTTGAGGGTCTCAAGGGTTTGCTGTCTTCGGTCAAGATCCTCCTGCAGCTGTTCATTGAGTTTGATTTTGGTTTTCGCTTCAGACAAAAGGGCATTCAAGCCCTTGGCATCCCGTATCTGCTCAAAAGCTTTAAAGAATTCCCGGTGTTTCTCCTGGGATTCCAGAAACTTCGTCTCCAGAAATTTCTTGTTTCCCCTCAGGGTTTCCAAAGCCTTTTCAAGATCCTTGAGGTTCTCAAGATTCTTGAGGTTCATCAGGGAGAAATTCTCGGATATGCCCCGTTGCACCCCCAGCTCTTCAAGCTTGTTCTTCAACTCTGAAAGGGCGGTATTGCGCCGCTTTTTGCGATGGTCAAAATAATCCATTGCCAACAGGATCAAAGCCACACCCAGGGCCCCAAGGCCATAGTAGTTCTGCTGCCATACCCCATAGGCCAGCAGGCCGACAATAGCCAGCAGCTTGAACCCGCTGACCCAGTTTTTTTCCTGGACCTCCTCCATTTCCCTGGCACGGTAAAAGAGGGTTTGGATCTCCTGGAGATTGAAGGCCGGAATTTCATCCTTTACTTGTACAAAGAGTCCATTGGCGTAATCCGCCACAGCCGCAGTCTTTTCCAGCAGCTTGTCATTGATCTGCCTTGAATAGTCCTTTTGAACCCTCAGTGTCTCTTCAAGCTCCTCTATCGCTTCAACCTGATCTTCAAGCTCAAGAGCTCTGGCCTCTTCCTCCGTCAAGACCTCCATTTTCGACGCTTTATTCTTTATAACAGCTTTTTCTTCCATCAGGGCCCTTTCAAAATCCCCGAGCTGTCTCTCAAGCGTTTCAAACCGGTTCAGAATTGCGGGTTCAAGGGATTCATAATCGGCGTAGCCCGGGAAATTCTCCTTCAGATTTTCAATTTTTTCTATCAGTTCCAGGGGACTGAGATACTTTGACACCTTGTTCTTGAGCTGCAGTTTTTCAACGATGTCTTGTTCGATTCCCTGGATATCCTTTTCAAGTCTTTCAATATCCTCGGCCATGACCCGGACTTCCTGGTAAAGGCTTTCCTTGTCCCGTTTTTCTTTCTTGAGCCCGTTGATCTGGTCCATGAGTTCATTGATTCTCTGCCTGTTGGCCCGGCTTCGGGGATTGTAGAGGGATTTGATATCCTCCTCCAGACCCAGAAGCACTTCCTTGGGAGAAACATTGGCATTGCCGTAGTTGAGAACGAGCTTGTCCTGAAGCTCGCTGAAGGACCTGGTTTCAATCTCACGCAGCTGCTCCGCACTGACCCGGTAGACATTGGTGTAAATGTTTTTTGACAGATGTTCCGCCTGGGGCAGGCTGTCATTGCCGATATTTTTAATGTCGAGTCCCTCTTCAAGGGTAGACTTCACATTGTTGGAAAGGAGTCTGCGTACCTTGAACCGTCCCCCCTCCTGGTCAATGTAACCCATCGTGATGTTCAGACGTTCTCCGCCCCAGGGAAGATAAGGGTGTTTTTCCCGGTTGACGGGATTGAAGCCGAAAATCAACTCTGTCAGCGCACTGACCATGGTGGTCTTGCCCGCTTCGTTCTTCCCGTAAATCAGGTTGGGTCTGTTTTCAGACAGTTTAATAATCTTCTGAGTACTGAATTTGCCATATTCATTCAGAATCAGTTCCTTGATTTTCATGATTGTCCTCCTGCGAAATATGCCATCATCAGATTCTTCAGGTCCTCTTCCCTTTCTTTGAGGACTGCTGCGGTATCCCGGGTTTCCAGACCCTCAAAGGTTTTGAGCTGTCTGATGGCTTTGGTCAACTTGGGATCGTTTTCCGGCGAGGCTATCAAGGTCATGACCTCTTTCAGAATACCGTTGTCCACAAGCAGTTCCTCGAAATCAACTTGCGGCAGTACCTTGGACAGCTTGAACTCAAGGCTCTTAAAGCCCAAGTCCCGGGTCATTTCCGCCTCTATGTAGGCAATGTTTTCCGGGATTTTCAGATACCGCCACTGATTGGTTCTTCCTGTGAGTTCAACACGGTAGAGGGTTTTTGAAGCGGGAAATTCCACCCCTTCAACCTCTTCGGAAATCATCCCCTTCAGGATGTTGTAAAAATCGTAATCTGAGGAGTATTCTCCTGAAATATCGAGGCTGAGCTGTTGGAAATAAAGGGTGTTGAAGGGAACGAATTCCACTGCCAGTCCGTTCTTGCCCAACTTGATGAGATTGCCTCCCTTCATCCCCGTTTCAGAAATATCAAGACCCTGGATCGTCCCTGAATAATAGATGGGGTGGTTCTTGAACTGCTGCCCCTGATGGATGTGTCCCAGAGCCCAGTAGTCATAGTCCTTTTCCAGGAGGTCCTCCAGGGTGGTGGGGAGATATTTCCCCTTTCGGGGATCACTCGATACACTCTCCACCATGGTATGGGCAACACCAATCACAGGGTGGTTTTCTTTTTTTCCGGGAAACTTCCTGATCAGGTTTCTGTGCTCCTTTTCATTCATATGACCCACGCCCAGGATATGGCATTCCCGGTCCTTCTTGTCCCTGATCACATATTCCGTAGGGATGTCCCGGTCAAAAATATGCACGTGATCCTCGAACCTCATTTTCATCTGAACCACTGGATCGTGATTGCCGGGGGCGTAGAACACGTGAATATTCTTTTCCCTGAGGCGGTTCAGACTTTCCATCAGAAATTTTTCAGTCTCAAGGGAAATTCTTTCGTTGTCGAAAAGATCCCCGGCAATGATGAGGCCGTCAACCTCCTCAGCGAGGGAGAAATCAATCACTTTACTGAAGGCTTCCCTCTGGGAGCGCTTGAGTTCCTTGCGCAGTTGAGGATTTTTTCCGCTCAAGGGTGCATCAAAGTGCACATCGGCGATATGGACAAATTTAAACATAACACTCCTCCTCTCCCCTATTCTATCACAACAAGGCCTGAAAACAGTTTGACAAACAGAGGAAATTCCCCACCCTCAAAGCCGACCCGGCCCACTCTGGCGGGATTTTCGGACGGGATGACTTGACGCTGTCGATTCAAGGAACACACACAGCCCCGGCTTGATGATGTGTCAGAGGATGGCAAACTGGCTGTAGACCCCTTGCTCAGTGAACACTTTGTTGAAGCCATCAGGCAGATCCCCTGAACGCCAGGACAAAAAAGAAAACGACTTGCTTTTGAAGCCCGGCATTTCGGGAACGGATGCGACATAGTCCAGGGCAGAGCTCAAAGTGCGGCTGAAAACCCGCTGAAACTGCCCCTGTCTTTGTGGTCCTGTCGGTGCCGGCAAAGACCATTCGAGCCCGGGGAAACATCTTCCGTCAGGGATATTGATGCCGAAGCCCCCACTTTTATAAGTGGGGGTAGTTCACAGTCCCTTCAATATAGTATATAATATTATTGAGCAGTGAACAGCCTTTGGAGGGATTTTTTATGAAAGATATTTACAACCAGGAATTCTCGGCAACCCATCTCTTTCAGGAAAATGCGTACCAGAAGATTTACATGGGCGAATCCATAAAGCACTCTGACCAGGTGGTACTGATTAATGAACTCATCAAATCCGATCTGATTACCCATGAGGTCATCAGTGATTTAAGGGCCCATCTCGACCACCTTCTCTTTTTCACCGAAGACGACCGCAGCGCTACCTTCATTATAGACTACAAAGAAGGCATGAGTGTCACCCAGGCATTGCAGAACAACCAGAACCCTGCAAAATTCAGAATCAATCTGCTACAGGACTACCTGAGCAAGCTCTCGCGGTTTGATACGCTGCCCCTTGTGCTGCAGTATATCCTGTCGAGTCCCAGTCAGTTCTTTGTCAAGGACCACGATCTCATCCACAATGAACTGATTGTCATAGATGAAAGCAAGGCCATGATGCCCATGGACTTTGGAATGATCAAAGCCCGGATTCATGAATTCGCCACCCACCTTCTGGATTTCGAACCCGCCCCGGAGGATCTTCCCCTGGTGCTCACCCTGAAGGAATTCTTCGACAATCTGATCACCGATGACTCCATTGACACACTTGCCGCCATCTACGAATCCTTCAAGAAAATCTATCTCTACGATTTTTACCTGGATGACTCTGATCCCGAGCCCCCCGTCATCGTCCCCCTTGAGGAAAAGGCCTCCCCGACCGGTGACAAGACAGACGGTGGGCGGAATATTCCCGTCTACCCGGAACCGGGCACGCCCACTGAAGACGAGAAGAAGCCCTTTGCCCTGGCTGGCCTCTTCAACAGGAATCCCCCGGATGAAGAAAAGGAGGGCCCGAATCCACTGGTCCTCGGACTGGTTCTTCTGGCTGTGGCTATCGCTCTTTTTGCCATTTTCATTCCCATGATAAACCGCATCACTGATGTGCCGCCTCCCACGGCCTCCTTTGAAAAACAAAAAGACACTGAGGGAAACTGGGTTTTCACCAACCGCAGCGAAGCCTACGGGGAGGACAATCGCATTGAAGATTTTGACTGGTCCGTCTATGAAGGCGAGAAAAAAATCTACTCGGCCAGTTCGGAAAACTACATCCATTATTTCAATGAAGAGGGCGTCTACCGCATTGACCTGAAGGTCAGGGACCGCTACGACAACTGGAGCGAGGTCTACTCTGAAGAGATTCTGGAGGAAAGGACTTCCACGGACCCCCTCGCCGAATCCAGCAGCGGGGAGGAATCCCTGGACCGCTACGCCATCGGGATGGAGGACGGAGTGACCTTCATCCAAGAAGAATCCCGCAGCGGAGACAAATCCATTGCCATGGTCTTCGAGGGATCCCAGACCAGGACCATCACCCTGGAGAACCAGAATCTCGCGGGCAATATCGGTTTCAGCTTCTGGATGAAGGGCTCTGAGAGTGTCCCGCTGTCCTTTACCCTCAAGGGTGTCACCGACGACGAGGAGATTTTCAGCATCGACCGCTTTTATACCCCTAAAACCGAGGAATGGCAAAAAATATCCTTCAATGACAATGTCTACCTCTCCAGGGATCTGGTCTTGTCGGTCAGCGGCAGAGATCTGACTCTCTGGATTGACGATATCAGCATCAGCACCTACAAATAACAGGACACAGCAAAGGGCGTTCCCTGGGGGAGCGCCCTTTTTTCAATCAATCAGGATTTTATTTTTGTCTTCGTAAATGCATTTGAGCATGCTGCGCCCCAGCAGACGGATTCCTTCCTCAATCAGCTCCTCCTCGATTCCTCCAAAACTCAGACGAATCCAGCCCGCCTTGCCGGGAGTCCCTTGCAGATAGAAATCACTGCCCAGGCTGAAGGTGACGCCTTCTTTCTGGGCCTCAGACAAAAGCTTCGATGCCGATATCCCCTTGGGAACGCGGATCCAGAAGCTGATTCCCCCCCGGGGCTTGATGACCTCTATTCCTCCCGGAAGATAACCCGTCAGAAATTCATAGGCTTTATCCATGCGCTTGGCGAAAAGCGCATGGATTTTTATGATATGGGAGGGATATCCCTCCCCGGCCATGAAATCCGCCAGAGCCCTTTGAAGAATCCCCGAGGTGGTCAGGTCCGTCATGGCTTTGATGCTCTCAAGATCCCTGGTCAGATTCGGGGGCATGACGATGAAGGAAACCCGAAAGCCTGGAATCAGTATCTTTGAGAAGCTCTTGATGTATATCACCCGCTGATGGGTGTCATAGGCCTTGAGGGGAACCACCGGATTCCCGTAATTGATTTCATTGGTATAGTCATCCTCAATGATGTAAAAGGCATATTCTTCGGCCAGGGCCGCCAGCCTTTGTTTGGTTGTCTCGGAATAGGAAAACCCCGTGGGATTCTGAAAATTCGGCATGGTATACATCAACCTGGGTCGATACCATTTCAGTTCCGTTTCCAGTCGCTCAAGATCAAGGTCCTGGTCCCTGTAACCGATCCCCGTCAGCCGGACGCCCATGGCCTTGAAATAACTGGATGCCCCCTGATAAGTGGGGTTCTCAATGAATACGTGGTCCTTGGGAGTGAGGAGGTTCCTAGACACAATATCAATGCCCTGCTGGGCGCCTGAGATGATCATCACTGAGGACAGGGAAGCCTCAACCCCCATGGCCTCAAGATGAGTGAGGATGACCTGCCTCAAGGGCAGATGGCCCAGAGAATCCTCAGTGGTAAAGGCATTGCCCCGATCCCGCTCTAAAACCCTCTCAAAAGAATCCTTGAAGGCTGCCACTGGAAAATAATCCGTTGAAATCACGCTGCGGGTAAAGTCGTAGGGATAGGTCGCTGCTTTTGAAGGATAGGCTTCAATGGCTCCGATGTCACTGAATTCTCTGACAAAGGTGCCCTTTCCTGGGATTTTATAAATAGTTCCCCGGTTGCTCAGTTGCTCATAGGCGTTCACCACCGTATCCTTGTTGACGCCAAGGGTCCGGGAAAGTGCCCTCACCGAGGGAAGGGGATCCCGGGGTTTGAGGACTTCATTCAGAATCAGCTTCTCAATATGCTTCGCAATATTCTGATAAACCGGATATTGGGGGTCTATTTCTATCTGCCACATCAAAAGTCCTCCTAAAAAAAACCTCCATTAAAAAATGAAGGTCCAAGATGCCGTCACCCATACAATTCTGGACCACGTCTCACAACGTGGGTGTACTACCTAGAGCTTCTGACTTCCTCTTTGTAAAAGGCCTGCCATCCACAGTAGGACACGAACTCCCTCAATCTATCTGGTGGTTGAATTATATAGAGCAACGCACATCTCAGGCTACTGTCATTATACCCTAAATTGTCGGATTTTCCAAATCTTTAACCCGCTATGGCAACCTTTGTGCCGTCCCGGAGGGCCTGTGAGGGATTGAGAATCACCAGGTCCCCCTCCTCGAGACCACTGAGAATTTCATACCGGTCCCGACCTTCGATGCCAAGGGTCACCTGAGTCAGGACAGCTTTTCCCCCAAGAACCTCATAGACATAATCCCCGCCGTCAAATTTCACCAGGGCCTGCTTGTCCACGGTCAAAGCCCTGGGTTCAGCCTTGAGGACAAACTCCACATCGTATTCTCTGCCGGGAAGGGATTTTTCCCGGCAAGCCTCGATTTCGACAAGCCCTTTCAACTGGGTGACCCCCATGTCAGACATGGCGGGCTTGATGGTCGGATGAATTTTCCTGATAGCGCTTTCGACACAGGTCCCTTCCACAAGAATTCTCACTGGTGTCTTTGTGCTGAGTCTGAGGAGTTCCTCTTCCAGCAGGTCCACTTCAATATAATAGGCTTCTTCATAGATTTCCACGAGGGCTGTACCCGGAAAAATCTGCTGCCCTCTTTTGACGTGGATTTCTGAGACAACCCCCTCAAAAGGAGCCCGAATCTGATAGGATGAAAGTTCCTCTTTCAAAATCTCCACCTGGGTTTGAAGGGATTTGAGCTTGAAATGCTCGGCGCTGGACATCTCCTTAGCTGCTTCTAACTGCATGGCGGCTACTCTGAACAAAAGAGCAATGGAATCCCGCTCTCCCCGGCTCAAGGCCCCTGATTCATAGAGAACCACCGCATTCTCATAGTCTTTTTTTGCCCTGAGATAGTCTTCCCTGGCAATCCCCACAGCCTCCCCATCACCCGTTGCGCCATTGAGTTCCAGGGTGCTTTCGAGGGCCATCACCTCGTAGGAAAGCCCATCGAGTCTGAGTCGGGCCTGGGTATCATCCATGACCATCAATAGCTCCCCCTCAGCGACCCTGTCGCCGATTCCGATGCCGACTTGCTGCAGTTCGCCAGTCACAGGGCTGAACAGGTCTACCCGGGTGTCACTTCTGAGAATCCCCCGCTCCTTGATGATTTCCTCAACCGGCGCAATCCTCACAGCCTCCACCGTCACAGGCTCCTTCACTGTGAAAAAATAGCCGATTCCCAGACTTGCCGCTATCAGCAGAACCCCGGCGGTAACGAGGGCTTTTTTTGATGGTTTCCTCTTCATTCTCATCATCCTCCTAAGTCATCCTGTTTTTCAGGGCATCCATAAAATTCAACCGGTGGATCTTTTCATAGGTAGCCAGCACACTGAGTGCAATAAACACCCCGGTGAGAGCCGCCGTCTTGAGATGGGCTATGGGCGTCGCCTTCATGGTCATGGTATACAAGTCATTGTTGAAGGTGGCGCCAATGGAATAGAGCATGGCCGAACCCATGGGAATCCCCATGATGAGACCGAAAAAAGTAACAATCAAAATTTCCCGGGTAATCAGCTGAAAAATTTCAAATTTGGTGAATCCCATTACCCGCATGGCGGAGAATTCCAGGGACCGTTCTCCAATGGACATGAGACTGGCATTGTAAATAATGGCAAAACCCAGAATCGCCGCAAAAAAGGTCATTACAAGAATCGAATAAATGGTATAGTCCATGAATTCCATGAAGGAATCCCTGATATCCTTGAGAGACTGAACAGAAGCGACACCCGGATAATCATCCAGAACCTCCTTGATTTCCCGGTCGGTGTTGATGAACACTCCGTTGATTAGCCCCTTTGCCGCCAGCTCCCGCTGCATAAAACCGATATCCGCATACATATTGATGCCCAAAGTCTGCTTCACAATCCCCTTCACTGTTACCACAGCATCCGACTTCCCCGGAAGAAAGGATGTCAAATCAATCCTGTCCCCTACTTCAAACCCGAAGTGGTTGTGCATGCTTTCTGTAATGAGCACCCCTTCTCCTGGCAGTTCAAGGGGACTTTTGAGAGGACTTTCAAAATGGTACATGACCGTATCCTTTTCAAGTCCTACCATGGTTACGACTCTTTCTCTGGATCCCCGGTGCACTTCGAAGGGAATCTCGAGCTTGCCCTCGATGACCTCCGCCCCGGTGGCCTTGCCAAGGTCGAGGATGCCCTTGTCAGAAACCATTGCACTGAAATTCACGCTGTAATCCATGGTCTGGAAAACCTCGAACTGCTCCACAAACATCTCATCATACAAGTCAAGCATGCTAAAGGGCATCAAAGTCAGGGAATAGGTCATGGCCACCCCCACCATGGTGAACACCAGCCGGCGTTTGCTGCGCATGGCGCTGCGGATCACATTTTTCCAATTGAAATCCAGCCGGTTCCAGAGGAAATGCCATTTTTCCAGAAGGATTTTTTTTCCGACAGCCGGCGCCGGGGGACGCATGGACTCCGCCGGATGGATCTGCAGGATTCCCCTGGTGGCCCACAAAGAGGCCATCAGAGTGAATATCAGGGTCAGAACAAGGGCCTTGAAGGCGAAACCCGGGTAGAATACCGTCACCAGAATGGGAATGTTGAAAAAGGACTCCACATAAAGTGCGGCCAGAAAGCTGGAGGCCTGGAATCCCGCCAGAATTCCCAGCACCCCTCCCACCATTCCAATGGTCAGACTGATTTTTCCATAGTGGCAGACAATGGCGGCATTGCCGTAGCCCATAGCCTTTAAAATCCCAATCATGGTCCGGTCTTTTTTTATCAGCCGGTTGATCAAAAAACTGAGAATCACGGCGGCGACACCTAGAAAAATGGTGGGAATCACATTGATCATCGCCCTGACCCCGTTGATTTCCTCAGTAAGCATTCGATGGGACAACTGGTTTTTTTTCTCTGTGAGACCGGTGATTCCCAGGTTCTTAAAATCCTCACCCATCCCATCCAGGACCTCTTTTTCCTCATGGCCCGCCTCAACCCGCAGCAGCACCTGGTTATAGCTGCCCTGAAAACCGAGGGCGCTCTGCGCAAAAGACTCAGTGACATAAATCACCCCGTAGCGCCTGGCATCTGGAAGCAGGGTCTGTTCGCTTTCCACCAGATAGACAAATTCCGGGGCATCCACGATATTCTTGATTCGCATGATATAGGTTTTCCCTGCGACCCTCACTGGCAGTTCATCCCCGGGCGCATAACCCCTGGCCTGGGCAAACTGCCTCAGGACAAAAATTTCTTCATCCCCCTCAAGAGTCTCTGGCCCCCTCTCAAAGTGCAGCCGGTTGATCCCCTCCTCCCCGGGGTTGGTAATCATCCGCACCTTGACATGTTCCTCGTCAAGATCAAGCTGAATGTCACAGGTGATGCGTCCCTGGATTTTTTCAACTCCCGGTTCCCTGGCAACAGCCCCCAGCTGACTCTTTGAAATTTTTCCAAAGTCAATATACCCGTCGGCAAAATCAGTGAGTCTGTAGTAGTCCCGCACCGTGAGGTCCAGGTTTTCCACAGCCATCCCCATGCCGATATAGCTGGTCAGACCCATGACAATCACCAGCGCAACGGCAAGGTACTGGATTTTCTCCTGATTGATAACCCGGATAACCCGCCGGTTTAGAATTTTCACTACCACTCAATCCTTTCAGGCTCTACCGGGTTGGGATTCTTTTCGTTGTGGGTGACGGTGCCGCTTCTCAGTCTGATTACCCGGTCCCCGATATTGCCGATAGCGGCATTATGGGTGATAATTAGAATCGTCTTGTTGTATTTTCTGTTGATTTTTCTCAGTAGCTTCAGAATCGTGACCCCTGTCGCATAATCAAGCGCCCCCGTCGGTTCATCGCACAAAAGGACCTTCGGATTTTTTGCGACGGCCCGGGCGATGGCAACGCGCTGCTGTTCTCCCCCGGAAAGCTGGGAGGGAAAATGATCTTTTCTGTGTGAAAGTGCCACATCCTCGAGTACTTCATCCACCGACAGGGGTTCAAAGGTAATCTGGGTGGCCAGTTCAATATTCTCCCTGGCAGTCAGATTTGCCATGAGATTGTAGAACTGGAAGACAAAACCGATGTCATGGCGACGGTAATCCGTCAATGATTGCTCATTGTAGGCAGTGACTTCCCTGGCATCAACAAAAATCTGACCGCAGGACGGAAAGTCCATGCCTCCGATAAGATTGAGGAGGGTGCTTTTGCCGCTGCCGCTCGGTCCCAGAATGACTACGAATTCTCCCTTTCCCACAGAAAAGCCGACCTCCGTGAGGGCGTTGACCGTAATTTCACCCATCTGATAGGTCTTGCTGATATTCCTGACCTCAATAAAGTCCTTCATTGTCTATTCCCCCTTGAGAGTCTCCAGGACCCTTTTGAGATCGGCTTTGAGAGGGGCCTCGAGTTTGAGCCACGCTCCCGTCACCGGATGGACGAAGTCAAGCCTTGAGGCGTGGAGAAACTGCCGCTGGATGAGACCACTCGCTTTTTGATAGAGGGTGTCCCCCACCACCGGATGACCGATATGGGCCAGATGCACTCTGATCTGGTGGGTCCTGCCGGTATAGAGCCTCAGATGGAGAAGGGTGAATTCACCAAAGTCTTCTATGACTTCAAAGCCTGTCCGAGCGTCCCTGCCATGGCTTGTGACCCCATGATGAATCCCGTCCTCCAGAGGACCTATGGGCAGGTCAATCAGCCCCCTGGTCTTCTTGAAGCTTCCATGGACCAGGGCCGTGTACTCCTTCACCAGGGTTTCTCCCGGAATCAAAGTGCTCAGCCGGTGGTGCATCCACGGGTTTTTGGCTACCAGGACCGCCCCGGAGGTGTCCCTGTCAAGCCTGGAAACAAACCGCAGCTTGCTGAAATCCTTTTTCTGGTACAGATAATAGCTGAGATGGTTTATCAAAGTATCCTCGAGAATATTCCGGGTGGGATGGACCACCACATAGGGATCCTTATTGATGACCAGCAGGTCCTCATCCTCATAGACAATTTCCAGGGGGCCCGGCTGACCCTCATAGGTGTTTTTTTCGTAATCAAAACGGATTGTAATGATGTCTCCCATTCCCAGGCCGCTCCCGGAATCAGTTTGTGCCTCAACTGTGATTCCGGAGTGTCCGGCAAGGCGCTGGTATAGACGATTGGAAATATGGAGGCGCTCCTTCAAGAGATCTTCCAGGGTCATACCCTGGTCCTGGGCTTTGACAATATATTTCATTGAATCCTCCCTTGAAAAATATGACTACCTGGTCATATTATACCCTTTTTTTCAAATTTCACAAACAAACAGAAGTTGGAACAATTATCCCCTATGGCGCCTTTGTTGAAGACACCCGGCAAAACCGCTGAAGGCCGGGACAAAAAACGACA
>LQBE01000011.1:14938-32568 GCA_002029975.1 delta proteobacterium ML8_F1 | reverse complement strand
CCGCTGTCGGACCCTGGGAGATTTCTCCCGTCAGAGATACCGGCCAAGAGGCGCCCGTTTTCACGAGCGGGGGTCCTTGAGAAAAAACAAAGACTCAGAGCGCTATCCCCTGAGTCTTTGTTAACCCTGCTATAAAGAGATGATATTGTAGCCGCAGTCCACATGGAGGATTTCACCGGTGACACCACTGGACATTTCACTCATGAGAAAAAGGGCGGCCTGCCCGATCTCCCGGGGTCTCACCATCCGTTCCATGGGCGATTTGAGTTCGACAATTTCCGCAATCTTGTTGAATTCTCCCACGCCCTTTGCGGCAAGGGTCTTGACTGGTCCCGAGGAAATGGCATTGACCCTGATTTGTCCGGGGCCCAGATCCCTGGCCAGGTATTTCATGCTTGCATCGAGAGCCGCCTTGGCCACGCCCATCACATTGTAATTCTTGATGACACGTTCTCCTCCCAGGTAAGTTATGGTTATCAGAGAACCCCCTTCATCCATAAGCGCCGAAGCTTCCCGGGCCACCTCGACAAAGGAGAAGACGCTGATCTCCTGGGCCATCAGAAAGCCTTCCCGGGAAGTATCGGCATACCGTCCACTGAGCTCCTCCTTCTTGGCGTGGGCGATACTGTGGACCACTCCGTGGATTTTAGGCGCAATCCCTCTGATTGCCTCAAAGGCCCGCCGGATGTCCCCCTCCTTGCTGACATCACAGGCAATGGTGACGGGGTTTTCATACCCTTCTTCCACTAAAAGCTTTTCAAGATTACGTCCGCTGCCGGGACGGTTGTAAGTGAAAATCAGATTTGCGCCAGCAGCCCTGAATTCCTCTGCAATGGCCCAGGCAATGGACCATTTGTTGGCCACACCCATCACGACCACCGTCTTGTCCTTGAGTAATTCCATTTTATGCCTCCTAATAGCTGTTATTATTACCTGGTACTAAATTCCTTGGAATAATTATAACAAACTATGCGGATTATTCAAGCACTTCTTTGAGGGCGTTGACAAGGGTGTCGATATCCTCAGTTTCAATGTCCTTGTTGGTGACAAAACGCCATTCACCACCCTCGGGACCGTTGACCTTGATTCCCCTCTCAAGAAGACCCGCCACGACCCTGTCACTGGGAAAATCCTCCTCCGAAGCCTTGAAAAACACCATATTGATGTGGGACCGGTCCATATCCACCTGGACGCCTTTGAAGGCGGCCATCTTCTCTCTGAGGATTCCGGCATTGGCGTGGTCCTCCTTCAGCCGGTCCACCATTTCAGTGATGGCGATAATCCCCGCCGCTCCAAGAATTCCCGCCTGTCTCATGCCGCCACCCATAAGCTTTCTCATTTTCCTCGCTTTCTCAATAAAGCGGCTGTCTCCGGCGACCATGGAACCCACCGGCGCTCCCAGCCCTTTGGAAAGGCAGACATTCACTGTATCACAGTACTGGGTGATTTCCCTGGCTTCAACCCCCAGGTAGGCTGCGGCGTTGAAAAGCCGTGCGCCGTCAAGGTGCACCGGAATACCCCGCCCCTTTGCCAGCTCGTAAACCGCCTTCATGTGCTCCAGGGGAACAACCTTGCCCCCACCGTGGGCGTTTTCCATACAGATCAAGCCCGTGTCGGGATAATGGATGTCCTCACCCCGAATCAGATTTTTCAGGGCCTCCATGTCGTAGATGCCATAATCTGTATTGAGGGTTCGGGTCTGGACGCCGGAAATGACTGCGGCGCCGCCGACCTCGTGCCAGACAATATGGGCATCAAACCCCACAATGATTTCATCCCCCCGCTTGGTGTGGGTCAGAATACTCACTTGATTGCCGAAGGTGCCGCTGGGAACAAAGAGGGCAGCCTCCTTGCCAAGAATCTTGGCACTCAGTTCCTCAAGTTCATTCAAAGTCGGATCATCGCCGTATACATCATCCCCGACTGGGGCCGAGGCCATGGCCTGTCTCATCTTGGCCGTTGGCTGGGTAACCGTATCGCTTCTGAAATCTAATGTTTTCATTTTAATCCTCCTTCAAGGTATACTGTTATTATAAACCAAGAGGTTTTGGGTATCAAAGGAAAAGGAGGTGTTTTATGAATACTTTCACCGGCAAGGTCATGATGATTGCTGCAATCCTGCTTATCGGCTTCCTGGGTCTGCTGTTCATCAGGGAATTTTTCGTGTTTTTTATGCCCTTCATTATCGCCTACTTGATTGCAAAGCTTATGAGACCCATGAAAAAAGTCCTGACAGGTCCCTTGAGAATCCCTGAAACCCTGGCCACCCTGGTGGTAATGGTCCTGATTCTCAGTATTTTGACCCTGGGAATCTCCTCCCTGGCCTATCTGTTGATACAGCAGCTGAGCACCTTTGTGGCAGATCTTCCCACCATCAGCCAGGATCTTTACGCCTCTGTCAGCGCCCTGACGGAAGCCGCCGAATCCTACATCAATATTTCTCCCGTCTACGCACAGGATTTTTTCAACAGCCTGATTGACTTCATCGTCGAATCTCTTCGGAATCTGTCCATGGGCTTTGCCCAGGGGCTTCTCGATATTGTCACCTTTATCCCCCACCTGTTTTTTTACGCCATCATCCTGCTGATTGCCATTTACTATATTTCCAAGGACTTCGACACCATACACCGCCACACCTTCGGCAGGTTAAAACATCTCACCCTGGTCACAAAGCTGCAGCAAACCTTCACCAATGATGTGATCTTTGCCCTTATCGCCTACATCAAGGCCCAGGGCATCCTGATGGTGATCACCTTCATCATCCTGACCCTGGGACTCACTGCCATGGGGTACCGGTACGCCCTTTTGATTTCCCTGGGCACGGCTTTTCTGGATGCTCTGCCCGTCTTCGGCACCGGAACAGTCTTCGGTCCCTGGATCATTATAGAAATCATCAATCAGGACTACACCACTGCTGTATTCCTGGGAATTCTTTATGGCGTCGCCACCATCACCCGTCAAACCCTCCAGCCGAAAATCCTCAGCACCCAGATCGGCATCAGTCCACTGCTGACCCTCATCTCCATCTATGCCGGGCTCAAACTCCTTGGGGTCACGGGAATTATCCTGGGTCCCCTCCTCATGATTCTGATGCTGTCCCTTTACAGGCTGGCTATAAACACGAACGTTTTTAAAAAATGAGAAGTAAATGTTCTCCAATAACACAACGTTAATGGAGTTTTTTTTGTTTTCATCTATTTACAATCATGGTTTTTATGTTATAATTATTCATATTTTAAAAAAGGAGGAACATCTTATGCACAAAACCTATTATCTTGACCCGAGGCACAGCACCCTGCAACAACTCAAGGAGAGTATCCTCCAAAACCAGCAAATCCAATTCATTTCCCTTCAATCCGTAGATCTTGGCAATCATCATACCGATGAAAAAATTCCTGTTCAGTCGGTGATTGATGATTTTGAAGATTTCATAGCAAACGGCATCCAAACTGATGGCTCAAGCGTTGTGCTTCCCCACATTGCAGATATCAACAATGCCAAGGTGGACATGATTCCGGACACCGGGGTACGATGGGTCATCGACTATAATTACCTGCATCTCCATCCCGTGACAAAGGACCCCATTGGAACCCTCATCATCCCCGCCTTTTTAAAGCACGATGAAAAATTCGTGTGTTCGAGAAGTGTCCTTAAAAACGCCTGCAGGGTTCTTGATGAAAAGGTTAAAGGCTATTTCAAGGCCGATCCCGCCCTCTCGGATGAACTTGGCCTTGAGAGCCCCATTAAAAGCGTCAATCTGACCCTGGCCACTGAACTGGAATTCTGGGTGAAATCCCCGGACAACCGGGCCGACGAGGAGAAACTTTCCACCTCCCAGACTCTCAAGGAGCAATACTGGCAGCGCACCATCGGCGCCGTAAGAACAGCCTTGGAGGAATCCCTCATCACCCTTGAAAGATACGGCATGGCGCCGGAAATGGGACACAAGGAAGTCGGAGGCGTGGCTTCAAAGCTTCAAAGTTCCAACCATTTCACCCACATCATGGAGCAGATTGAGGTCGACTGGAAATTTGACATGGCTCTGCAGTCCGCTGACAACGAAATTTTTGCCAAGGACATCATTACCGATGTCTTCACACGTCACGGCCTGGTCGTCACCTTCAAGGCAAAACCCATTGAAGGGGTGGCGGGCAATGGTGAACACCACCATATCGGCATTTCCCTGACCCAGGAAAACGGAAAAACCGTCAACATGTTCTCACCCATCCCCTTGGATTCTGACTATATCAATCGTTTCGGCTATGCCGCTCTGATGGGAATTTTGAATAATTATTCATTGATCAACCCCTTCGTCACTTCCACCAATGACAGCTTCAACCGGCTGAAGCCGGGATTTGAAGCACCGGTGTGTGTCGTTTCTTCCCTGGGCCACTCCCCTTCAATCCCCTCAAGAAACCGGACGGTTCTCATCGGTCTTGTCAGGGACCTCAACAGCCCCTATGCCACGCGATTCGAGCTCAGAGCGCCCAATCCCAATACCAATACCTATCTGGCCGTTTCCGCCGTCGTCCAGGGCATCCTTGACGGAATCGATGTCACCATCATCAAAAACAACATGTCAGCCGAAGAGCTTCTCAAGGAACTCAACAAGGCCGCCGGGGAGGAAGGGGTCTACCTGAAAAAAGACCGCATGTTCCGCTCCGAAAAAGATGTTTTCGAAGAGTACACTGATGAAGAGCGGGATGCGCTTTACGGGGCACCGCCAAAAACCGTCTACGAGAACATCCTGCAGTTCAAGAACACCCCCAACAAAGAACTCCTGGAAAAAGACGGCATTTTCAAATCCTCTACGGTCAACTCTTATTTCGCCGCTATTGAATCCCACTGGCTCACAGAACTCAAGGACCGTATCATACCCCGGAATATTGAAATCCTCAGGGAAATGGTCCCCCTGCATGAAAAGGACTCCATGAATGAACTGGACAAAATCAAATGGGAGGAAATCCTCAACAAAAAAATCGAACTCATGAAGGACACCTTCTCAAGGAAGTGCCTCTTTACCCGGATTGCTGAGGCCATGGAGTCGAAGGACCTCGCCCTGGTTTCCAGTCTGCAAATCACCATCATGGAATCCATGACCCAGATCAAGGAAATGTACCGCCTCTACAAACGCAATATCATCAATCTATGATGTCAATGGTTCCCGCTTCGCCAGGGGAACCATTTTTTTTTGCAGTTTTCCGGCTAAAGCCACCCCCATCTCCTGGCGTCTGCCATGGACGCATTTGATTTTACCGGCTTTTATTGTGAAACAACACGGCATCACCTGTGGCAGCCGGGCCGGGCGCACTCAAAAAAAGCACCCTGGCTTTTCCCCAAGCGGAAAAACAAGGTGCTTCTGCTATCCCATGATGGCTTGTGCCTTTTGAATTCCCCAGTCGAACCAGGTTTTGATCAGGTCCGCCTCTAGACGCATGCCGTCACCGGGATTGAATACTCCGGGTGGATAAAAGTAAACCACCCGTGCCTCAACCGCCTTCAAGCGGCTTTCATCAAAGCTGTTGTTGAGGGGAATCACATGGATTTCGTCGAGTTTTGCCAGCTTCAAGGGATCCACAAATTCATTGTCCACCATTCCCCCGTCAATATTCAGGCCTTCATAACGTCTCAAGTCCGCCTTGACGGTTTCATTGAAGACTGGAAGCCTTGTGGCATAGTCCAGATACTTGAGTTGTTCCTCGAAGGGCAGCGCCATCAGATCCTTGTAGCGATGCAGCATGAAGCTGTTCCTGACCGGAGCATAGTTCACCAGCCAGCGTTTCCCTTGGGTGGCCTCTTTTTGATTGCTTCTGATGGAGTCCAGAAGGTGCCGGTTGTTGAAGAAAAGGCCGTCCACGGAGGTCTTTGAGGCAACATCCCCGAATCCAAGCCACTCGCCGACCAGGGTCTGGACCTGGTCCGTGACCAGAAAGTAACTGTTGTAGGCACCGATGGAGGTGCCCACCACCAAATCATAACTGAGTCCCCTCTCCCTGAGAACCTTGAGCACCCCGGCCTGATAGGCGCCCTTGGCCCCCCCACCCTGGAGATACAGCCCGATTTTCCTATCCTTTGAGTGAGTGGACAAAAAGACCGCTCCTGAGCTTTGGTTCAAACCAGGTGGATTTGGGGGGCATGACGACACCGGCATCAGCGATGGCCAGAAGCTCCTCCATGGTGGTGGGATACATGGAAAATGCCACTGTCATGTCCGTAGCAACCCTTCTTTCCAGCTCCTGAAGGCCCCGGATGCCACCGACGAAGTCGATGCGCTTGTCTGTCCTGGGATCTTCAATTCCCAGAAGCGGCCCCAGCAGATTGTTCTGCACAATAGAAACATCCAGTCTTTCAATGGGATCGGCAGGATCGAATATGCCCTCCTTGGCCTTCAAGGCATACCATTTTCTTTCAAAATACATTCCCACGGAACCCTTCGCCATGGGTTTGAAGGGGCCTTCCCCTTCCCATTCCTCCATCTCAAAGGCCTTTTGAATGCCTTTGAAAAAGTCTTCCTTTGAGAGTCCGTTGAGATCCTTCACCACCCGGTTGTAATCCATAATGAAAAGATCCTCATCGGGGAAAAGTACACTCATGAAATAATTGAATTCCTCTGTATTGTCATATCCCGGGTTGGCCTCGCGTCGCATTTTGGCAACCTTGCTGGCACTGGCGCTTCTGTGGTGACCGTCGGCAATATAGAGGTAGTCCGTTGCCTGGAAAATATCCTGGATTTCACTGATAATCTCCTCAGAGTCCAGGACCCATAGCATATGCTGGATGCCATCCTCAGAAGTGAAATGGTATTCCGGCATGTGAAATTTAATCCAGTCATTGATTCTTCTGTTGATAATCTCGTTTTTCCGGTAGGTCAGAAAAATCGGTTCGGTATTGGCATCGGTGGCATCAAAATTGTTGATGCGGTCCACTTCTTTTTCCGGCCGGGTGAATTCATGTTTTTTGATGATGTCATTTTCGTAGTCATCCACTGCGGTACATCCCACAAGACCGGTCTGCACCCTGCCGTTCATCAGCTGGCGATAGATATAGAAGCCGGGTTTTTCATCCTGAATCAGGATCCCATCCTCGAGGAATTTCTCAAGATTCTCCTTGGCCTTCTGATAGACCGCCGGATCATAGGGACTCATGCTTTCAGGCAGGTCGATTTCAGAGCGCACCACATGCAGAAAGGACTGAGGGTTGCCCTCGGCCATGGACTTGGCCTCTGAGCGATTCATCACATCATAGGGCAGACAGGCCACCCTGTCCGCAAGTTCTTTTCGGGGTCGTATTCCCTTGAAAGGTCTAAATACTGCCATTGGATCCTCCTTTTAGAGTCCCAGGATATCGTCAATATGACCGAGCACTTCTTTAATATCCTCCATAGTGGTATCCGCCATATGGGCAATTCTGAAAGTCTTTTCCTTGTAATCCCCATAACCGTTGGAAATCATAAAGCCCCTTTCACCGAGGGCCTTGTTCAGGTCCGCCACACTGATTCCCCTGGTGTTGAGAACAGTGGTCAGGGTGTTGGAACGATAGCCCTCCCGGGCAAAAAGCTCGAAGTGTTGCCTGCCCCAATCTCTGACGTATTCCGCCATTTCAAGATGCCGGGCAAATCGCGCTTCAAGACCTTCCTTGAAAATCAGGTCCAGCTGGTAATCCAGTGCGTACATATGGGAAATCGAAGGGGTGGAGGGATACTGATAATCCCGTTTTTGGATGGTGTTGTAAAGACTCAGCAGATCAAAGTAGCTTCCTCTGAATTCCACCTGTTTGGCCGCTTCCACAGCCTTTTGGGAAATACTGGCCACGGCAAGTCCCGGAGGAAGTCCCAGTGCCTTCTGGGATGAGGTGATGCAGATGTCGATTCCCCACTCATCCACGGGGATTTTCACGCCAGCCAGAGAAGAAACCGTATCCACACAGAAAATGACCTCAGGATACTTTTTCATAACCTCGGCTATCTCCCCTACAGGATTCATCACCCCGGTGGAGGTCTCATTGTGGGTCACCGTGACAAGATCATAATCCCCGGTGGCCAAAGCCCTGTCCACCATCTCCGGGGTGGTGGGATCTCCGGCTTCCGACTCAAATAGATCCGCAGGCACATTGTTGCTCACTGCCATCTGATACCATTTTTTACCGAAGGCGCCAACGGAAAAACAGGCGGCCTTTTTTCTCGTACAGGATCGAACCGCCCCCTCCATCAGACCGGATCCCGACGAGGTGGAAAGCAGGATTTCACTCTGGGTAAACATCAATTGCTTCATCTTGTCGGAAATGCTTCGCTGGAGCGTTGAGGCCTCCTTGGTCCGGTGGCCGATCATGGGCGTCGCCATCCTTTGAAGGACATCCTCCCGGACATCAACGGGACCTGGAATAAACAGTTTCTTGTGCATTCTAATTCCTCCTAGAAAAACTTTGTGAATATCATAACACTACCATTCTGAAAGAACAACCCTTCAATCGTAAAGTTCTGGTCTTCGGTGCTTCATGGTGGGGAGTTCTTCTTTGATTCTTCTGACTTCCGAAGGGTCAACATCAAGGACAAGGAGCCCCTCCCGGTTGCCGAGCTCTCCCAGAATCCTTCCCCAGGGGTCTACCCCCAGGGTATGGCCATAGGCCTTGTAATCCAGGACACTGCTGGTGGCCGGTGAAGCGATGAACAGATACATCTGGTTGTCCAGGGCCCTGGCCCGGGTCAAAATCTCCCAGTGGGCGGGACCGGTGATGTGGTTGAAAGCCGCCGGTATGAAGACATACGACACTCCCTCAAGAGCCATCTTTCTAAAAACCTCCGGGAAGCGGATATCATAGCAGATGGCCACACCGATTCTGCCTATGGAGGTTTCCAGGATAGTCACCTTGTCCCCCGGGGTCAGTGTCTTTGATTCGAAAAAGGTGATGCCTCCCTTGACATCGATATCAAAGAGGTGGGCCTTGCGGTGTTTGTCGAGAACCTCACCCTTGTCATCGACAATATAGCTGGTATTGTAGATTTTCCCCTGGTCAGCCTCAGGGATACTCCCCCCCACAAGGAGTATTCCCAGTTCCTTCGCCAGACGCTTCAAAAGGGAGAGGGTCGGACCCTCTCCCTCCTCAGCGTAGGGAATGAAAAATTCGTTGCCGTAGGGCGTGTTGAACATTTCCGGCAAAAGGACAACTTCAGCCTCCTGTGTGGCAGCCAGTCTGATGAATTTCTCGGCAACCTCGAGGTTCCGGGCTTTGTCATCCACAACATCCATTTGAATCAAACCAATTTTCATAGAGCTTTCCCTCCGCTTAAAAATTTACTCTGCTTCATTGAAAAGAGCCATCAGATAACCGTAGCCCCTGGAAACCATTTCCTCAAGGGGAACAAACTCCAGAGCAGCCCCGTTGATACAGTATCTGAGACCTCCCCGGTCCTTGGGTCCGTCCTCGAAGACATGACCGAGATGGGAATCCCCACTGCGGCTTCTGACCTCCACCCGCAGGTATCCCAGTTTCGTATCGCTTTTTTCCACCAGGACCTCCGGGGCAATGGGCTTGACAAAACTGGGCCAACCGGAACCCGACTCAAACTTGTCAAAGGAGGTGAAAAGAGGCTCTCCTGTGACGATGTCCACGTAGATTCCCCGGGCTTCATTGGTATAGAGCCCGCTGGTAAAGGCCCTTTCCGTGGCATCCAGCTGAGTCACGTTATAGGATAATTCAGATAGTTTTTCCTTGATAACCTCGTCCTGAGGCCTGGGATACTTGCTCATGGGAATCACCACCTCCACGGATTTTGACAGGTCAATGTGACAATAGCCGCCGGGGTTCTTTTTCAAATAGTCCTGATGATAATCCTCCGCCGGATAATAGCCGTCGAGGGGCACCACCTCCACCAGGATGGGATCCTCATAGGCAGCTTCTTCCAGTCTGATGAAATCCTCGATAATCTCCCTATCCGCCTCTGACTCATAGTAAACACCGGTCCGGTACTGGACACCGATATCATTCCCCTGGCGGTTCAGGGTGGTGGGATCAATAATCTTGAAATAATGGGCCAGGAGGACTTCCAGATCCACAATGGCGGCATCATAGGTGATTTTCACAGTTTCAGCGTGACCGGAATTCTTGTAAATCAAGTCTTCATAGGATGGATTCTCCCATTTTCCATTGGCATAACCCGATTCTGAATCCACTACCCCGTAAACCCGGTCCATGTACTCCTCAACTCCCCAGAAACAACCTCCGGCCAAATAGATGGTTTTCAGACTGCTTTCAGGGGTCTGCGGTACAACCTCGGGACTTTTCATATCAACCTCTCCTTCAACCTTTAACTCCCCGGTGTTCCCTGTCATTAACAGAAGGACACCGAAGGCCAGGACGACTACTGCGATGACAATTAAAAGATATTTCATATCAGCACCTGCTTTCCTTAGGTCTAATATCTATACCCTATTGAAGCCAGTAATCGATTGCAACATTTTATAGGTCTTCAGGCATCGATAGAAAAAGAGGTTGCCGACTGTTTCTAGTAGGAGAGAATCACCCCTTGAATATCCACATAGAGGGTGGTCAGTCCGGCCGTTGGCATTACCACAATCTCCTTGAAGTTTGCCCTTTTATGAAAAATATCCTTGAGGCTTTCGGCTCTTTCCGGATTGTTGGCGTGGGAAATGGACAGTACCTTTTCGGAGAAGTCTTCTCCCTTTTCCAGTACCATCTCCACCATCCTGGCAAAGGCTTTATTGGAACCCCGCGCTTTTTCAAAGAGAAGAATTTCTCCATCGATGGCTCCCATAATCGGTTTGATGTTCATGAAGGAGGCAATGGAACCCTTGAGTCTGGGAATCCGGCCGTTCTTGATGAGATTATCCAGAGATTCCGAGATAAAATAAGTTTTCATCCCACTGATATAGGCCTCGACCTTCTCGACAATTTCTTCAAAACCGTATTCCTTGTCCAGGAGTTCTTTGATTTTCATAGCAATAAGCGCCTCTCCGCCGCCGGCGGTTTTTGAATCGAAGATATGAATCTTACTGTTGGGATGCTCTTCCAGAACCATTGATTTTGCGAGAATCGCGCTGTTGTAGGTGCCACTGAGCTTCGCTGATATCGTTATGGCGAAAACATCCCCCAGTTCCCGGAATCTGGACAGAAAGTCATTGGGTGAAGGACAGGCTGAACCCGCCTTTTGGGAGGCCGTCATATTTTTGCGAAATTTGGCCAGGTCCAGTTTGGGATCATCGACATACTCCACCCCGTCCAAGAGGAGCTTGAAGGGTATGATATCAATGTCCAGTCTTCTTTTGAGGCTCTCGTTGAGGTCGAGGGCACTGTCGGCAATAATATTGATACAGATCACCTCCTGTGGTTTATTGTTTCTATTATAAGGGATATCCCCCTTCAATACAAACAAAGGATTCCCCCGGTTGATGGAGGAATCCCTCAAGCACATCCGAAACCTGGATTCAGGGGGCATTCCCCATCCAGGCTAAGCCTTTGAATAAACCACCCGGCCTTTTTTAATGACGGTCTCCACGGTACTTACACCGAAATGATAGGGAATGAACTCATAGGAATCGAATTCATGAATGAGAATATCCCCTTGTTTTCCAGGATCAATACTGCCGATGACATGGCTCCTGTCAAGGGCTGCCGCCCCATTGAGGGTCAGGGCGGTCAGCGTTTCCTCTGGCGTCATTCCCATGTACAGGGTACTCAGGGCAATCAGAAGGGGAATTGATTCTGAAAAACAGCTGCCGGGGTTGAAATCCGTGGCAAGAGCCACAGCCAGGCCCGCATCAATCATATCCCTTGCCCGGGCATAGTCCGCCTTGAGACTGAAGGCCGTCAGGGGAAGAAGCGTGGCCACTACGCCTTTTTCCTTCATCCGCCTGATTCCCTCGTCGGAAACCTGCAGCAGGTGGTCCGCACTGACGGCACCGAACTCCGCAGCGAGTTCGGCTCCCCCCAGGGGATAAATCTCGTCCGCATGCATTTTGATTTTAAAACCCAGAGCCTTGGCTGCTTCCAGGTAGATTCTTGAGGATTCCAGTTCAAAAATACCCTTTTCCGTAAAGATATCGGCAAACTCCGCCAGATTGTCCTCCTTGACCGCCGGGAGCACCTCCCGGGTCATGTACTGGATAAAGGCCATCTCCCCCCCTTCAAAATCCCTGGGAATGGCGTGGGGACCCAGAAAAGTCGGGACCACATCCAGAACATGTCTGTCATTCAAAGCCTTTGTGGCTCTAAGCTGTTTGACCTCCGTCTCAAGATCCAGACCATAGCCACTCTTGCCCTCTACCGTGGTCACCCCGAAACGCATCATGGAATCCAGCCGTTTAAGCCCCGCCGCCACCAGGTCCTCGTAGGCCGCTTCCCGGGTCTGGGTCACGGACTTGACAATCCCACCCCCGCGATTCATGATCTGTACATAGGAATCCCCCCGCAGGCGCCAGTTGTACTCATCGGCGCGATATCCTCCAAAAATCACATGGGTATGGGAATCCACGAACCCGGGGGTGACCGTCTTCCCCCTGGCATCAATGATATGGTAATCCTCTAATACCAGTCCCCGGCTGATGGTGTCAAAGTCGCCGACCGAGAGGATTGTCTCCCCCTCTATCACAACTGAACCCCCTGGAATCACACCGATATCCCTCATCCGGGCACCCTTTTTGCTCTCAAAGCCGCTGACCGTAACCACCTGGGCGGCATCTTTGATAATCAGTCCTTTTTTCATACCATCACTCCATCAATCGCTTTTCCAGGACCTGGTCCACACAAAAATCCTCAAGTCCCATGTAGTATTCCGCTGAATGGATCAAGGCATCCATGGGCACCAACCCTACGATTTCAGACCCTACCACCGTGACCCCGTAGCGCCTGGCCTCCACCCGAATCAACTCAATGGCCCGGTAAAGGGGGGTTTTGGTGTAATCAGTGAGATTCATGGAAACCTGGCTGATCCCCCGGTCCCGAAGGACGATGCCTATGGCCTTGACATATTTGAGCCCTCCCGAAAGATTCCTGACATTATGGGCGATTTTATTGGCTACCTCAAAATAGGGGGTGTCGAGGTTCACATTGAAGGCAATGAGAGGCATGCGGCAACCCACCGCCACGATTCCTCCCGTAGGGTGGATCTCACTGCCGAAATCAGGCCGATACGCCTCATCCAGGATTTTCTCAGCCATGCCCTCAAACTGGCCCTTCCTCAGTTTTGAAAGGTCTTCCCGATGGGGGGCCGAAGCACTTTTTTCATAGAGAAAACTCGGCAGTTGATACAAATCGTAGATTTCCTGTGCCCATTCCCTTGAAAGTTCAATGGTTTCCTCCACGGAAATATTCTTGATGGGAATCAGGGGAATCACATCGACCGCCCCCATGCGGGGGTGCTGTCCCTGATGGTTGCGCATGTCAATCCTGTCCAGGGCCGTCCCAACGGCTTTTAGAACGGCTTCCTTGATGGCGGCCGGCTCTCCTACAAGGCTCACCACCATCCGGTTATGGTCTTCATCATTGCTGTAATCCAATAATTTGACTCCTTTTTTCCCCCTGAAGTGATCGACAATCGCCTCAATCACCTCCTGGTCCCTGCCTTCACTGAAGTTGGGAACGCATTCAATCAGTTGCTGATACGCCATAAAAATCCCTCCTGTCTACAATTGTTTGTTTTGTAAAAATGCCAGCATATCCCGGGTCATTTCAGCAAGATCCACCTTGGGCTGCCATCCCCACTCTTGCCGGGCAACGGAATCATCAAGAGAATCCGGCCAACTCTCAGCAATGGCCTGCCTCATGGGATCCACCTCATAGAATATTTCAAAGGCCGGTAGATGTTCCTGGATTGATGCGGCTATTGCCTCCGGCGAGAGACTCATTGCCGTGATGTTGTACCCGATGCGATGGGTCAGCTTTGAAGGATCTGCCTCCATGAGCCCAACCACGGCGTCCAGGGCGTCGGGCATATAAAGCATGTCCATCCTGGTCCCCTTGGCAATGTAACTGGTATAGGCACCCTTGTCGACGGCTTCATGATAGATATGGACCGCATAATCCGTAGTGCCGCCGCCAGGCAGAGCGTGCTTGGAGATGAGTCCCGGAAATCGGACTCCCCGGGTATCCACTCCGAAGCGGGCATGGTAGTAACTGCACAGAAGCTCCCCTGAAACCTTGCTGATGCCATAGATGGTGCCGGGCCGCTGAAGGGTCACCTGGGGGGTTTTTTCCTTGGGGGTATCAGGTCCAAAGACTGCGATGGAACTCGGAAAAAAGACCTTCAGTCCCTCTTGACGACTCACTTCAAGAACATTGTACAGACCCTGCATATTGACCTGCCAGAGCTTCTGGGGCATTGCCTCCCCCTTTGCCGAGAGAATTGAAGCCAGATGAATGACCGTATCGACCCCATGGGTTTTTACCTTCTCGTAAAGCCTTCTGTCATCCAGAACATCGAGGTCTTCATAGATCCCCTCGAGTGCCACCGAAGCATCCTTTTTACTGCGGTTCGTGGCAATGACATTGTCAATGCCGTAATCCTTTCGGAGGCGTTGGGTCAGTTCCGTACCAATCTGGCCTAAAGCGCCGGTGATTAGAATTTTTTTCACAATTGAAAACCTCCAAAATTCAATTTTTCATTCCTATCTTATCATACACCTCCAGTGGTTTTCAGACAATTCCCCGAAAAAAAATCCATAACCCAGGGAAAATCCACTATAATGAAAACAAAGGAGGTGTTCTTTTGGATTTTATTCTCCACTCCAATGAAATGATTTTGAAACTCGTTGTGGCAATCCTTCTCGGCGGCCTGATCGGTATCGACCGGGAATTCTCCAAAAGACCTGCCGGACTGCGAACCCATATCCTGGTTGTCGTAGGGGCCACGGTGGTCATGCATACCAACATTGCCCTGCTCCAGATCTATCCCCATATCGATCCCGGTCGGTTCGGCGCCCAGGTCATCAGCGGCATAGGCTTCCTTGGCGCCGGAACCATCATCAAGGAAGGTCCCACCATCCACGGACTCACCACAGCCGCAAGCCTGTGGACAGTCTCTGCCATTGGCCTTGCCGTGGGGAGCGCCCAATACACCCTGGCCGTTCTGGCGACTCTGATCACCCTGGTGGTACTCAGGATTTTCTCCACCCTTGAAAATCGCTTTAGAGCCCGGTCAAAGGTCACCGCCCTTTACCTGGAAACCAATGATGACCGGGATGTCATCGACTACGTGCATCAAACCATTGAGGAAAAAGAACTGGACATCGTCGATCTTTCCAGTGATTATACCCAGGGCTATGGACATAGCCTGATCATTAAGTTAAAATGTGAAGAAAAGCATTGCAGGAGTCTGATTCAGGAACTGGCGAATTCAAAAAAAATCCTGAAGATACGCATGCGTTAGGAGAATTCAATGAAGGATTACATCTTTAGTCTTATGAAGCCCATTCCCAGATTGATGCTCGGTTTTCTGGTCATTGCCCTTGGAACCAATCTGATGGTGAACTCCGGTATCGGCTTGATGCCCTGGGGGGTTTTCCACTGGGGCCTCACCAATATCGCCCCCCTCACCTTCGGCCAGGCCCAGCAGATCACCGGGCTGGTCATTATCCTCGTGGCCACCTGGTACAAATTCTACCCTGGTATCGGCACCATCGGCAATATGATTTTTGTTGGCCTGTTCATCGACATCGTGGCGAACCTGCGCTTTCTCCCGGTACCCCAGGGTTTCATGGCCCAGCTTTTCATCCTGCTGCTCGGCGTGACCTTTTTTGATCTGGGGGTCTATCTCTACCTCAGCGCCGATCTTGGCGGGGGTCCTCGGGATTCCATCATGATCCTGTTTTCAGAGCATTCCATCTTTACCCCGGGACAGGTGAAAATCATCATGGAGATCACCGTGGCCATCATCGGATTTTTCATGGGAGGTCTCCTGGGAATCGGCACCCTGATTTCCGCCATCACCGGCGGACTGATACTGGATGTAATCTTCAAGCTTTTCAAATACACTCCCGACAAGAGAAAGACCAACAATCTGGTCCTCAACTACAAGACCCTTCGCTCCCTGAAAGAGGCCAGAGAAAACGCTTGAATAGAAATTCAAACTCCCCTTGAATATGAAGGGCCCTTTTCAGGGACTTCATTCTCAAGGGGAGTTTTTTGTTTTTAGAACTCTGCTGATTTGGGGGTTCTAGGGTAGGGAATGACATCCCGGATATTGGTCATCCCCGTCAGATACATCACCATGCGCTCAAAGCCAAGGCCAAATCCGGAGTGGACTGCGGTTCCGTACTTCCTGAGATCCAGATACCACCAGTAATCCTCCTCCTTCAGACCCATGGTCTTGATTTTCGTTACCAGTTCATCGTAACGTTCCTCCCGCTGGGAACCTCCGATGATTTCACCGACTCCCGGCACCAGCAGGTCCATGGCCGCAACTGTTCTGCCGTCGTCATTCATCCTCATGTAGAAGGCCTTGATTTCCTTGGGATAGTCTGTCACAAAAACCGGCTTTTTGTAGACCTCCTCTGTGAGATAGCGCTCATGCTCTGATTGAAGATCCGTTCCCCATTTTACCGGGTATTCAAAGTCCTTGTCCGCGGCCATCAGGATTTCTACCGCCCTGGTATAGGTGATATGCTCAAAATCACTGCCGGCAACCTGATGGAGTCGTTCCAGCAGGCCCGTGTCTATCCGGCTGTTGAAAAACTCAAGTTCTTCCCTGGCATGGTCCATGACGTAGCCGATGATGTACTTGATCAGTTCCTCTGCCACCCGCATGTTTTCCTTGAGGTCCGCAAAGGCCATTTCCGGTTCAATCATCCAGAACTCCGCCGCATGCCTGGCCGTATTGGAGTTTTCAGCTCTGAAGGTGGGGCCAAAGGTGTAAACATTGCGATAAGACAGGGCAAAGGCTTCCACCGCCAGCTGGCCGCTGACGGTAAGATTGGTCTCCTTGCCAAAGAAATCCCTGGTGTCATCCACCTCTCCTGACTCGTCCAGAGGCGGATTTTTCAGGTTAAGAGTTGTGACCCTGAACATCTCCCCCGCCCCTTCGGCGTCACTGCCGGTGATGATGGGGGTGTGGATATAGACAAAGCCCCTTTCATTGAAGAACTGATGGATGGCAAAGGCGGTCAGGGACCTCACTCTGAAAACAGCACTGAAGGTATTGCTTCTGGGCCTCAGATGGGCGATGGTTCTCAAATATTCAAAGGTATGACGTTTTTTCTGAAGGGGATAATCCTTGTCCGCCTCCCCGAGCATCCTGAGGGTCTTAGCCTGAACTTCAAAGGGCTGCTTGGCTGAAGGGGTTTCTACCAGAGTCCCCTCCACGGAAATGGCTGAAGCAATTCCCCACTTCCCCACGGCCTCGAAATTCTCAAGTCCCGCCTCGTAAACGATTTGAATATTGTTGTAGAAACTGCCGTCATTGAGTTCAATGAACCCGAAGGCCTTCGAAGAGCGGTTGGTCCTGATCCAACCCCTGAGGCTGATTTCTTGTCCAAAATAAGACTGGCCGTTCCTGTAGATTTCCTTTACCAAAACTTCCACTGGCAATCCCTCCCAAAATTTGAATCTGACATTCTTTTGTCTTAACCCGCGGGTCCTGGGCTCTATTGGCAACCCCAAGGCCCGTCAAAGGCACAGAATCC
>LQBE01000011.1:14016-14860 GCA_002029975.1 delta proteobacterium ML8_F1 | reverse complement strand
CTCAGAGGCTTCAGAGCGGTTTTTTGTTTTCTTTCAAATGGCCCTTGAACAGGGATTCATCGATTGTTCTTCTGCTTCCGGGTTTCTCCCTGGCTTGAATCGCCTCGGGGAGGGCTGAGGGATCTCCGTATTTTCCCACCGCCACCAGCGCAATGATTTCAAGTGATTCAGGGATTTCAAGCGCCTCGGCCAAGGCCTTTCGTGAAAATCCCGCCATGGCGTGGGTTATCAGTTTTCTCCGATGAGCCTCCAGGGAAAGGAAGCCCCAGGCCGTCCCGGTATCGAAGGCCGCCCAGGGGTTGTCCTTGCCATTGTGCTGAAACTGCCTGTCATACAGAAAAAGCACATAGGCCGGAACCTGCCGGTTCCACTCCTGATTGCCAGCAGCCAGATAGGTTTTGAGACGGGCCACCTCCTGTGCTTCATTAAACAGCATAAACCGCCAGGGCTGCTCATTGAAACAGCTCGGCGCATAGCCTGCCGCCTCCACAAGGGCCCTGAGGTCCTCCTCCTGCACCGCTTCAGGAGAAAAAGCCCTGGGAGACCAGCGTTCTTTAATCTCCCTCATAATATCGTATTCAAAGTTTCTCATGCCAAATGTCCTCCTTCGCTTGACTGCCGCCGCTGATGTCATCCACCAAAAGCTTTTCATAAGAGAGTTCTTTAACCGCCTTGAGAAGGGATTCCGGCTCCCCCTTGCCGAGCCAGGAATCCAGAAGGGATTCCGGCAGAATCACCGGCATCCTGTCATGGATTTTGGCGACAGTGTCCTGGGCCTCTCTAGTGAGAATCACTGCCCGGGGCAGCCACTGTCCTTTTTCCATGAACCAGTTGTAGACGCCGG
>LQBE01000011.1:13477-13860 GCA_002029975.1 delta proteobacterium ML8_F1 | reverse complement strand
CCATTGATCAGGAGTTTCTTTGAAAAACCATAAGCCATGCCCCAGATCATGGTCCTGTACCCTGAGGCATCACGGACAAGGATCCTTTGCGAAGGAAAAATTTCCCCCCTTTTGAAATCAAGGGCTTTTTCCTTCACCTGGGTGGCGAGGCTGTCACAGAGCATCCTCTCTTTCAGATCGAAAAAGTATCTCCCACACACAGATATTCCCCCTCCGAGGGTGCCTTATTTCAGCTTCCTGAGACTCAAATCCAACAACCGGCTCAAGGGACAAAAAGTCTTGCACCAGATTCTTTTTCCGTAGATTTCCTGAAGCACCAGGGATCCGGCGAGGCTGCCCCACATTAATAGAAGTATCCTGAACCACAGCGTCATGGGGGTTTT
>LQBE01000011.1:4561-13372 GCA_002029975.1 delta proteobacterium ML8_F1 | reverse complement strand
CCTGTCTTTTTTTTGATAGGCGGCATCCTGGGCCAGGGCGATGGGGCACATGTGACGACAATAGCTTCTTTTTTTGTGAAGGGTGGTGAGGACCAGGGCGATGGCAAAAACCAGATAGAGGGTAAACCACAGCCTCAGGACGCACATCATAACAAAAACAAGGGCTAAAAAAACATAGCCTGTGGATTTTTCATACATCAATCTATTCATAAATCATCCCGTAGTAGCGGCTGACCGCCTCAGCCACCTCCGGCACACTGATGGTCCGGGCTCTCCTCAGTGTTTCCTTCCCCTCGACAAAAAGAATCAGGGTGGGAACAACGAATACCCCGTATTCCCCCACTAGGGCCGGCTCTATGTCCGCTTCAGCTCTCAAGCCTGTAATCAAAGGAAAGTCCTCCAGCATTTTTTCCACCTTTGGAAAAAGATCCTTGCATAGATTGCAGTCTGTGGTGGTGAAATACGCCAAGGTCATCCGGTTTTCACCGATGACGGCCTTGATGGGTGCCAACTGATTAATGGTTTGCATAACACACCTTCTTTATCATAATATTTCCAGGCCTTATCTGAAGTTTCTGATTGTGACCTGTCTTTTCAAGTATTTCAACAAAAGTTTCGAGGTGGTCCCCACCACTATCCCCGTCGGAACAGCAAAAACCAGCAGCAGGGGCAGATAATACATGATATTGAAATTCTCAATGACCAGGGCGGCCATCATGAGTTGGCCGACATTGTGGGACACCGCCCCGAGAATGCTGATGCCGATGATGCCGAGAGCCTCCCCCTTGATAAGAATCCCCATGATAATCAGGGCCAGAATACCTCCTGACAGACTGTACAACAGACTCGACAGACTGCCGAACAAAAATCCCAGCAACAGAATTCTTCCGATGAGAACCAGTCCTGTTTCCTTGAAGGTCAACAGGTACAGGGAAACCAGGGTCACGATATTCGCCAGACCGAGTTTCGCACCGGGTACCACGAAATTCAAGGGAATCAACCGTTCGATGAATCCCAGAATCATGGCCTGGGCAATAAGCACCCCGATCAGGGCTGTTTTATTCGTCTGGACTTTCATAAACCTTCCCCTTAGTCCGCTATGGCATCCACGGTATTTTCTTCTCTGCCTTCAATCTTCACCACAACCTTGTGGGGCAGGCAGATGATAGACTCCCCCGGCTTTTGGATTGGCTTTGACATCACACAGACCTGGTCGGGACAATCCGCTTCAATCATGGTGACAACCCCCTCCTTGATAAGGATCTTGTTGTATCCCAGATCATTGTCGATGATGAACTCCTCCGTCACTGCCTCAGTGAGGACTTTCTCATAGACCAGTTGTCCCCGGGAGCTGATAAGAACAACGGTCTCGTCATAACCCTTTTGAAGCCCCGCGTTCCCCAGATAAAAAAACAGGGCCGCCGTCAACACTATCCCGATCAGAATAAAGTCGTTTTTTTTCATGGGTGCCTTCGTTCCTTCCTGTGTCTCTTCAGCCGGCTGCTCCGGACAAATTTCAAAAATAGTATACCATACAAACAAGAAAAATCCCTCCGCAATCTCAGGGAAGGATTCATCAAAACAGATATTCTCTGCGGGAAACAGAGATGAGGTATCTGCCATGCCCGATTTCTATTAAGAAGTTGTTTCATAAGCATTCTTCTTATTGATAGTATTTTACATTAAGTCAATCAGCAAATCAAGGACAAATTGAGTTTTTCCAGGAATTATTCGACTTTTTTTCAACAACACTGAATTTCACCAGGTAGGTCGTGGTGTCGCTGAAGGGCCACAAGAGATAGCGTTCTGAAACGACTCTTCCCAAGCCCTCCAGGAGTCCATGGCCATAGGTGGCCGGACTCATCCCATGGGCTTGAGTGTATTTTTCAAGATACTCCCTGGCGCCCGCCTGGGAAAAATCCTTGACCAGGGAATCCGACGGCGAAAATGCCAGCAGGTCGTTCCACAGGACTAAAAAACCCCCGGGCTTCAATTGACCGTCGACAAAGGCCTTAAGTCCCTGCATCACCTCCGCAGTCTTGTCAAGAAGAGCCCTCAGCAAATCCCCTTCCGGGGCGATTCCCCGCTCTCTCAGGACATACATCGCCTGGGGAAGGAACAGCTGGGTCAACACAGGTGCGAGAAGAATTGTGTCAAAATCCCCGATTTTTCCAGGCAGCGTCGCCCTGGCACTCCCTATTCCCTCAATCATTGCCGACTCTTGATTGGCCCCTGCAAGTAACCCGAGAATTTTTTCCTCGTCAAAACCCAACAGGTTCATCCCGATTACCCGGTGGGAAGAGGCGCCCTGGCGCTTCAACCCCCAGTCCACCGCCTCCTGGTCGATATCAAGAAGGGTCAGGGTTTCAAGATGCGCTTCAAGCTGCAGATAATCCAGGTCATTGCCGTTGCCCGGTCCGATTACCAAACCCTCCCCCTTCAGAAAAGGCGCCGTGGCGGCGGCAATTTTCAAGCGGTAGGATTTCCAGGACTCAAAGCCTCCCCGGGAATGCCGGTTGAGCACTTTCTGCTTCATCAGACAATACTAGTTCTGAAACTCAGCGGTTTCCAGAGAGGTTTCCAGGTAGGTGGTGTATTCAATCAGACGATTGAGGACCTCATAATGTTTCTTTTCTTCAAAATACAGTCTGAAAAAAACCAGCCGCTCTGTAGCCGTTGCCGCCGATTCAGATTTTTCCTTGTAAAAAGCCATTGATTCATCTTCAAAGGCCAGCGCCTTGTCCAGGGCTATCAGCTTTGTGAGGTACTGGGGAGTGACTTCCTTGCCCAGGAGTTCATAGAAGGCATCATTTGCCTCTCCCAGATGTTTTGAGGCAAACTCCACCTTTGAGCCTTCCTTCATATCCCGTATGACTTCTATATGTCTGAGTTCGTCCTCCGCAAGAGAATTGAAAAGATCCTTGAGCTCCTTGATTTCTACTTCATTGGCCAGCTGTTGATAGTATTCCCGGCTCTTCGATTCAAATTCCATGGCAAAATCCAAAATATTCATAAACTGCCTCCTTGTGATTTTTTTAATGGTTACCCCCAAACACCGGATAGAAAACAGGAAACTCATCAAAACTCTGCGCCTTGCTTCACGCTTATGGCCGCCGGCCGCTGCCTGTGGGGGTTTGGACCCGGGATTGGCCCGTATCCAGGGATTTTCATATTGAAATTTCATTGCCTATGCTGTAACATTATCATAGCACTGTAACCTATAAACAGTGGCGAATAATGATTGTGGAGGTAGTTTTAATGGAAACAGGTACGGTAAAATGGTTCAACGCAGACAAGGGCTACGGCTTCATCACCGTGGACGGGGGAGAGGATGTCTTTGTTCACTTCTCGGCGATTCAGGGGGAGGGATTCAAGACCCTCGATGAAGGACAGCGGGTGGAGTTTGAAGTTGTTGAAGGAGAAAAGGGACCTCAAGCCGCTTATGTGGTGAAACTATAGGCAGCGAACTGAAAATGCAGAATCAAAAAGGCTACTGGAGAATTCTTCAGTAGCCTTTTTCTACAGCTTTATGTCTCTTTGGATCAAATCCTCATAGGTCTGACCCTTGACCATCAACTGGGTTTTCCCATCCTTGACCAAAACCACTGGTGGAATCAGAAATCGATTGTAATTGTTGGCCATGGAAAAATTGTAGGCTCCCGTATGATAGACCGCCAGGAGGTCTCCACTTTCAATGGTGGGCAGCAGCACATCCCAGATCAGGATATCTCCGCTTTCGCAGGCCCTTCCCGCTATCGTATAGACCTGGGATTTTTCCTTGTTAATCTTGTTGGCCACATCGGCGGCATACCGGGCGCTGTAGAGGGCCGGCCGGATATTGTCCGCCATGCCTCCGTCAATCGCCACGTAGGTCCTGGTGTTTTTGATGGTCTTGATGGCCCCCAGGGTATACAGGGTAATCCCAGCGGGACCGGCAATCCATCGACCCGGTTCAATGATTACCTGAGGTCTAGGCGCTCCAAGGACTGCAAACCCTTCGTCAATCTGTGTCATGATTTCCCTGAAGAGTTTTTCCATGTCCAGGGGCTCAGTCTTGTCATCGTAGGGTATCCCGAATCCCCCTCCGATATTGAGTACCCTGGGCAGATAAGCGTAGGTCGCCTTGAGCTCTTTGACGAGGTCCAAAATGACATGAAAGGCCTTGATATAGGTTTCCCCCTCAAAGAGCTGGGACCCGATATGGAAATGAAATCCTTCAAGGGAAAGGCCCGGATCCTTGAGAATCTCGGGAATTGTTTTTTCAAACAGGGTCCTGTCAATTTGAAATCCAAATTTTGTGTCCCTTTGTCCCGTCACGATATAGGCATGGGTGTTGATTGCTTTAAGCCCCGGGGAAAGCCGCAGCAGGATTTTTTGTCTGATGCCTTTGGAAGCAGTGAGCTCCCTGAGCTGTTTGAGTTCATAGAGATTGTCCACCACAATGGTGCCGACCCTTTCCCCGAGGGCAAATCCAAGCTCCTCGGGAGATTTGTTGTTTCCGTGGAAGAAGATATCCTCGGGATCCATTCCTCCCATCAGGCCGGTGTACAATTCACCACCCGAGACGACGTCCATCCCGATTCCTTCACTTTTTAGAATCTGAACCATCCCGGTATTCAGAAAAGCCTTCGAAGCATAGAGGATTCTGGTATTGGGATAGACCTCTGTGAACACTGATTTCAAAAGCCTTATCCGCTCTATCAGAATATCATGGCTCATGACATAGAGGGGAGTGGCATACTCTTTGGCAATCTGTGTGACATCCACGCCACTGAAAATCAAATGATTGTTCAATTGTTAAAGTCGCCTCCTTCAGAATGATGTCTTTATAGGTATGCAAGGATTGTACCAGATTTAGAGGCGTATCCTCCGGTTTTTTGATGTTTTCTTCCGAGTTTTCGGTAAATCCTCCGTGATTTCGGACTCCTGCTAGACATCGATGCCCTTTCTTGAGAGGACCCCCTGCTGATAGTAATGCTTTATTTCCTTCATTTCGGTCACCAGATCCGCCCTTTCATAGAGTTCTTCAGGACAGTATCTGCCCGTCATAATGACTTCGACACCGGGATTCCTCTGGATGAGCAGCTCCTCAAGATCCTCAAGGGAGAGCATTTTATAGTGATAGGCAATGAAAATCTCATCAAGAATAACCAAATCGTACCGTGAACTTTTTACGATTTCAAGGGCTTTGAGGTAGCCCTGGCGCGCTCTTGCCGTGTCCTCTTCCGTGGGGTCTTTCTCGATAAAACAGTCCAGTCCATACTGCTCTACCTTGAGATTGTCCACCAGATTCTCCAGCGCTACCTCCGAATACTTCATCCCCTTGACGAACTGCCCCACATAAACCTGTTTTCCCGCCATAAGAGACCTTAAAGCCACCCCGAAGGCGGCAGTGGTCTTGCCTTTTCCATTTCCCGTGTAGATATGGACATATCCTTTATCCATGAAACGACACTCCTTTCTTGATAACCTCTGAAATTTTTTCTCTGAAAATCAATGAGGCCTCTCGATCAAATTGAGTCGGGGTCTGGTTGATGATGACCATGTCCCCGCCTTGATAGTAGTGAATCAGCCCTGCAGCGGGATATACCGACAGGGAAGTGCCCCCGACAATCAAAAGATCCGCCTTGGTCATGGCCCTGGTGGCTGCTTCAAGGACCTTTTCGTCCAGCATTTCCCCGTAGAGCACCACATCCGGACGGATGACTCCCCCGCAGTCACAGTGCGGCACACCCCGCTGCTTTAAAACCGCCTCAAGGGAGTAGGTTCTGCGGCAGCTCTGACAGTAGTTCCTGTGACTGGACCCGTGGAGTTCTATCACCCTCTTGCTGCCCGCCATCTGATGGAGACCGTCGATGTTCTGGGTAATAATGGTGATCTCCTTCCCATGGGCTTCGAGTTCCCTGAGCGCATGATGAAGGACGCCGGGCCTTGCCTCGGGGTGGAGCAGGAGTCTTTTGTAGTAATCATAAAAGACATCAGTCTTCCTTTTGAAGAAGTCCAGGCTCAGATACTCCTCCGGTGAGGGGCCCTTGAGCTCCCGGTTGTAGAGCCCCTCAGGGGATCTAAAATCAGGAATACCGCATTCGGTGGAGGTCCCGGCACCGCCGAGAAAAACGATGGATTCACTGCTTTGGATCAACCGAGTCAGGGCTTCGATTTTCTTGGAATCCATGATTTACTCTCCTTTGTCGATGCGGTCGAAAAGATCCCCGAAAAGATCCCCCAGGGTGGTTTCTTCACGCGCCTCGGCCTCATAATCCTCCACAATCTCCTTTGGATCTCTGTACCGCAAACGGATTTTTCTCTCCTCTGTATCGATGGTCTCTACAGCGACGTTTACCGCGTCACCCTCCTTGAGTCGGCCCGGCGCCTCTGAGTGATGCAAAAAGCCGACCACCCCGGTAGGCAGTTCCACCAGATAGCCGCCCCCCAGGTCTTTTAGAATCCTTCCCGGGGTCACCTGACCCTCGCCAAAATCCTCATGCACCCTGTCCCAGGGATCCTGGGTGAGATCCTTGAGGGAAAGGCTGATTTTTTTTTCATTGTAATCAAAGGATTTGATCTGCACCTTGATGAGATCCCCCTCCCGGACCACGGCCTCCAAATCCTTGATCCGGGTCCAGGCGGCATCATTGATGTGCAGGTAGCCCATGGCATCACCAAGATCGATCAAAGCACCGGACTTGAAGATCTTGTGGACCCTGCCCTTCATAATCTGATCAAGCTGAAGTTGCTGATAAAACTCCTCCTCCCTGGCCTGTTGGAGCTTTTCCTTCGGTGCTCTTGAGGAGAGAACCAGGTTTTGATCCGCCTCACTGAATTCCATCACCGAGGCGAGAATCACGCTTCCGACCAATTCCTCAGCATGGTCGACGGGTTTGGTGTCAATCTGGGAGAAGGGAATAAATCCTCTCATCCCCTGATAGTCGACTCTGAGTCCACCTTTGATGACTTCTTCAACTGTCACCTCGAGGGTCGCGGACTCCCTTTTCGCCCCTTTGACAGCTTCGACAGTCTCCAAGGCCCTGGCCTCTTTTCTGGAAAGCACCACCTGACCTGCCTGATCATCTATTTTCAAGATCATAAAGCTGAGGGACTTGCCAACCTCTCGTTCATCATAGGAAATTTCATTGATTTTCGCTATCCCATCGAAGACGTTGCCAAGATCTATGACGGCCTCTTCATCGCCAATGGCGTGGATTCTGCCCTCAATCACCGATCCTTCCTCTAAATCCTCCATCCTGTCATCATACTCCGACAGAAGTTCCTCCATGGTTTTTTCTTCCACTGATATCACCTCTCTCTCATTATAGCAATTCCACTTCAATTGTGAACTGGAATCATAAGTAAAAAAGAAGACTTTCAAAGTCTTCTTTCAAACCAGCTCCAAAACATCCGATTCGAAGCCATCGAGTTCCCCGGGCCAGGGCGCTGTGAACGTGATTCGAAGCCCCTGCCGTCCCTCGAAATCTTCCATGAGATACATCAGAAATTTCAGTGAGATGTCATCAATGCCGCTGGACTGCCTGATGACCCATTGCATTGGCCTGAGGTCACAAAGGGACTGCACCATGTCAAGACTCAATCTGAAAACATAATGGTTGAATATTTCCTGGCTGCCGGGAAAATCCACAGCCCTTTCGATTTCGAAGAATCCCGGCAGCAGGTAATGGAGCCCCTGATACCGCTCCTGGTTCTGGGTAAAAAATTTCTCGAATTCCGGGTGGGCCAAAAGGGTTGCCAGCAGTCTGGCCATAAATCCGTAGGGGATTTTCAAATGCCCCGAGCCCCTGATGGGAATCTTCAGATAGGTTTTTCTCCTTTGAACCTCCTCCCCCTTTGAAGACTGGATCAGCTTGTACAGAGCCTTCGTGTCATCCAGGGGAGCGATATTCAATTCCTCCCTGAGGACGTTGATACACTGATTGTATCGGTTCAGGGCACCAATCCGGTCCCCCTTCTCAAGGAGCAGTCTGATCAGAAGACCGTAGATATGCTCATCGTAGGGATTGAGTCTGAGCATCTCCTCTAAAATCTTTTCTCCCCCCTCGTAGTCCCCTTCCTCTTGATAGATTGCCCGGAGCCGGTCCAGTACCAGGCCGTAATTTTTTTGAAGGGCCTCCCGTTGGAAAAACACCCAGTCGTTGAAACCATTGCAGTCCTTTAAATAAAAATCTTGCAGAAAACTGCCTCCGCAGTCCTCTTTGACGGTTTCAAGAGCCTTCCTGCCAGCTGTGTTTGACAGGTCTTTCAATCCATCACAATCGGATATCAGTTGAAAGGATTTGTTGAAGGTGAGGGTGCTTCGGTCCGCTTCCAGGAACCGCTGCGCCTGGGACCGATCCGCCATGAGCTTGTTGATGGTCCAGATATTGTACCTCAGATTATATCTGGCCGCCTTTTCATCACTGCTTTCCCAGAGAATCCCGGCAATTTTTTCCCGGGGAATCTGATGGTGTGTGGCCTCGTAAAGCAGATAAAGCATGCCCAGGGATTTCAAGCTGAAAAGGTCTGTGATATCAGAACCGTTAAGATGAATGCGGGGCGGGCCAGTGAAAAAAAGCTTGACCTGGTTTTTCATTTGAAATCACCCCGTAACACCAGCTTTGGATCCAGGTAGAGATAATGTCCCTCCTTGAAGGTCCCCATCACCCGGGTATTTTTGATTTCTGCAGGGTCGACTTGCAGGGGATTTTGGCTCAGTATACAGAAATCCCCCAATTTTCCCACTTCCAGGGTTCCCTTGATATTTTCCTCGAAGGAGGCGTAGGCCGCATTCGCCGTGAACATCCTGAGGGCTTCAAAGGG
>LQBE01000011.1:0-4438 GCA_002029975.1 delta proteobacterium ML8_F1 | reverse complement strand
CCTGAAATTATTGGTGATGGAGGAAAGGGAGGGATCCAGACGTTTGTCATACATCCCGCCGGGATAACCCCAGAAATATTCAAATGAAGGCTGAACCGAGATAATCAGACCCAGTTGCCCGGCTCTTTTCATCTGATTCATGGAAGCCAGCTCAAAATGCTCAATACGACAGCGTCTGAGGCTGCCGTGGGCCTCATAGGCTCTTTCATAGGCCTTGAGGGTCTGCTCGATGGCCCGGTCGCCAATGGCATGAAGGGACAACTGCCAGCCTTCCTCTACGGTCTTCATGACAAAATAATCCAACTCGTCCTGATTGAAGTACAGGTTCCCGCAGGTGTCCATATCCAGATATTTTTTTGAAATGGCCGCCGTTCTGGAATTGAAGGCCCCATCAATGAAAATATCGCCGCCGATGGCATCCACTCCCAGGGTCCGGGCCTTCTCCAAGTCGAAGGACTGATAAAAAAGATGGATGTCAATGGGATACTTGTTCCGGTGGACCGCAATAAAGCGGGCATCCTCCTCGTGGAAGGTGAAGCCTCCCTCCATGGCGTCAATGGTAGTGATTCCCTGTCTGATCGCCTGGTCAATCCTGATCAGCACCCCCTCTTCCCGGGTGGTGGCGTCAATCTGGGCCAGCAGCCGGTTCCTGATGTAGGCACTGGCCTTTCCTGTAAAATAACCCAGGGGCAGACTTCGCTCGTCCCTTTTGATGCCATCGATATTGTAGGGCAGATTCACACTGTTCAGAGCCAGGGTATTCACTGCGCTGGTATGGTACTCAATGGAATTGATCCACACCGGATGTTCCGGGCTGGCCTGGTCAATCTCCTGCCTTGTGGGAAATCGCTTCTCCTCTATTCTGGTCACATCCAGATGATACCCCCGAATCAACTGTCCCTTGGGCAAGGTCAGGGTCTTCTCCTTGATCAGTTCAAGAATTTTCCCGATAGTAGTGACCTCTCTCAAATCAATTCCAAAGGTGTTGAGGCCGGACTGGACCAGGTGGACGTGGGAATCATAAAAACCAGGGACTACGGTAAGGCCCTTTAGATCCAGCACCTCGGTGTTCTCTCCCAGATAGGGGATGAAGGATTCCTCCACACCCCTTGCGAGAATTCTGCCGTCCTTCAAAGCCATCCACCTGAAAATCTCCCGGGGTGACCTGAGGCTGAGAATGGTGCCGTTGAAGACAATCAAATCCGAACTCAAAAAATCCACCTCCCTTGTTAGAACCAGTATACCAGAAAACCAAGGGCCGGCGAATGCTCACCGGCCCTTTTAAACTATAGCAGCATCTTTTCCAGATACCGGTAAACCACCTCGGTAGTTTTGAGAGCGGAGGGAATATCCACCCATTCATCGCCACTGTGGAAATTGCCTCCCTCAGGGCCGAAAACCACCACCGGCTGATTGATTCTCGATCCTAGATAGTTGAAATCCCCGATACTGTCGAAATAGCCGTAGTTCGCCTCCCGGGAAGTCACCTCGGCTACAACTTCCCCAAAGGCCTTCATGAGGGGATTCTCTTTATCGCTGACATAGGGCAGAAAGATGTCCGAGCCCTCGGTGGGTCCTTTTCTGAAGGTGATTTCGTACCCGCACTCAAGATTGAGACTCTTGATCAGGCTGTCAATCTCCTGATAGACACTCTCTTTGGTCTCCCCTGTGACCATGTGACGGAAAACCTCAATGAAGGCGTGCTCCGCCACGCTGCAGGCATCCCCGCCACCCTGGATATTGATGACACACTGGTCTCCCCGGCCAAGGATGCCGTCGGAGGGCAGAACAATCTGATCCAGGGCATTCACCACCCTGGCGGCATCCTTGATGGCACTGATTCCAAGATGGGGGTGGGCGCCGTGGGCCGCCCTGCCGTGGAAATCCACCCGATAGGAGGTGCCTCCCCTGGCGCCGATACACACATTGGGAAAGGGAATTCTGGTAAAGGCGGCACTGGGCTCCGTGACTATGGCGATATCTGCATCGTTGATGAGGTTCTCGTGGATCAGGTAGTTCGTCCCCAGTCCAAAGGGACCCTCTTCGTCAGAAACAAAGCTGAAAATGATTTCACCCTGCAAGTCCTTCGCCCTTTCATGGAGACCCTCCACAGCCAGAATCAGGGCGGCTGCGCCGCTTTTCATGTCACAGCTGCCCATACCATAGGCCCTGTCCCCCTCCACCGTCAGTTCATAGGGGGGATAGGTCCAGGATTTCAGGGGATTCACCGTGTCAAGATGGGCGTTGAGCAGAATCTTCGGTCCCTTTTCAGGGTTCCCCATCCGTCCGATCACATTTTTCCCCTTGAAACCCGTCACCTGCGCATCCTCGTACTCATGCATGACGGCATCGATTCCCCTTGCCCTGAGCCGCTCATAAACGTACGCCATAATGGCCTCTTCGTGGAAATAGTTGCTCTTGATGGCCACCAGGGCCCCAAGGGTCTCCAGGTATTCTTCCTTTGCAAACTCCTGAGATGTCATTGGTTTCTCAACTCCTAACTCGATAACTTGTCCGAATCTGAATAGGTCCTGACAGACTTGATACTGCCCTCTACAAACATGAATTTATTGGTATAACCGTAAATGATGGTAATAATGGGTGCCAGGAAGGCCAGAAAGACGTAGGGGAAGTATTCCATGGTGGCGACACCGAGGGCTCCGGTGAAGAAAACTCCGCAAAGTCCCCAGGGCACCAGGGGCGAAGTCACCGTTCCCGAGTCCTCTGCAACCCTGGAGCAGACCTGGGGCAGCAGCTTTTTCTCCTTGTATACGGGAACCAGCATCCTTCCGGGAATAATGATGGCCATATACTGGCTTGCTGAAAAGATATTGACAAAAATGCTGGACATCACATGGGTCATGACCAGACCACCAGTGGTTTTCACCATCCCCTTGATACTGCCCAGGAGAACCTCGAGCATATGGGTTTTCTCAAGAAGTCCCCCGTAGCTGAGGGCAATGAACCCCAGGGAAACCGTCCACATCATACTTTGAAGACCACCGCGGCTCAAAAGGGCGTCGATTTCCGCAACCCCCGTGTCTGAAACGAAACCGTAGTTCATAAAGTCCATGACTGAAGCCAGGGAGTATCCCTGGAAAATCATAGCAAAGGCCGCCCCGATCAGGGAAGCGATTACCATAACCATGAGCCCGCCGTACTTCTTCACCGCCAGATAGACCACAATGGCCGGCGGAATGATGGTGACAGGACTGATGTAGTAATTGGCTTTGAGGCCCTCGAGAATCACATTGATGGCGGAAATGTCAATTTCAGCCCCGCTGAAGCGCATACCGAGAATCAGATAGAGAATCAGTGATATGACAAGGGCTGGACCGGTGGTATACATCATCGAGCGGATGTGGTCGAAAAGATCCGCCTCGGCCACGCCGGCAGCCAGGTTGGTGCTGTCAGAAAGAGGTGACATTTTGTCTCCGAAAATAGAACCTGAAATCACGGCGCCCGCTGTCATGGCGGCGGGAATCCCCAGACCGAAGCCGATGCCCATGAAGGCGACTCCGAAGGTGGCTCCCGTGGTCCAGGAACTTCCTGTAGCCAGGGAGGCAATACTGCACACCAGAGCCACGGAGAAAAGAAACATGGAGGGTGAAATGAACTTGAGTCCGTAGAAAATCAGAGAGGGAATAACCCCTGCCGGAATCCAGGTGGCAATCAAAACCCCTACCATCATGAGAATCAACATGGGCAGCATGGCGAGATTCGACCCGTAGAGAATACCCTCCTGGATGTCATCCCAGGTATAACCATAGTACATGGCCACCGCTGCCGCCACCACGGTTGCGAAAATCAAGGTGATGTGGGTGGCCCAGTCGGCATGCAGCACAAAAATCTGCACTGACATGGCGACAATGAGAAAAATAAAGACAATGGAGACGCCGATCATGCCCGGCTTGCGTTTTGCTTTTGCTTCTTTCAAAATAAAAACCCCCTTTTATTCGATTATAAAAGGGGAGAAGTTTATCAAGTGTTTTAAAGTCGGTTTAATTTGTGAAAATTCTGAATACAGTCATCTCTTTTCTAAACACTTTTTCCCTGTTCCCCGGGGTATTTATCCGGATGAGGGGCCTTGATCACCATGAGTTCAAGGGTCGGCTGTGAAATATTCCTGACATTCATTTTGAGATTGAAGGGGATTTCAACAAGATGTCCTGCAGTGTAGTCCCGGGCCGTCTCCTCCTCTAAGGTGAGATTGAGGTTCCCCTTGAGCACCACCATATAGACGTTTGAGTTGGCATAGTGCTCCGGCAGCGCCTCCCCCTGGTTCAAAATCATGTGGTTGATCTGAATGTGGTCGCGATTCAGGACATTTTCGACAAGCTTTACCTCGGACTGGGTCAGGTTGAATGCGGTTTCGAGCATCTTCATTTCTCCTTGTATATTAGTATTTGTCAGAGACGTGGTTCACTGACAGTGACTT
>LQBE01000010.1:15495-76768 GCA_002029975.1 delta proteobacterium ML8_F1 | reverse complement strand
CATCAACATAAACGTGCCCTTGTACTGACGGCAAGAAAATTGGTGCGGATGGTGGATGTGCTGCTACGCAATCGCCAACTTTATGCGCCGGAAAGGAGCGTGTAAGTATCGGTCTTTGATCGATCCGTCTGCTTTTATTGCCCGAACAAATATTCTTGTTTTAATTCGGGTTTGGTTTGTGTGCGCTTTTTCCTTGCTTTAACTATCTTTTATAATCTTTTTTCTCATCACCCCCTTGACTTGTTACCACAAGTCTTTCCTGGTCCAGCAGGAAAATTTTCAACTACCCAAGGAGGCCCACCATGTGTACCGTGATTTTAGGTTACAAAGTCCACAAAGAATATCCCCTGGTCATCATCGGCAACCGGGATGAGTTTTACAATCGACCCGCCCGGGCGGCCACCCTGTGGCCGGACCGCCGCATTGTAGCGGGAAAGGACCTTGCTGAAGGCGGCACCTGGATGGGGGCATCGAAATCCGGTCGATTCGGTGTCATCACCAATTACAGGGACTTCAGTCTGATCAAACCCAACTGCCCGTCACGAGGCCTGCTTCTCAGGGAATACCTGGAGGGCTCGAAATCCTTCCAGGAGCGGCTTCTGGAAACTGCTCAAAATTACAATCCCTACAATATGATTTTTGGGGACTTGACCCGGATACATTATTTTTCATCGGTCAAAAGAGATTTTTTTGAAGTGGATCCCGGCATCCACGGCTTGAGCAACCGGCATCTGGACACCCCCTGGGAAAAAGTAACCAAAGCCAAGGCCGCCTTTGGCCAGGCTCTGGAAAAAGAAACCCTGGATATCTCCCGCCTTTTTGAAATCCTCAGCGATACCGAAAAGACCTACCGGAATCTCCCGGTGAATACCCACGTCCCAAGGGAAAAAGAATACGACCTGTCCTCTATTTTCATCGACCTTGAGGATTACGGCACCCGGCATCAAACTGTTGTGCTCTTCCATCGCGGGGGTACCGTTTTCTTCTATGAAAAATCCCGCTTCAAGGACAAGTGGCGGAATAATTTTATCCTCTTCACCCTCGACGGATTCAGTCCTGATCCTCATCCTCCTCATCAATTTCCACAAAATCAATATCGATGACATCGCTCTTGTCAAAGCCCGCCTCCCTCTCCGGGGACTTCGGCTCCTCTTTTGGCGACTCCCTGTGCAGGGGTTCCTGCCGGTTCATCTGAGTGGATCTTCTGCTTATCCATCGGATCACGACATAGGCAATAATCAGCCATCCGATGGGGGTTGTGAAAAGGACACGTGTAAAGGAAAAAAACAGCATCAGGAATATAATCGTCCCAATCAGGCAGCCCAAGTTGTTGTTGTAATAGTACATGTCTAACCCCCGCATTCCATATTTACTTAATTATACATGATTGACAAATAAAAAAAAGAGCCTCCGGGCTCTTTTAATACGCTGAACTGCCTTCAGTGCCATGAAGAATCGCCACGGAAGCACTGGCTCCGATTCGAGAGGCACCGGCCTCAATCATCGCCAAAGCCTTTTCTGTGTCCCTGATGCCGCCAGAGGCCTTCACCAGGACATCGTCACCCACTGTGGCCTTCATCAGTTTCACATCCTCCACCGTGGCACCCCCGGTGCTGAACCCTGTCGAGGTCTTTACATAATGGGCACCTGCCGCCTTGGCAATTTCACAGGCTTTGATTTTTTCATCCTGATTCAACAGACAGGTTTCAAGAATCACCTTGAGAAGGTTTGACTTCCCAAGGACCTTTCGGACCTCCTGGATATCTCTGAGAACTTTCTCGTAGTCGCCGTCCTTGAGAGCTCCAATATTCATCACCATATCGATTTCGTCCGCCCCCTCTTCTAAGGCCCTTCGAGTCTCAAAGGCCTTGACCGCCGTCTGACTTGCTCCCAGGGGAAAGCCAATCACCGCAGTAACCTTGACATCAGTGGCTTCAAGGGCCTCCTTGACAAAAGGCACATGGACGGGATTAATGCAAACCGAATAGAATCCGTGGTCCACAGCTTCCTGACAAACTGCAAGTACCTCAGCTTTTGTCGCATCGGGCTTTAGGATTGTGTGGTCGATATACCGGGATAAATTCATGGTTTCCACCTATAAAACCTGGACCAGGTCTCCATTTTTCAATCCCGCCGCATTGGCTTCATCCAGATCGATATGGAAATCCAGGGCATACTCTTCATTGACCCTGACCAAAACATTGCTGAAAATCAGACCTCTTTGCCCCGATACCTTGACATCAACCCGGGATTTGTCCTTGAGGTCGAATTTCCTGGCATCGTCAGTATGCATGTGGATATGACGGGCAGCGACAATGACCCCTTTTTCGATGGTCACCTCACCGGCCGGTCCCTTCAATATCAACCCGGGACTGCCCTCAAGGTCACCTGAATCTCTGACTGGCGCCTTGACCCCCAGCACAAAGGAATCCGAGTTGGAGATTTCCACCTGGGTGAACTTCCTTGCGGGTCCAAGTATCCTTGCCATCAAACTTCCCTTGGGACCGACAAGCTCGACTCTTTCCTCAGCCGCATATTGGTTGGGCTGCGAAAGGTCCTTCATCACCTCAAGGGTGTGGCCTTTGCCAAAAAGAACCTCAATGTGTTCTGAACTCAAATGAACATGGCGGTTGGATAGTCCAACGGGCACTACTCTCTTATCCATTTTGAAACCTCCTATAAATTGTATGCATCGTCTTCATTATACCCGCCCCATCTTTGTTATGCAATATTATGTATACAATTTTTCCTGCTGCAACAGTCTTTGATCCATGTTGGTGTCATCCACACCATCGAGCAAATGGATGGTGTAATCGCGGATACCCTGGGATTTGAACATCAGGTCCACGGGAAAACGGAGTCCATCAAATTCACGGTGTTTTTCCTTTGACCCCGCCGTGGCGAAAAGGAGACCTTTTTTGTGGGGCTCCACCTTTTTCTGGGTCCCCAGAATAAACCGTCTGGCATAGTCCCGCTGAAAGCGGTCCATCATCACCTTCATGTAGCTGGTGACCGAATTGAAATATACGGGAGTGGTAAACACCAGCCGGTCCGCCCACCCCGCCCCCTCATAAATCAGGTTCATATCGTCCTCGAACGGGCACTCGCCTGTTTTGGAACAGGCGAGACACCCCGTGCACGGATGAATCCTGAAGTCCACAAGAAAAAAGGTCCTGATTTCATCTTCCGGCTGCCGTACAAAAGTCTTTTCAAAATACTTCACGGTATTGCCCCCTTTCCGGGGACTCCCGTGGACGACAAGGATTTTCATCAGGTATACACTTCCCGTTTCAAGGCCGCAACATAGGGCAGATTTCTGTATTTCTCCGCATAGTCTATGCCATAACCCACAATGAATTCATCAGGGATTTGAAAACCGACGTAATCAATCTCAATATCAGCCTTTCGTCTTTCAGGCTTGTCCAGCAGGGTACAGATTCTTACCGAGGAGGCCTTTCTGTCCTTGAAATTTTTGAGCAGATAATTCAAGGTCAGCCCTGTATCGACAATATCCTCCACCAGAATCACATCCTTATGGTCGATATCCCGGTCAAGGTCCTTGAGAATGCGGACGACACCGCTGCTCAAAGCGGAATTGCCATAGCTGGAGACCGCTATGAAATCAATTTCCAGGGGAATTTCAATCTGCCGCATCAAATCGCTCAAAAAAACGCTTGCCCCCTTCAGGACACCAATCAAAACCAGTTTCTTCCCGGTATAGTCCCGGTTGATTCGCTGTGCCAGCTCCTTCACCTTGGCCTTGAGCTCCTCCTCGGTAAATAAAATTTCTTTGATATCCCTTTCCATAGGTTCCTCCTTATGCTGAGAAAATTTTCAATTGACGGCATCCGTTTTTATTCAAACAATATGGTAAAAATAACAGGAATTATGATCAAAGTCAACAGGGTGGAAACGCTGAGACCGAAAATCAGGGCTACCGCCATGGGAACAAACAGGGTGCTTCCTGAAAGTGCCAGGGGAATCAGTCCCAGAACAGTGGTAACCGTGGTCAGCATGATCGGTCTGAACCGCTTTGTTACTGCATTCTCCACAGCGTAGAAGAGTTCATCCCCCCCCTGAATTTCCTTGTTGATGTAGTCCAGGAGGACGATGGCGTTGTTGACCACAATGCCGAAGAGGCTGACAATGCCGAAGACCGCCATAAAGGAGATATTGAGATTGAACAGCCACAGCCCCCAGATTGACCCGATGCTTGCCAGGGGAATGGTCATGAGAATCAACGCCACTTTTCTGAAGGAGTTGAACTGAAGAATCAGAATGATCAGAATCAGCATCAGTGAATACAGGGCCAGGATTCCAATGGACCCGAAATACTGGGAAATCTTGGACATTTCGCCGTCGAAGGTGATAGCCACCGGGTAGTTCTTTTCAGCGAGGATTGCCTTGAGCTCTCTTTCCACCGTCATGGGATTCATGTGCGCCATCAAGTCAGCGCTGATGGTGACGGCCACTAAACGCTCATACTTGTTGATCTGGGGAATCTGACTCTTGATTGTGATTTCCACCAGATTCCGAAGGGGCACTTTCACCCCGCTGCGACTGAAAAGAGCAACGGACTCCAAAGCCTCGATGGAATTGATTTTCCCCTTGAGGACCATGGACCGCAGGACACCGTCCACCTCCACCTCGTCAAAGGTCATGCTCCCCACCGCCAGGGCGACCTCCCGGCGGATCTGGCCTTCCCCGATGCCGTAGATTTCCATTTTTTCCTCAACGGGGTCAATGGCATAGACCAGCTCCGCCAGGGCTGCATCGTCACTGACATTCCTGACCCCGGGAAGGGCCTTGAGATCCTCCTTGACCATTTCGGCGTACTGACCCAGCTCCCCGGTCTCGTGGGAGGTGACAATCAGGCGGATGGGATTACCGATGGGTTCTCCCTGCTCCAATCGGTTAACAGTGATTTGAACTCCCGGTACGGTCTCATCGAGTTGATCCTTCAGGGCATCCAGGTAATCCTCCAGGGATCCGAAATCCGATCGAATCCTGCTTGGATTGAGATCCACATAAAACTGGGCCACATCATTGGATTCGGCAATGGGAAGCAGGGTATTGTAGAATTTGGGCAGTCCCCGTCCCACGACTCCGAGCACCTCATCGACGGCCTCCTCCTCCTGCAGTCTTGCAAGGAGTGCCTGACTCTGTGCAATGGTCCTTTGAAAGTCCCCGTGATTGTTGGTCTTGAGATTCACATAGACAATATCGCTGTCCGCATAGGGGAAAAACTGAAGCCCCAGTCCCCTTCCCGTCCAGAGTGTCAGGGCCACGGTCAATACAATGACAATCATCAGGAGCTTCCGTCGATAGAGGAAAAATCTCAACCATCGAAGAATCAGTCTTTTGAAGCGGTCATGGACCTCCCGGGGTTCTGAGGGCACCAGAATCACCCGGGAAAGAACCGGTGTGAAGAGTATTGACACCCCGTAGGAGGCAAGCAGGGTGATCATGATAATCATGGGCAGTGAATTGATGTATTCGCCGGCCACCCCGTCCAGAACCAGCAGCGGAAAAAACGCAAAAACAGTGGTCAAGGTCGAGGTCAGCACCGGTACTGAGACGTCTGCAACCCCCTGTGAGACTGCCACCTCCCGGGAAAGACGCTCATCTATGCGCACCTGAATGGAATCGCTGATGACAATGGCATTGTCCACAAGCATCCCCAGGGAAATAATCAGGGCGGCGATGGAAATCTGATGGATTTTCATGCCTGCGAAATGCATCACCGCAAAGGAAATCATCAGGGTCAGGGGAATTGCCGCAGAAACCACCGTGGCATTTCTCAGGCCCATGCCAAAAAATACGGTAACCGTGACCAGTACAATGCCAATCAGGAAACTTGTCGAAAAATCCCACAGCGATGCCTTGATGATATCCGCCGAGAAGTGGGGATTCACCAAAGCGTATTCCTCTGAAAGACTGAAATTCGAAAGTTTGTCCTCTAGCTCCCGGGAGGCGTTGAGCACATTGACTTCCTCGTTGAAATAGACTGAAAATAAGACACCGGTTCCCTCTGAATAGATGACCCGGGTTCCCACAGGCTCGGGATCCAAACGGACAGAGGCGATTTCCTTGAGCTGCACCGTCGAGAGACTTTGAGGATTGTTGAAAATCACGATATTCTGAATCTCCTCGAGGGAGATTTCCTGATCCATACTGAGATTGACGTAATTGTCCTGGACCTTCACATTCCTGATGGGAAGGGATTTGAGATGCTCTTCGACAATGCCGTAAAGCGCCTCCAGGGACAGTCCCAGGGTATTGGCCTTCATCAGGTCCACTTCTATGAGGATGCGCTGGGGTTCGTCACCAAGGACGTCAACCCGGGAGGTCCCATCAACAGAAGACAAAAGATACTCCAGTCGGTCCACCAGCAAAGGATCTATCTGTTCTCCGAAGCGATTGACCAGTAGATAGTAGGCATCCGCCGTGTCAACGAGATCTGTTTTGATGAGTACCTCTTTGACTCCCGAGGGAAGCTCCGCCTTCGCCTCCTCAACAAGTTCCCGAAGACTTGTATACGCCTTGTCGACATCGGCATCTACTGCAAGACGCAAAACCACGTTGGACACGGAATCTCTCGAGGTTGAACTCATGTAATCATAGCCCGCCACCTTGATGAGCTGGTTTTCAATGACATCCGTAATTTCCCGCTTCACCATCTCAGCAGTGGCTCCGGGATAAACCGTTGTAATCACCGCTGCAGGAGCCTCGATTTCAGGAAATTCCTGTTTGGGCATTTCATAAAAGGAAAAGAGTCCCATTAAAAGAAAGACTCCGGCTACAAAATATATGATTTTTGAAGCACCCAGAACCTTGTCATAGAGCTTCATGGCAACACATCCTGCTCTCTGACCTTCACCGCATCCTGGTCATTGATCAGATGGTTGCCCTCATAAATGACCTTTTCTCCGGGACTGATGCCTTCTATGACCACTTGGTTGTCGACACTGTAGCGGATTTTGACCGGCCTCTGATGGGCGATTCCTTCCTCGTCGAGAGTGAATACATAGAAGTTCCCACCCTCTGCAAGGACGGCATAAATCGGCAGGACCAGCCCGGTGTGGGACTCCTTTGTCTTTTCCACCCGGACCACCTGTCCAAGAGGAATCTGGCTCTCAAGGAGGATAGTGACCTCATATTCCAGGGTTACTGCATCCGGGGCACTGGCGATGGCCACCACCCTGCCCTCAAGGGTCTTGTCCCCGTACTGGACCTGCATCTTGTCGTGGCGCTTGATTTCATGAATCTCTTCGCTGCCTGCATGTATCTTCACATGGGTGCCTGTCTGGGCAAAGGCCAGAACCGGTGTCCCCGCCGGAACCACTTCATCGGGTTCAAAGAAAATCCTTGCCACAAGGCCTTCCCTGGGTGCCACCAGTTCGTAATTCCCCTCGGCCCTGGCTGTCTCCTCATAATAGGTCCTTGCTTTGTTCATCTGGCTCAAAGCACTGGCATAGGCCTCGGAAGCATTCTCGTACTGCAACTCAATTTCATCCAGGGCGATTTTTGAAATGCTGCCTGAAGCATAAAGTTCCTCAAAATTCCGATACTGGGTGAGGAGATAGTCCCTTTGGTCCCTGGCCTGATTGACCTGGTTCAAGGTCGAATCGTAATCCCTTTTAGCCCCTTCAATCTGGCTGGCATATCCTATGGGGTTTATCACAGCCAGCAGGTCCCCTTCATTGACCCTGTCGTTCTCCTGATAGAAGAAAGTCTCAATCTCCCCGGTCATACGAAAGGACAGGAGTGTCTCTTCCGCATAGGCCACGACTCCGGCATAGCTTTTTACGATTTCCAATGTTTTAATCTGGGCCTCAATGATCCCCACCCGGGTCAGAGAATCCGACTCTTTGGGGGGCTCTGCCTGACAACCCGTGAAGACCCCCATGAGAAGCAGCAGACAAATCCATCCTTTGATTTTCAATTTCCTGACCTCCAAGTCACTTGACCGGTATTTCCAGAACCATCTGGTTCTTGAGCTCATCCTCCACAAGAATCTCATCCTCCACGAGACCGACAATTCTATATCCAGTAATATTATACCTCAATACCAGCTGATTATAAACAAAATGCCGTTCATAGGGAAGGGCCGGTTTCAGGGCCTTTTTCAGGTCAAATCGGTTGATGGCGATCGCAATACAAAGATAGATGCTGCCTTGGTAGTAGAGAACACCCGCCTTCATTCCCCCAAATCCTGTATATTGATCTCAACAGTTTTGATATTGTCAATGAGATCCAGGGTGTATTCCAGTACAAAGGTCTTGAAAATCAGAGCAAGACCGACAAGAATCGCAATCAGTATCACCAGTTCGATGGTTCCGAATCCCTTGTCATTGTTGAACTTTTTCCCTGCAGACTTCATGAGTCTACCCTCCTTTCGATGGTTTGGGCCGGGGCTCTGGTTAAATCAGCTGCTGCAGATGGGGCAACAGAATCAGGGCAATCAGATTCACCAGATAGAGCGCCATGGGAACAACCAGACCCTGGGACAGCTTTTCCGTGGTCACCCGCTTTGATTCAAAGAAGGATTTCAGCGCTTCTTCATAAATAAAGGCCATTTCATCCAGAATCTGTTCCGAATCATAGTAACGGGTTTTTTTCAAGGTGAGCATCAGCTGATTCAAATGACTCTCTCCAATCTCCCGGGCAAGGGATTCGAGTCCTTCGAAATCCCCTCGATTCTCCTTAATGAGATACCAGAGAATCACATCGGAACCCGGGCTGTTGAAAATCCCCTGTATGACCCCTCCCTCCACCATGTGGTGGTAGAAGTTGCCCATGAGGTTGATGATCGCCTCCAGGGTCTTCATGCGGCTTTTTACCAGAGACTCCTTGATGACTGAAGCATAAAGCCCCCCTAGTAGGCCTGCAGCCACCAGAAAAGTCACAAAATGATCCACGAAAAACAGCACGACCATCCCAAGAGCAAAAAAAACATCCAGAATATCCCTCGCTGCGACAAACAATCCCTCTCTGAAGAGAGGCTCGGCCTTGAAAAATTCGTCCGCCAGAGCCAGGATGAGGGGTTTGATTCCCCAGTGGTACAAAACCAGAAGAGCACTCATCCCCATGATTTTAATCATGAGTGATAGACGATATACAGGCTCGTCCCTTGGGCCAGGAAAACCATGAACACAGACAGCCCTTTGACCAAGGGCTCAAGCACCCTGACCTCTGTGATGAACCCGAGAATAATCAGGGGCAGATAGCGCATGAGTTCCACCTCCCACATATTTCTCCGATGAATACTGTGAATCTCTTCTTTCCACCTGATTCTTCTGAGAATCATGGACAGCTCCCGTTGGAAGCTCTGATGATTGAAGCCCCTTTCCCCCTGGATCACCTCAAAAATTCGACTTTTGTGGTCCATCACCTGATTGAGATTTTCCTTGAACCGGCTGTGGGTCATGGGAATCTCCTCCAAGGCTTTTTCATAGGCTCTCAGAGGCGAATATCCGATTCTCAGATACTGCTGCAGCGAGACAATGCCCTTTTTCACCCGTTCATTCAAATCCCATACGGGCTTCAGATGCCACTCAAGACCTCCGAGAAAAACCAAGAGCACCAGTATCTCCGCCTGCAGCCACCAGTCACCGCCGTAAACCCAAGTCAGCAGAAGATAGTAGAACCCATAATTGATCAGCAGTCGCCACTTCACAGCTCAACCCCCCAAAGAAAAAACCGGTTCAAGGTGAATCTGTCCGGACTCGAGGAAAACCCCGTCGATGGCCTTCAGGCGACGGATGCCCCCCTCCCGGCTCAGATGGACAAAATAATCGATGCTTCTGGCCAGGTTGATTGCAATAGCCTCTTTGGGGATTCCCATTTCAAGCAGCAGCATGGTCAGTCTCAGAATCATGTCCTGGTTGGAGTCGCTGTGGCCCGTACAGACACTCCCCTTGTGTCCGGAATTGAGAACATGGATATACTGAAGCACCTCCTCCCGCCTGATTTCGCCGAGAATCAGCCGGTCCGGCCGCAGGCGCAGGGAGGTTTTGATCAGATCGGAAATTTTCACTTCCCGGGCATCGTAGATTCCTTTTCTGGCCAGAAGATACACCACATTGTGTTCCTCGGGCAGATGGATTTCCCGGGTGTCTTCAATGACAACCAACCGTTCATTGGCAGGCAGACTCATCAAAAGCGCATTCAAAAGGGTGGTTTTTCCAGTGGAGGTTTCACCACTGATGAAAATATTCTTTTTTTGTTTGACGAGCTGCAATAAAAATCCGCCGGTCTCCCTGTCGAACATGCCTCCCTTGATGAGCGCATCAAGTCCCAGAGGCCGGTGTTTGAGGGTCCTCACCGAGAGAACGGTCTGGCCTGAGGTGACAGAACTGATGACGGCGCTGCCCCGGTAATCTGGACCCAGATTGAAATTGGCAAGGGGACTTGCCTCATTGAGGTTGATATTGTGCCTGGAAAACAAGCGGTACATGAAGGCTTCATAGCCTGCCTTCGACTCAAAAAGATGCTCGACAGCTTCAATCCTTCCCTGTCTTTCAATGAAAATATTGTTGTAGCCGTTGAACATCAGTTCAGTGACCCCCTCTTCTTTCAGCAGGTCGAATATCATCCTGTCTTCGGGCACCTTGACTTCCTCCCGCCTCGGAAGACTCTTTAAAAGCTCTACCAACAGGGCTTTTTTCATCCCGACAAACACCTCCAGGTCAAAGTTAACACAGTCGCAGCGGTTCTCTTGAGGTGTTCCATGAATATTCCAAAAAAAGAAACCCTGTATGGGTTTCAAGAGGTCACAATACCGAAGGTCAGTTGACTGACCGACACTTCCGCTTCTATCATCCTTTTCAAGGCTTCAAGGTCCTCTTCGCCAATGGGGTCCATGGGACAGAACACCACTGATAGAAATGTGCCGGTCTCCATGGTGGTGGCGGTTCTGACGCTGTCGCTGGTGGGACTGCCGAAGGGCCCTTCTAAGTCCTTGAGCACCGGCAGGTCCGTGATATTCAAGAGCCCTCTGCCGACCCCTTCATAGACCTCAGAAGCCTTTCCCAGAGTGAATTCAACGGGTCCTCGAATCTTCTTGAAATCATAGAGTCCCACAGGGCGTCCGGTGATGATGCTGTAATGGTTCATGATATCCACCAGTCGGTTGATGGCATGCAAAGGCTTGTCCCGCTGGATTCTTCGAATCATTCCCTCCGAGCTCAGCCGGTATCTGGTGGGGTCTTTTTTGAAATGGCGGTAGAGTTTTCTGCCGCCGTGAATGGCGGGAAAATTCTTGTAATCCATATCCCTCAGAAAGCTGTAGTCCCGCTGCCAGTTTTCTGACCCGGCCATGACCACCTCTCCCCGGATCCAGCCCAGATAAAGGGGGATTTCCGGTATTTTCAGCCTTTCATCAATGGCAATCATAGGGCCTGTCCACCTCGGTTGAGCCCCTCGATAAACGCTCTTTTGAAGGCTGCCACATCGATGGCCTCAGGAACATAGGCATTGGGAACTCTCTGATACTGCCCCTGGAAATCGCAAATGGTGTGGCCATCACTGAAAAGACTCTGGAATTCAACCGTCAAATAGTGCTTCTTCATGGTTAAAATTCCGGGGTGCAGCAGGTGAAGCACCGTCAGGGGATCATGCATGGGCACAGCCCTGAGCCCGTTTTTTGTTTCATACCGGTCCATATACTGATGGAGCAGCCCCAGGATGAATTCCCTGAGCTTCTGATTGGTGACCTCTTTGAAATCCTCTTCCACAATCAGCGCCTTGAGGGTGACATCCAGACTGATCAGGGAAAAATCCTCAATGCCGGCGTGCAGGTTTTCATAGGCCGCCATGGGATCCGTCATGATATTGAATTCCCCAAGGGGGGTGTGGTTTCCCGGCACCCTGAGAGCTCCCCCCATGGCGATAACCCGCTTTATTTTAAAAGCCATTTCCGGTGACTCTCTGAGCAGTCTTGCCAAGTTAGTCTGAGGTCCGGTCATGATCAGTGTGACTTCACCGGGATATGTGCTGAAAACCTCCCGGTAGAAATCCATGGCGGCCCCCTTGACCCCGGGATAGTCAGCCATGTCTTCAAGTTGGCCATTGAGTCCGTTGCTGCCGTGGATTTTTGAAGCATCCACCAATGGCCGGTCCAGCGGTTCATTGGAACCCTTGTAGACCCCCACCTCCCCACGCCCCAGAAACTTGAGGAGCCTCAGGGTATTGCGGGTGGATTTTTCCACGTCCACGTTGCCGCTGACCGTGCTGATGCCCAGGATTTCTATTTCCGCAGATCCCAAGGCTATGACCAGGGCGATGGCATCATCTATCCCGGTATCCACATCCAAAACGACTTTATGCAATATATTGCCTCCTTTTAGAAAAAAATATTTCAAAATTTAAAAATAATCCTTGCCAAAGTCCCTGAAAATATTATAGCATAGATGTGTATCGGGGCGTGGCTCAGTTTGGTAGAGCATCAGGCTGGGGGTCTGAGGGTCGCAGGTTCAAATCCTGTCGCTCCGACCATAGAAGCATCCTGCACATCACAGATGTGCAGGATGCTTTGTTTTTTGAACTTCCCCGTTTTGTTGAGAACCCTTCGAACCGGTTGCTTTTCTACCCGACTAGGCTTCACCGTGACCTGCAATATCGACGATTCTTTCAATCTGCCTGTCCAGGTCTTTACCCAGACCTGCCAGATCCACCCCGAGAAATCCCCTGATCAACAGGGAAACCGCCTCACTCTCCGCCATGCCACGGGACATCAGATACTCCACCTGGTCAGGGGCAATCTTGCCAAGACTTGCCTCATGGCTCATTCGTGCATCCGGATGACTGGATTCCAGACCGGGTACTGACACGATCCTGCCACGGGACGACTCATCCAGCAGCATCCCGGCGCAATCCACATGAGCCCGACATCTTTCTTCGCCCACCAGAAGGCCGCCCTGTCGCAGAGTCCCGCCGGTACAGACCCCTCTTTGCAGCAGTTCAGCGGAGGTGTCCCGCCCACTCAGGGTGATGACGCCGCCTGCGTCCACGGTGGTCCCCGACGTGGAAAGGACAATGGTAAGGTCCTTGGCCACAGCCTCCCTGCCCTTGAGGTGGACCATCGGATTGAGAACCACCTCCCTGGCCGGTTGCAAAGAAATATACCGGCTTTCGTATAGGCCTCTTTCGGCCACCACCGCCCCTGACCTGGAATTGACCCTAACCTCGGGCCCCCAGGAATGCACCTTGGTGCTGATCAGTTTCGCTCCTGGACCCACGTAGTACTCTTCTACCGCCAGGTGGCTTCCACGGAGAACGTCATGGCGGGTCAGGCACCCTGTGATGAGCTCCAGTGAGGCATTCTTCTCCACAATCACAATATTGTGGACTATCTGCTCCCCATCCTGCTGTGTCATGTACATGGCCGCCTGAAAGGGTAGAACCACCCTGGTCCCCTCCCTGACACGGATGAAGAATCCTGCAGGTTCCTCCTGACGGGCACAGCGGCGGGTTGTCTCGTCGCTATTCTCCTCCACCGCCTGGAAGAAGTACTGCTCCTTGACCCAGTCATAACGCTTCAGGGCTTCAGTGACCGGCATCAGTTCAACTCCCCCCTCACCAGTTTCAAAGCAGACCGGTGTGTGATTTCTAAAAACCACGGTTCCGCTACGGTCACCACCCCCCACTATAACACCGCCCCGGGCCAGTTCTGCCACATCCTTTTCCCCCAGGACGGAAGTCGCGCCATTTTCTTCATCCCCGACACCATGGGGGACAGAATATCGCGTCATGGTTCATTCCACCTCCCCGATGCATCGACTGCAGCTTTCATAACTGAAGCGAGTGATTCTGTCCAGTACCAGGTTGGGGTTACCGGAGCAGCCGATGCGTCCCTGATGCATGATATGAGCTTTGTCAAGATTCATGTGATTGATGATATTTCCCGAATGGGTGATAATCAGTCCCGCCCTGCGTTTGACCGGATGTCTTTCATCCAGAGCGAACAGGTTTCTGATGAGTCCTCTGATACGGCCCAGAGCATCAATATCCACACCGGAATCCGGTTCATCCAGCATTGAGAATTCGGGTGATGCCGCCAGCAACTGCAAAAGTTCAGAACGCTTGATTTCACCACCGGAGAGTCCTTCATTCACCGGCCGAAACAGAAACTCCTCCATGTCGGCTTCTTTAACCAGAGCATCCAACCTGAGGGTATCCACAACTCCCTTTTCAATCTGGTAGTTAAGGACGCTTCTGAGCTTCACGCCGTCAATGGAGGGAGGACGCTGCTGTGCGATGGCAATGCCGATTCTCGCCCGCTCATGTATTGGAAGTTCCGTAATATCCCTGCCCTTGAAGTAAATCCGCCCGGCAATGACCTTGTAGTTGGAAAACCCCATGATGGTCATCATCAGTGAAGTCTTGCCGCTTCCATTAGGACCCAGCAGTACATGGACTTCACCACAGGGAACCGCCAGGTCCAATCCGTCGATGACTCTTTTGTCTCCGGCTTGGACTACAAGATTTGTGATTTCCAGTATGTTCCCACTGTTGTGCATATTGATGGTGCACCTCCTTTTTTTGTCGGCAGGGCGTCCTGTCCCCGATGCCGGAGCATAGGGCGGGACATCCAAAGCAAAACACCCTTGGCCTGTGAAACTTCCCCGTGGTGGACCCGGGGTCCGGCAATAGCTCACCCTCCAGTCGCTTGAAGAGTCTCCCTTGAATCTCCAGAATTATTGCAAATATTGCTTGCATCAGTCTCTCTGTACTAAGTGATAAGGATTATCATTTAAATTCTACAACATTACTCTCCTTTGTCAATATGAATTTCGACAGGGTCCGGCCCCTGGGCAGCCCGTTGACAATCCCCGTGAACTCTGTTATATTGAAAAAAATTTCATAGGTGCATTTAAAGAGGTTGCATCCGACAAGAGTACCTGGACGACAGGGAAAGGGGAAGATGCCGAAACAGCCGGATTCCGGCCGTTGGGCTTGCATTTAAGAGATGCAGGACTTTGGAGTTTCTATCCCAAAAGAAGCTTCAAGCGCTTTTTATGCCCAGGGAAAGCATAGTGTCGACACTATAGGTTTCCTTTTGCCTATGGTTTTTATTTTTTTAAGGAGGCCATCATTCAATATGCAGACATCCGTAGTCAAATTCGGCGGCACCTCAGTGGGCACCACTCAAAAAATCCAGGTAATCGCCGAAAAACTGGTCAGTAGAAAACGTCAGGGAGAATCCCTGGTTGTCGTGGTTTCGGCAATGGGAAAAAGAACCGACGAACTGGTGGGCATGGCCAAGGCCATCACTCCCAATCCCGACAAAAGGGAAATGGACATGCTCCTCAGCACCGGTGAACAGGTCACCATCGCCCTCATGACCATGGCAATCAAATCCCTGGGAGTCAAAGCCATTTCAATGACAGGAGCCCAGGCCAGAATTCTTACCGACACCACCCATTCCAAGGCCCGAATCCACAACATCGACCATGAGAATATCCAGTCCCATCTGAAGAATGACCATATCGTAGTGGTGGCCGGTTTTCAAGGCGTCACTGAAAACGGCGATATCACCACCCTGGGCCGGGGCGGCTCCGACACCACGGCAGTCTCCCTGGCCGCCGTCCTCGGAGCCAATTGTGAAATCTACACTGACGTCGACGGGGTGTACACCATTGATCCCAGAAAATATCCAAAAGCCAAAAAACTCACAACCATCAGTTACGATGAAATGCTTGAAATGGCCTCCCTCGGTGCCGGAGTCATCGATGCCAGGGCCATTGAAATGGGTCATAAATACAAGGTCCCCATCACCATTGCCCACAACACCATGGCAATAGCAGGCACCTTGATCAAGGAGGTTTCCCCTGAAATGGAAAAAAAAGCCGTCACCGGTATGTCCCTCAATGAAAACATCATCATGGTTTCCGTCAGCCAGCTTCCCTTCAATTCAACAACCGTAGCCGAGGTCTTCAAGGAGATTTCCAGACACAACATCATCGTCGACATGATCAGTCTCACCCCTCCCATCGGCGGGAATGTGAGCATCGCCTTTACCATTGACAGTGACGACCTCAACGAACTGAAAACCGTCCTTGGAGCGCTCAAAGAAAAGAATCCCACTTGCGCATTCTCCTTCAACGAGGAACTGGTGATGCTCTCGGTGGTGGGGGTCGGCATGGTTTCCCAGTCCGGTGTCGCTTCGAAGGTCTTCAATATCTTTGCCGAAAACAATATCCACTTCTACCAGGTGACCACATCAGAAATCAGCATCTCCTACACTGTGCACCGGGATGATTTTTCCCTGGCTGTTGAAAAAATTGCCGAGGCCTTTGACCTGTGATGTGACTCTTCCCGGAATGATGTGATATAATGGAATCCATCCAAAGGAGGGGCTGCCCATGAAAAATCTCGGGATTATCAGTGTCCTGGCAGGAATTGTCATGATGCTTGTCTTCAGCACCCTTGCTATCGTTTCAGACGGGGGCATGCCGGCCCTTGTCCTGTACGGCATGGCTTTGCTGTCTGGCGGCATCCTTTTGATTCTGGTCGTCCAGATTAAGGAACGCAGAAAAGAGAAGGAGGAAGAACATGATTATCGTCAGTACTGATACCGTTGCCGGCCGGGAAATCCGCGAATCCCTGGGCCTTGTCAGAGGCAGCACTATTCAAGCCAAGCATATCGGAAAGGATTTCATGGCCGGACTGAAAACCCTCGTCGGTGGGGAAATCAGGGAATACACTGAAATGCTGGAGAGCGCAAGACAAATCGCCCTGGGCAGAATGGTGAAATCCGCCGAGGCCCTGGATGCCGACGCCATCGTCAATGTGCGTTTTGCCACCTCGAGTATCATGCAGGGCGCTGCAGAGCTCCTGGCCTATGGTACCGCAGTAAAACTCGACTGATATAAAAAATCCCGATGGGTTTCATCGGGATTTTTTAATGCCCCGGTTGACAGGCGGCCTTGGGTATCCGAAAGATTCCCTGTCAGGGCATGAGTTCATCAAATTTCTCCATGAGATTTCCAAGGTGGTCCCTTTCCCTGGCATCAATGCTTTCCAGGGACTCGAAATCCCCTCTCAAGGGAATCACCCGGTAATGGTAACTTCCCTGGTCCCGCTGGTTCACCCAAGTGGGAATCAGGTCGATATTTCTGATTTCAATCCCCTCCAGTGTCTTTTCCACCGTGAGATCCACCATCAAGCCGAGATCCTTGAAGCCGTCCCTCTGGTTGGAAATGAAATTTCCCAAGGAATAGACCGTGAGACTGTCCTTCCCTATGATTACCGGCTGCACCACGTGGGGGTGGGAGCCGATAATCAGATCATAGCCAATCTCCCTGGCCAGAGCCCCAAGATGCTCCTGGACCCTGTCGGGATTGAATTGGTATTCATTCCCCCAGTGGAAAAAAACAATTTCCACGTCAGTCCCCCGGCGGACCATGGCCTCATAATCCTGCTTCAAGAGCTCCTCACTGATGAGATTCACGGCGGTCCTTTCCACGGGACCCATGCCGTTGATCCCATAGGTCATATTGGTGATTCCCAGGCTCACCCTGTTGATTTCAAATATCAGGGGACCGGCCTCCTCTGAACCCCTGAACGTTCCCGTAGCCTTGAGTCCGGCCTCTTCAAGGGCATTGAGGGTCGTCAGAACTCCCTCATCCCTATAGTCGTAGGCGTGGTTGTTGGCGGTGACCACCCCGTCAAACCCGGCTTTACGGATTCCCTCCGCCAGAGAAAGGGGGGATTTGAACCTCGGATATCCGCTGTACTCTCCCCCGGAAGTCAGGGTTGTCTCCAGATTCACCACTGAAAAATCAGCGCCTTTGAGGTAAGGGGTGACATGTTCGAAAATCCGGCTGAAATCCCCCCCCTCCTGATAGAGGACACTGTTCACCGTGGGCATGTGCATCATCAAGTCCCCGGCAAAAATGAGCCGGGCGCTGCTGTATTTGCGGTTCATCAGGAGGCTATGCTCCCTGGCCATTTCCTCTTCCGTCACCAGTCCATAGGACACCGAAAAGGACAACAGCATCAGTATCAGGGTTGAAAGCACTTTATTTTTCACGGTTGTCTCGTCCCATCCTTTTTCGTCGATAGGTTTTTCAACTTTTTTACAGCTGAATGATAATATTATACAAAAAAAATCAAAATTTGGCATCCCTTGAGAGATATTATATAATCAAGGTGTCAAGTCACTTCCCACCCGATTCATCACATTTTATAGGAGGTAATCCAATGAGTTACAGTCCATCTCTCAGTTCATCCATTACAAACACCAAAATGCGTACCCCCCAGAATGTCTCTCCCCTCTCGGGGATGTGCGCCGTCTGCTCGAGCAACTGTCCAGGCCCCTGTGAAATCGGACTCTCAGCTCTTCGGGGCCCGGATGCCATCTATCCCTATAAGGCGGATATCAACCAGTTTGCTTCAGAAAAGGACTATCCCCTGGATTTTTCATGCTTCAATATCAACGGCAGGGTTTTTGGTGTCTCAGGCACCCGGGAAACCCCTGAAGAGGCCACTTACCCCAAAGCGGACATCACCGCGCACATCGGCAAAATCCCTGTAACAGCTCCCATCATTCTGCCCGCCATGGCAAAGCTCAACTGGCAGGACTACTATGCCGGCGCCGCCCTGTACGGTATTCCCGTGGTCATCGGGGAGGATGTGGTTGCCAAGGACCCGGGACTTGAACTGCACAACGGGGTCGTGACCAAGTCGCCCCTGATCCGGGAAATGGTGGAAACCTTCAGGAAATACTACCGGGGCTATGGGGACATCGTCCTGCAAGCCAACCCAGACGACGAAAATCTCGGAGTCCTGGATTATGCCATCACAAAGCTCGGCGTCAAATCCGTTGAGCTGAAATTCGGACAGGCTGCCAAGGGCATCCAGGGAATGGGCCCGGTCAAAACCCTTGAAGACGCACTGAAATTTGATGAAATGGGCTACCTGATTCTACCTGATCCCAAGAACCCCGAAGTGGTTGCAGCCCACAAAAAAGGCATTGGAGAGCCCTTCATGAAAATCGGAAAACTCCCCCTTTGGGATGAAGCCCATCTGATTGGGCGGGTACAGGAACTCAGAGACCTGGGTGCCGAGCAGATTTTCTTCAAAACCGGCCCCTTCAATCCCGCTGACCTGATGAAAATTCTCTTGATTGCTTCAAAAGCCAGGGTGGATCTTGTCACCTTTGACGGCGCCGGCGGCGGTTCCGGTAACAGCCCGACAAAAATGATGAACGAATGGGGAATCCCCACAGTGGAGATGGGCAACCTGCTGGTTCAAATCATGAAAAAAATGGCTGACAAGGGATATCCACTGCCAGATGTCGCCCTTGCCGGAGGCCTTGCCATGGAGGATGACGTCTACAAGGCCCTGGCCCTGGGAGCCCCCTACATCAAATTTGTGGGCATAGGCCGCGCCGCCATGGCTGCCGCCTTTGTAGGCAAGTCAGTAGGCGATTCCATCAGAGAACACACCCTTTCAAAAAGCCACCTGGCTTACGGCGATACGGCCGGGGAGATTTTCAATCAGATGCCGGTCCTGGCCTCCTACTACGGCGATCAAACCGGGGAGCTTCCCCTCGGAGCCGTGGGCGTCTATTCCTATCTCCGCCGGGTGGAAACCGGCCTCAAACAGTTCATGGCCCTGAATCGACATTTCACCCTTGAAACCATCCGGCGCGAGGACCTCGTTCCGTTGACGGAGAGCGCCGCCAAAGCCACAGGGCTGAAAACCTTCAGTGAAATGGCCCTGGAGGCAATGGATACCCTATAAAGAAAAAAAAGTTCCCGAAAGCCTTTCAACAGCTTTTCGGGAACTCTTTTTTTCACTGGAGGAAGCCCGGCCCTGTCAGAAGCCCGTGAGACACTCCAGAAACACCTTCACCACTCCGGGGTCGAACTGGGTACCTGAATTGCTTTGGATTTCCTGGATTGCCTTTTCCCTTGACAGGGGCCTCTTGTGAGGTCTGCTGGACGTCATGGATTCATAGGCACTGGCCACAGCTATGATTCTTGAATACAGGGGAATCTCCTCCCCCTTGAGACCTGAAGGGTAGCCCCTGCCATCCCATCTTTCATGATGATGCAGAATGTATTCCGCCAGGTGGGAATATTCATCCACGGATCTGAGTATCTGATAGCCCCGTTTGGTATGGAGCTCCATAAAATGCTGTTCCTCCGGGGTAAGGGGGCCTTTTCTGTTGATCAGTTCCTCCGGCAGCATAATCATGCCGATTTCATGAAGCTCGCAGGCAATCAGGATATTTTCAATCTCCTTGCTATCAAGACCCATTTTCCTGGCCACGGCTTCGGCATACTGAGTCACCCGGACAACATACATCTGTTCATGGGCATACCGGGACTGGATGACCTTGAGTACCATGTCAATGGTCTTCAGACGCATCTTTTTGCCGTTTTTAAGCTTGTCCTCATACATTTCCTGGTCCGCAAGGCGCAGAATCTCTAAGATATTTTCCCTGGAATGGACTTTTGTCCTGTGGCCGATGGCCAGAGAGACAATCAGAGGCTCGCACCGACAGGCTTCAGTGGCTGCAAGAATCCTCTGCTTCAACTGCTCCGCCTGGGTCTCGGAGGTATTGGGCAAAACCACCATAAATTCATCTCCACCCATTCGGCCCACAATTTCATCCTGTCTCAGGGTGTCTTTGAGAATTTCACTGACAGTCCTCAGAAGCCGGTCTCCCATCTCATGACCAAAGGCATCATTGGTGAGTTTCAAGCCATTGACATCGAGACTCATGAGGGTCAGGGGCAGATTCCTCCGGGTATCCAGGCGCTTGATGGTCTCATCCACAAAGCGCCGGTTGTAGAGTCCTGTGAGGTGGTCGTGGAAGCTCAGGTATTCTATTTTCCTCTGTTTCTCCCGAAGCTCTGCGATATTTCTAAAGACAATTACCAGGCCCATGGGCAGACCTTCTGCGTCAAGGATTGTATTGATTGTCCCCTCCACGGGAATCTGCTTTCCCGCCCTGGTCCTAAGAATCCACTCGGACTTGAGTTCCAGTGACCCCTTCAAGGCCATAATGCTGTCAAAGAGCCTCGGATCAAGCTTTTGACCGCCCTCTTGTATTTTCAGCACAGTGCTGATATGGCGCCGGTAGGCCTCCGCTGAATGCCAGCCAGTAATCGCCTCGGCAACCGGATTCATCAGAACGGTTTTTCCCGTGGCATCCGTGGTGATGATCCCATCCCCTACGGACAGCAGGGTCATTTTCAAACGCTCCTTTTCAACATACAGAGAATCGGAAATTCTCTTGCGGCAGCTGATATCATCCAACATCACCGCAACGGTGGCGTAGCGTGGAGAGTAGATTGTCACATTGAACCATCTCTTTGTCTTTTCGTAGTACTGCTCATGGGCGGCCGTGACCCCCGTGAAGGCCGCCTCTGTCATGGCTTTGAGCCATGAATCCGCGCCCTCTAGAGCCAGTGCCGAAAACCTGCACCCAGCCATCTCCTCTTCAGTGTAACCCGTCATTTTCAGAAATCTTTCATTGATCTTTGTCACCTGAAAGTCCGTCTCCCGGTCATCCTCAGCCGGCAGGGCACTGAATACCACTATTCCCTGGGCCATCTGGGTTATCAGGGTCCTGAATTCCTCTTCCCGGGTTTCGATGGTTCTTCTGTCAAGAATCTCCCGGGTGACATCCTCGGCCGAACAGACGACATACTGGATTCTTCCCTCGAGATTGCGCACCGGCGTGCGGCTGATTTTCAGGCAGCGGGCTTCGCCACTGGGCAGTGTGAGCCACTGACCGGAATCCTCTGCAGTATCCTGAAAATCTTCAAAATTCTTCAGCCCGAAGACAGAAACAAGCCCTTCAGGCAGCACGTTTTTCATCGGCTGATAGACCATAGCATTGGCTCTCAGACCAAGGAACTCAGCATGGGCGCGGTTCACTGTCCCATAGGTGGTGGCATCCAGCAGATACCATACCTGGGTCCTGATATTGTCCAGCAGTATCCTTCTTTCCCGGGCCTTGGCCGCCAGAATCCGCTGGATAGCCTTGTGCTTTCCCAAGGGGAGCATGAAAATGACATAATAGCTTCTCTCATGGTATTGCAGCCGGTCCATATTGAAAATGACGTCCATGGACTCCCCGCTGCCGAGTTTGAGGACCATCTCCTTTTCATGAAGATATTCCCTGTCCTTTAGTTCTGCCTTGAGGATTTTATAATGCCTCAGGGGATAAAGGATTTCAAGTTCATCAAGGGAATGCCCTTCAATTTCGTCTTTTGTGTAACCGGAGTTTTCCACAAAAATATCATTCACTTGAACCACTTTCAGTGAATCCGCCTCTAAGACCATTAACATGGCACTGCCCTTTTGAAAGATTTTTCCAACCCTCTGAATGATTTCATCCTCTTCGGTCAGCTCTGCGGCAAGGCAGTAAACACAGGGACTTTTGTTCCACTGTCCCCTGTGAGAACGGATTCGAACCCGGATGGGTCTTGAGTCCCTTGTTAGAAGAGTCAATTCACAGGGCTTGAGGCGGCCGTTGCAAAAGTCCTGCATGACTTTTGCCTGGTGCATGGAATCATCCTCTGGCATTAGATCCGGGGCTTTCAGGGTTTTCAACTCCTCTAGACTGTAATTCAGTTTTTCAAGAGCCTGCTCATTGGCAAAGAGAATCTGCTTTTGAAGGCTGACTACCAGCACCATCTGGTCAATCTTATGAAAAAAAGATTCAAAATTCAGAATCATATTTTCCTGGCCAGTCTCTTTGTGTATATTGATGAAATAGCCCTCATACTGGCGGCCTTCGGTTTGTGGCTTTATGAAGAATCTCCCTCTGAAATGCAGGACTTGTCCATCGGAAAGTTCAACGGCAAACTCCGTGGCACCGGGTCCTCCAGTGTACAGCACAGGAGAAGACGGCTCCAAAGTGTCGTCATCCGCTTTTTCCATCAAAAAACGCCACGCGAGCAGTCCCTCTTGGAGGGCGTCCAGGTAGCGCTGGGCCGCGGTGCTGAGGGCGTTGATTTCAAGCAGCTGTCCCCCGGCATCGATGGACATGGCAATATCAGAAATTTCCTGAAGCAATTCCCTGAGTTCATCCCCTTGAACAGTAGACATGGCCTTGGACACTGTGGGTCACCCCCATGCTGGATATCCGATTCAATTCATCCTGCACCGCAACAGTCATTTTATCGTTTTATACCCATTTCCAGCCAAAATATTTTAAAATACAAAAAACTGTTATAATGTGTATAAATTGCAATATAAAAACCAACCTCAGGCATGCAGGTTGGTTTTCAAGCATTTTTTTATCCCGGTTGCAAAGTTCCTCAAGCCCTGTGGGAAGGCTCTCCCTTGATAGCGTGATAAAAATTGACCTTGGACGCATTGAAATAGGGAATCAAATACAGGCTGGCCAGTCCGAAGGTGATGATTGTCAAAATACCCCAGCCAATGAAACTCAGTACAAAGAGGGCATATTCCGCCTTGTGTCCCGCCATCAGTGCCTTGCTGGCATCAAGCGCCTTTCTGGGCGTCATTCCCGGATCCTCAGCCATGATCAGATAGGCCATCGAGTAGCGGATGGCGGCAATGATTCCCGGGACCACCAGCAGGAGACTCCACAAAATGACAAAAGCCATGGTCAAAAGATTCAGCAAAAAGGCATCTAGAAATGACCGAAACCCCTCCAGAAAGGATTCCAGCCTCGCCGTTTTGGTTTGCTCCAGACCCAGATACAAAAGGGCCATCCCAAGATTGATAGGCCCGTTGAGTAAAAAAGTAATCAGGTTCAGGGAAACATTGGTCCCCTGTTCACTCTCAAATCTCAGATTGTTGGCCCCGGCTCCAGTGACGAATAAAACAAGCAAGGTAATAACCACCAGCAGAGGCCACTGCCCCCTGAGATTGTCCTTCGCCCTTAATTTGAAATCCCTGGTCCCCACGGTGTCACTCCCTTTCTACTATGCTCCCAGGTATGCCTTTTTGACATTCTCGTCATTGAGCAGCTCTTTCCCCCTGCCCTCCAGGACAATATTGCCCGTCTCCATGACATAGGCGTAATCCGAAATTTCAAGGGCCACCTTGGCATTTTGTTCAATCAAAAGGATGGTGACCCCCCGTTCACTGATTTTCTTGATAATATTGAAAATATCCCTCACAATCAGGGGGGCAAGTCCCAGGGAGGGTTCATCCATCAGAAGCAGTTCCGGTGCGCTCATCAGGGCCCTTCCCACCGCAAGCATCTGCTGTTCTCCTCCGGACATGGTTCCCGCCCGCTGCCTGCTGCGTTCCTTGAGTCTGGGGAACAGCTCATAAACCCACTGCATGTCCTCATTGACTGCTTTGGCGTCCTTCCTGGCATAGGCTCCCAGAATAAGATTCTCCTCCACTGTCAGATTGGTGAAGACATGACGTCCCTCAGGAACCAAAATCAAGCCATCCTTCACCAGCTCAGTGGTCTTGGTCTGGGTGATGTCCTTATCCTTGTAGATAATCTGTCCACTCCGGGGCTTTTCCAGAGTCATAATCGATCTCAAGGTGGTGCTCTTGCCGGCGCCGTTGGCCCCAATCAAGCTGACAATCTGTCCCTTTGAAACCGAAAGGGAAACCCCTCTGAGGGCGTGGATGCCACCGTAATAGACGTGCAGATCATGAATTGAAATCATTCTTCCACCCCCAAATAGGCTTCTATGACCTTGGGGTCGTTCTGAATGACCCCGGGATTGCCCTCTGCTATTTTGATGCCGTAATCCAGTACATAGATATGCTCGCAGACACCCATAATGACCTGCATATGGTGTTCAATCATCAGGATTGACAAATCAAACCTGTTTCTGATTTCCTTGATGAATGCCATGAGCTCTATGGATTCCTGGGGATTCATGCCGGCAGCCGGTTCATCGAGAAGGAGCAGCTTCGGTTCGGTGGCCAGGGCCCTGGCGATTTCCAGCTTCCTCTGCTTTCCATAGGGCAGGGCCGTGGATTTTGTATCCTTGAATTCAAGAAGCCCTACCTGGTCGAGAAGCTCGAGGGATTTCTTTCTGATCCCCTCTTCTTTTTCCCGATACCCCGGCGTTCGGGCGACGGCTGAAAAGAAATTCGAATCCAGTCTGAGGTGGTTGGCAATCATGACATTGTCAAGCACCGACAAGTCCTTGAACAGGCGGATATTCTGAAAAGTCCGGGCGATGCCGTTCTTTGTAATGACATGGGGTTCCATCCGGGTGATGTCGGTATTGTTGAACAGAATATTGCCCGAGGTGGGCTTGTAGACACCGGTAATCATATTGAAGACTGTGGTTTTGCCGGCGCCATTGGGCCCGATCAGACCGATGATTCCCTGCTCGGGCACCTCGAGAGTCAGGTCTGAGACCGCTGTGAGACCACCGAATTTCATCGTCAGGTTATTGGTTCTCAGTATCGTCATCCTAGGCCTCCTTCTTTCTGAACCGGGCAAAAAAACCGCCCAGACTGTCAATGGTGATTTCATCCCGCCCCATGAGACCATTCTGCTTGAAGATGATGACCACCATCAGCAGGAGTGAAAAGAGTACCATCCTCAGCCCCGGGATTCCTTGAATCGTCATGAAACCCAGGTCAATGACACCGTCCAGAAATCTCAGCCATTCCAGCATGATGGTCACCACTATGGCTGAAATCACTGTACCGCTGATACTGCCGATGCCCCCAAGGACGACAATTAACAGCACATTGAAGGTCAGAAGAAAACGGAACATCAGGGGATCTATCGTGCCCATGAGGTGAGCCAGGAGACCGCCGCCGATACCGGCAAAAAAGGAACCGATGGTAAAGGCCAGCAGCTTGTGCTTGAAGAGGTTGATTCCCATGGCTTCCGCCGCGGTCTGGTCCTCTCTGATTGCCATCAGGGCCTTGCCATAGCTGCTTTTCCTCAAAGAAAACATAAAGAGAATGGTGAGAATCGCTATTCCCCAGGTATAGTGAACCGTGGTGTACCGGGTAAGTCCCTTGATTCCCAGAGCCCCGTTGGTGAGAGACTGGGTATTGGTGAAAATCACCCGGATGATTTCGCTGAACCCCAGAGTGGCGATGGCGAGATAGTCATCCGTCAGTTTCAGAATCGGCGCCGCAATCATGGCCCCCAGGACTGCCGCCAGTATGCCACCGAACAAAAGGGCCGGTAAAAAACCGATTTGAACATTGGCAAGCCAGGGAACGATGGGCTCCACAAAAAAATTGCTTTCCTTTTGTATGACACTCATGGTGAGGAGGGAGCTTGTATAGGCCCCTATGGCCATGAATCCGGCATGGCCCAAGGAGAACAATCCGGTAAAGCCGTTGATGACATTGAGACTCAGCCCCAGGATAATGTAAATGCCGGCAAGATTGAGAATCCTGATTTCATATTTGCCCATGGTATTGTTCAAAATCGTCAATACCGCCAGCACCAGCAGAATCAGTCCCAATCGAATAATATTCTTTTTGTCGATCATGCTACACCTTCTCCCCGATATCCTGACCCAGCAGACCCGAGGGCTTGTAAATCAGAATACCGATCAATAGTATGAATGCGAAGGCATCCCGATAACCGGTCACATTGGGCAGACTCGCAATAATCATAATCTCCGTCATGCCCAGCAGAAAGCCTCCGAGTACAGCGCCTTTGATATTGCCTATCCCCCCGATAACGGCAGCGATAAAGGCTTTGAGACCCGGCATCAGCCCGATGAGGGGAATCAGATTGGGGTACTTGAGTCCCCACATCACGCCGCCGATGGCAGCCATTAGAGAGCCGAGACCAAAGGTGATGGAAACAATATTGTCCACACTGATGCCCATGAGCCTTGCCGTCTCGTAGTCCCTGGACACCGCACGCATGGCCATACCCGTTTTTGTTTTTTCAATGATGTATATTAAAATCACAAGGGCGACCAGGGTAATGACTGGGATGAAGAAATTCACGATGGGGACGGACACGCCTTGCACTTGTATAACCGTATTGAAGTAATCCGGAATGGGAAAGGATTTTGGCCTGCCCCCAAAAATGACTATGGCCAGATTCTGGATTAAAAAAGAAGCGCCTATGGCTGAAATCATGACCGAAATCCTGGGAGAATTCCTCAAGGGTCTGTAGGCAGCGCGCTCCACGATAATTCCGAGTAATCCCGTGATGACAATTGCCACGATGATTGACACCCACCAAGGCAGATAAAATATTGACACGCCATAAAACACGACATAAGTTGATATCATAAAAATTTCGCCATGGGCGAAGTTGATCAATCGTAGAATCCCGTAAACCATGGTATATCCAATGGCTATCAGGGCATATAGGCTTCCCAGCGCCAATCCATTGCTAAGATGCTGAAAAAATGTATTGATGGACATCTCAAAACGCCTCCAAATAATGACAAGTTGTGCAGGAGGTCTCCTGCACAACTTGTGTATTATTTATTCTAGTCCTACTTGGGTGAAATCGTTGTCAAATAAGTGAATTCACCGTTTTCTACTGTCTTGATTACGGCATTTTTCACGGCGTCGCCGTTTTCATCCAGGGTTACAACCCCGGCTGCGCCGTCAAATCCGACAGTCTCAGCCAAAGCGTCTCTGATGGCTTCGGGATCTGTGCTGCCGGCGCGCTCGATGGCGTCGATGGCCAGAATGTAGGCATCATAGGCAAGTGCTGTCACAGAAGCGGGATCCTCACCGTACTTCTCACGGTAGGCATTGATGAATATTTCGGATTCAGGTGTCAAAGGTGCAGCCGCATCAAAAAAGGTACTGAAAACAACACCCTCTACCGCTTCGCCGCCGATTTCAATGAATTCTGCCGCTTCCCAAGCATCGCCACCCAGGAAGGGGGCTTCAAGACCGAGTTCCTTGGCCTGCTTCACCAGCATGGCGGTTTCAGAATAGCCGCCGGGTGCAAAAATGGCATCCGGATTCATCGCCTTGATATTGGTCAGCTGGGCTGTAAAATCCTGGTCTCCGGTATTGTAGCTGGCAATTGAAACAATGGAATCCTCATTGCCCGTCAATCGAATGAATTCATCCTTGAAGAATTTTGCCAGACCAACGGCATAGTCGTTTGAAATATCCTGGATAATCACGACTTCCTCGGCGCCGAGGACGTCATAGGCATAATTTGCCATGACAACCCCCTGGAAGGAATCAATGAAGGTCACCCGGAAGTAGTAATCATTTCCCAGGGTTACCAGTGGGCTGGTGCAAGAGGTCCCGATGGCGGGAATGCCTGCCTCTTCAACAATGGGGCCTGCTGCCATGGAGAAGGAAGATCCCCAGGAACCCAGAACCACATTGACTTTTTCCTGGTCTACCAGTTTGGTGGCCGCATTGGCTGATTCCACCTTGTCAGACTTGTTGTCGACAACCACCACGCGAATGGGCATTCCGAGAACTTCAGGATAAAGTTCCTGTGCCAGTTCTATTCCTTCAAGCTCCATGGCACCACCGGCCGCATAGGCGCCGGTCAACGGCTCGAATACGCCAAAAACAACTTCCTCAGTTTCGCCCGTGGGTTCTTCTGCCGCTGGTTCTTCTGCCACAGGTTCTTCTCCTGCTGGTTCTTCGGCCGCCGGAGCGCTGCATGCGGTCAAAGCCAGACTCAAAATCAGAATCAATACCAGCAAAAATGTAATTCTTTTCATTTAGGTTCCCCCTTAGATATCTTTGAATGTTCTTCCTGTACAACATTCTGTTAATATCATACCACGATTTTTTAGTAAATCAATATAGAACCTGAACCTGAAAACCTGTTACATCTGCGGAGTCCATCAAAGGGGTTGAAAAATCATTTCAACAATTCGCTGAATTGTTCAAATTCATGATGAAGTGTGTCCCGCTTGCTGACCTGCCAGATGACTGCTGAAGTGATCAGGGCGGCGGGTATGAGACCTGTCAGGTCAAAGAGTCCGCCACTGAGCATCAGTTCCCAGAATAGCAGGACTAGCCCCCCCACTGCAATCCCTGAAAAAACGCCTCGATAGGTGGTTTTCCAATAAAAGAGGCTGAAAACCATGGCCGGCCCCAGGGTGCTGCCGAGGCCCACCCAGACCAGGCCGACAAGACCGTAAAGAGAACTTCCCGGGTCCAGGGCCAGTAAAAAAGCCACCAGAGCCATGATGGCCACCGTAATCCTTCCCATAAGGACCTGGGCCTGACTGGGAATCTCACGGTGAATCATGATTTTATAGAAATCCTCAACGAAAACTGAAACCGTCACCATGAGCTTTGAGTCGACGGTACTCATCAGGGCCGCCAGAAAGGCGATTTTTAGAAGGTCTCCCAGGAATCCGCTGAAAAAGGTGGTTGTCAACTGATAGTAGAGAAATTCAAGTTCAAAGGGGCAGGTTCCTGGATAATAGGCCCGTCCCAGCAAACCCAACCCGAAGGCGCCTAACAAGACTGCCACTGTCCACAGGAGCCCGATAAATGAGGCGTAGTTAATGTTCTCAATTTCGTCAATGGCCATGAAACGGGTCACAACGTGGGGCTGGCCCAGGACCGCAAACCCCAGGGCAAAAAAAGACACCCCTCGGATCCATCCCATGGATTCCCCTGTCAGACTCAAAAAATCATCTGGCAGCTCTTGAAGCAGCATAAGGGCCCTCTGGCCCCCCCCCAGCTGACCCAGAGTCACCAGGGGAAGAATTACCGCCGCCAGGAGGATCAGCAGGCTTTGAAGCACATCCGTCCAGTTCACTGCCGTGAATCCTCCTGAAACGGTATACCCTGCTACGAGCAGGGTCACTATCAACAGGGCGGCCAGATACTCAACCCCCAGAATCAACTGGACCACCCGTCCTGCGACGGAAAGTCCCGCCGCAGTATAAATCAGGTAACTTCCCAGAATTAAAAGGGAAATAAGCAACCTGAGGCCAATCCTGTTGCTTTTGAAACGCTTCTGGAAATAGGAGGGCAAGGTCAGGGCGTTTTCCGACCGGGTGCTGAAGACTCTCAGCCGGATGGCAATAAAGCGCCAGTTCAGGAGACTCCCGGCAATCACCCCCAGAAGCACCCAAAGGCCGCCCAAACCGATACTGAAACCCAGGGAGGGCAGACCCAGAAAAATCCATCCCCCCAGCAACGAGGTCTGGGCACTCAGTCCGATGACCCAGTAATTCAACCCTCTGTTGCCCAGGATAAAATCATCGATATTGTGCAGGCGCCTGTAGAAAAATAACCCTGCCGCCGTGACGAGGAGTCCATAGATTATCATGATCATCAGATTGATCCTCTCCCCGGTGCTTGTCTACTGATGGGTTCACTGAAATAACTCATGGCATAGGCGTCGATGAAACCCAGTTTTTTATAGGCCTCATAGGCGACCTGGTTGTCCTGGTCCACCTCAAGAAGAATTCTGGAGATTCCCTTTTTCTTGATTTTTTCCATTAAGCGCTGCATGAGCTGCTTCGAATAGCCCTTTCCCCTGAAATCCTTCAGGATTCCCACGCCGAAGAGTACCGCCCCGGAGGCTTCATAGGCTATGCCCCCCAGTCCAAAGGGAGTTTCATCCAAATAAAAGATATAGAATTCCCTTTGGGGGTTCTTCAAGAGATTCGTCAGATATTTTTCAGTAGCGTTCCCTTCCAGATCAAAAACCCGCTCATGAATTTCCAGAGCAGTAGTAAGGCTCTTTGCCGTCATCAGATTGCAGTGAATTCCGGGATTGATTTTTTCTTTGATTGAGGGATTGGCCAGAACCATCGTCACCTCTGTGAATTCATAGGCGAGCATTTTTTTCTTGGTCCATCCGAGACCCTCCAGAGAACTGGTGTCAATGACATAAACCGCCTTGGTATACCCGAAGGCCCGCGCTTCATTGAAAACCGCCTCTCTGAGTGCCTTGAAGTGACCCTTTCCCCGGGCCCCGGGCCGGGTATATCCTGAAATCTCGATCTCATTGGCAGTAATGGCCATGACATGCATGAAACTTTCAAGGGTCTCCCCCTCGTAGATTAAAAAGGTGGTCGCCATCTCATCATAATAATTGATGGTCTCATCGATTTTGAGTTCGGAACGGGTGCCGTCATACTGGTTGCATTCCCTCACCACCTCAAGGACTTCCTCCTTGATCTTTTCATTGAGTTTTCCAAAACGCAGCACTTGAGACATTTTTACCCTCCTTTAAGGGAGATACATTTCCTTGATTTCAACGATTTCTTCCTCGATCACATAGAAACTGAACAGGGGCTCTTCATTCCTGGGAAATTCCTGCTGCACATAGGTGATTAATTCCTCAAGGGAGGCTTCCACCGCCTTGTCCTCCTCCAGCAGGTAAATCATCGCTTCCCTTGTCAGCCGGTATGTCTTCTGGTCCTCTTTTAGGGCAATCCGGTAATATCCCCCGGAAAGCTCCTCCGACGCTCTTTGAATCGAATAGTCGAAGGTTTCCATCAAATAGCGGATGGCCTCCTCCCCCCGGAGCACTTCAAGGGGACGGATGCCCAGCTCAATGTATCCCGAAGCAACTCTCATGCCTTCAATGGTCCCCTCCCGGGTCAGCACCCCCGGCAGTTCGATGAATTTCTCCTTCAGAAATGCCAGATCCTCTTTGAGAGCTGCGTTTTCTTCCTCCAGGGTCCTCATCCGGGATGAAAGATCCTCTGCCGCCACCTCGATACTCTTGAGGCTTTCTTCAGTCGCTTCCTTGAAATCCTCCTGGGCGGCCTGCCGGCCTTCAAGATCCCCGATATCAATACTCAGTGACCCGACGGCCCTCAGCATGTAAACCGAGCCCAGGGAACCCATTATAATCAAAATCACCACCAGGGCGATACTCCAGCCTTTCACATCAATTCCTCCATTTCATCCTGTGTTGCAGATTTCCCGCCTTCAGTTCTTCTTTTCCCGGACATTCCCGTCAACCCTTCCATCATCAGAAAAAGGACAATGCCTGCCAGCACGCCAGTACCGTTGAGAATCACATCATCAATATCCATCACACCAATGCCGCTGACGTATTGAAGGGCTTCCAGAGCAACGCTGAACAGGACGCCTAGGAAAAGAGTCACCATCCCGTTGAGGGGCGGGTATTTCAGCAGTTTCAGCAGGAACCCAAAGGGGATGAACAGCAGGATATTGCCGGCAAGATTGAGAATACTCAGTTCCAGGGTGACGATTTTATAGTAGTCGATATAGAGTCTGATGGTATCAAAGGGAATCCAGTTGACTCTTTCCATGGGTCTGGGAATAAAATGCCAGACGGGAGAGTGGACCACCAATTCATAGAATTCCGAGGAAGACACCCCTCTCAAAAGAATGACCTTGACCAAAAAACCGACGTAAAAAACAAAAACCAGGCGTACCAGACCTCTAAACAGCTTACTTCCCATGAATACAAACTCCTAAACCGGCTTGGACACTGCCACATTTTTTTATCAAACCTCAAAACCGTCCACAGACTGAGGGGCCTACCGATAAGGCCTTGGGACCTGCCAGGTTCTGTAATGACGGGTGAACTGCCGGCCGGTGACCATCAGGGTCCTGCCGGAATCGTCTTCCTTTTCAAAGAGGTAGCCTGCACCCATCTGTTCTTTGAATCGCCAGCCCTTTTCCTCAAGCCACTGCTTGAGGGGAGTCGCCTGCAAGTCCGACCGGCTCACCAGATAATCCTGGTTCAACCCCCTGGCATAGGGCACGATTTGTGCTTCTCCAATGCCTAGCCGGATAATCCCCATGCCCAGCCGGACGGGACAGCAGTCGCCACTCATCCAAGGAAAAGCCACGAACAGAAGAATCATCAAGCCCAGAAAGACAAATACTCCCATCATAATCCTTGCCTTCATCCCCGATGAACCCTCCTATTCTTCCTCCCAGTTGTGGTAGACATTCTGTACATCATCGTTGTCCTCCAATAGATCGATAAGCTTTGACATATTTTTGAGGTCTTCCTCCTCTGTCAGCCGGGTATAGGTGTTGGGCAGATATCTCAGCTCAGCCATGGAGAAATCATAACCCCGGTCCTTGAGGTAGTCCCTGACAACTCCGAAATCCTGGGGATCGGTGATGATTTCCACATGGTCTTCCTCAACAGAAAAATCAGAAGCCCCTGATTCGATGGCATCCATTTCAATGGTGTCGGGATCCATGTCCTCCACCAGGTCAATCGCAATGACCCCGACATGGTCGAATAGAAAACCCACGCAGCCGTTGGCCCCGAGATTTCCCTTGGCCTTTGTGAAATAACTTCTCACATCCGCCGCCGTCCGGTTCTTGTTGTCCGTCAGAATCTCTACCAGGACAGCGACCCCGCCCGGCCCATAGCCCTCATAGGTCAGTTCCTCGAAAACCATGCCCTCAAGCTCGCCGGCGCCTTTTTTTATGGCCCTGTCAATATTTTCACCCGGCATATTGCTGGCCTTGGCCTTTTCAATAGCCGTTTTCAGTGTTGGATTATACTCTGGATCCGACCCCCCTTCCCGGGCGGCTACCATGAGTACCCTTCCCATCTTGGTAAAGATTTTTGCCTTTTTGGCGTCCTGTTTCCCTTTTCGATTGATAATGGTTCCTATTCTACCCATATTTGCAGTCTCCTACTTTCGTATTATTTGATATGCCTTTGCGGTATGGGAGGCATGGTTCGCTTGTGAGCGCTGACTCGATGGAGTTTTTCAATGACAGCCTGGGATTTTTCGTCAATGGACTGACCCTTCAGGTAGCGGTCAATATCCAGATAAGTCACTCCCATCTCCTTTTCGTCGGTCTGACCCTCCCAAAGACCCGCTGTTGGGTCCCGCTGTAAAATACTTTCCGGCACGCCGAAATAGCGGCCCCATTCATAGACCTCGCCCTTTCCCAGATTGGCAATGGGCAGAAGATCCACGCCGCCGTCCCCGTATTTGGTGAAGTATCCGGTATACAGCTCTGCGGCATTGTCGGTGCCCACCACCAAATAGTTCAGCGCATTGGCGTAGGTATAGAGGGCGCTCATTCTGAGCCTGGCCCTGAGATTGGCATCGGCATTCCTTTCATTGACCCCGCTTCCCAGGTCCTTCATCACCAGATTCTTGACTTCAAGGTGAACTCCGGACAAGTCCACAACCCTGTACGGAATATCACACGCCTCAACCAGGGCCAGGGCCTCCCGGGCATCCCTGGGATCCGAATGGATGGGCATGATAACCCCCAGGGCATTTTCCGGAAAAGCTCTTTTGATTAGAAAAGCCACCACCGAGGAATCGATTCCTCCGGAAAGACCCACCACAAGTCCCCTGGCACCGGCCTCTCCCACCTGTTCCCTGAGCCATTGTACAGTATCCATGATTTCATTTTCAATAGTCATTTATATTCCCTCCCTCAAGGCCACCATCACACAGGGGCCGTAGACTGTCTTCAACCCGCTTGACGCGGTTTTTTTCATGACCTCGCCATCAAAGGTCCCGGGCTGGAACCAGAGATATTCCACACCAAGGGCCAGGACTTCATCCACCAGCGCCAGGGCTTTGTCCGGAGAAATCACAACATCCACAGCCTCTGGATTCTCCGGGCAGGCACTCAAGGAGGGATAGCACTTGACACCCTCTATGGTTTCATAATTGGGATTCACCGGGTATACGTCATACCCCTGGTCCATAAGGGACTTCATGATCTGATACCCGTATTTTTCCGGATTGCCCGTGGCTCCCACCACGGCCCAGACCTTCTTTTGAAGCATTTCAATCATGATCTTTCTCATGTTCTTTACCTCCGATTATGGTTTGACCGTACCGGGCGAAGTGCCCTTCCTCAAGGAGCTCCCGGACAAGTTCTCCCCGGGTGAGAGACACAAGGCTTTCAAGAACCCCCTCGGATGCTGTGGGAATGTAAAGGATCCTCTGGACCTGGTCCTTGAAAACCGACTCCGCACTGAAGATTTCAGGCATATTTGCAAGCAGATTCTCCACCTTGCCGTGATGGGAATAATCATAGAGAATCCGCACTTTTTGACAGGAGATGAAGGTTAAAATCTCTGCCCGGGACAGGGTCTCCCTGGCACTGGCGGTATAGGCCCGTTTGAGCCCTCCCTTGCCAAGCTTGATGCCTCCAAAGTACCGGGTGATGACCAGCGCCACATTGGTGATGGCTTCGTGTTTCAGAAATTCCAGCACCGGCAGCCCGGCAGTGCCCGAGGGTTCCCCGTCATCGGAAAATTTATGAAGATGATAATCCTCCCCCATCACATACACCGGTACATGATGGGTGGCATTGTAGTGTTCCTTTTGGACCCCCTCTATGAAGGCCCTGGCCTCCGCCACACTGGCGATTGGACTGATGTGGCAGATAAACCGCGACTTTTGAATCAGTATCTCATGGTGGGAAGCTTCCAGAATCGAGCGATACATCAGTATCCCTCAATCCGGTAGTCGCCGTAGCGGTTTCTCAACACCTCATCCACCACCACAGTAATTCTGGTCCCCGTATCCAGATACTCGATTTCGGCGGATTCTCCGCGGTTCATCAGTTCACTGAGCACATGTCCCTGGTCGTAGGGAATCAAAAAGGTTTCCTTCCGAAGGTCTGCAAAAATCAGTCCGGTAATGGTGTCCATCAGGACCCCGATGCCGGTTCCCTTCGCAGCGGAAATTTCCAGATGGTCCGAGGCCCCATAGAGGGGTTCTGTTCTCAGGTCCATCTTGTTGTATACCAGTACCTGGGGCGTTTCCCACACACCGATTTCTTCAAGCACCTGCTGGGTGATCGTCCTTTGATACTCCGCCCTGTCATCGGTGCCGTCCACCACATGAATCAGGAGGTCTGCCAGCACCACCTCTTCCAGGGTGGCCTTGAAGGCCTCCACCAGCAGGTGGGGAAGATGAGAGACAAACCCCACGGTGTCCGAAAGCAAAAATATCCGGTTTTTATCCAGGGCAATCCTGCGGGTGCTCGTATCCAGGGTGGCGAAAAGCATGTCCTTAACAAAAACCTGCTGACCGCTGGTTTCATAGGTTTCCAGAATCGTGTTGAGCAAGGTTGATTTTCCCGCATTGGTGTAGCCCACCAGGGCGACCAGGGGAATGGCGTTTTTCTCTCTTTGTGAGCGCTGGGTCTGGCGCTCCTTCTCAATCTCCTTCAACTGCGTCCTGATATCGCTGATTCTGCTTTTGATGCGTCGTCGGTCTATTTCCAGCTTCTGCTCCCCGGGTCCCCGGGTCCCGATTCCTCCGGCGAGCCGGGACATGGATCTGCCCAGGCCCGTGAGCCGGGGAAGGCTGTAATTCATCTGGGCCAGCTCCACCTGGAGTCTCGCCACATTGGACCGGGCCCTTGACGCAAAAATATCCAGAATCAGTGCCGTGCGGTCCACCACCTTCAGGTCCAAGGCCTCTTCCAGATTTCTCAGCTGCGCCCCTGACAGTTCATGATTCATAATTACGAGGTTGGCCTGATGAAATTTTGCCAGTTCCCCGAGTTCTTCAAGCTTGCCCTTGCCGATATAGGTCCGGCTGTCCACCTTTTCTCTTTTTTGAACCAGGGCGTCCATGACCTCAGCCCCCGCCGCCGTGGCCAGGTTCTTCAGTTCCTCCAGGTTCTCCCGAAGATCTTCAAACCCAAAATCCACCATCATTAAAACAGCCTTCTGCTGGGCGGAATCACTGTCGAATGTCGTTTTTTTCATCTTCAACGGCTCCTTTTCTTGTCATGGTCTATTATAACAGACTTGGTTTAAGACGCGTACAAAAAAACCCTTTTCTATGTTATAATCTACTAGAAACAACCTGAAATTAGGAGGCCTAACATGGCAATTAAAAAAACACGGGCTAAAGCAAAAAAGAAGCATCCCCTTCTATCGGTTTTCACCACAATCCTGCTCATTGTTCTTGTGCTCGGGCTTATGGCTGCTGGAGCCGTTTTATATGTTGTCAAGGATATCATCGATGACGCCCCCCGGATTGACCCTACCCGTTTTTCCGAACTGTGGACTCAAAACGCGGAGCTCCTCGACCGAAACGGCAATCTCATTGAAAAAATCCAGTCCGGAGGCTATCGCACCGTCATTGACTACGATGACATGAGCCCGGTGCTGGTGGATGCCTACACCTCAGTTGAAGACAAGACCTTCTGGGACCACACCGGTTTCAACTACGTGAGGCTCGTGGGCGCTGTCTGGGACGCTGTCACAGGCGACGGACGAATCGGCGGCACCTCCACAATCACCCAGCAGGCCGCCAGAAATCTCTATCTTGCAGATTCCATGACTGAAAGAACTATGGACCGGAAAATCAAGGAAGCCTACTACACCATTCTGATGGAACAGCGTTTGAGCAAGGAACAGATTATTGAGGCCTACCTCAATACCATCTACCTGGGTTCCGGCGCCAACGGCGTGGAGGCGGCTTCAGAAATCTACTTTTCCAAAAGTGCCAAGGACCTGGACTTTATTGAAAGTGCGATTCTGGCGGGGATTCCAAAATCCCCCAGTGCCTATTCTCCCATGAAAACCCTGAACAAGGAGGATGTCCGGGAGGATCACATCATCATTGATGATTCAGACCCGGAATACACGATTGTTTTCAATGAAAGCTCCCAGGACCGATACCTGACCGTTGTCCGGCTCATGCGTGACAACGGAGCCATCACCGAAGAAGAATACGAAGAGGCCAAAAAGGCACCCCTGTACGAGAAAATCGTCCCCGGAAAACTCAAGGACATCAATATCTCCAGCTACTTCTCTGATCTCGTCAAAGAAGACGTCATCGAGGACCTGATGGCTGAATACGGTTACAGCAAAGAAGAAGCCACCCAGACCCTTTACAATCAAGGACTGAAAATCTATTCTACCATGGATCTTGAAATCCAGACGAAGGTGGAAGGGATTTACAATCAAAAGGACTTTTCCGATTACTTTGGAGATTCCACCGAAGCCGCAGTCAGAAATTTCCAGAGACGATATGCCATTGCCGTTGACGGGATTGTCGGTCAGGGCACCTGGACCAAGCTTCTGGAACTCGGTGCCGTCGAGGAGCAGGAGGTTCCAGACTATCTCCTGAGGACTGGCATGACCGATGGTGCCGTGGTGACTCTCAAGGAATCCCTGAATAAAATGGGTTTTTTCAACAATCACGAGTATTTCCCCAGGGTTACCGTCCACATGGATGATGAAAAGAACATCATCAGCGAAAACGAGAATATTCTTCTGTACCGATACCAGAATATGGTGGATGCCGATGAAAACCTGGTGATACCCGCTTCAGACTATACGGTCAACGATGCCGGGGATTTTGTCCTGAGCAGAAACCGCCGGCTCTACTTTATTCTCAGGGCCAGTCCCGAGGGCGGCGATTCCCGGATTGATGTCTACTTGAAAAACACCTTCACCTACGATGAAGAGGACCCCACCATCACCGAGATCTCTGGACGGAGGGATTACCTCACGCCGGAGCAGATTGAAGCCGGCGTCAGGTCCATCAGCCGACTGCCCAGCTACAACATCCCCAGCTTTTTCACCTACACCGGCCGGGACCTCTATATCGATGATGCTTATAAAAGTCTTGACGAAAACAACAACCTGGTCCTATCCGGGAGAATTCAGGACGAACCCTATTTCAGCAGGGATTCAGAGGGCAACATTCTCATCAGCAAGGACCACTATGCCATTGATGAAAAAGGTACCATACAGCCCCAGAGCGCCTTTGTCCTCACGGATTACACCACCGGGGAACTGAGGGCTCTCGTGGGAGGCCGCAATGTCACCGGTCAGAAAATCTACAACAGAGCCGTTGAAACCAGACAACCGGGTTCCTCCATCAAACCCATCGCAGTCTACCTGCCCGCCATCGATTCCCGACGCTACACCGCCGCTACGGTGGTGGATGACGTCCCCGCCTACCTGGGCCCGAATCCTGATGTCCGATGGCCCCTCAACTGGTACGAAACCGGCACCCTCAATGAGTCCGTCCCGAAATACTGGGGCCTGATGACTGTAAGAAAAGGCATTGAACAGTCCCTCAATGTGGTGACGGCTAAAATCGCCGACGATCTCGGTCCGCAGATTTCAGTGGACTACCTCAAGCAAATGGGGATCACCTCCATCGTCGAGTCGGGTCCTGTCAGCGATATGAATCTGTCGGCCATGGCCCTGGGCGGCATGTCCAACGGCATTTCCCCCATCGAGATGACTGAGGCCTATGGCACCATTGCCAACGGGGGAGTCCACAGTGAAACCATCACCTACACCAGGGTTGAGGATCTCAAGGGCAATGTCATCCTTGAAAAAACCTCTGAAAAGAACAAGGTGGTGGATCCCCAGGTCGCCTATATCGTTCAGGACATGATGAAAACTGGTGTCACCCGGGGACTTTCAAGTTCAGCTCAAATCAGCCCCTACAACAACGGCATTACCGTAGCCGGAAAAACCGGAACCACCACCAACAAGTTCGATGCTTGGTTCGTAGGCTACACCCCCTACTATGCCGCCGCCCTCTGGTTCGGCAACGACCTCAATGTTCCCCTGGATCAAGGCTCAAAGGTCAGTGCGGTCTTCTGGTCCAAACTGATGAGTGCGGTCCACGAGGACCTTGAGGATGCCGATTTTGAAAAACCCGACGGCCTTGTCACCGTCCAAGTGGATACCCAGTCAGGCAAACTGCCCACGGAGCTTTCCTATCAGGATCCCAGGGGCTCCACGGTGATTTCCGAGATATTCCTGCCGGGCACCCAGCCCACCACCTTCGACGATGTCCATGTCACCGCCACAGTCGACGTCTCGACAAATCAGCTCGCTACACCGAACTGCCCGGAGGAGCTCGTGGAAAGCAGGGTCTTTATCCAGAGACAGGAACCCTACGATCCCGAGGAGCATCTCAACCGCAATCTTGAACCCATCTATCCGCGGGACCATGAATATGTCCTGCCGACAGAATTCTGCGAAATCCATCGCTACTCCAGTGAAAATTTTTTAGATCGTTTTGATGACGAAGATAAATTCACTGTTTTCCCGGGGGGAACGGTCTATGTGATCCGCCCCATAACCATCACCCTCACGACCGGGGATAGAATCCTTCTGGAATTTGCTTCCCGGTTCAATCCCAATATGTCCATCCGGCTTCCCGACGGGACGGTTTACGAAGCCGAGGACTACTACCTGGAATCCATCGACAATCCGCAGTTTGTCCCTCCTGTAGTGGAGGAACTGCCAGAAGAAGATCAAGAGGACGAAAACCAATAGAACCCAAATCACAGTTAAAGGCCCGGGGAAGTTTCCCCGGGCCTTTGCCTACCATTTTTTGAAATGCTTTTCCTCCAGGGTTACCAGCGCCCCTTCCACCAGTGCTTCAACCGCCAGCACTTCCTCCTCCCTCAGGACATCCCCAAGCTCCGGTCGGGTCACCACCTTCGGTGGCAGAAATACGGTGCAGGCATCCTCAAAGGGCCTGATTGAAATATCGTGGGTCCCTATTTCCCGGGCTTTAGAGATGATATCCAGCTTGTCATAGGCAATCAGGGGTCTGAAGATCACCGTTTTGACGGCATCACTCACCACACTGAGTCCCTCCATGGTCTGTGAGGCCACCTGGGCGATATTGTCTCCGGTGATGATGGCACCTGCACCGGTCTTCAAGACAAGCTTCTCAGCAATACGCATCATGAATCTGCGGTTGATGACCGTTGCATATTTCGAATCGCAGTGCTTCTTGATCTGGTTCTGTATGCCTAGGAGATTCACACAGTACAGGGTGATTTCCCCGGTGTAACCGGCGAGGCTTTCACATAAATCGTAGATTTTTTCCCTTGCCTGATGGGAGGTGAAGGGATAGGCGTGAAAATGAAGCGCTGTAATCTCGACGCCTCTTCTGGCCATAAGAAACCCCGCCACAGGGGAATCAAACCCCCCAGAGAGCAGCAAAAGACCCTTCCCGCCGCCACCATAGGGCAGTCCGCCGATTCCCCGGATGCTTCTGACATAAAGATAAATTTTCTCTCTGATTTCAATATTGAGAATCCTCTGCGGGTGGTGCACTTCCACCTTGAAGCCCTCAATATGATGCAGTATGTAGCCACCGACCAGTCGGGACACCTCAGGGGACTTGACCTTGAAACCTTTATTGCTTCTATTGGTCTCTACCTTGAAGGTGATGACCCCCGTCTCCGCAATTTCCGCCATAACCTCGACAGCGGCTTCCTTCGCTCTTTTCAACTCAGGGTCCAAAGCCACCCTGATTCCGGCACTGAGCTCGATAATTCCAAAAACATCCTTCAGACTATCAAGGATGTGAGACTCCAGGGAGGGCTCATAGTCTTCGACATAAAGCCTGCCGAAGGTTTTGTACACCTTGGGCTCAAGGGGCAGAAGCCTGCGCTTGATGTTGTCTATGAGAAGATCTTCAAAAACATGTCGATTGCGTTTTTTCAGACCAATTTCTCCGTACTTGATAATTATCACCCGTTGGGCCATGGCTAACTCTCCCTTGTCATTTATAGATAGGAACTGATTCTTTCATGGGTTCTCTTGATGATGTCAACGGCTTCACGGGCCTCTTCCAGGGTATTCATGGAAGAATAGCTCAGACGCAGCGTCCCCTCAATATACTCCTTTGGAACCTCAATGGCCCTGAGAACATGGGAAACAGAAGAACGCCTTGAATGACAGGCCGAACCTGAAGACACAAACAGTCCTTCCTCCTCTAAGGCGTGGAGCAGGACTTCAGAGGGGATTCCCCTGAAGGAAACACTTTGAATATAGGGGGTTTTCGGGGGGCCACCGTTGAAACGAAGTCCCTTGATCTCCCCAAGACCTTCCAGAATGACACAAGAAATCTTCATGACCCTGTCACTGGCGGCACTGAGCTGCCTTTGCTGATGACCAACGGCCTCCCCCAGGGAAACGATGCCAGGCAGGTTTTCCGTTCCAGGTCTGAATCCACCCTCCTGGTCTCCGCCAAAGAGCAGGGGCTGCAGCCTCCGCTTGCGATTGATGTAGAGCCCTCCGATGCCCTTGTAGGCATGGATTTTGTGTCCGCTGAAGCTGAAGAGGTCAATGCCGGCCGCTTTTAAATCCACGGGAATTTTACCAAAGGACTGGACTCCGTCTACATGAAAAACTGTCCTGGGATGATTCTTCAGGATTCTTCCTACTGCTTCAATGGGTTGAATCGTCCCGATTTCATTGTTGACATGGATCAGACTCACCAGCCGGGTGTTCTTCCTGAGAGCCCCTTCAACAGCCTCGGGAGCGACATGACCTGAAGCGTCCGGCTTGATCCAGGTGACTTCAAATCCTCTCGATTCCAGTACCTTGAAAGCCTCAATCACCGAGGCATGCTCAAACTGGGTCGTAATCGCATGGCCTCCGGCCTCCCCTCCCAAAGCACCGAAAACAGCTGTATTGTTGGATTCTGTCCCCCCGGAGGTGAAGACAATTTCCCCGGGATCGACCTTTAGAAAACCAGCAATCTGGTTTCTGGCATTCTTGAAAAGTCTCTGAGTATCCATGCCCAGGGAGTGGATAGAGGAGGGATTGCCGAAATGGTTCCTGAGGACCTCCTGGACAACATCCAGAATCTCCTCCCGAACCGGGGTGGTGGCGCTATTGTCAAAATATATCATTTTATCATTTCCTTAAAAGCACCCGATATTTTTGTATAATAGGGTTAGAATTTATCGTACAGGAGGTTTCAATGAAAAAAATCGCAGTCATCTTCACTGGCGGCACCATCTCCATGAAGGTGGATCCCCGGCTTGCCGCCGCCATTCCCGCCCTGTCCAATGAGCAGATTATGTCCATGGTCACCAATATCGACCGCATCGCTGAAACAGAAATTGTTGATTTTTCGCATATTCCCGGCCCCCACATGACTCCCGAGAAGCTGATGGCACTGAGCAATCTTGTCAAGAAAATGCTGAGTCGACCGGACATTCACGGCGCTGTCATCACCCACGGCACCGATACCCTGGAAGAAACCGCCTTTCTTCTGGATCTCAACGTCATCACCCCCAAACCCGTGGTCATGGTTGCTGCCATGCGCAATTCCTCAGAACTCGGCTATGACGGTCCCAGCAATATCGCTGCAGCCGTGGCCACAGCCGCCTCAGACCGGGCCAGGAACAAGGGGTGTCTGGTGGTGATGAACAACGAAGTCAATGCCGCCAGTGAAGTCACCAAAAGCCATACCCTCTCCCTGGATACCTTCAAATCCATGGAGTTCGGTCCCTTGGGGATTATTGACAATGACGAGGTGATTTTCTACAGAGAAATGACCCGTCATGAACACATCGACGTAGACCACCTTGAAAAAAGGGTGGGACTTGTCAAAACCACCCTTGGAATGGATCGGGACTTGATTGACTTCATGATCGACTCGGGCTATCAGGGCATCGTTCTTGAAGCCTTGGGCCGGGGCAATGTCCCCCCTGCCATGCTTCCCGGCATTGAAAGAGCCCTGTCCCTCGGAATTCCACTGGTACTGGTGTCACGCTGCCCCATGGGAAGGGTTCTGGGCACCTACGGCTACGAAGGCGGTGGTAAAAACCTCAAAGACCGGGGGGTTATTTTCGGAGGCAACCTCAACGGCCAGAAAGCCAGAATCAAATTGATGCTGGCCCTGGCCAAGACCCGGGATCCTCAGGCCCTCAAAAAAATTTTTGAGATTCACGACTATCAATAATTGATATTGACAACCCCTTCACTGACAATTTCTATGGGCCCGCTGAGGGTGATTTCTTCAAGCCGCCCTGTAAAAGTCCCCTTGACCTTGAGATAGCCTCCCGGCTGAAAGAGCGTCAAATCGATATCCTTCCCTTGAGAATGGGCCTTGTAGATTCCCACGGCTATGGTTCCCGAGCCGCAGGATTTTTCATGAACCAGGGAGTCTGTGGCCTTGACGTAGACATAGGGACTCAGAAATTCCTTGAGGGGTTCATAGACCATGAGTCCCAGGGCTTCATAGGACTGGTCCTCCATGGACTGAATCAGTTCTTTGAAGAAATCCTCAGGACATTTCATGTCCTCCTTCATGACAATGAGATGGTCAATCCCCTCCAGATGGACCCAGGTGCCATACACATTGAGATTCCTGAAATAAAAGGTTTCATCCTCCGTGGTATACTTCTCCCTTACCCTGAGGGCGGCATCGTAAAGCCCCCGTCCAATTTTCTTCACCTCAACGGAGATGACTTCCCCGCTGCCTGAAACCTCGATGGGCACCGTGAGGGATTGAGCCTCAGGCGAAGTTTTCATGGCCAGATAGACAGCGTAGGCCCTCGAGGCATTGGCACAAAACTCTCCGCCCATCATTTCAAGCCGTCCCAGGGCCTCCCTGGAAAACTGCGGCTTTTCAATGAATCCGACCTGTTCGCCGTGGAGGGAACTGTAGTCCATCACTCTCATGGCAATCCTGGCATACTCCTCCCTGGGAAGGGGATCCTTGACAAAAATCGTCATATTTTGGGATGGATTCACTTCGATGGATTCACTTTGACATAATTCAATTGCATGAGTACTCAACCCCCTTTATAATGTTTACAAACGTCACGGTATCAAGTTTACATGTATTATAACACATTCTGCCCTCGAAGGAGGACTCCCAATGATTGTCACGGAACATCTTCTTGACGGATTCACCCTCCCCCCCTATATTGAAAATATCCGGTGGGGACTCATTGATATCGAAACCACCGGCCTCAACCGCGCCACAACCCATGTTGTAATGGTGGGTCTGATTCTGCCGGTGGATGGAGAAATCAGGCTCAGACAATACACCCTTGAGGACCTGAAGGAAGAAATCCTCATGCTCACAGAGCTGATGGGTGTCCTGGACTCCCTGGAAGCCCTTTTGAATTTCAACGGCACCCATTTTGATCTGCCCTATCTCAATCGCCGGTTCGAGCATCACCGGATTCCCTTTGAAATCCCGCTTTACAAATCCTTCGATCTCTACCGCTACTTCAAGGAAAACCGCCGGCAGTATCCCCTGGAGAATCTGAAGCTCAAAACCCTTGAGAAGCATTTTGGCATCCTCCGGGAGGACACCCTGGCCGGTGGCGATTTCCCGAGAGATTATTTTCTCTATCTCGCTTCAAGGAATCAGGGGATTTTAAACGGGCTCCTCACCCACAACCGGGAGGATCTGGTTCATCTGGCCCGACTCTTCGAAATAATTTATCACAAGGACCAGCGCCTTCTGCAGTACGGTCCCAAAATGTTCTATATAGAAGGTAAACCCGTCTATATTCAACGACTCACCCAGTCCATGGATCTTCTGTACCTGAGCCTTGAATCAACGGCATCACTGCCGGCCTACGCCATCTGGGACAAGACCTTCAGGATTGACACCGCCTTGAAAAAGCCCTCGGTCCAGCTACCAGTACTCACCTTTGAAAGGGACTTTGAGGAAATGACCTTTGCCGATTCCAAGGCTCTCTTTGACAAGGACTTTGATCACCTTAAAGGACCCGAACGGGAGGCGCTTCTATTGATTCACAACGGCACCCTGCGCTATGACAACCTGGGTCGGATCATCACAAAAAAACTGTCATTAATCTGACAGTTTTTCTTGTGTCCGGACCTGTGGAGTCATTTCCAGCGATGACCCATTTTCTCAGAGATTTCCCGGGCTCCCTCAATGACAAGCCGGGAATAATCCCGGGTATCCTTTGGAAACCGGTAGTAAGGACTGGAAATCGACAATGACCCCACGACCTTGTGGTCCCTGCCGAAAATCGGAGCTGAAACACAGGACACCTCGTCATAGCGCTCGCCTTCACTCACAGCAAAATACCGGTCCTTGATGGTGCTGAGTTCTTTAAAGAGTTCAGACTCCTTGACAATGGTTTTAGGCGTTAAGGGCTTTACTTCCTTTGCCGCCTGTTTCCACGCCTCCCCCTCCAGAAATGCCAGCATGGATTTGCCACTTGCTCCCAGCCAGATTGGCAGACTTTCACCGATGACAGAGGACTGCTTGATGGAGCGCTCACTCTCCACCTGGGCCACGCAAATTCTTTGATAGTTTTCCAGCAGGTAGAGACTGACCGTCTCCTGGGTTTTGTCCCTGATGGCCTTCATAATGGGATGACTGACCTCGCGGATATCAAAATCCTTCTGAGCCAGCATCCCCAGATAATAAATCTGGTGGCCGAGCTGGTATTGACTGGTGGTTTCATCCCGAAAAAGGAAACCTTCATTTTCAAGGGTACTTAAAATCCTTGAGGTTGTCGATTTCGCCAACCCGATTTTCTTGGCGATTTCAGTGGTTGAAAGGGTTTGATTCTGCCAGTCGAAACACGTGAGAACCTTTAACGCCCTCTCGATGGACCGTATGCCACCGCTGCCATTTGATGTTTTTTCGCTCATTTTCATCCACTCCTAAAACTAGCTTATTGTATCATTTAAGACAAAATTTATCGATTGGCAGGGTCTTGATTGTCCTCTGAGTGCGTCTTGCCGAAACCCTGTTGTCGGGCCCGGGCGGTAAAAACGCAAAACCTACTGATTCAAAATAACCTCTTTGACGAGGTCTGCAGGCATGTCCTCGCCAGTCCAGAACTTGAAGGCCAGGGCGCCCTGGCCGATTATCATGCCCAGACCGTTGATGGTTTTACAACCTGCGGCATCGGCCATTTGCAGGGTCTTTGTAAAGGGAGGGGAATAGATGACGTCGGCCACCACAAGATCCCTGTGAAAGACCGAAGCCTCTGTAATGACACTTTTGTCCTGGTGCTGACCCATGCCAACGTTGGTGGCGTTAATCAATACATCTGCCTTGTGAACCACCTCTTTAAGCAGGCTCATTTCCAGACTATAGGCCTGGACATCACAGCTGGGAATGTTCTTTTCAATAACCTCTTTAAGGTAGCTGGCCGGTTCTTTAGAGCGATTGAAAATACTGATGCTTCTGGCCCCATCCAAGGCAAGCTGGATGCCGATACTTCTTGCAGCACTTCCTGCCCCGATAATGACGAAATCCTTATCCTTGACAGCCACTCCCTCATCGGTGAGGGACATGACAAAGCCCTTGCCGTCGGTATTGTCTCCGATCAGCCGCCCCCTTTCATTTTTCACAGCATTTACCGCATCGATAATTCTGGCGGACTCGGTGATTTCATCTAGCAGGGGGATCACCTTCTGCTTGTTGGGCATGGTGACGTTGAATCCGGCAACGTCAAGGGTTTTCATGGCCTTGACGGCATCGTCAAGGTTGTCATGGTCGACTTCAAAAACCAGATAGACATAATCCAGCCCCAGATGTTCAAAGGCTGTATTGTGCATCATTGGTGACACACTGTGCCGAATGGGGGACCCTAGTAATCCAATCAGTCTTGTTTTGCCGGTGATCCGGTTAATCATCTACTTCACTCCCTTTATAAAACAGCCCGACCCTTAGTATTGGCTCACAGTTCATCCCATGGAATTCAAATCGACTCCGACAGAATCCGCATGCCGTTTTTCAGTTTCTCAACCGGTATTTGACCCGGAGCCGAGACCTGACCTACGGCACCAAAGGTCATAGAAGAACCAAAAACCTCACCAGAAAGCCTGCTGATGACTCCCATTGGAGACATGGACATGGTCACTATCGGTCTGTCAGCATATCGCTCATACATTTGATTCGTCGCACTCAGCAGAACTATCACATCTGCGATGGTCTGAGGCATGACGGCAATTTTGGAAATATCCGCTCCCATGTCCTGCATTTTGATCATGCGCTCAATCAAAACAGACTCCGGAGGCGTTTGATGAAAATCATGATTCGATGCTATCACCAGTTTGCCGGCCTGATGAACCACCTCGATATTCTCCTGAACCACGGCGTCTCCTGAGAAGATCTCAATATCAATAATATCTGCCAACCCGCTTCTGGCAGCCGCCTGATTCAGTGCTGAATACTCCTTTATGTCGATTTCCCGTTCTCCACCCTCTCTTATGGTCCTGAAAGTGAAAATCAGAGGCGTCTCACCAATCAGGACTCTGATATTCTTGAGTGTTTCCAGAACCTTGGCAATCTCGTGAGATTCTTCAAAAAAATCAACCCGCCATTCAACCACGTCGATTATCCCAAAATTGAAACCATTGACCTTATCAACAATCTCATCCGCAGACCTTCCAACAATTGGAACAATGACCTTTGGCATGCCCTCACCAATTACAATATTTCCGACCCTGCATGTTTTCTTCATTACGTCCTCCTTGAATTATCCTTGTTGTTATGTAGTAATGTCAGCACAAATGATAATCACTGGGATATGTCCTCCATATAAATCCTCCTGCCCTCCTCCGAGGAAATATATGCGGCATAAATAACCTTGGTGATATCGCGGGCCATTTCAAAATTTGAGACGGCCTCAACATCTTCAACCACCGCATTGATGAAATCCTGGAACTGATTGGTGTATCCCCTGATGACCTCATCCGAAACGAAGGCCTTGTTCCATCCGATTTTCGTTGGCAGCATTTCTGCTATTTCAATATCCTCAATCCTGGTTTCATCCAGAAAATATGTTTCTAACTGATCCGTAGGAGTTAGATTGCATTTGAAACTACTGTCATTTGTGTAAATATTGATATAGTTCCGCGTTCCCCCCAAAAAAATATCCGCTGCGGTAATCTGGGCCTTTGTTTTGTCTGTAAAAGTGATGGTCAGTGTCGCAATGTCCTCAACATCCACCGGACAAGCTGAAAAATATTTCTTTTCCTCTGATTCCAGAGTATTGAGTATTTGACCTGTATCCGCCACGACACTTTCAATGCCGATACTTTCATTCCTGGCAAGGGCTTGGATTTTTTTCAACCACAGGATGCCACCTATGGGATGGGAACCTATTCTTATCAGAGAGCCTCCCCCTGTTTTTTCCCACAATCCCGCCACCGGTGAAGATGAACCCTTCAGGCTCTCTTCACCTTGCATGAAAAGTATCCTGCTTTTTTTACTGACAATCATTTCTGCCGCCTTTAAAAGAGCCGGGGAATACAGGATGTTTTCTGCATACATGAATTTTTTTGTGGAGGAGTCCACCACTGATTGGAATGCTCCCATTTCCTTCAACACAAAGTGGTACATTTTTCTTTTGCTACAGGCCCCTGTAGTCTGCCCTGATTCCCCTCCCATGAAATAACCGGTCAACGGCTTTTCACAAATCACATGTTTATCGGCCGCAAGTGCCTCCCTGGCTATTCTCAGATGTGATTCAGGTGGTGTGCAGATATCGACAATATCAATCTCCGGATCCCTCAATATTTCCTGATAGTCCCCGAAGGCATTTTGGAATCCAAATTTTTTCATCCCTCTCTTCGCTTTTTCAATATCCAGATCCACGATGCTTTTCAGAAGGACTTCCACACCGGAAATACTTCTATAGCCACGACAGTGCAGTTCAGCGGCATAGCCGCTCCCAATGAGTCCTACAGTTATTCTTTTCATTGAGCATCACTTTTTGAAGGGAAAAATCTGTTCAACCATTTCTTGAATCCCTTGTTTTGTCCTAAAACCATAAAACAAAGTACCAGTACAATCATCAATGAAATCGGGTTTGTAACCAGACTTTTAAAAAAAACCAGCAAACTCCCTTGGCTACTCATTATGGCTCTTCTGAAATTTCTTTCCAGGAGAGGACTGAGAATGATTCCAAGAATAATCGGGCCTACGGGAAATTTAAAATGTTTAAGTACATATCCCAGCATGCCGAATCCCAGCATCCAGAAGATGTCGGTGGTGCTGTTATTGATCGAATAGGAACCTACTACCGATAATACTATAATAATCGGCATAAGAATACTCTTGGGTATTTCAACAATCCTGGCGAAAATCTTGATGCCGGTCAAACCAAATATCAGTAAAAAGATATTGGAAACAAACAGTCCACCGACGATTAGCCAGACCACCTCAGGAGACTCCACCATAAGCATGGGACCGGGTTTGAGACCGTGAATAAACAAGGCGCCAATGATAATCGCCGTTACAGCATCACCCGGTATTCCCAGTGTAAGCATCGGTATGAAAGCCCCTCCTATAGCGGCGTTGTTGGCGCTTTCCGGAGCCACCAGCCCCTCCATGGCCCCTTCACCAAAGGGTACCTTGGGATTCTTGACAGTTCTTTTTGCATGGTCATAGGCCAACAAGGCAGCCAGGTCGCCTCCGGTACCAGGCAGGGCACCGACAAAAACACCAATCAGCGATGTTCTAATGGACAGGGGCAGGTACTGGATGATTGATTTGAAGCTTGGAATAATTTTATCAATTTTCTGTTTAATTGCAATAACATCGATTTCTTTTATCTGAATTAAAGCCTCAGACAACCCGAATAGTCCAATCATGACCGTCACATAATTGATACCGCTCAAAAGACCGATGCTGCCAAAAGTGAATCTCCCCACGCCTGTCAAGGGATCCATTCCAATCAAGCCAAGCAGGACACCTAAGGCGGCCGTAAAAAGCCCTCTCGGTGTCGAATCCGTTCCAAGACTGCCTACCAGAAACAGACCCATGATGGCCAGCAACAAATAATCCCTAGGGGCAAACTGCAAGGCGATGTGTGACACAAAGGGTGCCCCTGCGGCAAGTATGATGGCACCAATAAATCCACCTAGAACCGATTGTACAACAGTGACACCAATCGCCTCACCGGCGTGTCCTTTCAAAGCCAGGGGATACCCGTCAAAGGTGGTGGCTATAGCCGCAGGCGCACCTGGGATATTAAGCAGTATGGCCGATCTCGACCCACCATAAACACCTCCACAGTAAATCCCAATCATGAGTGCTATTGCCGGTAAAACATCCCAGGAGAAAGTGAATGAAATCAGAAGTGATACCGCCATGGTGACAGACAATCCTGGTAAAGCCCCAACATATAATCCCAAAAAAGTCCCTGCTGCAATGAAAAACATAAGCTGCAAATCCGTAAATGGCACTAGTGCATATTGTAGAATCTCCATAAGTCACCCCCCCCTAAGGCAATATGACATTAAATATCGTACTGAATACGACAACCACAAGTCCAACCGTTACACCTGAAACAAACAATACTTTTTTCCAGTTTCCTGCCTTGAAGAATAGCATAATGCTGAATAAAAAAAGCAGTGTTGCTAATTCAAAACCAATCCATTCAAGCAGGGATGCATATAACAGCACTACTATTATTGTAACAACAACCCGTTTATTCACCATGGCATTCAACGTTTCCCTTATTCGATTATCAGAATGATTTGGAGAGAGATGTTTCATCTCTCTCCAAATCATAATGCCCGTAATAAACATAATCGAAGAAACAAAGACAGGAAAAAAGCCTGGTGAAGAAAAGGAAACTTCTTTTTTTAGGATTTGAATTGCGAAATAGAGCGTAAGAGCACTAAAAAGCAGAAGCAATGCAATGAAAATATTCTCACCAACAATCATTTTTCTTTTTTCCATCAATATTCTCCTTTAGTCGGCTATTCCAATCGTTCTATGCCGAATTCTTCAGGTGATTTTTCTGTAGCGCCGGCATCATACATGAGCCAGGCTGCAATCTTTTGTGATCTGTCAATGAAATCTCTGGCCTCTTGTCCCTGGTAACCGAGTGGCACCGCACCGAAGTCAATCAGGAATTCCTGGTATTCCTCTTCTTCATATCCCTTCAAGAATGTTTCCTCCAGAACTGACATCACATCCTCAGGAGTACCCTCTTTTGCAAATACGCCGTAATAGGGACCCCAGGGCAAGTAAGCACTGTATCCTTCATAAATCTCTGTAATCGGTGTAATACTTTCCAGACCCGGTACTACATCGTTAGAAATGACAGCCAGAGGCCTGACATCCCCTGATCGTATCAGTTCTCTTGCTGCTGACAATCCAGCCACAGTGATGTCAACGTGTCCTCCCATCATTGCTGTCAAAGCAGGTCCTTCTCCATCAAAGGGGACAAGATTGAAATCCACATCGTTGACAGCTTTGATAAGACCTGCGGCCACAAAAGGCAATCCCCCCGGACCGGTTGACCCCATTTCAATTTCTCCTGGTTTGGACTTGGCGTCTTCGATGACATCCTCGAGTTTTTCATAAGCGGAATCCTTCGGAACTACGATAACGGCTACAGACATTCCCAGTAGAATGACCGGATCATAATTGTCATAATCTATTTCTGATAAATTCAACACCTTGTAAAGCTGGGGATTCTCAGCACCAAACAACAGCGAATAACCGTCTTCGGGTTCATTATGCACGAATTGTGTAGCCACGGCACCGGTCGCGCCGGTTTTGTTTTGAAGGACTACTGAGACATCCATGTACTTTTCAACGTGTGGAATGTAGGCTCGTGACACATTATCCGTTGCCCCTCCCGCTCCCCACATGATATAGCCTTTGATGTCTTTTTCAGGAAAAGAAAGCTCCTGAGTCTCTTGTGCACAACCTGCCAGAGAAGCTAGAACCAAAACCAGACATAAAAACAGTGCGATTTTTCTCTTGGATTGCATTTTTAATCCTCCTTTTTTTATATACCAGAATTCCGACACAACACCCATTTTTTATTTGAGAGTTGTCTAGGTGGAATTCAAGTTTTCCCTTAGCCATATGAACATAGCATGATGCTCCTTCTAAAATATCCCATGCATAAGTGACCGCTCTTCAATCCTACCTGCAGACAAATGCATACTGTGATAAATTGCTGGTTCATATTTTTTGTAAAGCGATTACCTTACTTCGTCCCTTTGTGGAGAGATTTAATGACTTCTCCTCCGAAATGCCTTCCCTCCACAACATTCTCCTTAGGAGTGTAGATATCATTGATATTCCAGATGCCGTCGGTGGGCACTGGTATGTTTTCCATGGGAACATCCAAAAGATATGGTTCATTGGAAGCAAGTGCCTCGGCAAAGGCAGACTTGAATTCCTCGGCACTTTCTATTTTCCTGCTCTTTATGCCATAGCCCCTGGCGACCTCTGCCCATTGGGGACTGTAGGATGAACCGTCGGGCCTTTTGAAAAGGGTTCCGAAGGAATGATTGTAGTGAGCCGCTTCAAGACCGGCGATGGTGCCAAAGGCACTGTTGTTCATCACGACCCAGACCACTGGAATGTTTTTTTCAACCGCAGTGGCCATCACTGTCGGATTGGCCCCAAAACCACCGTCTCCCACCAGGGTGATTACTTTTTTATCCGGTGCCGCCAGCTTCGCCCCAAGGACTGCCGCCGGGCCGAAACCCATGGTGGCAAGACCGCCGGGATGAAGAATTGTGCCGGGATTGACGATGTCGTACTGCTGGCCCATCCCATTTTTATTCCAGCCCACATCCGTGACGATAATCCCGTCGGAGGGGAAAATTTCAGCGACATCCTTCAGAATCCTCTGGGGAGTCATGGGAAAACGGCTGTCCTCTGAAATAGCCTGGTTGGCAGACTTGAAATCCTTTCGATACCCGGCAATGGCCTCTTTGACATCCGGTCTTTTTATTCCCTCCGGCCTGAGTGCCTTTGCCGCCTCCAGAATGGCTTCCAGGGCTTTCCCGGGATCTGCCACGGCTCCAAGAGCCACGGGATAGTTCCTGCCAATCTCCCCTGGATCTATGTCAATCTGCATAAAGGTGGTCTCCTTTGAAAAGGTCACCCCTTCATACCACGAACTGCTGTCCGCCTCGGCAAACCGGGTCCCGACTCCGAGAATCAAATCAGCCTTTTTGGTCATTCCGTTGACAAACTCTGTCCCCCAGAACCCAGTCATTCCAACATGGAGAGGATGGGTGTCCGCAATGGCACCCTGTCCCATGAGTCCGTGGGTGACGGGAAGGTCCAGAAATTCCACCAGGGCCTTGAGTGCCTCACTGGCCCCGTGGAAAATGACCTGGGAACCCACATGTATCACCGGGTGCTTCGCTTCAATCAAAGCCTTTGCCACGGTCCGGGCGGTATTGCCGTCCAAAGAGGGTTTGATGGTTTCATGGACATCCTTGTAGGTGCGCTCAAACCAGACCGTATCGAGTTCTCTCGAGAACATGTCCATGGGAACGGAAATCAGTACCGGTCCGGGTCTTCCGGATTCCGCCAGCCTGAAGGCCTTATCCAGGATTTCGGGGAAAAGCTCCGGTTTGTCGATGCGCCAGGCGCGTTTGACAAAGGGCTTGTAAATATCGTACTGGGAGGCATCAGAGTGCAGATTCACTTCTTGATGAGGATGCTTTCCATAATAATAACTGGGAATGTCGCCAGCAATCACCACCATGGGAATAAAATCGAGAGCCGCATTGGCAACTCCTGTGGTGGCATTGGTGAGACCGGGTCCAAGATGGGTCAAAAGGACGCTGGCCTTGCGGGTCACCCTGGCATAGGCATCCGCCGCATGGGCCGCTACCTGCTCATGGCGCACGGAGATAAACTCGAGTCTGGCCTTCTTCAGGGGATCCAGCATACCGATAACCGTATGGCCGCACAGACCAAAAACATGCTTTACCCCCCTTCTTTCAAGGTAATCCACCAATTGGTGAGCAATCAGTTTCTTCATCCCTTCACTCCCTTTTATTTGTCAAGCTCTGGGTCGTAGAATTCGCCGAAGAGCTCTTCATCCGTTGGCTTGTCCTCTGGAATCGGTTTGGCTACCCAGGTGACATTCATGTAATGCTTCAAATGGACGTTCTCAGAGACAATATTTCCCCCCCAGGTGCCACATCCCAGACTCGAGGTCATAGGCATGCCATTGGTGAAGGATCCTGCATTGGCTTTGGACTGGGGTTGTCTGACCATGATCCGGCTCACAGGGGCTGCCAAGGCCAGCCGGTGGATATGGTCGTCATTGAAGGAATAGATGCCGCAGGAGTGTCCCTTGCCCTTGACCTCATAAATTCCACGCATCATTTCCAGGGCATTTTCAAAGCCTTTGTAACGATAGAGCGCCAGAAGCGTGGTCAGCTTTTCACTTGAGAAAAAGTGTTCCCTGCCGATGCCGTCTCCCACCACCATGATGAATTTACGGTCCTCTGGAATCTCAAAACCCGCAATTTTCGCAAGTGTCGGTGCCGCCTGGGCCACAGTATCCGGCAGCCGGTGGCCCTCTTCGTCCCACATGACTCTTTTAAGCAACTGCTTCTCTTTTTCAGAGGCCAGATACCCTCCCTCGTGTTCAAGCCGTTCAACCATTTCATCGTAGACAGAATCTTCGATAATCAGATTGCCATCGGCAGAGCATCCGGAACCAAAGTCTGAAGTCTTGCTCATCCGGGTGTTCATGGCCGCCTCCGGAATATCTGCTGTTTCATCGATAATCATGGTGGAGTTGCCTGACCCAACCCCATAGGCGGGGGTCCCTGAGCTGTAGGCGGACTGCACCATTGCCGGCCCTCCCGTGGCCAGGACCAAGTCACACTCCGCCATCAAGGCCTTGGTCATGGGAATGTTCACATTTTGAAGACAAATCAGAAGATCCTCCGGCGCCCCTTCTTTTTTGAGTGCCTCCCGCATCAGTCTCACCGTTTCAAAGGTGGTTTTTTTGGAACGGGGATGGGGGGAGAAAATAATGGCGTTTCGCGCCTTGATGCCGTAAATAGCCGTGCCGGGAGGGGTCAGTTCCGGATTGGTAGTGGGTACGATGGAGCCGATAATCCCCACGGGCTTGCCGTATTTCACCAGACCCTTCTCTGGAATTTCTTCAATGATGCCGACACTTTTTTGTCTGAGAGCGTCCCTCAGTATTCCCTTGATCTTGAACCGTTTTCCCACCCGGCCCACGGGGTCGCCAAGTCGGCTTTCTTCAACCCCCATGACCGCCAGCTTCTCAAAGGCCTGTTTGTTGGCCACTGACCAGGCCACCGCCCTGATGAGCCGGTCCACCTGCTCCTGGGAGTATTCTTCAATCTGCTTTTGAGCCTGTCTTGCCCTGGCAAAGGCCTCATCGAGTTCCTGTCTTTGTTCCGGGGTTAATGGTTTTTCCTTGATTTCACTCATGATTTCTCCTCCTAAAAGTCTCTTGAAATAGATTACTCCCTAAGTTTGTCTTCAAAGGGGTAGATAATGGTCCATATAGGCTTTGGCACTGACCAGGCATCTTCTGGCGTGTTCGGCGTAACCGATTTCCCTGACCTTTTCAAGATTGGGAAGCTCGATAGAAAAGTTCAGGTTCCGGGGCATGGCCTGCACAATTCCTGCGATATCGATGTCTCCCTCCCCCACATAATCCCTGGCTTCCCTCAGAATTCTGGTCATTTCTTCCCTATTGTCAGGAATTTCACCGGGGGCATCACACAGGTGGGCGAAATTGAACCAGGACCGAGGCAGTTCTTTCAGATCTTCCGGATTGTCACCTGACCGCTGAAAATGATGGGTGTCAATCAATAAACCTGCATTGTCCCGGTTCACGGTTCTTAGAACGTTGATGGTTCCCTTGAGATCCCTGATGCCTGCAATGGGAACGAATTCCAAATCGACGGTCAAGCCATAGTCCTTGGCAAGATCACAGATTTCTGCAAATTTTTCAAGATAGTATTCCCTGTTTTCGGTCCATATGCTGCTGAGGACATGCCTGCCCCCCAATTCTGCCGCCACAGCCATGGCGGGTTCATAGGCCTTGGAGTCCATGCCGTCGAAAACCCTTGCCAGTTCGATGTCCAGAAGACTCAGACCCGTCTCCGTAAGAGCTCTTTTAGTCTGTTGAAGCATGGTTTTGTTCTTTGCCAGTTCATAATTGGGCTCACCGGGCAAACCCATGTAAATCGTTCTCAGGCTCACATAATCATAACCGGCCATGGAAGCGATATAAATCATTTCTGGTGGGGGAACTTGTAAAACAGTCAAATGGGCTAATGAGTACTTTCTGGACAATTTCAATCTCCTCCTAAGATGATTCGTTCATATTGTTCCATCTAATGGAACGATATAACGCTTTGTGGAACTCAGTTTCAAAATATCACCCTTTAGGGAGGTTGTCAATAGAATTGTTAGAATTGTCAAAAAAATCCCATGCTCAAAATCCTGAGCATGGGATTATCAATATCTCAGACATTTCTGGCTGTTTATCATTTTTCCCTCATCGAATTACGGCATCAGATGAAACCTTTGGCCCGAACCCTTCCTATTCTGAGAGTCATTACAAGTGAACCACCAGGAGGGAATCTGCTCTTTCTTTGGCGAGCACCACTACCTTTTCAAAGTTCAAGACAGCCTTCAAATCATATCTTGTTGGACAAGAGTCCTATTTATAAGACTCACTCGCCTCATCCATTGCCTTCATCACCCTCGGGACAAGATCAGCGGGATCGGCCTCCATTTCATCGACCTTACGGTCAAAATCAGCCTCCATGAGTCTTTCCACAATTTCAAAGCTGACCTCCTCCACGGTTTTATGGTCGGTTTCAATCACCAGGTCCGATGCTTCTTCATACAGGTGCAGCCTGTTCATCAGCATTTCATTGATTTTTTCCACGGACATGTCGTCCTTGAGCAGGGGTCGGGTCTCATCATCCTTGATTCTTCTGTAAATCTCTTCAGGGGAAGCCTTGAGCCAAATCACGACACCGGTGCGTTTGATGTTCTCCACATTGCTCTCATTGAGCACAACACCACCGCCACTGCAGAATATAATGACATTGTGACGTTTAGAGAGCTCCTCCACCACGTCACTTTCCATTTTTCTGAAGGTCTTCTCTCCAAAGTGCTCAAAGATATCACTGATGCGCATTTTTGAGCGTTCTTCAATAACCTGGTCCACATCAATCTGCTCCATGGCCAGCAGTTTCGAAAGTTCGACCCCCACGGTGGTTTTGCCGCTTCCCATGAACCCCACCAGGGTGATATGGTAGGGGAAGAGTCTCCTGGACTGGATTCTTCTGCAGCTCTGAACCACATACTGGTGAATAAAGCGGACTTCCTCTTTAAGCAGAGGATTGCGCACATGGTTTCCCACCCTTTCAATGACCTCCGCCTCCCGATCCTTGCTGAAAACAGGAAGGCGCCGGTGCTTCTTCTCCTCCATTATTTCGAGGACCAACTTCAATCTTTTCTCCAGAAGTGCCGCCATCTGCTGATCGACATCATCAACCTTCCTTCTGAGCATTTCCAATCTGGCCATGTCCAACCTCCTTGTTTGATTGACCCCAGTGCTTTTGGGAACATTAAAAAAAGGGATTTCAGCTGAAATCCCTTGACCTGCTTTTCAATGTCCTTGTCCGAGGACTGATTAAAGACGGTGTTCCCGGGGTGCATGATAGACCTCAGAAACTGAAAGGGATTTTTTCAATTCAAAACTGCCGGCGCTAAAAAAATAATAGCCCCAGCCGTAAAAATAATTGAAATCCAAATCAGTTTGTGTCTTCCATGTCCTGTTCATCTATACTACCGCCTATACTTTATTAGCAATAGTGTATTCTTTTTGCAGCCCCCTGTCAAGACTGCAGGGGGAATCCCGCCAATTCGGCAAATTTGTTCAATCCTTGTCAAAAACGTTGACTATCCGGCGTTTTTCACCACGGCGATTCTCGTGGCAATCAGAGTGGTTAGAATCATGGCCACAAAAAACCGGACTCCCATGACCAGGGCAATATTCGCCCCCAGAGCAGAAAACAAAAAAGTATCTTCAATGAGAGCGTGGCAGGTTGATACGAAAACAGCCACCAGTATCATGCTTCTTCTGTCAAGGTGTCCATCCTTGGCACTCTGAATAATGGCTCCCGCCCCATAGGTCAACCCAAAAATCATTCCGATGGCCACGAGAATGGTGCCTTCATCCGCCAATTTCAAATGCCTGGTCAAGGGATGCATCAACCTGGCAGACCAGGCGATAATATTCAAATCCCTGGCGATTTCAATGAACATCAGCACCGGAACAATAATGATGACAATATTGAAATAGGATTTCAGTGCACCGACAACGGCATCAACAATCATTTGCGCCTCCTAAAGAATCCAGTTGAGTACGATACCCGAGGTTACTGACAGGGCCACCCGTATGAAGACGATCATCAGGACACTGACCCCCACCTTTTTCACAATGACTGATTCTACAATCAGGGAATGGGAAAAGGAAAGCATCACGGCAATGATTGTGACCTGCTTTGCCGTCATTTCCAGGGAAGCCATTGCCCCAATGGCCCCGTACATATTGATGACATTGCCGAGAACAATGGCAATGGAAGCCTCCCCGGGAAGCCCGAAAATCCCCATTGCAGGGGTTAGAACATCAGAAATCGTTGCTATCACAGGGGTTTCTCTGAGTAAAGACACCAGGATATAAATCGGCACCAGAATTTTACCCATGTCAACTGCTGTCATGATGCCCTTTTTAAAGCCTCTTTTTAAGGTTTCTACTTTAATCATTTTATCACCAACCAAATTGTAACACATTCATCCTTGAAAAAGTGTCTTGAATGTTGCTTCAAGGTCCCCGGTCTCCCAAAGCCACCGCAGTACTTGAAACAAAGGATTGCAACCTATAAAAAACTGACTTCTCATATCCGAAGTCAGTTTTTGTGGTGCCCAGAGGCGGAATCGAACCACCGACACGAGGATTTTCAGTCCTCTGCTCTACCGACTGAGCTATCTGGGCGTATGGTGGGCCTTCAGGGACTCGAACCCGGGACCTGCCGGTTATGAGCCGGACGCTCTAACCAACTGAGCTAAAGGCCCACATGTGGTGGGCATAGGTGGACTCGAACCACCGACCTCACGCTTATCAGGCGTGCGCTCTAACCTGCTGAGCTATACGCCCACATAATGGTCGGGGTGGCAGGATTTGAACCCGCGACCCTCTGGTCCCAAACCAGATGCGCTACCAAGCTGCGCTACACCCCGATGAGTGGTTGAAAAATCCATAAGACAAAAACCGGTACTTCAGCGTGCACGCTCTAAAGATGCGCCCGTCGACTATTGGTTCGACGAATCGGTTTGGGCTGACAAAACCCTGCTGGTCCTCTTTTGTCAACGAAAAAAGTATACCATTCACATATTCGAATATCAATACCCAATTCATTTTTTGCTGCATTTTCAAGTTCCGTATCAAAGAAAAAAACCGCTTCTACCCGCGAAAAACCCGGAAAAGCATCTCATAGCGCCAGTCTGAAGATGACACTTGACATGACTGAAGAACAGACTGCAGAAGATGGTGCTAAAAAACCATGGAAACTAGTGAACCGGTCTGTTGCTCCAAGCAGAGCTGATGGCTCTGTTTCAGATGCTTAGACAAGGGTTTCCATGTCGGCATAGGTAGTATCCCAGTGGACATCCCGGATATAGCGTCTCAGGACCTCGGCGTCTCCTTTTTTGAACAGCGCGACAATTTCACTGTGCTGGGCATTGGTCTTGTGGAGAATCTCTTTGAAATATTCCCCCTGACCCATTTCACTGTAGGATTGTTTGATGAAAATCTTTTTTAAACTGTCCAGAATCCGGATCAGGTCTTCACTGTCACTGGTTTTGATATAGGTATCATGAAATTGATTCTGCAGTTCGTAGTATCGTTCATACGCCCCTGTGTCGATGGCCTCATCCATCTGAATGACAAGTTTTTCAAGTTCCACCGTATCCACCCCATCCGGACGCTTTAGACACTCCACCGCCGCCAGGGCCTCCAGGACACCGATAATCCGGTAAATATGCCTGGCCCGCTGACTGTCGATGGTCTCAACCACAAAACCCCGTCTCGGAATCTGCCGGATATATCCTTCATAGGCCAGCTGGATCAGGGCCTCCCTCACCGGCGTTCTCGAGATTTGCAGGGCTTCGCAGATGCTCTGCTCGTTGATCCGTTCTCCGGGTTCAAGGGCTTTGCTTCTGATTTGTCCGGATATGTACTCATACACAATGTCCTTGAGCGACAAATAGTTTATCATTTTTCCCTCCCCCTTGTTGGTTAAAAGTCCCCGTCTTCCCCTTTGTCAGAGCAGCCTTTTTCCCCAAAGACAACCCCGCCGGCCAGGGTCCCGGAAAACCAGGGAAAAACCCGAGCCAGGCGGTGATGCTGTCTTTTGTTTACCGGCAGACTTTGGCGGAGGGGATAACCCTCCGACTTGGTCTCTCAGGCATTGCATCAAGCCATAGCTCTGAGGATTTTCCGCACTGAAAGTTGAAAAGAAAGAGCATTCGCCTCCGCTGTGTAAAAACCGATATGGGGCGAAGCCAGGACGTTGTCGAGCATGGCCATATCCCGCTCAATTCCCTGATAGGGTTCCTGGTAAAACACATCGATGGCTGCCGAATGTTTTCATGTGGAAACTCTTTTCCTGGCTGCTCGTTGAATTATTGTTTTTTAATTGTTTTTAATATATTAAATATTTATAGTGAACTACCCCCACTTCTAGAAGTGGGAGCTCCCTGGTCAATATCCCTAACGGGACAAGTTTCCCCAGGCTCAAAAGGTCGCACCGACCTTGATAGTACCAAAACTATAGAGCTAGCTTCAGTAGATTCTTAGCCGCATTGATATCTCTGTCATGGACTACGCCACATTGAGGACA
>LQBE01000010.1:13842-15485 GCA_002029975.1 delta proteobacterium ML8_F1 | reverse complement strand
TCCCCTCCCTACGCTCTCGCTAAAGCGAGCAAGGTGGCTTAGAGGGTGGGGAATTCCGCTTATGTTGTTAAAAATACGCTCATTTTCCGATGACGTCAAGGGCTGCCTGTAAAAATTTTCAGAAAACAGTCTGAATACCCTGCATCCCATGGTCCGCAATCATCAAATGATGTCAGGTTCTTGTAAAAGTCTCCACTCATCATAATGTGTTGTAAGCAATCCCTTGGGTTCTCCGACAGACCCCTGAAAGGGAAGCCTGTCCCACTGGATTATTGAAAACTGGATGCTGTCTGTCCGGCTTTTCGAAAAAGCAAAAAACTCCCCGGGAGAAGAAGCCTTCTCAAACGGGGAGTTTTGCTTTGATGGTTCTGGAATCAATATCCAGGCCTCAGTGTGGTCGTCCACAACGATTCCTTCAGAAAAATTTAAAAAATAATACCCGCAGAAGGTCTGCGGGTACCTGGTTTGTGGCAGGGGTGGCAGGAATCGAACCCGCGACACGTGGTTTTGGAGACCACTGCTCTACCAACTGAGCTACACCCCTAGAAACATGGCGGAGAAGGAGGGATTTGAACCCTCGCGCCCTTTAACAGACCTACTCCCTTAGCAGGGGAGCCTCTTCAGCCACTTGAGTACTTCTCCGGATATGGTGACCCATCCGCGACTCGAACGCGGGACCACCTGATTAAAAGTCAGATGCTCTACCAACTGAGCTAATGGGTCAAATGGCTGGGGATACAGGACTCGAACCTGTGATCACGGAGTCAAAGTCCGTTGCCTTAACCGACTTGGCCAATCCCCAATTCATTTTAATGGCGCGTCCGCAGGGACTCGAACCCCGGACACTCGGCTTAGAAGGCCGATGCTCTATCCACCTGAGCTACGGACGCATATTTTGGAGCGGGTGAAGGGAATCGAACCCTCATAACTAGCTTGGAAGGCTAGGGCTCTACCATTGAGCTACACCCGCAGATGGTGGAGGGAGAAGGATTCGAACCTTCGAAGGCGCTGCCAACGGATTTACAGTCCGTCCCCTTTGGCCGCTCGGGAACCCCTCCAGGTTGGATGGTAATGGAGCTGGTGATGGGACTCGAACCCGCAACCTGCTGATTACAAGTCAGCTGCTCTTCCAATTGAGCTACACCAGCAAAGCATTTGAATTGGCGATCTGGAAGGGACTCGAACCCTCGACCTCTAGCGTGACAGGCTAGCGTTCTAACCAACTGAACTACCAGACCACTTATGGTGGGAGCAACAGGGCTCGAACCTGTGACCCTCTGCTTGTAAGGCAGATGCTCTCCCAGCTGAGCTATGCTCCCATGTGGTGGCACCGCGGACTCTTTGAAGCCTGATGACAAACTACCACTCGAGTATTCATTGTACTGAGTTTTCCCCGGGATGTCAATAGAGGAACCTTGCATTTTGCAAACCCGGTCCTCCCCACCCAGAAAGCGAATCCGGTCTACAGTCGACCCTTAAATTATAATATTATTTCAGATATTTCTCAACTAAAACTTCAAAAAAACTCAGGGAATCTTGACGATTCAGAGCCCACTACCAAAAATAAAAACCTGTTGCCTTCAACAGGTTCACTTGGACTGCCTCATCAGGTTCTTTGACTTCCCTGTCAAGGCCTCTGCTTG
>LQBE01000010.1:0-13832 GCA_002029975.1 delta proteobacterium ML8_F1 | reverse complement strand
CCTGTTACCGCCGTGAAAGGGCGGTGTCTTGACCGCTTGACCAAGGGGCCATAAATGGTTGCGGAGGCAGGATTCGAACCTGCGACCTCCGGGTTATGAGCCCGACGAGCTGCCACTGCTCCACTCCGCGATATTCGCATTAAAGCCGACAATCACTATAACGCGAGTTTCATGTTACCACAATTTCGCTCCAGTGTCAAATTTCACTGGTAAAAGCTGCAACCCTTCGCCAGGGACACTGGAATGCCCTGGCGAAGGGTTTTGTTTCAGTAGCTCATTCTTTTTCCTGTAATCATGTAGCCCACCCGTTCACAGATATTCGTGGCGTGGTCGGCAATTCTTTCCAGATAGCGTCCGACAAGGAGCAAACCGATGACCTGTCCTTTGAATTCCGATTTTGATTCCATGATATCGAGGAGCTCGTCATAGACCCCCTCATAAAGATCATCTACCGTGTCGTCCATGGCAGCCGTCTCCATGGCCAGGTCAAGATTCTGGTCAATATAGGAATTGATGCTGTTGTAAATCATTTTCCGGGTGATCTTGGCCATTTCCTTGATATCATCAATGGGCTCAAGAAGGGTTTCGTCCCCGATGGTCTTGGTGATCCGGGCGATATTCACGGCATGGTCTCCAATCCGCTCAAGGTCCGTGATCAGTTTCAAGACTGTGAAAATTCTTCTTAAATCGCTCCCCAAGGGGTTCTGTGTGGCAATGAATTCAATGCACATGTCTTCAATCTTTTCTTCGTAGGAGTCAATGAGATCGTCATTTTCTATGACTTCATCAGCCATCTTCGTCTGCTGCATGGTAAGGGCTCTGATGGACCAATCCACATTTTCCTCAACGAGGATGCTCATTTTCACAAGGGTTTCGTGAATTTCGAGCAATTTGTTTTCTAATCTCTGTCTCATAGGGTCCTCCTAACCGAATCTTCCCGTTATATAATCTTCTGTTTGTTTTTTCGCGGGATTCGAAAAGATTTTTGAAGTGTCGTCATATTCAATAAGCTCTCCCATGAGAAAGAAGGCCGTCTTGTCGGAAATTCTCCCCGCCTGTTGCATGGAGTGGGTCACAATGATGATGGAGTAGTTCTCCTTGAGTTGATTAATCAGATCTTCAATCTTTTGTGTCGCAATGGGGTCCAGGGCCGACGTGGGTTCATCCATCAGGATGACCTCGGGTTGAACCGCCAGGGCCCTGGCAATGCAGAGCCTTTGCTGCTGCCCGCCGGAGAGGCCGTAGGCATTGTCCCCCAGCCGGTCCTTCACTTCATCCCAGAGTGCCGCGGCTTTCAAACTGGTCTCCAGAATTTCCATGTGGACCTTCTTGTCCCGGATGCCGTGAATCTTTGGCCCATAGAGCACATTTTCATAGATAGTCTTCGGAAAAGGATTGGGCTTTTGAAAAACCATTCCCACCTTGGTTCTGAGCTCCTCCACCATGACTGACTTGTCAAAGATGTTTTCTCCATGGTAAAGGATTTCTCCTCCTATCCTCACTATGGGAATATTTTCCACCATGCGGTTGAGGGTTTTGACAAAGGTTGATTTCCCGCAACCCGAGGGACCGATGACAGCAGTCACCTGGTTTTTGTAAATCTGCATATTGATGTCCCTGAGGGCCTGGTCCTGTCCGTACCACAGATTCAGTCCCTTGACATCATATACTATACCCTTATCCTTCGTCTCTATCGTCAAAATCTATACCTCCACTAAAATCTTCTTTGATATTTGTTCCTGATGACAATGGCCACAGAGTTCATCATGAAAAGGACAATCAGCAAAACCACAATCGTGGCCGCCGCCAGATTGGCATACTCCTTTGTCAGCACCGTGTCCAGTGTCCAGTAGTAGATTTGAATCGGCAAAGCAGTGAAATCATCACTCAGACTTTTGGGAATCCGCATAATCAAAGTAGGAATACCGAGAACCACCAGGGGGGCCGTCTCACCGATGGCTCTGGAAACCGCCAGTATCCCTCCGGTGAGGATACCCGGCAGGGCAACGGGCAGAACCACCCGCCATATGGTGGTCCATTTCGAGGCCCCCATGGCATAGGAACCCTCTCTGAGAAAGCCTGGCACCGCTCTCAGGGCTTCCTGGGCCGCCACCACGACGATGGGCAGGACCAGAAGAGACAAAGTCAACCCCCCGGCCAGAATACTGGACCCCAGATTCAACAGTCTTCCAAAGACCGCCAGGCCCAGGAGCCCGAAAATCACTGACGGCACACTCGCGAGATTGGTGATGTTGGTCCGGATAAACGAGGCGATTGATCCTTTTTGGGCATACTCTTCCAAATAGATTGCCGTTGCAACCCCCAGGAGAATGGTCACCGGAATCACCACAAGCATCAGATAGACCGTACCGAGTATCGCCCCGTAAATTCCTGCCTTTTCAGGGAAAATGGAAAGGTTTCTCGTCAAAAATCCGGGATTCAACCAGCCTACACTGTCAGTCCAGACTTGAAAGAGCAGGATGACCAGGGCGCCGATGGCGAAAACCGTGGACAGGGAGAACAGTCTCCTGAAAAAATTGTTCCACCGGACTCTTTGAATAATTTTCTTTCTATTGGTGGTGAAATGACGGTCCTTTTGGGAATGGGTCCCCGCAGAATGACTGATTACTGCCTTCATTTGATTCTCCATTTTAGTATTCCTCCCTGAATCTGTGGGAGATGTACTGGGCGATCAGATTCATCACAAGGGTGAAAAGCAGGAGTATCAGTCCCACCGCATAGAGACTGTAGTAACCGGCGGTTCCTGTTCCCGCGTCGCCACTGGTGAATTCTACGATATAGGAAGTCATGGTCTGCATGGACTGGGTAATGTCAAAGGTGAAGGCCTTTGAAGAACCGCTGGCTATGGTCACAATCATGGTTTCACCGATAGCCCTTGAAATTCCCAGGACAAAGGAGGCCATAATGCCGGAAATCGCCGCCGGCAGAACCACCTTTATTGCGACTTCAAATCTCGTGGACCCCAGACCAAGAGCGGCTTCACTGATTGTCTTGGGAACGGAATTCATGGCATCCTCAGACAAGGAAGCCACGATGGGAATAATCATCACTCCCATGACCAGACCAGGGCTCAGCACATTCTTCGCCCCCAGACCGGGAATCACTTTCATCAGCAGCGGCGTCACGAAGGAATATGCAAAAAATCCGTAAACAATCGTGGGAATTCCTGCCAGGATTTCCATGATGGGCTTCAAAAAATTTCTGACTCTTTCTGAGGCGAACTGACTCAGATAGATTGCCGCCGTGAGTCCCACGGGACCGGCGACCGCCATGGCAATCAGGGATGAGAAAACTGTCCCGTTGATCAGGGGCAGAATCCCGAAAGTGGGATTCTGAGCTCTGAGAGGTGCCAGCTCTGTGCTGAAGACTTCTGAAAAGGACACCATTTGAAAAAATTTTACGGTATCAAAAATCAAAGTGGCTACGATGCCCAGGGTGGTGATTACTGAAACCAGGGCCGCTAAAAACAGAATCTTCGGCACCATTTTATCAAACCAGTTTTTATTGCTGACAATATTATCATGAATCATTTTTCGAACATTCGTCTGGGTACCCAAAAGATTCCCTCCTTGCACTGTGAAACCTGTCACGTTTTAAACGATTTAAGATGAGGGTCATGGACCCTCATCTTAAATCCTGCATATGGTGATAAACTCTGTAAGTCAACTGTAGTTACAGTTATTTGATGGCTTCAAGCTGTGTCATGTATCCTTCGAATACTTCGGCGGGCAATGGGGCAAACCCGTTTTCTCCGGCATATTTCTGAGCTCCCTCGGGAGACACGATGAATTTTGCAAAATCGAGAACTTGAGGCTTTTCTGCTGCATAGGCGGCATTGAGGTAAGTGAACACGGGTCGTGTGAATCCTGCGTAGGGCAGGTCTTCCCCAATGGTTTCAAGAGAGGGTTCTACGGGGCCGTTTCCAAAGTCCACCTTTACTGCCGTAAGCTTGTCGGTATTGCTGACATAGTAACCGAATCCGAAGAAAGCAATGGCATATTTGTCTTTAGAGACCAGGTCGACAAGGGTGGAGTATTCCTGCTGCAGGTTAGCGGTTTTGACCATGTCCTGCTTGCCAAGAATATTTTCGTAGAAAAATTCGAAGGTGCCGTGGTTTTCATTGGGTCCGTAGAAATTGATCTCTTCACTGGGCCATTCAGGTCTGATGTCTGACCACAGAACCACGTCATCCGCATTGTAGGTGCCGGAGAGGTACATGTCGACGATTTCCTGGTTTGTCATTTCAACCGCCCAGTCGTTTTCCGGATTGATGACCATGGTCAAACCGTCAAGAGCCACTTTGAACTCGAGAATGTCTTTTCCCATTTCCCAGCCTTTTTCCTTGAGCTGCTCAACTTCAGAATCCTTGATTTGTCTGGAGGCATCAGAGAAGTCCAGTTCCCCGGGGATGAACATCTTGAAGCCTGCACTGGATCCTGCACGGCCTACTTGAACGCTGACATCCGGTTGCTCTTCAGTCATATAGACCTCTGCAAGGTGGGCCATCAAGGGATACACGGTACCTGAACCGTCAATGATGACTGGACCTTCGATGGTTTCAGCCGGTTCTTCAGCGGGAGCGGGATCGGCAGCTTCCTCAGCCGGCTCCTCCTGGGCAGGTGCTTCTTGGGCGGGTGCACTGCATCCCACCAAGGCGAAAATACTCAGTACTGCTACCAAAACAATAACCAGTGACTTTTTGTTTGAAATTTTCATTTTAGGAATAACCCCTTTCAGATTTAATTCGTCCTCAGTATAACAGGGCCGTCCCCGTCATGTGTTATTCCAAGGTAAACCCTTTGTTAACAGTGGGTTAACCAAAAAAACCTTTGAAAAACACCCCTTTGGCCCATGATCCGGTTCAAAGGGGTGGCTGCATTCAGTGCCGTGCATTCAGGGGAATAGTGATGAGAAAAGTGGTCCCGACGTTGACGGTGCTTTTGAGGTCTATGGTTCCTCCAAGGTTCCTGAGGACATGCTTGACAATGGCCAGGCCCAGCCCGGTGCCCCCAACCTCCTTTGACCGGGACCGGTCAACTCTGTAGAATCTTTCAAAGAGCCGGTCAAAATGCTCCTCTGGAATGCCGATTCCCGTATCTTCGATGCGAATCTTCAAATTGTCCTTCTCCACTACGGCTTCCAACAGCAGCGTGCCCTGCTCTTTATTGTACTTGATGCCATTGTCAAGAAGATTGATCAGAACCTGTTTGAACCAGGTGTTGTTGCCGAGTATGGTGATGTCCTCTGACAGATTCTCCCTGAGGACAAGGCTGATGCCATGCTCCCTGGCCTTGATGTCCATGATCTCATACACATCATCGATGGTGGCCTTGACACTGATGGTTTCCGTGTCCACAAGCCCGTGTTTTTCAATGTCTGAGAGAAGCAGCAGATTCTCAATGAGATTCGTGAGACGGATGCTTTCAATTTCGACAATATTCAAAAACCGCTCCTTGGTCTCATTGTCCTTGATGTTGTCGCTCTTGAGGGTTTCAATGAACCCCCGGATGGAGGTCAAGGGGGTTTTGAGTTCATGGGACACATTGGCCACAAAATCCTTGCGCATATTCTCAAGCTTCTTCAGTTCGGTAATGTCCTGGATTGAAATCACTACCCCGTACTGTCCGGAATCCTCTTGATGACCGGTGATTGGGCTGATGGTGATGACGAAGTACCGGCCTGCATATTCAATCTCCTTTTCAAGAAGCTGTTCCTGATTCGGTTCAAAATAATCATCAATAAGCGCAAGGACCTCGGAATTCCTGAATATTTCCGCAAGCTTCTTTCCCCTTATTTCCTTGCCTCTGAGTTGAAAAATTTTCTCGGCCACGGGGTTCACAAAAAGAACCTCGCGTTGGTTGTCGACAGCGATGATGCCATTGACCATACTGTCCAGAGTGGCCCTCAGACTGCTGTTGGTTGATTTGATCTGATCCATTTTCTTGCTGAGCTGGGCACTCATGTCATTGAAATTCTCAGCCAGGTGCCGCATTTCCGGTGTGTTGTCGGTATAGACCTGCTCTCCGAATTTTCCAGCGGCAATCTCCTTGGTCCTGTCAATCATTTCATTGATGGGTTTGATGATTATCTTCTCCAGCCTCAATCCGAAGAAAAGAGCGAAGCCCGAGCCCACCAGCAGGGCGAAAATATAGCTCCTCAGCAGCTTGTTCAGGTAGTCCTCGATATCCGACATGGATTTGGAGATTCTGATGACAATAGCCTCTCCCGCCACAGTAACCGGGTAGGCCACGTAGTACAAGTCCGACTTCAGGGTGTCACTGTAACGGATGGCCGTGCCGACATCTCCGTCGTAGGCTTCCAGGACCTCGGGCCTGTCCCCGTGGTTGTCAAGGCGGGAAAGACTCGCATCGGAATCTCCCAGCACTACCCCGGAGCTATCCACAAAGGTGACTCTCCCGTCGATATTCACGGCATAGCTTCTGGCCGCCATCTGGTAGTCCGGAGCCTCAATCCCCTCGAGATTGAGGGCGATGATTCTGCCGTAGTTCAGCATATGGGTGGAAAGCTCGTCAATATAATGTTCTCTCGTAAGCTGCAGGGAAATAATCCCCGTCGCAGTTACGCTGATGATAATCAGAACTGCAAAAATCAGCAGGATTTTTCTTTTCATAAAGTCACCATTTCTTATTTTATTTTGTATCCGATACCGCGGACGGTGTCGATGAGACTTTCCTCTTCGTCATCATCAAGCTTGCTCCTGAGATGCCGAATATGGACATCCACGGTTCTGGTTTCACCGTAGAAATCATACCCCCAGATTTCATCCAGCAGCTGGTTTCTTGTCAGAACCTTTCCCTGGTTCTCAACCAGAGTTTTCAGAAGCTCGAACTCCTTCAGCGACAGCTTGACCGGGGTGCCGGACTTTGTCACCTCATAGGTTTCAAGATCCACCACCAGATTCTTGATTGCAATGGTCCTGGTCGCGGGCTTCGGATGCTCCTGTTCTCTCTGGGTCCTCCGGAGGTGGGCCTTGACTCTGGCAATCAGCTCATTGATGGAAAAGGGCTTTGTGATGTAATCATCCGCACCGATTTCTAGACCTACAATTTTATCCATCTCGGAGCTTTTGGCCGTCAACATGATGATGGGCAGGCGCTTTGTCGATTCCTCCACCCTCAGGCGGTTGAGAACACCCAGACCGTCAATCTCCGGAATCATGATATCAAGAATTATGAGGTCCGGCCGGATTCCAAGAGCCTTCATCAAACCCTCCTTGCCGTCAAAGGAGGTTTCTACTTCATAATCATTGGCTTCCAAATTGAACCGGATCAACTCTACAATGTGTCGATCATCTTCGATGACCAGAATTTTTTTTCTCATCTTACCTCCATGAATTTTCAATTCAATCCCATTCTACCCGAATTCAATCTCACAAGTGTTAAATAAGTGTTAAAAATGGAGTGTCCTAGGACGCTCCATTCATGTAGTTGAAGTATTTCTCGTTGTGGATTTCATAAACCTGATAGCGCCCAAGGTGCTGGGATCTGGTGGCGAGAATTTCTTCACCCTGCTTTGTGAACAGATAGCCCCTGCCGTATTGATCATAGAACTGCCATCCCAGTTTTTCCATCTCCCGGGTGAACAGGTCTTCATCTTCATGGCTGCGCATGACATACATCAGGGTCTTTTGGGACACCCGGGCAATCCTTTTGCCCCGAATTTCGAGATTGTAGACCCCGAGGAGCAAATCAAAGAATTTCAGCTCATAATAAAGCACCGCAATGGCCCCTACGGACAAGAGAATGCTGAGCCACTTCAGGGCTTTTCTGTTTTGCCTTGTGTTCATTGCATCACCACCTCGTAAGTTTTGTACCCCCCCGGCGCTTAAATATTCATTGGAAGGATTTTAAGCCCCGCCACGGGAATTTTTTGAGTGCGATACTTATTGACCCGCTGCATTTTAATCTCATCCATGGTCTCAAAATTTGCCATGACACTGGCTTCTTTCATGCGAAGCACCTGGACCCCCTTGGTGCTTCGGGTGGTTTTTTCACTGATCAGGGCGGTATTGAGGAGTACCGCCGTGGCATCCTCCTCCCCTGAAAGCCTGTAGACCAGTATATCCATATCCTCAGGGGCATACAGCATTCTCACCAGGGGTGAATCTGTGCTGTAGCCGTTGACCAGTTTCCTGCGATTGGTTTTAGTCATGTAACTCGTCAGAGGGACCTTGGCCATCTTGCCGTTTTTGAAGCCGAATATCATGTGTCCCCTGTAGTCCCTGGTGACCAGAATATGAATAATCCGCTCATTTTTCTCCATCTCAACGATATTGGGAATATAGTCCCCAAGCTCACTGGCTTTTGAATCCCTGAGCTCGTAGGCCTTGATCTTGTAGATATTGCCCTTGTCGGAAAACATGATGACCTCAGACAAATTGGTGGCTTCAATCCGCTGCAGGATTTCGTCATCATCCTTGAGCTTGTGGACACTGGCGGCACGAAGAGAAACCAGGCTCACTTTCTTCAAATAATTGTGGTCTGTAAAGAAAATCTCAAGATTGTAGTCCTCGATGTGCTGTTCCACAGGGACATCCACAATCACATCCTCATCAAGCACGGCACTTCTGCGCCCGTCCCCGTATTTCTTCGCTATATCCTTGAGTTCAGTCCTGATAATCTTGTCAATCTCCTTCTGATTTTCCAGCATCGCTTCATAGGTGCCCACCCGGTCATTGAGGTCTTCGACCTCGCTCACCCGGTCGAGAATATACTCCTGGTTGATATTCCGAAGCTTTATATTGGCCACATACTCCGCCTGGATGAGATCAATGGCAAAGGTTTCCATGAGATTGGGGACCACCTCTTCATCTTTTTTCGATCCCCGGATGATTTCAATGGCCCGGTCGATATCCAGCAAAACCGCCTTGAGACCCATGGCCAGGTGAAGTCTTTCCTTGAACCGCCGAATATCGTAGGAAAGTCCTCTGCGAATGGCACCTCTTCTGAATTCCAGCCAATGGTCCAGGATTTCCTTGATGCCCATGACCTTCGGCTTGCCCTTGACGACAATATTGAAATTGCAGCTGAAGGTATCCTCAAGGGGGGTCTCCTTGAACAATCGCGCCATCAACTGGTCGGGATCAACGCCTTTTTTTAAATCAATGGTGATTTTCAGTCCCTTGAGGTCCGTCTCATCCCGGACATCGTTGATTTCCTTGATTTTTCCCGCCTTGATCAGGTCGATGATTTTTTCAATGACGGCCTCTGTGGTGGTGGTATAGGGAATCTCCCCGATCTCAATCAAACGGTCTTTTTTGTGGTATACATAGTTGCTTCTGATTCTGAAGGTTCCCTGACCGGTCTCATAGATTTGCCTGAAAATCTCTTTATCGTAAATAATCCTTCCCCCGGTGGGAAAATCCGGGCCAAGCACATAGTCCTCCACAGCCGTATCCGGACTTTTCATGTAATTGATGGTGAATTCCGCAATTTCCTTGAGATTGAAGCTGCAGATATTGGAAGCCATCCCCACGGCAATTCCCCGGTTGGGATTGACCAGAATATTGGGGAATCTGACGGGCAGCAGGGTGGGCTCCAGCATGGTACCGTCGTAATTGTCCGTAAAATCAACGATGTCCTTGTCGATATCCTTGAAAATCTCTTCGGCAATTTTACACAGTTTGACCTCGGTATAGCGGGCGGCCGCATGCTTCATGTCCCGGGAATAGACCTTGCCGAAATTACCCTTGGAGTCCACCAGGGGATAGAGCAGGGACTGGTTGCCCCGGGTCAGCCGCACCATGGTGGCGTAGATTGCCTGATCACCGTGAGGATTGAGCTTCATGGTCTGCCCCACAACATTGGCTGACTTGGTTTTTCCCCCTTTGATCAGGTTCATCTTGTACATGGTATAGAGGAGCTTGCGGTGAGAGGGCTTGAAACCGTCAATTTCCGGGAGGGCTCTCGACAGAATCACACTCATGGCATAGGGCATGTAATTTGATTCCAGGGTGTCGGTAATTTTCTGCTCCGTGTAAGTCATAGTCAATTCTCCTCTTAGCTCAGGTCCAGACGTTCGGTGTAGAGTGGCCCGTAGGTTTCAATAAACAGCTTGCGACTGGACAAATCATCCCCCAGAAGGGTGTCGAACATTGTCTTGGTCTTTTCAGCCGTGTCCCTGGTGACCTGTATGATTTTCCTGGTTTTGGGGTCCATGGTGGTCATCCACAGCATCTCCGGCTCGTTTTCACCAAGTCCCTTTGAGCGGTGGATTTTGTATTTGTCATCGGGCAGCTTGGAAATAATCTCCCGTTTGTCATCCTCATTGTAGGCAAAATAGGATTTTTCCCGGTGCACAATTTCATACAGCGGGGATTCCGCGATATAGACCTTCCCGGAATCAATCAGGGAGGGCATCAGAGAGTAGATCATGGTGAGAATCAGGGTTCTGATCTGAAACCCATCCACATCGGCATCGGTGGTGATGATAATCTTGTCGTAATTCAGGCTGTTGATATCGAAAAGATTGAAGTCCCTGGTATGCTTGGTTTTGATTTCAATGCCGCAGCCCATGACCCTGACAAGATCCATGATGATTTCACTTTGAAAAATTTTATCATAATCAGCTTTGAGGGAATTCAGGATTTTCCCCCTGACCGGTATCAGCGCCTGAAAACCCGCATCCCTGGCCATTTTACAGGCTCCGAGAGCGGAATCCCCCTCTACGATAAAAAGTTCCCTCTCCTTAGGGTCCTTCGCCCGGCAATCCACCAGTTTTTTGACTTTGTTCATCAGGTCATTTTTGACACTGAGTTTCTTCTTGATGGTCTGCCGGGTGATTTCGGCCTTTTCACGGCTGCGCTTGTTGACAAGAATCTGCTCAATGATTTTTTCCGTCTCCCGTTGATTCTCGATGAAATAGATATCAAGCTGTCCGCGAATCAGTTCCGTCATGAAATTCTGGATGTATTTGTTGGTAATTGATTTTTTAGTCTGGTTCTCATAGCTCGTCACCGTAGAAAAAGAGCTTGAAATCAAAATCAGACTGTCTTCGATGTCTTGAAAAGTGATGCGCTTTTCGTTTTTCAAATATTTTCCCTTTTCCTTGATATGCTTGTCAATTTCAAAAACCAGAGCGGTTCTGACCGCCTTGTCCGGCGCCCCGCCATGTTCCAGATAGCTTGAGTTGTGAAAATACAAGAGGGCCGTGTTTTCATTGTTGAAGGTCATAACGATTTCAGCCTTGACCTTGTAGGGGGCCTTGTCTTCGCGGTCCTTTCCCCTGCCGGATCCCTGGATATGGATGAGGGAGGTGAATTCCTTGGAATCGCTCAGCTCCCTGACATAATCCTCAATTCCCTTTTCATAGAAGAATCGCTGCTCAAGACCCTTTACCTCATCCACATAGATGAACTCTATGCCGCTGTTGACTATTGCCTGCTTTTTAAGCACCTCCAGAAAAAAGGTCTCATCGACACCGATATCCGTAAACACCTCAAGATCCGGCAGCCATTTGATGGTGGTGCCGGTCTTTTTGACCCCGGATTTCCTGCGTTTAAGACCACCGACATTGCTTCCCTTCTCAAAAAAAAGAGAATGCTCATAACCTTCTCTGAGAACGGTCACTTCCATGTATCGTGCACTGTACTGGGTGGCACACAGACCCAGGCCGTTAAGTCCCAGTGAATACTCGTAATTCTGTGCTTCGTTGGTATTGTACTTTCCCCCTGCGTAGAGTTCGCAGAAAAGGAGTTCCCAGTTGTACTTCTTTTCTTTTTTATTGTAGCCCACCGGAATGCCTCTGCCATCATCGGCCACGGTAATGGCGCCGTCATGGTGGCGAATGACTGTAATGGCACGACCGAATCCCTCCCGGGCTTCATCTATCGAATTCGATAGGATTTCAAAAATAGATTGCTGACAACCTTCAATCCCATCGGAACCAAAAATAACCCCGGGACGTTTTCTGACCCGGTCGGCTCCCTTGAGGGATGTGATGCTCTCATTATTGTAGTTTGATGCCACAAAATCACCTCGAAACTATCATATCACAGGTTCGTCAAATATTGTATCCTGCAGGTTCCATAAATTTTTGTGGCACAGAAACCCATTACCTTTAGGTGGTGGGTAGTTGACTTTCTACCCAACTGTGTTACTTTATTAGAAGAACCCAGACAGGGAGATGATACCCCTTTGAAACCGCTTAAACTATCCACAACCCTTGTCATACTGGGCCTTTTGATAGGCTCAGTCGTGTTGGCCATCATACGCGGGTGGCCCATTTTCATGGCTCTTTTTTTGAGCGCCCTGATGACGGCTTTCATTGTCGCCCTTCACGGCTACTCCTTCAATCAGATGCTCAAAGCCGGGGTGCAAAACCTCAAACTGGTCCAAAGGGCCATGATTCTACTGGGTACTATCTCAGTCATCATACCCCTATGGCTTCAAATCGGAGTTCTCCCGAATTTCATCTACTACAGTGTGGGTGTCGTCTCTTCTTTGAATCCACTGCTCTTCGGCTTTTTAATGGCCACAGCTCTGAGTATGGTCATCGGGACCGCCCTGGGAACCATGACCATCCTGGTCCCCCTTTTCATGAGCATCGCCTACAATCTTGGAATCCCGGAAGCCCTGATGGTGGGCGCCCTGGTTTCCGGCGCCTATTTCGGCGACCGGACCAGCCCCATGAGTGCCGTGAACAATCTCAATGCCGAGGTGACACAGTCCAATATCCAGCTCAATATGCGGCTGATGCTGGTGTCCTCTGTAATGCCCTTGGCCCTGAGTCTGGGTCTTTACAGCCACTTCGGCAGGCCCTACGCTTCAACGGACACCCCTAGCGTACTGGCCCTGAAGGAGGCTCTGGCGGAAGGCTTTACCATACATCCCGGCTATCTGACCCCGGTGATTCTGCTGATTGCCCTGATTCTGTTCAAGGTTCCCATTTTAAAATCCCTGGCCCTGGTCTATGGCTTGTCCCTTGTCATCTACAGCTTTCAGGGGTTTGATCTTTCACAGTTTATGAATTTCAGTGTCCTGGGCTATAGCACCTCCGACCCCTATCTGGGGCCCATTCTCAGGAGCAACGGTCTGCTCAATATGCTGCAGGTTCTGGGCATCCTGGTGAGTTCTTCCTTCCTGAACGGGCTCTACGAACTCTCGAATCTCTTTGAAAAAATCATCACCCCCTTTATCCGGTCGCTGAAAAGCTACTTCGAGATGAATCTCAAGGTCTCCCTTCTGAGCATTCTTTTCTCCATCATCACCTGCAACCAGACCTTGTCGGTCATCATCACCGGCAAGCTTTTCGCCCCCTACTACGACCGGTTCCAGATCAGGCGCAACTACCTTGCCAGAACTCTGGGGGATACGGGGGTCACCGTGGTGGGAATCATCCCCTGGAATCTCAACGGCATTTTTGTAGCAGCCTTGACTGGCGTCGCCACCCTGGACTACCTTCCCTACGCCTTTTTCACCCTGTCGCTGCCGATTTTTTCTATGGCTGTCCAACCCCTGTTTATGAAAAAATCCTTTTGAAGCTTCAATTTTGATAGTATTTATCATTAAGGGTTCTATTCCGACCCTTTCCATGATAAAATAAACCTATAAAGAAGGGAGTGATTGTATGACAATCAATAAAGAAATGACTGTTGCTGAAGTTTTGAGTCTTGACCGGACTTTGGCTGGCATATTCCTGCAACATGGGCTCATGTGTCTGGGTTGTCCATCAGCCTCCATGGAATCCCTCGAGCAGGCCTCCATGGTCCACGGCATCAATCTGGATTTTCTCCTCAAGGACCTCAATGAAGCCTACGAAACTGATCATCAATAGATTCAAAAAAAAAAAAA
>LQBE01000009.1 GCA_002029975.1 delta proteobacterium ML8_F1 | reverse complement strand
ATTATTTTTGATTCCTTTTCGTTATGATATTGGTTGGGTGTTGTAACAGTTCGCATCAACCTAAAAGGAGTATACCATGGGATTGCTTTTTCTTTACTGGGGAATGGTTCTAATCGGATATGGTCTGGGGAGCAAACTCAGGCACATCAAAAACCGCTTGCGGTGGATTTCTACATTGCTTTTTGTGGCGATTGCCGCCCTTGTTTTTCTAATGGGCGTACGGATGGGCTCAAGCGAAGAAGTAATCACTAATCTTGGAACCATTGGCTTAAAAGCTCTCTTTATGACAATTGTAATCGTGGCGGGAAGCATATTCGCTGTCATTGGGACAAGAAAACTGTTTCGAATGAACAAATTCGGAGAACTTATTCAACCGCTTGAAGAACCATCACCTGTTGCGAAGACGGCCCCGGAAATTTCAACCGACCTGCTTTCGGAAGATCTTCCGGAAATCCATAAATCCAATGGACATTCCGTAACCCTGCTTATCCTTATTCTTATTTCTGCGGGTCTTTTTTCCGGATATTTTTTCGTTCCAAAAATATTTTCCAGCGTAGAGTCTTTTGAACACCTGTCAAGCACACTTTTAGTCGTCGGGTTATGTGGATTGCTCTTTTTTGTCGGCATCGATTTGGGACTCTCCGGATCCGTCTTAAACAACATAAAATCAGCAGGATTTCGCGTGATTGCCTTCCCGGTTGCTGTCGCCTTTGGCTCTTTATTTTCCGCCTACCTTTGCAGTTTTGTCCTTCCGATTTCCGCCAAGGAAGCTGTGGCCATCGGCGCCGGCTTCGGATGGTACACCCTGGCTCCCATCGTCATAAGCGAGCAGGGTTATGAAATAGCAGGAGCCATCTCCTTTATGCACAACATCATTCGGGAGTTCGGAGGAATTGCACTCTTTCCTTTTGTGGCGGGAAAAATCGGCTACATCGAAGCAGCGAGCATGCCGGGCGTCGCCTCCATGGATCTTTGCATCCCGATGGTTGAACGATTTTGTTCCGAAAAAATTGTCATTTACTCTTTTCTGATTGGCCTTATTCAAAGTTTTTTGGTTCCATTTTTAGTACCCCTCATTATCGGACTCTAACATGTAAGCGTCAAATGCAGGCGGACATGAACTAAAGAATGCAAGAAAGAATGGGAAATGAAGCCCCCAATATTGTATCAACATGAGCGTTACTACTGCGGAAAGAAATTTGAGAGCTAAGCTTAAAATGCAGATTTCTGCTGCCACAAATGTTATCTATGCAATCGGTTTTGGCGCATTGAAGATATTAAAACAGTGATAAAGCATCTAAGAAAAGGAACACCGATACCTAATGCACCAGGATGGATCAAGGACTTAATTGCTGGTCGAGAATGTAGGTAATCGAGTGAAAATTTGATAAATCTGTATGATTTTGGCTCACCCCTTTGGGACTTAAATAAAACAAAAAGGGGTGCAAAATGATAATTTAACCCCTTTAAGAATCACATTTGTTAAAATATATATGACTGATGTGGTAACGCAAAATACTACAGAAGAGTTAGTGGATCAGGGCAACTATAAAACCTTGCAATATAGAGCGTTTAGAGCCATTATATGGCGAAGGTTGTCTTTTGTTAAGTCTATGGACATAGAAAAAGCATCCTGTGCTTAACCTGTACAGGTTGTGTTTTGCATGAATGGAATGGCGATAGAGTTGAGAGTAATAAGAGATTATCCGGCTGACTAGGGCCGGATTGTTCTTATTTTACACAAGAATTATTGACACTGAAATTCAAGGTTGATATACTGATAATCAATATATCGATAATAGATATAATGATTAACGGAATAAAGAAGGTGAACAAATGGCAAGAGAACAATTGAAAAATCTGACTGAGCCGATGTATTACTTATTACTCACTCTATATACACCTAGGCATGGTTATGAAATCATGCAGATGATTCAAGACATAACTAATAATCGAGTCCAAGTGGGGGCTGGAACGTTATATTCTTTACTATCCAGATTTGAAAAAGAAAAAATTATCGAACAAGTTGATGATGATGGTAGACGGAAAATATATAGTCTTACAAATAAAGGCAAAGGGATATTGGAGAATGAACATGAGAGGCTTAGAGCCTTAGTAAGCGATGGAAATAAATTTATAGGAGGCCCATTTCATGAATAAAATGAAACGAATTCCTTTTGTTTTCACTCTTTTAGATTATAAAGCAATGGAAGAATATTTTGAGATGCAAGCAGTAAAAGGATGGATGTTAGAAAAGATAAACAGTTTTACAATGGAATTAAAAAAAATCAAACCACAATCTATTAAATTTGCAGTGGATGTTTTCCCGTATATTAGTGCCTTTGATTCCTATAATTCACGAGCAGTAAAAGATTATCGTGATTTATGTGAAAAAACAGGATGGACTTATGTAACCTCATCCAATAAACTTCAGGTGTTTTATACCAAAGATACGGAGAGCTACATTCCCTTACAAACCGATTCGGTAGAAGAACAAAGAATTATTAAGAAAGCATTTTACAGTCTGGAAGTATTGCTGATGTTTATTCTTTTTCCTATTTTATTACTAAGCCTTGGAGGTCTATTTCCATTTCAGTATGACAGACTTTTTGTAAATAGTGATATTGTAAGAACAATAATGCTCCCTTTACTCTTAATACCGGTTTCGGTATATGTAATCTATTATGGACTATGGTTCTGGAGAGCTAAACGTAACATAAAAGAAGGGTTATCTTTACCAAAAGCTTCTGTAAAGTCCGCAGTCTTTAGAGGCAGATTTCACTTAATCATCAGTAGTCTAGCTTTAGGAATTTATATTACAGCGGTTATATTAGATGCCATGAAGGGGCATCCGTTTTTACTATTTTCTCTTGTTATCCCGGGGGCTGGACTTGGAGTAGGATTATGGTTTAGAAAAAAAGGGTTAGCTTCTAATAGAAGCCGTAGAAATAATATTGCGATTTTTACGTTCTTAATAATAGGCATCGCTACCGTATTTACCGTTTTTTTATTTAATGTGATAGGTTCACAAAATAATATTGCTCACAATCTAGTGGGAATCAGCTCTGAGGTGCCAGATGGATATAAAGTTATTCGGTTAGAAGATTTTGGACTGGAAGAGAACCTAGAGATAAAGGCTTTTTCTAAGAAATCGAGTATAATAGTACCAGAAAGTTATGAATACCATGAAGTATCATCAGAGGGTACAATTCGTACACATTATTATGAGGTCATCAATGATGAGATATCAGAATATATATTCGAAAAAATGCTGAAACGAGAAGGATCATTATTATATAGAGATATTATTGAAGCTCCAGCTTCAGACTGGGGAGTAGATAGAGCTTACTATTTAAAAACAGATAAAACCATGATTCTGCTTCTAGCTGACAATGTTGTTATGATGTTAGATAATGAAATGGGATTCTCAAATGAAGATGTAGTTGATATTTCTAAAGAACAATTAGGACTGTGAGTATTTGTGAATAATTAGGAAAAACTTATGTTTTACTGTGGAATTGATTCTGATGAAAAATCATAATAGGGGATAGGAAGTGAGTATTTACCCCTGTAGTTATAAATTTGTTAAATTGTATAAGACTAATGTGATACCACATGTGGGGACGGAAGTGTTGATGTCAAGGAAATAAAGAAGTGTGTTCTGCAAGACAAAGGGACAGGTTCCTTGTCTCCTTTGTCTCAGTCCTGAAGACTGAAGGGAACTGGAACTATGACACACGACAGGGAGACAGGGACTTTGCCTCACTTTGTCTTATTTTACGAATTGCGGGTATCAGCATATGAGCAGGATATTTTATAGAAGGCTGTTGGGTATAGGTATGACCCAGAGCATGTCAAGGGTTGTCCCTTGTTGATTTTGTAGTATATTGAAAAATAATATTTAATTGGTCGGTGATGAAATGGAAGATTACGATATTTTAATCAAATGAGGGGCAAAGACGAAGCAAATAAAATGGCTCATATCCTTGAACACTATATTTTCGAGGAAGTTATTGAGAATATTCAAAAGATATCATCTTTTAAGGAAAAAAGGATTTCTTTAATAAACGAGATGTTCTGGACACAAGTTGTTATATGGATTTAAAGATAGGTAAAAGCGAGAGTTGGAGGATAATGGTTATGATAGATATCTTATTCAGCGATAGTGCTTGTGGAGGCCTTAAAATTGCACAGCATTATGGCAAAGGAAAATATCAAGGTGGATGTATGGGTATTTTTATCAGTCACGATAATGGAAGTGAGCCAACCAAAGAGGAAGTTGAAACTGCTCGGAGGGAAGCAGAGGAAAAGGCACGATTGGCGTGGGAGAGCGCTACCCCTATGGGTGGAAAAACATCAGATATTTATGGATTCAATTTGATGCTGAGTGTTGGAGATATTTCAGAAAATCAGCCTGGTACCAAGCGGAAACTGACATTAGAAAACTTATACAGCGTTTATCCGAATGACGTGGAGCATCAGGCGGCGGAAGAAATACTTAAAAGAGCTAACGAAAATTTGAAAATAATTCGTGAACGGGCAACAGCAGGAGAAGCCCTCCGTATCTGGTATAGCAATCAGCCTGATGAAATGTGTGGACTTTACTGGTTCATGAGTCAGTTGAATCAGTGGAACGTGGATGATGTACAGGTCTCGATTGTTAAGCTTCCGGAATGGGAAGCTTATGAAAAAGGAATTATTGTGCGGAAAAATAGCTGGGCTGAAGTAGCTCCGGAAGAATGGCAACATTTTCTTGCTTTGCAAAAGACTGTGCTTCCGTTATTTATACAAGGTTGTGCATCTTATTGGCAGGAACTTCAAGCAGAGAGCGCACCTTTGCGAGCCGTGGTGAACGGACAGTTGGTTAGTACGTCGGAAGAATTCTATGATGATTTTATCCTTCGCGAAATTGCTGCAGTAGGCAATGAATTTCATGAAGCAATGATTATTGGGCGAGTGCTTGGTAACTACCAACTAGGTATTGGGGATTCATGGGTTGCATTACGTATAGAAGAAATGATTAATGACGGAAAATTTGAGGTTGTGAATGCGTGTGACAAAGATATGCCGAGCTATCATCGAGTTTTGGAAAAGTGTACTCAAAGATTTTAAGCAGCAGCAAATTCACATTTGTCTAGTAGATTGAGTTAACAAGCTATAGGAGGCCCTATAGGTCAGAATAGATGTTGTGTGGATGATATCATCCTTTGAGAAAGGTAATTAACCACAGGATGAGCCACAAGAGATATTCAAAAGAGTATAAGCAGCGCATCCTAGAGAGCTTGATGCCTCCCCAGAACAAGTCGGTGCCCCAGGTGTCGGAAAAAGAAGGCATCAATCGTAACACCCTTTACGGATGAGTTTAAAAGCCCTCAGGCTATTGTCAGCCTGAAGCCTCCTTTAAATCATCGGGATGACGGGGTTAGCTTAGTAAAGAAGAGAAACCGCTTTTATCGAGTGAAAACTTCGATATCAAGTAAGCTCTGTCCCCAAGAATCTCGTGACTTCAGTCATAAGAAATTCAAAGAAAGGATGACTGCTTTGAATGTTATAGTTTCAAAGATTAAAGAAGTTTTGTTCTCGGTCCTTCCGATTACAGCTTTAGTAATTATACTTAATTTTACAATATCACCAATTGATACTCCGGTATTGATTAGATTCATAATTGGTTCTTTATTAGTGATTGGAGGGTTAACGGTTTTTTTACTAGGGGTAGACATTGGGATAACGCCACTGGGAGATCTTACAGGAAAATCACTTGCGAAAACGAATAAATTATGGATTGTTTTAATTGCCGGAGTGATCCTCGGATTTTTCATATCCATTGCGGAACCAGGATTAATGGTTCTTGCAAATCAAGTGGATTTAGTCACCTCAGGTCAGATAGCAGGAATAAGCCTATTGATTATCGTATCAATAGGTTTAGCGATTATGTTAGCTTTAGGTTTTCTGAGGATTTTTGTCAATATTCCCTTATATCCTAGATTCCCAGAATTTATAACGAGGGCGGTTCTACACCGAGAGCTTGGTAGATTGATTCTTGTTTCTTCGTGACTTCCCCGAGCAGTCTTCCGTGCTCAGGGCATTCGAAACGCTCGATTGTATCGAGTTCATCAAGCAGTCCCTGAAGGGTCCATTTCTCGAATAGACCGGCATCTTGCATCTTTTTCTTGATGTAGGAAAGATAGATTAATGCCACAAATTCAACAAAAAGCTTGCCGTTAAGTGATAATTCTGAAGAAACCTGCATTCTTCTGAAGTTGAGGCGTTCCTTCAGATTGCCGAAGCCCTTCTCGACGATATCCTTGCTTCGGTAAAGCGAGAGCGCTTCGAAGGGGTCTTTGACTTCATTCGAAAGTAGGGCGAAGTAGCCGTAGTTTCTTGTCGCTTCTCGCATAGCATCTTCCTTGGGCGAGATCTTCAGCCCTCGCTTCGGAGTCGAGGCGACTTCGAAGTACTTGTCATAGTCCTTTAAGCGGTAGTCTTTCTTGGTTCCTTCCAGGAGGTCATTGTGAAGGCTGGTTAGGTAGTCATTCATCTCCATCTGCTCCCTAGAGGCCTTTTCTGGATTATAGAACAGATGAAGGTAAGCTCTTCTTTGGTCTTTGTCCACATCACCCTTATAGGGCCTATGCTGCTCGTAATCCCACTTTATTGTTCTACAGATGCCATAGGCACCAAACTGGGTCTGGAGATTTGGCCAGAGCTGAAGATTCTCCCGCTCTTCTTCAAGCACTTCTTTGACGTATTTCAGTCCGAGCTTGACGCCAATGATGAACTTCTGATGATTCTTGAAGAGCAGATTGATATTCTCTTTGCTATAGAAGCCACGATCCAAGATCACGCTGACTTTCTTGTAGCCCATCACATCGAACTCAGCCATGAGCTGCCGCACTGTTTTCACGTCTGTGATGTTGCCTGCGAGCTTTCGGTAATAGAACGGGAGTTTGGATTCTTCACCGAAGAGCAGAGCTAGGTTGATCTGAGGAAGCCAGTCATGTTCCTTGTTCCGTCCCTTTTTCACTTGACGGAACGCCAGAGAGTAACTGGATATTGATGTGATGTCGAATGCCCAGCACTCCTTCTCGATGCGTCGTTTACCCTGTTTCTTGAAGAAAGCCATTCGGCTTTCCTCATCTATGGACTGGAAGAGCTCGCTGATCCTTTGGGAAGGCAAATCCTTTCCGTAAGGATGAATATGAAGCCTCTGCCAGTGCGAGAACCGGCTGAGGGCGTTTGATTCTTCCAGGATCAAAAAGTAGGCAATGGATATGATTTGTTTGTAATGCTCTGGGAAACAGGCCTTAAGGTCATCTCTTATGCCAGTAGTCATACCAATCTGATCAAGCAGATAGCTTGCTCCAAAGAAACTTCGCCTGATTCTCGTTATGGCCACAGGGCCTCGTTTTTTCAGCTGCGAACTATCTTGAACTATTTCTTTCTTGTAGGAGCGTGTTGGAACGATTTCCCCAGTTTCAGGATCCAGTTTACCAATCAATGTACGCTTAGCCCGAGATTGCTTCTTATCCTTATCCCAGTAGGGTCTGTTCTCATAGACATATGTAACGCCAGTTTGCTTGTTCTTCTGATAAACGATACTCATATTTACACCACCTCGTTACATATATTATACTATGTAACGAGGTGGAAGTCTATTAAAAAATGCTGAAAATATTGATTTTCCAACGTTTTATCAAGCATTCATCGTTATTGTTAGGATTGCCTGCAATAACGATTATCCCTTTAATACTCGGATTCTTGCAAAAAGATTTAACTGGAGCGATGCTTGTCTCGGCTTTGGGCCTGAATATATCTGCAGCTTTGACTCCACTCCAGATTTATACATTTGGTGTTGCTACTACAATCGGAATTCCATGTATAATTTCTTTAGGGGTACTTGCTAAAGAATTCGGATTTAATTTTTTGTGGTAACTTAATCATACCAAATGGCAACTGGACTGTGTCCATTGTTATATGAATTTGCGGAACCTATTATACGTTATCTTTTCTAAAACGGGACGAACTTATCAATGCCATTATGAAAAGTGAAAAATCATATGAATAAATTCTTCAATTTATTCAAGAGTCAGATCAGGAAAAAGCTTAGGCTAAAACGTAAAGAACTCCTGAAAAGAATCGAAATCAGGAGTTTTAGTAACATTTTTTCTGGAAGTTGACAGTTATCCATAACCAGGATAACACATAGTCACATCTATTATAGTCAAGACTATTATAGTCTTGACTATAATAGATTTCAGTGATAGTCTGTACTTATAGGATAGTTCCCATGTGCATACTTGGAGGTGTGAAAATGTTTGTTGGTAGAAATGATGAGCTTGGATTTTTAAATGAAAAATATGAGAGTAATCGCGCGGAGTTCGTTGTCATATATGGAAGAAGAAGAATTGGAAAGACAGCACTAATAAAAGAATTTATTAAGGATAAAAAGCACATATTCTACTCAGCAGTTCAAATTACGGATAATGTTCAGCTTGAAAAATTGTCCACCATAATTTTGAACGCATTTGATACTAAGACATACACAGAAAAATTCGGGGACTGGGAGTTGCTTTTTAGATTCCTGGCAGATCAGTGTAGCGATAAAGAAAAGAATGTCATTGTTTTGGATGAGTTCCCGTATATGGTAGAAAGTAATCAATCATTACCTTCGGTACTGCAAAAAATATGGGATCACTATTTTAAAGATCTCAATGTAATGTTTATCATATCAGGATCTTCTATGAGTTTTATGGAAAAGGAGATTTTGAGTGAAAAGAATCCTTTGTACGGAAGAACTACCGGCATACTTAGAATTGAAGAACTTGGTTTTGAAGTATCCAGAGCTTTCATGGGTGATGGCAGTTTATCACTTCATATGGATTACTACAGCATATTTAGTGGTGTGCCATATTATCTAAGTTTGATAGACCCAAAAGCTTCACTAAGGGAGAATATTAAAAGTAATATTCTTAAAAACGGTTCGGTTCTTTTTAATGAAGTTGAGTTTCTACTGAAACAAGAATTAAGAGAAGTAGCACAGTATAATGCGATAATTGAATCAATAGCACTAGGTGATGCAAAATTGAATGATATTTATCAGAAGACGGGTATTGAAAAGACGAAACTACCATATTATCTTGGAGGACTTATTGACTTAGGTATTGTCAAAAAAGAATATCCTTCAACAATAAAAGTAAGAGAACAAGCAAAAAGACGATCCGGTATTTATAAAATAGACAATAGCTACTTTAGATTTTATTACTCGTTTGTCTATCCATACATTTCTGAACTAATGGAAGGCAACATTGATGTTATTTTAGAAGATGTGATTATGGAGCGGTTATCTATGTTTACTTCGACAGAGTTTGAAAAAGTAGCAATAGCACATCTCAGAGAGCTTGTGAAAAGCGGACAAGTACCAATTAGACCGGTGAGAATTGGCAGATGGTGGAATAAAAATACAAAAATAGACATTGTTGCATATGATTTAAATGGATTTTTCATGTTTGGTGAGTGTAAATGGAGAAATGAAAAAGTAAGTGTAAAAGTTCTTAATCATTTAAAACACAAGTCACAGCTAATCGAGACAGTAGTAAATGAGAAGTGTTATATTTTGTTTTCAAAATCAGGTTTCACCAAGGATCTGATAGCGTATTCTAAGGAAGTTAATAATCTGATATTGGTAGATTATTCTGGTTTGCATTCGGTAGTGATTTCGCAAGATAATCGTGCAGGGCGACATTAATCTGAGTCCTCTGGATTTCCTCCCCGGGTTGAGGTTTTTTTGACAACGCTATCGTATCCGAGGGTGAACCCTTCTGGCTCATTCTTTAATTTTTGAATTGCACCAATAAATAGTCTTTATCCCGCTGGTGCTCACATCACAATGATCCAATGGGTATTGAAAACCATATATGAAACTGCGATAAAGATTATATGGTACAATTGACAATGTGAAGATGTAAGTTGAAATCTAGAGGAACCGTCCCTGATAATTCAAAATAATCGACAGCCCTCTTGATCCCTCAGATTCCAAACCCTCAGGGCCCTCCCCACAGAAACTGTTATTAAAGCGCTATACGAATGATTTGACTTTTTTATGGGCGGCGGTTTGCCCCAAAAAGAAATATTTTTCTTGGGAGTGATTCAATGAACGGCAAAAGAATCGCAGGAATTGATTTTTTAAGAGGATTATGCATTTTCGTCGTCCTCATCCTTCACACGTCCTTTTATTCCTTCGAAGGCATTTTTGATGTGGATTTCGACAACCCGCCAGTGATTATAACCATCATCGGCCTGCTTCTCATGTTTGCCGGAATCTTCGCGATGATCAGCGGATTCTCGCACACCACCCAGATTCTGTCCCGCATGAACCAGGGGCATGACATGAAAGCCATTTTCAGACACCTTCTTGTCGCCGCTTTGTATCTGCTGGTCCTGGGCTTTCTGCAGAAGACGGTCCTGGGATCTGGCCATATCGATTTCGACAGCCGAAGCTTCAACAACACCATCGCAGTGGAATGGATCAAGTCGGGCCGCCTTGTGCTCCCGGGGCTGGATCGCCTTCTCTACATCAACAGCCTGACCATGATGGGCCTCAACATCCTCCTTCTGGGCCTTCTGTTCAAGATCATCGAAACCATCAAGGAGCGGATCAATGTCCCTTTGACTCTTTATCTTCTGGCTATCCTGTATTTCTTCCTTTCCCTGGTCCGGATGCCTCTGTATGACACGTTCCTGATTGCCCTGAATGAAGGAAATTACGGGCTGGTCCTGGTTCTCAACATATTTGTCAACAAAAACAACCCTGTCCTTCCGTACTTCGCTTTTGCCCTGTTCGGCGCCTGGATTGCGGCCCTGAAGCATTACGAGACCCGAAAGGCCTCCTTGTATGTCCTGGTGAACGGTTCGGCCTTTCTTTTGATCGGCGCCTATCTGTATGTCAACCTGCCCGACACCATGCTGGACCGGGCCATCGACTTGAAATGGTTTTCAATCATGGGCGCTCAAATCGGGCTGTTCATGCTCATGCTGCTCGCGGTCCTCAACATGGAACAGACGGAAAAGGGCGTCAGAAAATTCATCACGCGGTTTGGAATCGCGGGTTTGACCCCCTACCTGATGGAGGCCGCTGTAAACGCAAGTCTCCTGCGCATGGCGCAAATCCTCATCCCGGGATTCCACCTCTCCATGACCTTTTCCTTGGTCTATGGTATCTTGACTGCCTTTGTCTACGGCATATTTTTGGTTCGTTGGGAAAAATCCGGCTACAGATACGGGGTGGAAGACCTCTATGTTCATCTGTTCAAGGAAATCAAGAGCGAAAAAGAAAACAAAATGAAGGCGGCCTAGGCTTATGAACCTGCTAAAAGGACTCTTGGACTATACACGACTGGTTTTTCACCGCTGGTACCCGAAAAAACGGATTGAAGCATACCAGCTTAAAGAATTGAAAAAGCTCTACAGATACGCTATCGCCCACAGCCCCTTCTACCGGGACCTCTACCGGGACGCGCCCTTCAATTCCATTTCCGATTTCTACAAGCTTCCCGTCATCGACAAAAAGCGCATGATGGATCATTTCACCGAGCTCAACACCTGTGGCCTCGTCAAGGAGGAGGTTTCTGATTTCGCACTCAGACGGGAAACCGAAAAGGCATATCTCCAGTACTACAAGGACCGATACGTTGTAGGACTGTCCAGCGGGACCAGCGGCAACAAGGGACTTTTCATTACGGAGAGGGAGCTCACCGAGCGCCTTCCCTTTGTCTTTCTGGCCCGGTCCGGCATCCCCCTCAGACTGCTCCCTTTCAAGATTCTGTTCATGCTCAGAGTGTTCAACCAGGGGTTTAATGATATCAACGCCGACTTCATCAGTCTGTCTTATCTGTCGACCATGGAACCCGTCGACCGGGTCATCCAGACAATCAACGCACTTGGAATCAACATCCTCATGGCCCCTCCCAGTATGATCAACCGGCTTCTCCCTGAAGTCCGCCGGATTACTGCAGATATCAGGTTGGTTGTGACCTATGCGGAAGTCCTGTCCCCCGTGGAAAAGGACCGGTTCAAGGAAGTCTTCAAAACAGAGGTCATCGAGATCTACCAGGCTTCGGAAGGACAGATGGCCTCAGCCTGCCGCCTTGGACATCTGCACATCAATGAGGATCTGGTCTTCGTGGAGCTTTATGACGCTGAGGGCTGTCTGATTGGGGAGCCCGGTGTTGTCGGCCACCGCATGATCATCACCAACCTGGTCAATTATGCCCAGCCCCTGATCCGTTACGAGATGAACGATATGATTGTCTTGGACGAGCCCTGCCCCTGCGGCTCTAAGTTCAGGCGCATCAAACAGGTTCTCGGTCGCCATGACGACATCCTGTACTTTCGCAGGGGAGACGAAATCCAATATGTGTTCCCCGATCTCTTTGTCAGATGGATTATTGTCACAAGCGACGACATCCGCGAATTCAAAGTGATCCAGCACAGGCTCAATGAAATCACCGTGGATTTGGATCTCCTTGTCCCCAACGCCGGCATCCCGGATTTGCTCAAGGCCAAACTCCTCCGGGAGCTGGCAGCCTATGGCATCCAAAATCCCGAGATTTCAATCAATCTGAAAAGAATCGAACTTCCCAGGGAAAAGAACAAATTCAAGCGGTTTGAAAGCCATCTCCCAAAAGACTAAAGGCAGGTGATTTCCATGGACAGGCGAATCAAAACCGGCGAGTTGACCCGCATGGGCCTGCTCATAGCCCTTGCCGTTGTCCTCAGCCGGTTCAATGCCAACAACCCGGCAACGGGATCCTCGACCCGGTTCGGGTACTCCTTCATTGTCTTTTTAAGCGGCCTATGGTTTGGGCCCTTGAAGGGCGGAATCGTAGGCATTGTTTCCAATCTGCTTTCTTTTTTCCTGTTCGACGCCTCGACCGGCCCGTTCCACCCCGGGTTCACTCTGAATGCGTTTCTGGCAGGCTTCCTGCCGGGGCTCTACTTTCATGGCCTCAGGCACCATCCCATCCGCCGGGACTTTACGGCCCCGACCTTTCTCTTCCTGATTCTGGCATATTCGGCTTCGGTCCTCTATGTCTGGCAAGTCCGTGCTTACGCAGGCTGGCTGAAGACCGCCCTGTCTGTTTTTGCTTTTCTCACTGCGGCAGGGTTGTTTTTCTTCCTTCGTTCAAACCGTGAAAAGATTCGGCTTCCGAAGGGCGCCCCCTTTTCTTTTGACAAAATCCTCTTCATCGGATTTGTCTACAAATTCATCAACTCCGTACTTCTGGCCCCCCTGTGGTTGTCCCAGCTGTTCGGGAAAACCTACAATTTCTATTTTCCCATAAGACTAGTGAAATTTCCTTTTGAAGCCCTTTTGGTCTCCATCACGGCTTATGCCATCCAGAGCAGGATTGGCTATGAACCCGATAGAATCCGCAATGACAGCACCCCTCTCTTCAAAGACAGTCACATCTTCAAAAAATGCCAGAAGCCCTGACCCTGAAAGTGGGCCCAAAATCCAATTTAGAAACGGGCACTGTTTATTGGAGTTTAGCCACGCAAGTGTGTCTCCATAGCTAACACTGTTTTTAAGAGAGATATCAAAATCTGGGCTCAATGAGCATGTCTATTGACGAGAACGCCTGTTAGTATAGTATCTCCAAAGACTTCATGCCATCTGTCAAAAGTTAGATTTGACGTAATGATTACAGAGCATTTTGCCGCAGAAATTTCATAAACAAAAAACGAGAATTGTTGCGGCCTTGACCTTAAGATTAGGATAGGTTAAGATTGACACATGATTGAACCGATTCAATCAATTGCAGGAATTGATAATTTTCAGAATCAGTCATTTTTCTCAAAGTGGATCTAATCCTTGAGTAAAATTTTAGCTTTCGATTCAATGATTGTTTATGGATATGGAATAGAATGAACCAGCTTGCAATGGTTCATTCTATTACTGTTATTTATTCAAAATATTCTATGACAACTGTTTCAGCGAGGGGTTCACACACAACATAGCACTTGAATAGTGGCAAGGAGGAAACAAAAATGAAGGTTATAATTGTAGGAGCTGGTAAATTGGGCAACAAATTAGCCCAGGCTCTGGACAAAAGCGATATTGCGGTCACTCTTGTCGACACCAATCCAAAAGTCATTGAAAGGGTCAATGATCATTTAGATGTACTCACTGCCAATGGTAATGGGTTGGAAATCGAGATTCTGAAAGAACTTAACATTGCCAGTTATGATTTATTGATTGCCGCTACTGGAAGTGATGAGACGAATACCATCATCTGCACCTTGGCCAAAAAAAATGGTTGTCAAATGACTATAGCACGGATACGCAATCCAGAATATCGAGATCAATTGGATTTTTTCAAAACGGATATGGGAATTGACCATATTGTGAATCCCGATCATGAAACAGCGAGAGAGATTGCCCGGTATCTGCTCAAGAGTTACAATTTTTACTCGGGGGATTTTGCGAAGGGCAAGGTACAGATGGTAGATTTCAATGTCAATCATTTAAAGGACTTTGTGGGTAGAAAAATTACTGAAATTGACCATATGGAGGAGGTGTTGATTACGGCCATTCTCAGAGATGGTGAAATCATGATTCCCGACGGGTCCACTGAGATCAAACCAGATGACCTGATTTATGTGATTGGGGAAGCTGACAATATTTACAGACTTGGAGAAAACCTGAAGATCCATATTGAGAAGAAGCAAATCAAGCGGGTGATGATTTTGGGCGGGGGAAAAATCGGCTACTATCTCGCGAAAATCCTTGCTGAAGCGGATATCAAAGTCACCATCATTGAGCAAAAAATTGAACGATGTGACTATTTGTCCGAGAAGCTTGAAGGGGTTTTGGTGATTCACGGAGATGGGACCGATATCAACCTATTGGAGGAAGAAGACTTACTTGCCATGGATGCCTTCATTGGAGCAACAGACTTAGATGAGCAAAATATCCTGATGTCCCTGATGGCAAAACAAGCAGGAATCAATAAAGTGATTGCTAAAATAAGCAGGCCAAGTTATAACCACATAATTGACAAATTGGGAATTGATATGGCTATCAATCCAGTTAATATAACAGCCAGTGATATTCTCAAATTTATTCGTGGTGGCAAGGTGGTTTCGGTTTCCCTGCTTTTGGGTGATAAGGCAGAAGTCACTGAAATTTTAATCAGCGAAAATGTTTCAGCAGTTGGTAAAAAGATTATGGACCTGGGCTTGCCAAAGGGCATTATCATTGGAGCGATTGTTCGTGACAATGAGGTGATTATTCCGAATGGACATACAGAAATTCACACACAAGATCGATTGATTATCTTCTGTTTGGTTTCAGATATCAAGGCGCTGCAAGTGTTTTTAAGATAGGGGAAGGGGGATTGACGGAGTGAATCTAGGAATCGTGATAAAAGTGCTCGGGAAGTTGTTGATCCTAGAGGCCTTGTTAATGATACCCTCCCTGTTGATTGCCCTCTATCTTGGAGAACCGGTAATTATTCCTTTTGCTGCCAGCATCGCATTGACATTCACCACCGGTTATGCATTGTCAAGATTCAAAAGCCAGAGCAACCGGCTTAAAGCCAAGGAGGGTCTATCCATTGTGGCCACTGGATGGCTTTTAGCGTCGGTTTTCGGATCGTTACCCTTCATTTTTTCAGGGTTGGTGCCCTCTGTTGTGGATGCTTTTTTTGAAACAGTTTCGGGACTTACCACTACCGGTGCCACCATTGTGACGGATATTGAGATTCTGCCAAAGGCGCTCCTGTTTTGGCGCTCATTTACCCACTGGATCGGTGGCATGGGAATTCTGGTTTTTACTATTGCGCTGCTGCCGACTCTGGGAGTCGGTGGATTCCAGATCTTCAGGGCAGAGAGTCCGGGTCCGGTGACAGACAAGATTGTTCCAAGAATCAAGGATACAGCTAAAATACTCTATGTGACCTATATTGCCTTGACCTTATTGGAGATTTTTTTACTCAAGCTTGGGGGTATGAGCTGGTATGAATCAGCGCTCCATACCTTCGGCACTGTGGGAACCGGGGGCTTTTCATCCAGAAACGGCAGTATTGGAGCTTTTGACAGTACCTACATTCATTTGGTCATTTCTGTATTCATGGTTCTTTCCGGAACGAATTTTGCACTTCATTATGCACTTATTAAGGGAAAATGGAGAGATGTGGTCAAGAATCCTGAACTAAAGCTTTACCTTGGTATTATTCTCTCTGCAACGGCATTGATTGGTTTTAATTTGATTTTGGCTTCTCAAGTTGAGGTGGGTCTGGCATTTCGAGATGCATTTTTTCAAGTGAGTTCCATTATCACCACCACCGGCTATTCTACAGTGGATTTTGACCAGTGGTCCACTTTCGCCAAAGCAATATTGTTTGTCCTGATGTTTATTGGCGGCAGCTCCGGATCTACTGGAGGTGGGATCAAGAATATTCGAATTCTCGTGCTTGTAAAACTGGTCAAAAGAGAAGTCACCAGGATTTTTCATCCAAGAGCTGTGATTCCTATCAAGATTGGCGATAAAGCAGCGCCTCGTGAAATGGTGTCAGGCATCACAAGTTTCTTTGTGTTGTACATTCTGATTTTCGTAATTGGGACTCTGGTCATTTCCCTTGAAAATATCAGTTTAGAAAGCGCTGCCAGTGCCGTGGCTGTAACTTTGGGCAACGTCGGTCCGGGTTTTGGATCGATTGGTCCAACAGAAACCTTCGCTGGTTTCAGCAATTTCAGCAAACTATTTCTATCCTTATTGATGTTACTTGGTAGGCTTGAACTATTTACAATTATTGCTCTCATTGCTCCAAAAGCCTGGCGCAATGAGGTTTAAGCAAAATGCCGTCAATGAAAAATGCGAAATTCTCAATTTGTGCAATATTCAAAACAATAGTTTGAGACTCTTCACAAAAAAATGAGTTGTTTAATTATAATCAACTTAAGACCTTATGGCAATGAATCTTCTTGCCTGGTAATCCCTTTACGGGAAG
>LQBE01000008.1:73926-77043 GCA_002029975.1 delta proteobacterium ML8_F1 | reverse complement strand
TACTTCAAAAAATCTTCTATTTCTGGGTTGACATTTTATAGCTGGTCTTTATATCCTTTTGATTTATATTGTACCACGATAAATGTCCTTTTCCATAGAAAATTCACAGGAGCCGATTATCCAAAAAAACAGAGCCCCCACGGATTTCCATGGAGACTCTGCCACCTGCGGTGAGGCATGAGGGATTCGAACCTCCGACCAGTAGATTCGAAGTTGCTGTCAGCAATTATTATTTCTTCATTTTCCGGTCCTTTTCGTTCTCTTTAATCCTCTATAGTAATTGTAAAATAGCCATCCCCTGATTTTTCGCTGTCCTGTTTCATCCTTTATTCAATTTCTTCATATTATTGAAATTCATAGCCTGTTTTATTTTTTGGGTGTCCAATTGGTGACCACTTGACCAGAAATTCCTCTATTCATCTATTGAATATTTATTCAAGATTGAGGACTGCTCTTATATATAAATTCTATCCAGTAATCCATTCATCGTCACGAAATGTAATGAAGCATTAGACTCCATCGATTTTATCCTAACTTCTTGAGTGCATTTCCAATAACATTTCTGCAAGGCCATCTAATATCTCTCCAAAAGAAACTACCTCACCAAATATCATGCTCTTCATGCTTTCATAATCCTCTATCAACGCTGGAATGTTTTCCTTTGGGGGTAATAGCTTTAAGCCCTTTTGATTAGCATCTTCATATCTGGCTCTATTCATTCTATAGAATTTCTGCTTGAAAGAAGCGACCTTTTCAAGTAAATCATAATCTGCAAATGCTTCATGCTTGATTGAACTATGATAAAGCATATACACGTCATAGTAATGTCTGGAGTACCTAGGTGGCATTTTTCTTCCTGAACGTTGTGCTTCACTGTGCAAAATTGTTGCTTTTTCCCAAAATGTTCTCTTTGCCTCTACTGTTCGTATCTGAGTGCTTGCGAGCTCAAAATTACCAGGATAGCTCTCTGCTACAAAAGGTGTTATGCTCCTTTCGGTGTTAGGTGTCCATGCCGCTAAACTTCCAATTTCAAGCCTGATTTCCTGTACTAAACTATTGTCAACATATAGTTGAGGATAAACAAATCGAATGGTCTGCTGATCCATTTCATCAATATAGTATTCAAATGTATCAATGCCTTGATTTTCAGTTATCTCTTTTAAGTCTGGCATCAATACTTCTCTAAGAAATTCATTTGTTTTATCATTCATTTCATCATTGAACCGTTCTTGGGCACAATGACTCCTTTCGACCCACGGTTCATCAACACCATATCCCAATAATCTCCAATCAAGAATCAAATCGATATCTTCAGAAAATCTTTCAATCACTCCATATCCTTTTGATAGACTAGTACCACCTTTAAAGGCCAAGTACTTTGAATATTTACAGTGATGAAACAGTATCTCCAATAACCAGCAAACCCAAAAATCCTTCTCAATAATCGCTTCGTTCAATTTTCTCTGCATCGCTGTACTGGAAATAATCGCCCCTCTGTCATCATTGGATCTCCTTGCTAACTTGAGCATTATCATAGCCTCCAATCTCTAGGATTCTCTTTATCTCTTCAAAGATCCATCTGCTGCATGATTTTCCATCATCAAACAACAATCTAAAATCATCTTGTGTACACTTCTTAGCAATCATATTTCTCGTGACGGCATTCACACCATCTTTACCCAGCATCCTAATAGCCTCAATAATCAATATTGTCTTGTATGATTTGCCAGTAATATTCTTGTTAGAGCGCTTGCTGAACTTGATAGTGATTCCATTATAGTCAATGTCCTTATAACCTCCATCAGAGATATACTCATATATCGCTGGTACTTGAGTAGAAAGCCCCAGAATATTCATGGCAGCATCTCCCTTAGGACCAATCGTCCAATTTCTCTCTTTAGCTATTGCTCTGGCAACATCATCAGGCGATGCCGGAACCTCCTCTTGTAAAAAGTCATTATAATTCGGAACTTTGTAAACACCGCGAAGAACTCGGATGAGATCAGCAGATTTGACCAATCTTGATAGTGCTTTTCTTGCTGCATCATAACTAGCCAAATCCAGAAAGTCAGTCAATGTATATAACTGCCCTTTCTTTGATTCATAGATCCTCTCTTTGATTTTATTGATAACAATGTTTCTTTCCATAAATATTCACACAACCCAATTAGCCCTTTAGCAATAAATTGGATTGATCTCCTTTCTACCCTAAAAATTCCATGCAAATGAACAACACACGGGTTCAAGTCCAATGCTCAGCATAAATGAGTGACAATCTGTGTTTTGCCTAATAAGTATTTTGTCACATTTAATATACTTTATTTGTGACGAAATGTCAATTTTGTAGATTTTCAAAATAATAGACGTTTCAAGACGAAACCATTATAGAAATGCAAAAGCACTGCATCTCAAAAGAAATGCAGTGCTTTCTATGGTAACAAATGGCGAGGCATGAGGGATTCGAACCCCCGACCAATAGATTCGAAGTCTACTACTCTATCCAGCTGAGCTAATGCCCCTTGATGTTTTGTCACTTATTTATTATAGTCAAAAAACCCACATCTGTCCACTAGAATTATAAATTCTTTTTCCTTTTTCCCGGAGCAATCCGGCTTCACGGCCCCAGATTTGACAGGATTCCCCCTTCTTATCCGGCGGTCTCCTCTGTCGACTGGCGGATGATACGGCACAAGAAACTGCTTCTGTAGGGGCTTGTATTTTCACCGGCACTGCCTCGTCATCTTTTTTGGTTCCCTTTAATCTGTCTGTCTCAAAAAATAAAGCACCCCGACAATTCAATATTGCCGGGGTGCCTTGCTGGTGACCCATCCGCGACTCGAACGCGGGACCACCTGATTAAAAGTCAGATGCTCTACCAACTGAGCTAATGGGTCAAATGGCTGGGGATACAGGACTCGAACCTGTGATCACGGAGTCAAAGTCCGTTGCCTTAACCGACTTGGCCAATCCCCAACAAATGGGGCGGCTGATGGGATTCGAACCCACGCATACAGGAGCCACAATCCTGTGTCTTAACCACTTGACGACAGCCGCCATGTCTGAACTTGCATGCCAGTCCCTTCATTGCTCTGTGGCACATTTCCATTGAAGGCACAA
>LQBE01000008.1:21500-73916 GCA_002029975.1 delta proteobacterium ML8_F1 | reverse complement strand
CTCATAACTAGCTTGGAAGGCTAGGGCTCTACCATTGAGCTACACCCGCAAATGGTGGTCGGGGTGGCAGGATTTGAACCCGCGACCCTCTGGTCCCAAACCAGATGCGCTACCAAGCTGCGCTACACCCCGTTAACTGACAAAATCAATTATACTTGAATTGATTTTTCAAGTCAACAGATTAATCCCTTAAATTCGAAAGATTTTGGTTTGCACACAGTCCCCTTCAATCTCCAAAATCCCATAGGATCCCAGGACATGGTCCCGGGGAAGAGACAAAGATCCCGGATTGAAAACAGTCAGATTCTCTTCCCGGGCGACAAGGACCTGATGGGTGTGGCCGAAGAGCGCGATGTCGGCCTGTAGTTCCAGGGCGCGATAAACCAGCCGGTCCAGGTGGCCTTTGACCCCGTACTGGTGGCCGTGAACCATCCAGACCCGCCTGCCCCCCAGCTCCACAAGTCTTTCCAGGGGAGCCCTGGCATCTTTGTCAGTATTGCCCCGAACCGACAGCCTGGAGCCTTTGAACCCGACTGACTCCAGATCCCTGCTGAAATCCCCCAGATGGATTACAGCATCCAGGGGACCTTCCCTTTCCAGGGCTTTTTTCAGTTTCAGGGTATCGCCGTGGGTGTCTGAAACTACCAGAAATCTCATTTTCTCTGACTCAGAGCCTCTTTTAAAGCCTCTAAGGCCTTTGCCCGGTGGGAAATGCGATTCTTCTCTTCGGTGTCAAGCTCGGCAAAGGTTTTTTTGTGCACAGGCAGATAAAAGAGCGGATCGTAGCCGAAACCATTCTCACCGGCCTCCTGAAGGGCAATGAACCCCTCCATTTCCCCCCGGCAGACTATTTTTTCACCGCTTTTGAAGAGCATGGTAATGACACTGACAAAACGGGCCTTGCGTTCAAGGAAAGGAGTTCCCTCCAAAGAGCTGAGGAGCTTGAGATTATTCATGGCATAGTCGGCATCCTCTGAGGCATACCGGGCTGAAAAGACCCCCGGGTCTCCGTCCAGGACATCCACCATGAGACCTGAATCATCGGCGATGGTAATCTCCCCCAGGGCTTCCTGGACGGTTTTGGCCTTGATATAGGAGTTTTCTTCAAAGGTTGTGCCATCCTCAATGATTTCACCGGTGAATCCCATCTCTTCAGCGGTATAAAGGGCGTACCCGAAGTCCTTTAGTATTGCTTTGATTTCCAGCAGTTTATGGGGATTGCTGGAAGCTAGAATTACTTTATCCATTTCTACATCCTATTCTTCAATGATTTTTTTTTGCACGGCAATCAGGGCGTCGATTCCCTTTTGTCCGTAGGCCAGCATCTCGCCCAAATCCTGGGAGCTGAAGGGCCTGTCTTCACCCGTTCCCTGGATTTCGATAAACTCTCCCTGGTCCGTCATGACCAGGTTCATGTCCACCTGGGCGATGACATCCTCGGAATACTCCAGGTCAAGACAGATTTCACCGTCGACCCTTCCCACACTGACAGCGGCCACATAGGCCCTCACAGGGACCTCTTCAAGGAGTCCCCTGTCCACAAGCGTCTTCATGGCCTGCACCATGGCCACATAGGCCCCGGTAATGGCGGCGGTCCGGGTGCCACCGTCAGCCTGGATCACATCACAGTCAATCCAAAGCGTTCTTTCTCCGAGTTTCTCAAGATCCACCACACTGCGCAGGGATCTCCCGATCAGGCGCTGGATTTCAGTGCTTCGGCCGTCCACCTTGAACTGGCCTCTGGATTTTCTTGTCTGGGTGGAACCCGGCAGCATGGCATACTCTGCGGTGACCCACCCCTTTCCGGTTCCCTTGAGAAATCCAGGCACCTTCTCCTCCACCATGGCCGTGCAAATGACCTTGGTGTCACCCATGGCTATGAGGACACTGCCCTCGGGATCCTTCAGATATCGGTCAGTAATCACCACTGGTCTTATTTCATCCTTGTTCCGGTTGATTCGCATAGGTCACTCCTTGTCCCTGTGTCAGGGTATCAGTCGAGAAAGTTGATAATGCCGTTTTTGATAGCCGAGGCCGCCTTGTTGAGGTAGCTGTCCTGAAGCAGGAGCTTTTCCTCGTCGGGATTGGAAAGGAACCCGATTTCCACTAGAGCCGCCGGCATCTTAGTCTCCCTCAGTACAATGAGATTGGGTCGGGGCACAATGCCGCGATTGACCGCCCCCAGGGACCTGACCAGCTGAGTCTGTATGCTGGATGCCAGGTTGCTCCCCTTGCTGCTGTAGGGACTGTAGAGCACCTCCACCCCGTTGACCGATGACCTGGTATGGGCATTCAAGTGCATGCTGATAAAGAGGTCTGCGCCGATTTCATTGGCAAGGTTGGCTCTTTCATACAGGTTGATATAACGGTCGTTGCTCCGGGTGAGATACACCTTGAAGCCTTCCTTTTCGAGCTCCCGCTGGAGCATGTAGCTGGCTCTGAGAGCCTGAACCTTTTCATGGGTGCCGGTATAGCCGATGGCGCCGGGATCATTGCCGCCGTGGCCGGGGTCGATGACAATGAGGGTGTCCTTGTATTTGGAGTTGGAAAGATTGATATTGAAGAAATTCACATACAGGCTCTTGGAACCGTTGCCCAGAATCTCATATTCCGTATCGTCCGCCATGGCGACATCAATAAGGTAACGTCCCGAGTCCCTTGTGATGTCAAAGGCTTCGACAATACCGTCGTCTATGAGGATTTCAAGTTCCTCCACGCTGATCAGGTGGTCCGCCGCTTCCAGCCTCAAGACATTCCCGGAAAGCTTCCGGGTCTCCACCGTGGCGCTCTGCTCGAAGGTCAGACTCAGCTGGGCAGAATCCTGGGCGACCTTGTAGTAGTCAAAGCCGTTCAAGGGGTCACCCGCAATATAGACAAAGATATTGTGGTCCTCATGCTCCACATAGACTTCGTCAGGGGTGGTCTCCTGGTTCAGGTTGATGACAATCCGCGACACCATTTCATCGGGCCCGTATTCCTTGCTGGCGTCGAACTGGGAATAGGCGATGGAATTGACAAGGGATGAGTCACTGGGATCTGAACCGTAGTTTCCCCCGTTGTAGCGGAAAAGAGAATTCATTACATCGATGATAATCTTGTTCCCCAGGAAACTGACATTGTAGGCGGGATCCTCCTGGGTATGAATCACCACGGCATCCACCCCGTAAATCTCTTCCGTGTAAATCAGGTCCACACTGTTGATGAACTGGACCACCAGTTCTTCTGAACCTTTGTCGTAGAAAATATCGTAGCCCCTGGTGTCCTCCAGACTGATGGACAGTCTGGTATTCCTGGTCCCTTTTTCATAGCTGGACACCCGGATGCTGTCATAGTAAAGGAGGTTGACGGGAACAAACTCATCGCTGAAATTGTCTGAGAGCTCCGTATTGATGATATCGACCACGAGTTCATCGTTTTCATCGGGTTTTTCAATATAGAAATCACTGGTCTTGACCTCCCCGGAGGTTTTAATGCGCACCTGGGGAAAGCGGTTGGCCATGGTGAAGTAGACCTCAGAGACCTCCTGCTTCTCCTTGTTGATAATCACACTGCGGGTCTCTTGAACCCATTCCACGTCCATTCCGAATTCTTCCGAGATGAACCTGGCGGGCACCAGGGTCCTGCCATTGCCAAGATACTCTATGATGATGGGAGCAATCCCGTCGGGCAGTTCCTTTTGAACGCCGTTGACCAGGGCATGGGGGGAATTGATGCTCAGGATGATTTCCTTCCCCTCGTAGACGATTGTCACCTGCTGCTTGATGCCGTCCCAATCTACCGTGGCCCCCATCCTGTCACTGATCACCCTGAGGGGGAGCAGTGTCCTGGTGGCTCCGTCCTTTTCATAGAGGATTCCGGGGACATCGGGGATGACGTCTTCACCGTTCATAATCAGATTGACAATCATGAACTCGCGATTCCTCCCAAGAAGACCGTCATAGGCGCCAATGACCTCATTCTCGAGGTACTCTGCAAAGGCGCTCCCTGAAAACAAAAGGGTCAGGATGATCAGAAGCAGTATCCTTTTTTTATTCATATTTCCATCCTTTTTTAAGGTATTTGGTCTTCGTTATTTTATCATTTTTCAGCTCTCATATAAATAAGATTTGATTGTTGCAATAAAAATTTAATGAAAAAAGCCCTCTGATTCGTTCATCAGAGGGCTTTAAAAATCCTACTGGATATCTGCAAATCCGAACCAGAAAACATTCCTGGTGGTTTTTTCCCAACCGGTCACAGCATCGGATACCATGAGGGGATCCGTGTAGATGTAGACAGGCATGTAGGCGTGATCCTCCATCATGAGCCGGTGGGCTTCGTAGAGCAGCTCGAAGCGCTTGGCGGGCTCTGAGGTTTTCGCCTCATTCAAAAGGGCGTCGTACTCAGGACTCTTCCACCTGGAGTAGTTCATGGGAGACTCGGAGAGGAACATGCCGAGATAGGTCATGGGGTCTGAGTAGTCCCCGATCCAACCGCCTCTGGCCATTTCAAAACCGCCCTCTCGACGGGTATCCTGGAAGACGGCCCATTCTTGATTGGCCAGGGTCACATTGATTCCAAGATTGGTCTTCCACATTTCCTGAAGAATTTCAGCAATCATCTTATGGTCATCGTTGGTGTTGTATAGGAGCTCCAGTTCCGGGAAGCCTTCGCCACCGGGATAGCCGGCTTCAGCCAGAAGCGCCTTGGCTTCTTCAATGCCCTCAGAACCGACGGGAGTGTAGTCTCCGGTTTCCTCACTGAAGACATTGCCCTTGTCGTCGTAGGAAGCGGGGGAAACCATGTTGGTCGCCGGGATTTGTCCACCGTTGAGCACATCCACAATCGCTTCACGATCAATGGCATAGCTCAGGGCTTTTCTGACCAGGGGATTGTCCAGGGGTTCCACTTCCACATTGAAGGCGTAATAGTACACACCGTCCATGGGCAGGATATACAGGGTCTCATCCTCTGCCATCAGTCGGGGAAGCTCCTCGGCGGGCATAGCGTCGATGACATGGACTTCTCCGGATTCATAGGCGGTCAAAGAGGTGGTGAGGTCGACAATCATCAAACCTTCAATCTTATCGATTTTCACCTCATCGGCTCTCCAGTAGTTCTCGTTCTTTTCAAGCACCAGTCTGTCGCCGGTGGTGTACTCCGTCAGTTTGAAGGGACCATTGGCTACAGCCACTTCGGGATTGATCGCCCAGGCACCGTCGGCTCCCTGAGTCACGGCATCTTCTCTGACGGGCATGAAGGTGAAGAAAGCCGTCAGTCCCAGGAAATAAGGCGCCGGGTCGGCCAAAGTCACTTCAAAGGTCTTCTCGTCCAGGGCCTTGAAACTTGCCACGCGGGCTTCATCAAAAATCCAGGAGTATTCGGAGGCCGTTTCCGGGTCGAGAACCCGTGCCCATGAGTATTCGAAATCATAGGCCGTAACCGGCTCGCCATCCGACCATTTTGCATCCCTCAGGACAAAAGTGTATACCAGCTTATCGTCAGAAACAGTATAACTCTCGGCCATGCCGGGCTCGAGACTTCCGCCGACTTCACGCATCAGTCCCTCGAACAACTGGTTGATCACATCGCCGCCATCAGAGGCCGCATTGAGACCTGGATCAATGGTTTTGGGCTCTGAACCGATGTTCCAGACCAAAACCTTCTCAGGAGCTTCCTCAGCGGGCGAAGAACAACCGGCCAGACTAGCCCCTACCATCACTAAGACCAACAGCCATGCCATTTTCTTTTTAAACAATAAAATCCCCTCCATTTCTATATTCTTCAGACCTTTGGGGTCATACGTCATTATAAACCTTCCCGGGGGTTTAATCAAACAATAATTGTTTGAGACTTTTGCAGCGGCTTCCTTTCGAAAGGGAAAAACCGCTGTTTGACTGGTTTTTCAGACATATAAATTTATTTTTATGGCTGTGTCCCTCCGACCCCTCATTCAGTTCCCTCTCCGGTCTTTGAGGCATCCACCAGATGGCAGGCCACAAAATGTCCGGGCTTCACCTCAGTGATTTCCGGCTCTTGTTCAGCACATTTGTCAAAGGCGTAGGCGCACCTGGTTCTGAACCGGCACCCTGAGGGGGGATTGATGGGAGAGGGCACGTCCCCCTCGAGAATAATTCTTCTGGACTGCTTTGAAATCTCCGGGTCGGGAATCGGTATGGCTGACAGCAGGGCCTGGGTATAGGGGTGTAGCGGATCGTCGTAGAGCTCATTGCGGTTGGCGATTTCAACCAGCTTGCCCAGATACATGACCCCGATGCGGTCAGAAATATGCTTCACCATGGATAAATCATGGGCAATGAAAAGATACGTCAATCCCAGTTCCCTTTGAAGGTCCTCCAGCATGTTGACCACCTGGGCCTGGATAGAGACATCCAGGGCGGAAATAGGCTCATCGCAGATGATGAACTCCGGGTCCACCGCAAGAGCTCTGGCTATGCCGATTCTTTGCCGCTGGCCACCGCTGAACTCATGGGGATAACGGCTCGCATGGTCCTTGTTGAGCCCCACCCGGTCCAGAAGTTCAAAAATTTTGTTTTGTCTTTCCTGACCCCTGGCCAGATGGTGAATCTCCATGGATTCGCCGATAATGTCCCCCACCGTCATCCGGGAATTCAGTGAAGCGTAGGGATCTTGAAAAATCATCTGCATTTTCCGACGATAGGGTTTGAGCTCATTTTGACTCAGACCTCCGATATCCACCCCGTCGTAGATAATCTCCCCTTTTGTGGGCCTGTAGAGTCGGATCAGGGTCCTGCCGGTGGTGGATTTTCCACAGCCGGATTCCCCCACCAGTCCCAGGGTCTCCCCCTTGCCAATGGTGAAATTCACCCCGTCCACCGCTTGAACGTATTCTTTGTTGCCCCCGAGGAATCCGCGGTTGATTTCAAAGTATTTCGTGAGGTTTCTCACTTCGATGAGGGGCTCGAAGATTTTTGTTTTTTCAGCCAAATCACTCATCTCCCCTTTCGGCGTTTGCTTTGTCAAGAAGCCAGCAGGCGGCCCGATGGGTCTCTGAGAGCACGGTGTGCCGGGGCATCTCTTCCAGACAGATTCTCATGGTGTGGGGGCACCTGGCGGCAAAGGGACAGCCTCCGGGAGGATTCACCAGGTCGGGGGGCGTCCCCGGTATGGGCTTGAGTCGTTTTTTCTCTGCAATATCCATCCGTGGCACTGATTGCAGGAGTCCCGCCGTATAGGGATGTCTGGGCCTATAGAAAATCTCATGGCCGCTGCCCTCCTCCATGATCAGACCGCCGTACATGACGATTACCCTGGAACAGACATCGGCGACAACCCCCAGGTCATGGGTGATCAGAATCACCGAAGTGTCGAGCTTTTCTCTGAGATCCTTGATCAGTTCCAGAATCTGGGCCTGTATGGTGACATCCAGAGCGGTGGTGGGCTCATCCGCAATCAGGAGTGCGGGTTCACACGAAAGCGCAATGGCAATCATGGCTCTTTGGCGCATACCGCCGCTGAATTCATGGGGATAATTGTCAATGCGCCTCTCCGGCGATGGAATCCCCACGAGTCTGAGCATTTCAACAGCCTTGATTCTGGCCGCTTTCTTGCTGATTTTCTGATGGCGGACAATGGCCTCTATAATCTGGTCTCCGATGGTATACACCGGGTTCAAAGAGGTCATGGGGTCCTGGAAAATCATGGCGATCTGATTCCCCCGGACACCCATCATGTAGCGCTGGGATTTTTTGACCAGGTCCTCTCCGTTGAAGACAATCTGTCCTTCCTTGACCTTTCCGGGATACTGAAGCAGCCCCATGATGGACATTGCCGTGACCGATTTTCCCGAGCCGGATTCTCCGACGATGCCCAGGGCTTCGCCGGGTTTGATGTGAAAATCAATCCCCCGGACGGCCTGAACCTCCCCCACATGGGTGAAAAAGGAGGTTTTCATATTGGTGACTTCAAGCAAGTGTTTTTCCATGAGTCTTCCTCCTTATTTTCTCAGTCGTGGGTCGAGGGCGTCTCTGAGGCCGTCTCCCAGAAAGTTGAAGGCCAGCACTGTCACAGAAATAAAAAGTGCCGGATAAAACAGCTGGTAGGGATAGGTTCTCAGGCCTGAAACTGCGTCATTGGCGAGGGTTCCCCAGGAGGCCATGGGAGCGCTGACTCCCAGACCGATAAAACTCAGGAAAGCCTCGGTGAAGATAGCACTGGGTATCATCATCGCCAGGGCCACAATAATCGGTCCCATGGTGTTTGGAATCAGATGTCTAAAAAGGATGCGGCTTGAACTTGCCCCCAGGGTCCTGGCAGCCAGGACAAACTCCTGCTCTTTGATGGCCAGAATCTGGCCTCTGACAATTCTGGCCATATTCACCCAGTAGACGGTGCCGATGGCAATCATGATGGTTTTGAGTCCCGGTTCGAAAATAACCATCAGAAGAATGACATACAGGAGCAGGGGTACAGTGGCGATGACATCCACCACCCGCATCATGAGGTTGTCCACCCGTCCCCCGGCAAAACCGGCAATACCACCGTAGATTACCCCGATGAAAAAATTCACCAGGGTGGCCACCAGGGCGATCAAAAGGGATATCCGGGCCCCGTAGAGCACCCGGGTGAACAAATCCCTGCCGAGATTGTCAGAACCGAACCAGTAGGTTTGATTGCGGACCTCGTCAATGAATTCCACGGGTTGACCGTCAACAGTGATGGCGAACTTCAGCGCATTTGGATCTTCTGATTTTGAAGCCGCGGCCGCCAGGGAATAATCCACCTTCACCTGCTTGTCTCCGATTTCATAGAGCCTGTACTTTTCGAAAATATTGTCCTCAACGGGTATAAGGCGGGAGAGCACCTCCCCCTCCCGGGTTGCTTCGATGAGTTTGTACTCCTTGTTCATGTAAAAATAATGGCTGTCATCAATCCGGTAAATCTCAAGACTCGGCGGAATGTTTCCCAGCTCCAGGGACTGGTCGGAATAGGAGAATTTTGAAAACAGGGGACCGAAAAGGGCCAGAAGCGTCATGAGAATGATGGCGGTGAGGCCCAGCATGGACAAATGGTTTTTCTTGAGTCTTCTCCAGGCATCCTGCCAGTAGGTCAGACTCTGTCTTGAAATCAGTTCCAATTCGTGGAGGGACATATCCACGGGTTCAAAACGGTTGTCATCAGTTTTTTGATTGGACATGGAGACCTCCTAGTCTGAGAATTTTATTCTGGGATCGATCAGTCCGTAGAGGATATCGACCACAAGGATCATGACAATGGCGAAAAAAGCGTAGAAAATAGTGATTCCCATGATGACCGTATAGTCCCGGTTCCCTACGGACTCCACAAAATGCTTGCCCATACCGGGGATGGCAAAGATTCTTTCGATGACAAAGGATCCGGTGAGGATAGCGGCTATCATGGGTCCCATATAGGTCACCACCGGAATCAGGGCGTTTTTGAGGGCGTGCTTGAAAATCACCACCCCTTCATCAAGACCCTTGGCCCTGGCGGTTCTGATGTAGTCCTGCTGCATCACTTCGAGCATGCTTGAGCGGGTGAGCCGGGCGACAAAAGCCAGGGAAAATCCACTGAGGGAAATCACCGGTCCCACATAATGCCTCCAGGTGGTGAGTCCGTGGGAGGGCAGAAAACCCAGACGGGAGCTGAAGACATAGATAATGACAGTGGCAATCACAAAGCTAGGCACAGCCACCCCGATGGTGGCCATGATGGTGACAATATAATCCGTCAGGGAATTCTGCTTGAGGGCTGAAATGATGCCCAGGGGAATCCCCATCAGGACAATCATCAGGATGCTTACCCCCCCTACCTTCGCCGAGACTGGAAATCCCGAGTAGATCAGGTCATTCACCATGACGCCTACCCGCTTGAAGGAAGGTCCGAAGTCAAAAACCAGCACCCCCTTCAGATAATCGAAATACTGCTTGTACAGGGGATCGTTGAGGTTGTATTTTTCATTCAGAGCCTCGAGGACCTCTTCAGGCAGCTGCTTTTCCGAGGAAAAGGGGCCGCCCGGGATGGCATGCATCAGAAAAAAGGTGATGGTGATGACAAACCAGAGGGTAATCACCATCGCAAAGATTCGTTTCAATAAATAGGATGCCAAATAGAATCACTCCTCTTTTGAACCGTCTTGAGTTTACGGAAACCATGTTACTTCAATTATATCCCAAATACAACAAAAGAGAGGTCTCCCTCTCTGTTAAAAAAACGTAACATTGAATTTGAAAAAACACCTTCACTCGCCAAACTCATGGAGGAACTCTGTTTCCGTAAGAATTCTGATTCCCAGCTTTCGAGCTTTTTCAAGCTTGGATCCCGGATTTTCCCCCACCAGAAGAAAATCCGTCGACCTTGAAACCGAGGAAGCCGGAGTGCCTCCCAGGGAAAGAATCTTTTCCTCTATGCTCTCCCGGGTGAACTGCTGAAGGCTTCCGGTAACCACAATCTTCAATCCCTTGAGGGAATCTCCAACCTCCCCGTGGACCGTCTGGCCCTGGGAGACGCCAAGAGCCGCAAGATCCCTGATGATTCTTTTCATGTTTTCTTTTTCGAAGGTTGTCACCAGGGTCCCCGCCATTTTTTCTCCGATTTCCCTGATGGCCACGAATTCCTCATAGGTCGCCTCCGCCATTCTCTCCAGGGAATGGAAATGTTCCGCCAGGGTCCTGGCGGCCACCTTCCCTATGAAGGGGATTCCCAGACCGTTGATCAGGCGATGCAGGGGCTGCTGCTTGGAAGCCTCGATGGCGGCCAGAAGATTGTCCACGGATTTTTCACCAAGGCCCTCCAGAATTTCAAGGGTACTGCGATGGTCCTTCAGACGGTAGATATCCGTGATATCCCGGATAAATCCCTCCCCGGCAAGGCGCATGACAAGACTCTCCCCAAGGCCTTCAATATCCATGGCATCCCTTGAAACAAAGTGGATGATCTGACGCTGGTTTTTCGCCGGACAGGCTTCATTGGGACAGCGGACAGCCACCTCGCCGGGCACCCGGATGACCGGCGTCTGACACTCGGGACATTTATCAGGCAGTTTAAAAACCCGCTCGTCACCCCTTCTGAACTCCTTGAGAACCTTCACCACCTGGGGAATCACATCACCGGCCTTTTGTACAATCACCGTGTCCCCGATGCGGATGTCCTTTTCATCAATGAAATCCTGATTGTGCAGCGTCGCCCGTCCCACCACGGAACCCGCCACCTTGACCGGCTTGAGGACTGCCGTCGGCGTCAGCACCCCGGTGCGTCCCACCTGGACCACGATATCCTCTAGAAGGGTCTGCTGTCCCTGGGGGGGGAATTTATAGGCGATGGCCCATCTGGGGCTATTGGACTTGTAGCCCAGCCGATTTCTAAGCTCCAGGTCGTTGACCTTGATCACCAGCCCGTCGATTTCAAAGTCAAGGTCATGGCGCAGACTGCTGTAGTAGTCAATTTTTTCCACAATTTCCCGGATTCCGGCATAGGGGTACGCCTTCGATATCCTGAATCCGAGGGAATCGAGCATTTCAAGATTTTCCAGATGGGACCCCTTCATCCCTTCAAATTTCAGAATATCAAAGACAAAGATATCCAGGGGTCTTGAAGCTGTAATTCTGGGATCCAGCTGTCTGAGGGACCCCGCCGCGGCATTCCTGGGGTTGGCAAAAACCTTCATTCCCGCCTCCTCCTGGGCCATATTGAGTCTGAGAAACTTTTCCCTGGGGATGTAGACCTCCCCCCGGACGGTGATATCCAAGGGCCGGTTGAGTTTGAGGGGAATACTCCTCAGCGTCCTGAGGTTCTGGGTAATGTCCTCTCCCACCTCGCCGTCCCCCCGGGTGGCTCCCCTGACAAAGAGTCCCTCTTTGTATTCAAGGGCGACACTCAGACCGTCAATCTTGTATTCCAGAACATACTCCACTTTCCCGGCAAGGGCCTCCACCCGCCTGGCAAAAGCCTCAAGATCCGCGGCATCATAGGAATTATCGAGACTCAAAAGGGGCGTTTCGTGCCTTACCTGGGTGAAACTCTCCAGGGGTCCGGCCCCCACCCGCTGGCTGGGCGAGTCACTGGCCACCCACTCGGGATGCTCCCTTTCCATGGCCACAAGGGACTTGACCGCCATATCGTAGTCATAATCTGAAACCGTCGGGGCGTCCTGAATGTGATATTCCCGGTCCCAGTCCCTGATTTTTTGCTTTAATTCCTCATAGATTTTTTGATCCCTATCCATCACTGTCCACCTCTTCTAAAGGAGCATAATCGATATGGAGCTGCTTGATTCCTTTTCCCTCGAAGGCAATTTTGGCGGTCCTGCCTTCAACGGTAATCACCCTGCCCAGGCCGAACACCTTGTGGCTGACCTTCATTCCGGGAACCACCGCTGTCAGTGTCTTGTTGTTGCCGGGGGCAGCTTCCGGGGTTCTCGGCGGGAAGCCCCCCTTGAAGGGCTCTCTCTGATTTGTGAGATCGTAGATTTTTTTCTTTCTCTCCCTGAGAATCTCAAGATGACTCTGGGGAATCTCTTCTATGAATCTTGAAACCAAAGCCGGCCGGATTTCCCCAAAGGTCATCCGCTGGTTCGCGGCACTCAGGGTGAGGAGCTCCTCGGCCCTGGTCATCCCGACATAACACAGCCGGCGCTCCTCCTCCAGGTTCTGGGGCTGGTCCAGGGAGGCATGGCTCGGAAAAAGCCCTTCCTCGAGACCCACCAGAAAAACCACCGGAAATTCCAATCCCTTGGCGGCATGGAGGGTCATGAGGGTCACCCCGATTTCCTTTTCATCCAGACCATCCACATCACTGAGGAGACTGATGCTTGAGAGAAACTCCTCAAGGGTCTCCCCCTCCGAAAGGGTGAACTGGGTCACGGCGCTGATGAGCTCCGCTATATTGTCCTGCCGGGTCGCGGCTTCAACAGAGTTTTCCGCCGCCAAAGCCGAAAAATATCCGGATTCCCTGTAAAGACCCTCCAGGATGCCGGGTGCCTCCAGGGTATCTTGCTGCCGGCTGAATTTCTCGATGAGTTCGTAAAATTCCCTCAGTCCCCCAGTCGCTCTTGTCCCGAAGACTCCTTCCTCCAGACTGGCTGCAATGGCTTCAAAAATCGAGATTTCCCTATCCTCGGCCAGGGCTTCAAGGGCTTCAAGGGTCTTTTGTCCGATTCCCCTTTTCGGGGAGTTGATGACCCGTTGCACTGAAACATCATCCTGCGTATTGACCACCAGTCTGAGGTAGGCCAGCATGTCCTTGATTTCTCTGCGGGCGTAGAACCCCGTCCCCCCGATAATTTTATAGGGAATCTCGCACTGCCTGAATCGTTCCTCAAAAAGCCGGGACTGGGCATTGGTCCGGTACAGGACGGCGATATCCTTTGTGGCATAGTCCCCCTTGTCCACCAGATTCTGGATCTGCCCCACCACAAAGTCGGCCTCCTCGCGGTCACTCATTGCCTCGAAGAACCGCACCCGCATGCCCTCGCCCTTGTCACTCCAGAGATTCTTCTCCTTGCGGTAGAGATTGTTCTGAATCACTCCGTTGGCGGCCTTGAGAATATGGTTGGTGCTCCGGTAATTCTGTTCCAGTTTGATGACCCTGGCTCCTTTGAAATCCCTTTCAAATTCCGAGATGTTTCTGATGTCCGCCCCCCGCCATCCGTAGATGGACTGGTCATTGTCCCCCACCACAAAAACCCGCCCCTGGGCGTTGGCCAGGAGGGAAATCATCTCGTACTGGGCTTTATTGGTGTCTTGGTACTCGTCTATGAGCAGGTATTGGAAGTTCCTGCGGTAGAACTCTCTGATATCGGGGTAGTTCTTGAGCAGTTTGATCACCCCGAGAAGGATATTGTCGAAGTCGATGCCGTTGTTTCTGAGCATTTTCTCCTCGTAAAGGCGGTAGACCCCCTGGATTTCCCGGTCGACGGGATAGAGTTCATGAATCCTGTCCGGGGGAATCATCCTGTTCTTGGCATTGGAAATTCTCTGGGCGAAGTGCTTCACCGGAGAAATTTTCGGATTAATGCCAAGCTCCTTGAGGCACTGCTTCAAAAGGGTCTTCTGGTCCCCGGTGTCATAGATGACGAAGCCCTTGTGATAGCCTATTTTCTCCCCGTAGGTCCTCAGAATCCTCAGGGAAATGGCATGGAATGTCCCCATCCACAGACCATAGGATTTTTCACCGGCCAGGGCGTGGATCCGGTCCTTCATTTCCTTGGCGGCCTTATTGGTGAAGGTGATGGCCATGATCTGGGAGGGACTGATTTTCAAGTCCTCCATCAGATAAGCAATCTTGTAGGTCAACACCCGGGTTTTGCCGCTGCCGGCGCCCGCCAGCACCAGGAGGGGACCCTGGGTGTATGTCACGGCTTCTCTTTGCTCTGGATTGAGTCCCATTAAGTCCATATAACGCACCTTTGTCATTTATTTTGTACCCCACTATTATATCAATACAAAGAGGGTCCCACAAGGTGGGACCCTCAGCTTCATAGAAGTTTGACGCCGGCCTGCTCACAGATTCTCAGAGTCTTTTCATCCCAGAAACTCGCCTGGACCTCTCCGATATGGGCCTTTTGCAAAAAGTACATGCAGATTCTGGATTGACCGATACCTCCGCCAATGGTGTAGGGCAGTTTCTTTTGAAGCAGCATCCGGTGAAAGGCCATTTCCCTGCGGTCCGTGGCTCCGGCGATTTCCAGCTGCTTGACAAGAGTCTCCTCGTCCACCCGGATCCCCATGGAACTGAGCTCCAAAGCCTTGCCAAGGACGGGATTGTAAAAGATAATGTCCCCATTGAGCTCCCAGTCATCGTAGTCCGGGGCCCTGCCGTCGTGGGGCTCGCCGGATGCCAGAGCGCCACCGATTTTCATAATGAAGACCGCTTTTTTCTCCTTGGCAATGCGGTCCTCCCGTTCCTTGGGGGTCATCCCGGGAAAACGGGCCTCAAGTTCCCGGGTAGTGACAAAGGCGATCTCTTCAGGCAGATTCCTGGACAACACAGGGTACTCCCCCACGATGTAGTCCTCAGTACTTTTAAAGACCTTGTAGATTCTGTGCACAATCTCCCTGAGCTTGGCCTCCGTCCGGTCCGACTTGTCGATGACCTTTTCCCAGTCCCACTGGTCCACATAGATGGAGTGGATATTGTCCAGTGATTCATCCTTGCGGATGGCATTCATATCGGTGTAGAGTCCTTCCCCCGGACCGATGCCATAGCGAAAAAGGGCCATGCGTTTCCACTTGGCCAGGGAGTGGACAATTTCAATCCTCTTGGAATCGAACTCAAAGGAGACCGGGGTTTCAAAGCCGTTGAGATTGTCATTGAGTCCCGTGGCCGCCTCTACAAACATGGGTGCTGAAACCCTCAGAAGTCTCAGTTCCTGGCTCAGGGCATCCTGGAAATGCTCCTTGAGCTTCTTGATGGCGATTTCAGTCTCAATCAGATTGAGCTTTGGTTGATACCCCTTGGGGATAGTCGTGTGGCTCATGGTGAAAACCTCCTGTTTTTTTTCAAAGAAAAAACCTTCGGACTCCCGGGACATTCAAGAGGCGAAGGGATTTCGCATTGCCGGTTCAACCAAGGCACTGACTGATGTCCGCTGGTGGATCCCGGGGCAGATTCCTGATTTTCCCCGGAAAAGCCAGGGCAGCTAAGTCGCCCTGGTTCCTTTGAAAAATTGCCCGAGAGCGGACTCGAAACTCCCTGTCCTGGAGCCTTGTCTGCTGACATCCTACCGATTATTGCAGCTTTTGTCAATAGGTCGACCGGAGCTTTCCTTGGCTCCAAAGGGGCAGCCCTGGGCACTGCATTCCCTGCAGGCCTGCGGTGTTCCCCGTTTCAAACCTCCGAGAGCGCCGCCGACCACCTTGAAAAAATACAGACCGATCACCAGGGCGATGCCTGCGGTCACCATCACTCCCATGGGTCCCTCCTATCCTGCAAAAAGGCTGCCCAGCTGGTACACCGCTGCGGACAGAGCAAAGGCAATCACAAGCTGGTAACCCAGACTGAAAAACATCCAGAACCAGGAATTGGTTTCTCTTTTGATGACCCCGATCACGGCCACACAGGGGGTGTACAGCAGCACAAAGACTAAAAAGGCATAGGCGCTCAAAGGGGTGAAATTCGCAGCCAGGGCGCCGCCAAGATCCCTCAGGCTCGCCGCCTCTCCCAGACCGTAGATAATGGCCGTATTCGACACCACAATCTCCTTGGCAAAAATACCCGAGAGCAGGGAAAGGGCCGACTGCCAGTTACCGAAGCCCGCCAGGGAAAAGACCGGAGCGATTGCCCTGCCTATCATGGCGCCGAAACTGTCCACCAGGGCCACCCCCCCGGTGAAATTGTAATTGAGAAGGAACCACAGGATGATTGAAGCAGCGAAAATGACCGTACCCGCCTTCACCAGATAGTCCTTTACCCGCTCCCAGACGTGGAGCACCAGGTTTCTCATCCGGGGAATCCTGTAGTCTGGAATTTCAAGTACCAGAAAGCTTTCCTCTCCCTTGAGGATGGTTTTCCTGAAGAGGTAAGCCACCGAAACCGCCACTAGAATTCCCAGAAGATAGAGGGAGAGCACCACCATGAATTCATAGCCTGCAAAAAACACACTGGCAAAAAGAACGTAGACAGGAAACCGGGCCCCGCAGGACATGAAGGGATTGATCAGAATGGCCACCAGCCGGTCCTTGGGATTTTCCAGGGTCCTGGTGCTCATGATGGCCGGGACATTGCAGCCGAAGCCCAGAAGCATGGGAATGAAAAACTTGCCGTTGAGTCCCACCTTCTGCATCCACTTGTCCATGAGATAGGCGGCGCGTCCCATGTAACCGGAGTCCTCGAGCAGGGATATGAAAACAAAGAGAATGGCGATGTTGGGCAAAAAGGTGAGTACTCCGCCGACCCCGCCGATGATGCCGTCACTCACCAGGCTCAGCAGCCAGGGGGAGACATCCAGTCTTTCAAAGAGACCGGCCACCCCGCCGGAGAGGGTCACACTGAAAAATTCGTCCAAAATATCCACGAAAATATTGCCTATGGAAAAGGTCATATAGAATACCAGGGCCATTACCAGGGCAAAAATCGGCAGCCCCAGATATTTGTTGAGAAGGACTTTGTCAATGGCATCCGAGGGAGAGCGGTAGCTTTTCTCCCTGAAAATCACCTTCTCAAGCAGCCGGTTGATGATTTCGTAGCGTTCCTTGATGACCGTTTCCTCCAGAAGATAGTCCTCCGCCGGATGCTCCGGTGGTATCTCCAGGTCCTTTTCCAGCATTTTTATCCGCTGCCACCTGGGTTCATCCCCCAGCTGATCGAGGGCCTTTTCCACCACCTCTGAATAGGTGAACTGGCGAAATTCCGGATAGGGTTCAAATTGGATGACTTCGTCCAGGAGGGTGTCAATGCCCTGGTTCCTGGCAGAAGAGATGGGGACAACCCTGATGCCCAGAGCCTCCTGAAGCGCTTCAAAGTCAATCTTCAGGCCCTTTTGTTCCAGTTCGTCTATCATGTTGACAGCGAGAATCACCGGCAGCTCCATTTCAATAAGCTGCAGGGTCAGGTAGAGATTCCGCTCGAGGTTTGCCGCCGGCACCAGGTTGATGACCACCTCGGGCTTTTCTTCCAGCAGGTAATCCCTGGCAATCTTTTCCTCCAGGGAGTAGGCGCTGAGGCTGTACTTCCCCGGCAGGTCGATGATGTGGAGCCGGTGCCCCTTGTAGGTGGTGAAGCCCTCTTTTTTTTCAACAGTGACACCGGCCCAGTTGCCAACATAGTGATTGGCACCCGTCAGCCGGTTGAAGAGGGTGGTTTTTCCTGAATTGGGATTGCCCACAAGGGCAACGTGTCTGTCAGTCATAGTGTTTACGTGTCACCGGGTCCTGAGATGCTGCGGACCGCTTTCCTTTCTTGATTGGTTGGTCAGGTACTAAAAAAATAGCATAGATTCGTCTATGCTATTGATACGTCTATCTTCTCGGCAATCCCTCTTCCAAGGGCCACCCGAGCGCCCCTGAGTTCTATGATCAGCGGTCCATGACTGGTTTTTGAAATCACAGTGAATTCCACTCCCGGAGTCAGACCCATATCCTGGAGTTTCCTTTTCAATGACGCTCCGTAGGCGATATTGTTGAGGACGACCTTGATTCCTTTATTGACTTCGACTAATGCCACGGACAACACTCCTTAGGTGATATCTATTCTCACTATCATTTTAATACAAGTGAGAATACTTGTCAATCACAAAGAGGTTTCAGTCGCTGATTCAGGGTCTCAGCCACCAGGTGCCCCATGGAAAAGGCGGCCTGGAGATTGTAACCGCCGGATTCGCCGTCCACATCCAGCACTTCTCCGGCAAAGTAAAGACCCGGTATCTTTCTGGATTCCAGGGTTTTCAGACTCACATCCTTGAAGGAGACGCCCCCGGTGGTCACCATGCTTTTAAAGGGTCCTCCGATTTCAAGAATCGTATACACCCCGTCGCTGAGATTCTTCAAAAGAGCGGTTTTTTCTTTTTTGCCCAGCTGATTGAAAAAAGCCTTCTCCCCAATCCCGGAATTCTCAAGAATCCAGGCCCCCAGGGAGGCGGGAATAATTTCCTTCATTGAATTGAGACAGTTCCTCGAACCCCTGAAAAGGTCCTCCGGCGGTTCAAGGTCAAGATGGAGGGTGTCCCCGACGGCGAAGTCCCGGGAGGCACTGAGGATTCCGGGTCCACTGAGTCCTTCATGGGTGAAAAGCAGGTCCCCCCGGTAGGTGTTGAATTTTTTCGAATTTTTGTACAGATGAAATTTCACAGCCTTCAGGGACAAGCCCTGAAGGGTCTTGAAATCCCCGGGCAGGGTCCTGATGCTGGATAATCCGTAGCCCGTGGGGACCAGCTCATGACCCGTGGCCCTCGCCAGGGCATGGCCCTCTCCAGTGGTCCCGAGGGTGGGATAGGTGATGCCGCCGGTGGCCAGGACAAGATACCGGCTTTTTAAGGTCTCCCCGTCGGTGATGAGGGTGAAGCCGGTGTCACTCCTTTTGAAATCCCTGAGCTTCACCCCGGTCCTGGGTCTTCTATTTAAGATTCTCAGCTCTCTTAGAAAGACTTCCAGAACATCCCGCGCCCTGTAAGATGCGGGAAAAACCCTGCCTCCCTCTTCCACGGTGAGGCTCAGGCCCTTTGTGGTGAAAAAATCCATCAGCGCCCGGTTGTCGAAGAGACTCAGGGCCCTTTTGATGTAGCGCCCCCGGGCATTGTACCTTGGAAACAGGTTGTTAAGCTCACCGGTATGGGTGAGGTTGCATCTTCCCCCACCGGAGGCCAGAAGCTTTTTGCCCGGCATCTCGTTTTTCTCAATAATCAGGACCTTCAGATCCTTCTCAAGGGTCACCCCCGCCATCAGACCGCTGGGACCGGCACCGACGATGATTACATCCCACATGGCAAAAACTCCTTTGGTATTCTTGTGTGTCGGCTAGCCGTGGAGCACCCTGGAGATTTTCTTGTACAGGGGCAGCGTCACCAGGGCGATAAGCACACCCTTGATGAGATTGAAGGGCACGATGGTATAGTAAATCAGGGTTTTCAGATCCACCACATAGGGGTTCACCGCCGCCGCCATGTCCACAATCAGTTCAATGGGCATGAAGGTTTCATAGAAGGGCAGGAGAATGAAATAGTTGGCAAGCCCCCCCATGACGCCCATGGCGAGGGTTCCGATTGCCATCCCCGTCAGGGCCCCTTTTTTGCTTTTGTGCCGCTTGTAATAGAAGGCGGCGGGCCAGACGTAGGCCGCACCCACTAAGAAGTTGCCAAGCTCCCCGATGCCTCCGGTGGACGTCCTGAAAAGATGCAGGAGATTCTTGATGAGTTCCACAAGGACCCCTGCCAGTGGACCCAGGGCGAAACCCGTGATGAGAGCCGGAATATCACTGAGGTCGATTTTTAAAAAACTCGGGAAAATCGGCAGGGAAATTTCGAAAAACATGATGATTAAAGAAATGACCCCCATCAGAGAAATTTTGATCATGGTGCCCAGTTGTGACTTTTGTGACATAATAATGTTCTCCTTTCCTACTTCAGAGCACAAAAAAATGAGACATAACAGCCTCATCAGGTCCATAAGAAAGAATTCAAAAAAAGTCTCTTCTTCCATCCAGACTATACTGTCGGCTCTGGAATCTCACCAGATCAGCCTCTTGGGTAAGAGGGTCGCGGGCTGTACCGCCGGTAGGGAATTTCACCCTGCCCTGAAGAACTTATTATTTTCAGGGTAATCGTATCACAACTGCTTCAGATAATCAACAGGAATTTCCCGGGTCATCACAGGAGGGCCAGGGTTTTCAAAATGACAATCAGGGCAAAAATGGCAAACATGGAGACCACTGAGGAAAAGACCACCAGTTGACCGGCAAGCTCTGAATCCCCGCCGAACTCCTGGGTCATCACATAGCTGAGGATGGCTACGGGCGAAACAAAAACCATGAGGATGGATAGCAGTTCCAGCTGTCTGAAGCCCAGCAGAAAGGCTGCAAAGCCAATGACCAGGGGAACCAGAAGAAACTTCACTGCCATGACCCCTGCAAGTATCCGGCGGTTTTGCCGGGCGTTTCGAAATCTGAAAGAGGATCCCAGGGTCAAAAGAGCCACCGGGATGACCGCCTGGGAAATCAGGGCGAGGGTGGTCTCCACAAAGCCGGGAAGCACAATTTTGGCAGAGTGGAAGAGAATGCCCGCCACGGTGCCGATGATGGGAGGATTGGTGAGAATGCTCCGGAGGATTCTACCGGAACCGCCGCCGCCCTGGCCCGCCGTGGCGTAAAGGGTGAGGACCACCACCGCCGTGGCATTGAACAGGGGACTGAGGACCGCATTGAGCAAAATGGCCGATACCGTACCTGAGGCCCCGTAAACACTCTCGATGACAGGCACGGCAATAATCAAAAAATTGCTCCGGTAGACGGCCTGGATTACAACCCCCCGCCGATGGTCGTCTCTGACAAATCCCGGCACTGCGAGGTAGAGGACGGCAATCAGTACAAGGACCGCCACGCTCACAAAAAAAATCATGGCGGACTGGTCCATGATTGAAACCTCGCTCTTGTAGAGATTGTAGAAAAGAAGCACGGGCAAAAGCACCTTGAAGACCAGTTTATTGGCCACTGTGGTGTACTCAGTACTCAAAAAACCGTGAATCCCCAGGCCATAGCCGATTCCCATGATGGCAATCAGGGGAAAGACGACACTGAAGGCATAATAAATCTGCAGCATATTTCACATCCTTGACCAATAGTAGAATTAGACTGTATACAGTGTTGTGAAGGAAATTCCCTGCCAACCGTAAACCCGTCGGTCCAGTCAGGCGCCTCCTGCAGCTGACTTTATCATATCAAAACCGGCCGGTCATGGCAATGGTTTGAATCGGCCCAGCCCGGTAGGGCCCCCGGAGGATGGGACATCTCTCCTCAAGGCAAAAAACTGGATGGATTCAACTCCCGCTTCAGGGCAGCTTGTCCTGGCAGGCCTCGCAGATGCCAAAAAAATCCCGGATGTGTTCAAAGGAACTGAAACCGATTCCCCGATACCGCTCTTCAAGACTCCTGACAGGACAAAAATCGAGGTCCACCTTGCGTCCGCATTTGACACAGATCAAGTGGTGATGAAAACCTCTTTTCTGGCAGCGGAAGGAATAGTAGAGCTTTTCTTCAATTTTGGTCCTGGCAATGATCCCCTTTTCATTGAAAAGCTCCAGAGCCCGATAGGCGGTGGAGAAATCACTGCCCACCCTGGCCTGAATCTCATCGATGCCGATAAACCGGGTTTCATTCTCCTTGAGCAGGGCAATGATTTCAATTCGATGCTTGGTGACCTGGATACCGTGTTCTTTAAGCAGGGCTGAATATTCCATAAAACCTCCGTTGACAAAGAGTTGGTTTTTAAGTAATATGATTATATACTATTTGCAAGCTACTTGCAAGAGGAGGCCGCTACGATGAAAAAAATCATTCTGTTACTGATCCTGACCATCATGGCAGTGACCGCTTTTACCGGGTGCTCACAGCCTGAAGCAACGCAAAAACCTGTCATCATCACTTCCATTGTCCCGACTAAAACCTTTATTGAGAACATTGTGGGCGATACCTACGAGGTGGTGGCCATTGTCCCCCCGGGCGCCTCACCGGCAAGCTATCAGCCCACCCCTGACGAAATGCTGAAAATCAGCCAGGCGGCGTATTATTTCTCCATTGCCGTCCCCACAGAGGTCGCCAATATTCTCCCCAAGATTTCAGAATTCAATGAGGAGGTTCAGCTGGTCATGGTCAATGAGCTCGTGGCCGAAACCTATCCCGAGCGTTACTTCGAGGAGGACCACGAGGAAGACCACGAGGAGGAAGAGGAGGGGCACGACCACGAGGGCAGAGACCCCCACATCTGGCTTTCGCCCCTGAGGGTCATGGAAATGCTGCGGGTCATCACCGATACCCTGGTGGCGGACCATCCCGAGCACCGGGAGGCTTTCGAGGCTTCCAGGGATGCCTACCTTGGGGAGCTTGAATCCCTCCATGAGTATATACTCGAAGAAACAGCCGCCCTCCCCAACCGCGCCTTTATCATGTATCATCCTTCCTACGGCTATTTCGCCGAGGATTACGGCTTTGAAATGCTGGCCATCGAAGACGACGGCAAGGAAGAGACTGCCAAGGGGATTGAGCAGATTATCTCCTATGCCAGGGAAAACAATATCCGGGTCATCTTCTATCAGGCGGAGTTCGACTCTGAACAGGCCGAAACTGTGGCCAGGGAGCTTGACGGCGTCACCAAGATGCTGACCCCCCTGTCTCCGGACTATGTCGAGAGCTTGAAAGAGGCCATTGACGCCTTCAAATCAGTTTATTGACCAGAAATGAGGATTCTCTATGAAAATCATACAAGTAGAGCATCTCAGTGTCTCCTACGGCAAAGTCAAAGCCCTGGAGGATGTCTCCTTTGACGTTGAGCAGGGGAGCTTTCTCAGTGTCATCGGTCCCAACGGGGGTGGAAAAACCACCCTCATCAAGGTTCTTCTGGGCCTCATCAAGCCCGGGGAAGGGACTTTGAAAATCAACTCGGAAAAACCCGTGGGCTACGTCCCCCAGTTCAATTCCTTTGAACGCCGTTTCCCCATCACTGTCTGCCGGGTGGTTCTCATGGGGAGCCTTTCCGGGAAATCCCCCCTCTTCCACCGCTACTCCCCCGAGGACAAGGCCCGTTCCCATGAACTCATGGCACTGCTGGGGATTGAAGCTCTTCATGACCGGCAGATTTCCCAGCTCTCAGGAGGACAGATGCAGAAGGTTCTCCTGGCCAGAGCCCTGATGACCGACCCCGACATCCTGATTCTTGATGAACCGACTTCAAGCATCGATGCTGAATCGAGAACTGAAATCTACGGTATTCTCAACCGTCTCAAGGGAGAAAAAACCATTATCCTCATCAGCCACGACATGGGGAGTGTTTCAAGCTACATCGACGCCATCGCCTGTCTCAATGTCACCATGGAATTCCATGAAGACGGCAAGATCACCGAGGCCTCCCTGAACCATATCTACGGCTGCCCGGTGGACCTGATCGCCCACGGCGTGCCTCATCGTGTCTTCCCCGAGCATCCCCTGGGAGGTCATTCCCATGATTAATGCCATTGTTTCCTACCAGTTCATGCAAAACGCCCTGTGGGGCGCCCTTCTGGCCAGCATACTCACTGGAATCATCGGCTCCATCATCGTTGAAAAGAAATGGCTGATGCTTTCAAGCGGCATCGCCCATGCCTCCTTCGGCGGCATCGGCCTTGGCTACATGCTGGGATTCGAGCCCATCTACGGTGCTTTTATGTTCTCTACCTTCGCCTCCATACTCGTGCCCACCATCGACCGAAAAAGCGATACCGGCAGTGAAAACCTCACCGCCATGCTCTGGTCCTTCGGGATGGCCCTGGGGATTCTCTTCATTGCCTTCACTCCGGGTTATCCCCCGGACATGAACTCCTATCTCTTTGGAAACATCCTCACCATCTCAAAGACCAACCTCAATGTGATGATAGTCGTCACCGCCCTGGTACTGACGGTACTCCTCTCCTTCTACAATATCTGGAAGGCCTATCTCTTCGATGGGGAGTTCACCTTTATCATGGGAATCAAAACCCTCTGGATGGATTATATCCTCTATTTTCTCATCGCCCTTTCCATTGTCGCCCTGATCAAGCTCGTGGGAATCATTCTGATCATGGCCCTTCTCACCATTCCCCCGTCCATTTCAAGGTTTTACGCCCGATCCTTCAGCCGGCTGATTCTGAGTTCCATGGGTCTGGGCCTGCTCTTCAGTCTCACGGGACTGTGGATCTCCTACTATACCAGCATTCCTTCCGGAGCCTCCATCGTCCTCATCAGCGTCTTTGCCTATGTCCTTGTTTTTTTGACAAAAAAGGTCATCTTCGACAGATGACCTTTTTCTTATTCGAATTTCCCCTTGAGGGCAAGATACTGGTTGAAAATGAGTCGTGACGCCCTGGCGCCGTAGATATAGGATTCATGGTCGTTGTAATACAGGGGATCCTTGAAATGCTTGGTGAAGATGACAATGACATAACTGCCGTAGGGGGTGAAGACAATGCCGCCGTCATTTCTCGCCGCATCCATGGAGCCGCTTTTGGAAGCAACGGCAATCAGCTCCTCATCCCCCGTGTCCTCCGAATCCAGATAGTACTGGGGAAAATCCTTGGTGAGCATCCGGTTGTACTGCTGTTTTTTAAAGACATCCAGCATCTCCCGGGAAATCTCCGGCGCAATGAGCAGCCCCTCCCGGAGTTTCTCGAAATAGACACCGTAATCCCTGGGAGTGGTGGTTCCCAGCCTTTCGTAGCGGTCAAAGTCAATTTTGTTGTGCAGGGTGGTACTGGTGAAACCCAGGGACTCAATAGTCCGGTTGATGTTTTCAAGCCCCAGAAGATCAATCAGCATATTGGTAGCGATATTGTCACTGATGATAATCATCATCCGGGCCAGATTCTCCGCCGACAGAGCGGTACCGGGTTCGAGGTGCCGTAGGAGACCGCTGCCGGTGACAAAATTCTCTTTGTCGTAGGTCAGGAGCCGAAGCCTGTCCAGCCTTCCTTCATGGACCTGTCTGAAGAACTCGGCAAGAATGAACACTTTGATGGCGCTGGCCGCCTCAAACTGCTCATGGGCGTTGACGGCTATCACATTTCCTTTGAAATCGTTGGCATAAAAGCTTGCATGACCGCTGAAGCTGACCACTTCAGCCCTGAGTCTGGCTTCTAGTGAAAGTTTTTCCATGAGGGTCTCCTTTACGTGATGGATTCAATCGGTCTCGGGTAATGACAAGCCACAAAATGCCCCGGTTCATTTTCAAGGAGCTTTGGTTCCTCCACAAGACATTTTTCCCTGACATGGGGACACCTGGTGTGGAATCGGCAGCCTGGGGGGATGTTCATGGGGGAGGGGGTCTCCCCCTCCAATACGATTCGCTTTCTTTTAATATCGCTGCCCACCACCGTCAGCACGCTGGTCAGGGCCTGGGCGTAGGGATGGAGGGCCCCACCTGCAATCAGGTGGGCGCTTCCGATTTCAACAATCTTTCCCAGGTACATGATGGCAATTCTGTCAGAAATCAGCCAGGCCAGGGAAAGATCATGGGTGATAAAGAGGATTGACGTGTTCTTCTGGGCTTTCATTGCCACAAAGAGTTTGAGAATATCAGCTCTTACAGAAGCGTCAAGCATGGATACCGGTTCATCGGCGACAATGAAATCCGGGTCCATAATGAAGCAGGTGGCAATGGACACCCTCTGGCGCTGCCCGCCGCTGATTTCATGGGGATAGCGCAGGAGAAACTCCCTGCCGGGCTTGAGTCCTGCAAATTCAAGGGCTTCAATGACCCTGTCCTCCTGCTCCCCGGCACTGAGACTCCTGCCCATGAGCTGCAGGGGCTCCGCCACAATATCCCTGACGGTAAACTTGGGATTCAAGGATTGATAGGGGTCCTGAAAAATCATCTGGGCCCGCTCCCTGAAGCGCCGCATATAGCCGCTGTTTCTGGAGTCAATGGGTTGGGAGTCAAACAGAATCTCCCCATCGGTTTTTTTGACAAGCTGCAGAATTCCCCTGCCCGTCGTGGTTTTGCCACTCCCTGACTCTCCAACCAAAGAGAAAATCTCTCCCTTTTTAATGACGAGATTGATGTCGTCCACGGCTTTGATGATTCTTTTGCGGCCTCTGATCACCTCTTCATAGAAGTTTGATCTGATCTGGAAATGAATCTTCAGATTTTTTAGTTCGACAAGATTACTCATGGCCTTCCCCCCACAAATGACAGGCGACGAAATGACGGTCCCTGGAAACCGCCTTCAGTTCCGGCGCTACCTCATCACATATTTTCCCGATTTTCCGATGACACCTGGGGGCAAAGAGACAGCCCTTAGGCGGATCAATGAGATTGGGGGGAACCCCGGGAATCGAGGCCACCATCTCCCGCTCACCGTAGATATTGGGAAATGCCTTGATCAGCTTTTCCGTATAGGGATGCCTGTAGTTACGGATAATCTCCTCTACGGGACCTATTTCAGCCACCTTGCCCCCGTACATGACCACCACCCGGTCACAGGTTTCAGCAATAATGGAAAGATCATGGGTGATCATGATCATGCTCATCCCCAGTTTTTTTCTCAAATCATTGATCAAGTCGATGATTTGGGCCTGGACCATCACATCCAGGGCAGTGGTGGGTTCATCCCCTATGATCAGGGAGGGATTCAGAGCCAGGGACATGGCAATGATGGCCCGTTGTCGCATACCGCCACTGAACTCATGGGGATAGGAGTCCATGAGTCCCGGGTCGAGATTCACCAGTTTGAAAAGCTCCCTCACCCGTTTCCTAGCCTCCTCCAGGGTAACCTGGGGCTCGTGGAGCCTGATGACCTCTGTTATCTGCTGGCTGATTTTCATTACGGGATTCATGGAATTCATGGCCCCCTGGAAAATCATGGAGATGTCCTTCCAGCGGTGGGTGAGGATTTCCTCCTCGGTCATGTGGGCAAGGTTTATCCCCTTGAAGACAATCTCTCCCGACTCGATATAGCCATTGTCCGAGAGAAGCTTGATAATGGAGAGGGCGGTAGTGGTTTTGCCACAGCCGGACTCCCCGACAAGTCCCAGAGATTCCCCCTTTTCCAGGGTGAAGCTCACCCCGTCCACGGCTTTCACAATTCCTTCCCGAATCTTGAAATAGGTTTTAAGGTCCCTGACCTCTAATATCCTGTCATTGTTCATATTATCGACTCCTCAGCTTTGGATTGAGAATTTCATCAAAGGAGTACCCCAGAAAAGTAAATCCCAGCACCAGGACAATCACTGCGAGGCCTGCGGGAATAAAATACCACCAGGCACCGATGCTCACGGCTCCGGAGGTGAAAGCCCCCCTGAGAATCTGTCCCCAGCTGGGGACCATGGGATTGCCCAGGCCCAGAAAACTGAGGGTGGTCTCTGTGAGGATTGCCGTGGCGGTCACCAGAATGGTATTGGAAAACACCAGGGGAAACACATTGGGCAGGACGTGCCTGAGCATGATATAGACTCTGCCCGCTCCCACCGCAAAGGCCCGCTCTATGAAAGCCCGCTGCTTCACCGAAAGGGTCTGGGACCTGACCAGACGGGCGGTGCCGGTCCAGCTGGTCAGACCCAGAACAATGATGATATTGCGGGTACTTGATCCCAGCAGTGCCGCCAGAATCATAATCAGGGGCAGCTTCGGCAACACCATGAATCCGTCGGTGAAACGCATCAGCACACTGTCAAGCCTCCCCCCGATGAAACCTGAAACCAGTCCCACAAGGGTTCCGATGAAGACTGAAATCAAAGTGGCGAAAACCCCGATCATGAGAGAGACTCTGGAGCCATAAATCAGGGCGCCGAGGATATCTCTGCCCATGTCGTCGGTTCCCAGGACAAACTGCCTTGAGGGTGCCTCAATCATATGAGCACTATTGAAATCCTGCGGATTGTAGTGGTACAGGATGGGCCCGACCAGGGCCACCACCAGAAAAAACACAATGATGTAAAATCCGATGATCCCCATGGGATTGCCCTTGAAAAGGGTAATGAAATTTTTGAAATTCTTTTTGTGCAGTTCAAAATCTTCTCGTCGGTAGGTCATAGGGATCCTCCTTAGTCGTACTTGATTCGCGGGTCGAGATATCCGTAGAGGATATCAGCGATCAGATTGGCCAGAATCACAGTGATACTGATGATGAGAAAAGCCCCCTGGAGTACCGGGTAGTCCCTGGCCATCAGGGCCTCATAAACCAGGCGACCAATTCCCGGCCAGCTGAAGACGGTTTCAGTCTGAATCGCACCACTGATCATGAATCCCATATTGATGGCGATTACGGTAACCATGGGCAAAAGGGCATTGGGGAGGGCGTGATGGATTACAATATCCCTGCGTTTGAAACCCTTTGCCCGGGCGGTGGTGATATAATCCTCTGTGAAAACATCCAGCAGGGATCCCCGCATGATAATGGCATATCCCCCCATGATGGCCATGCCCATGGTAATCACCGGCAAGACAAGATGCCGTCCGACATCCATGACATAGGCCCAGGTGGTGGGGTGGGTCATCCCGGCCACCACCATGCCGTTGAGGGGGAAGGCCCCCAGTTTGACAGAAAAGAACAGGACCAGGACAATTCCCAGCCAGAAGGCGGGAATGGCATACACCAGTAGAGCGAAACCCAGGGCCATCACATCGATTTTCCTGCCCCGGAAGGCAGCGGAAATCGTTCCGATGACAGCACCGGCTACGATGGCGAATATCTGGGCGAAAAAGGCCAGAAGGAGTGTTGCCACCAGCCTGTTGCCGATGACCTCCAGCACGGGTTTTCTGTATTTGAAACTCAGTCCGAAATCAAAGGAGAAAAGCTGTCTCAGATATTTCAGATACTGAATGTGGAATGCTTCGTCAAAGCCGTAAAGGGCACTGAGGGATTCCTTGTACTCCGCCGACAGGTTTCCCGCCTTGGCAATCATGGCAAAGGGATCTCCCGGCATGATGCGAAAGAGAAAAAAGTTGATGGTAATTACAATCAGGACCGTAATCAGAGAATGGAAGAGCTTTCTAAGGACATAATTGATATTCATGAAGTCATCATCACACCTTTTTAAGGTGGGGATAGAGAAGGCTCTTCTCTATCCCCAGAATTCATATTATTTTGGCTTCACGCTGAGGAAATTGGATTTGTTGACCTGGGTGATGGTGGTGCCGATTTCTGAGGGCACCCGGGTCCATCCCTCGAATTTATCCGTACGATAGGCCTCTATGGAATCCTTGTTGTACAGGATGACATAGGGGGCTTCCTCATAGATGATTTTTTGCATTTCATGGACGATTTCAACACGCTTTTCACGGTCTACCTCTACGAGCTGCTCTTGATAGAGGGCATCGTAGGCTTCATTGGAATAAAATGCGTCGCTTCTTTTGCCCACCTGCTCCGTCAGAAGTACCGACAGCTTGAGACTTGGATCCAGCTCTGTGCCCCAGCCCCAGATGAACATGTCCGTATCGAAGTTCTCTTCATAGATGAGGTCCGACTGGGCGCCGCCGTCCATCAGAGTGATGGTGGTGTTGATGCCGATGTCCTGGAGATTCTTCTGAATGATGGCAGAAGCTTTCACGTAGGCTTCTCCGTAGCTGGAGATTACAGCGAACCTGAAGTCCAGCTTGTTCCCCTCGCTGTCCTCCCGGATACCGTCTCCGTCGGTGTCGGTGTAGCCGGCGTTTTCAAGAATTTCCCTGGCTTTTTCAGGATTGTAGGAGTGGCGTTCCTCGCCGGGCTCCCAGTGCCATTCTCCCACTGAAGGTGGAATCAGGGAAGTTCCCGGGGTTCCCAGACCGTTCAGGGCGATGGCGACGATTTCTTCCTTGTCCAGGGCCCAGTCAGTGGCGAGACGGATGGCCGGGTCAAGCACCAGGGGATTGCCCAGGGATTCCTCGGCCTCCCAGCAGTTGAAGCCCAGCTGGGTGAAGTTCCTGCCCAGGGCTTGAATCACTTCAATGTTCTCATCCGCTTTGAGGGTATCGATTTGTGTCGTCGCCACGGCCGTGACGGCATCCACTTCACCCACTGTCAGGGCCTGGGTGAGGGTATCGTCGTTGGCAAAGAAGACATAGACTATCTCGTCTATTTGAGGGGCACTGGCAAAGTAGTCCTCATTGGCCTTGAATTTGATAAACTGTCCCGGTTCCCACTCTACCATTTCAAAGGGTCCCGTTCCTACCGGAAATTCCTCGGCAAAGCTATTGAGTTCCTCAAGAGCGTATTCGGAATAGATATGTTCAGGAAGGATTGACACCCTGGCCGCTTCCATGTCCGCCTTGGGCGCTTCCGTGACTACCTTGACGGTGTAGTCGTCGACTTTTTCCGCCTGAGTGACCCCGGCCAGCTGGACACTCTGGGGAAACTCCCCGTTGACCAGGGCATTATAGGTCCATACCACGTCGTCCGCAGTGAAATCCTCTCCGTCAAACCACTTGATTCCCTCCTTCAGGACAAAGGTCCACTCGAGGCCGTCATCGCTGACGGTCCAGGACTCCGCCAGGGAACCCACTGGATTGAGGTCATCATCATATTCAATAAGGTCGTCGTATACCAGGTTGTCAATGATGTCATAGGCGGAAAGTGTGGCAATCAGGGGACTGGTTGAATCCGGTTCAGTCTTGGCGCCGATTCTCAAAGTGACAATTTCCTTTGGCGGTTCTTCCTCCTGGGGCTCTTGAGAACTGGAGCATCCTGAGAAGATGAAGGCCATCACCAACAGGGCCACAAGCAGCAAACTCAGTTTTCTTTTCATAATTACCTCCTGTTTTTTATTTTCTTCCTGCGAAGCGTGCTGCCTATGCTTATTGCAATTTGAATGCCAACTTTCAAGGCGCCATTGCGGGGATTCAAGGGCTAAAAAAAGCGGGTTTTCCTTTTTTTCGGAAAACCCGTCCATCATTCTGGTCCTTTCAGGGGATCAATCCCGTATTTCTTGAGCTTGTCGTAGTAGGCGGATTTTGAAATCCCCAGCTTTCTCATGGTGATCTTATTGGAATAATTGCAAGCTTCCAGGGTTTCAAGGATGGTTTTTTTCTCGGTGATTTCCAGAATATCCTTGAGATAGTAGGCCATCTGGTCCTGGGAGATATCAATGTGCTCCGGATAGACAATGGCCCCGTCGGAGATAATCACCGCCCGCTCGATGACATTCTCCAGCTCCCGGATATTTCCCGGCCAGTCGTAGTTCAAAAGCTTTTCCAGAGCGTTGCCTGAAAACTGCTTTTCAACGGAGCCGTAGCGACGGCTGATGGCGCGGCTCAGCTCGAGAATCAACCCGGGAAGATCCTGCTTGCGTTTTCTCAGGGGCGGCAGCTCAATGGGGAATACATTGATCCGGTAGTAGAGGTCCTTGCGGAATTTACCCTCCCGGACCGCCTTTTCCAGATCGGCATTGGTGGCGGCAATCACCCTGGCATCGGTTTTTGAGGGATGGGGCATGCCAATCCTGTAAAACTGTTTTTCCTGCAGCACATGGAGGAGTTTCGACTGGATGTGGATGGGCACTTCGGCAATTTCATCCAGAAAAATAGTCCCTCCCGCCGCGGCCTCGAAATAGCCGGTTTTCCCCTGGTTGGAAGCCCCAGTGAAGGAACCCCTGACATAGCCGAAGAGTTCACTTTCGAACAGATTGTCCGGAATCGCACCACAGTTCACATGGATAAAGGGGCCTTCCCGACCGCTTTTATCATGGATTTCCGAGGCGAAAAGACTTTTCCCGGTGCCGCTTTCCCCGGTAAGGAGCACCGTGGTCTGGGCGGTGGCCGCCTTGTAGGCAAGGTGCTTGACCTTGCTAACCGCCACACTGTTGCCGGTGATCCGCTTGAAAGGGTCCTCCCGGTCGCTGTCGAGCCTGCTCCGTATAAAGTCCTCCCGCTTGATGAGGTTGTCAAAGGCCTGGTTGCGGAACCTGAGGACATCCTCGATCTCCTGGATGTTCTCGATGCGGACCATGGCCCCTTCTTCAAACAGGGCGATGCTGCTCAGAAGAGGAATCTTGTTGATTTCAATGATTCTGCCCTTGATTCCCTTGCCCGTTTCAAAGGCCTGTGAAATCCACTGGTAGATATCCCCGTGCCCCGGAAAAGCATCCAGCCGGGTTCCCAGAATATCCACCTCAGTCCGGTACCCCTTTTTTTCGTGGAAGGGTCTCCCCCCAAGCAGATCCTTCAGGGACTCCCCGCGGTAGGAATAACCCCGCTGCTGGTGGAATTTGGGCTTGAAGGTCTTTGCGCTCAGAACCACGGCAAAGCCGATGCAGTAGAAAAATTTCATACTGTAGGATCCCAAGGGGGTGTCCACGGTAATTGCCTTGTTTTCCTCGTCAATCTCCACGGCAAGGTCGATTCCCTTGATTTTCCCTGCCAGCCGGTACACCACCTGGGAGCCCGAGGTCTTGAAAACCCGGTAAAAGGGCTTGGTTCTGGGGTCTAAAAAAGAACCCGCGGCAATGAAGGCATCCCCGGGAAGCAGGTCCTTTTCCCTGATACCCAGACATTTCAGGTCCTCCTTCTCGAGAAAACCGTCATCGCAACCCATGCGATTGTTTCCAAGGATTACAATATCTCCCGGTTCGATGACCCCTGCATCGTGGGGTGTCGCGGTTTCTCCGTAGTAGAGGCCGAGGATTTCCTTGGCCTTGGGATTGACATATTCCACTACAAAATCCCGGTTGACCACGATAATCCCCTCTTCAAGAATTTGAAGCAGATTGTTGTTTTTCAGCAGGTCTCCCATAAATCACTACTCCCAATGCTTTTTAAAGAATCGAATGAAATTGCCTCCCAAAATCTTTTCAATATCCTCGATGCGGTGTCCCCGCTTCATGAGTTCCCCGGCCACAAGGGGAATTTCACCGTGATTTTCCAGCAGGTCCACGGGATATTCCCTGGGCATGATGAGATTGCAAAAATCCAGTCCCAGCCCCACGTGGTCATACCCCACCACCTTCAAGGTGTCCTCGAAATGGTCCACAAAGTATTCGATGGTATGCTGACTTCTTTCGCCGCTGATGAGGGAGCGTACCCCGTTCATTCCGATGACCCCGCCCCTTTCACTGAGGGCCCTCATCATCTCGTGGGAGATATTCCTCATGGAGGGATGCCGCACCCTTGAGTTGGAATGACTGAAAATGAAGGGTTTCGTGGAGTACGCCAGGGCATCTTCAAACCCCTCGTCATTGAGATGGCTGTAATCCAGAAACATTCCCAGGTGCTCGGCTTCCCGGATCAAGTCCACGCCAAAGGGGGTCAGTCCTCCGACCCTCCCCTGGATTCTGGGGCTGAAGAAGCTGCCGTCGGCGGCATAGTTGCGGCGACTCCAGGTGAGTCCCAGCCCCCGGACTCCGAGTCTGAAAAAAACCCTCAGGAGGTCCAGGTCGTCGTAAAGGGGATCCGCACCCTCGAGGGAGAGAATGATTCCAATCCGGTTTCCCTCCAGGCAGGCTTCAAGACTTGTCTTGTCCTTGACCAGGATGAAATCCTCCGGGCTCTCCTCAATCTCCTGGAGAACATCCTCCACTTGATTGACGGCAACCCTCAGGGCCTTCTCAGGGATATAAACGGAATCCACAAAAACAGCCCCCACCACCAGCTTGAGACCGATGTTTCTGAAATCCTCCAGAAAATGTTTCTTGATAATCTGCTTTTCCCCCCGGCGCTTGCCCTCATAGACAATGGCTCCAAGGTCCAGATGGGCGTCCACCAGGGAAGGGCCTTGATACCTGTCCGGTGTGTTTTTTTTGTTTTTCATGAGACACTCCTTTATTGGCATGAAATTCGCTTGTATTATTATCAGAATAACTTTTTTAAAGGAGAATTGCTACTATGATCAAGCCAAAAACTTTATTGCCGGGGGATAAAGTGGCCATCGTCGCCCCCTCGTCTCCGATTCTAGCCTCGAACCTTGATAAGGCCAGGGTCTCTGTAGAGGCCCTGGGACTTGAACCGGTCTTTTATCCCAGTTGTCACCTGCGCCATGGCCACCTGGCCGGAGAAGACTTCCAAAGAGCAGAGGATGTCAATGCAGCCTTTGAGAATCCCGCCATCAAAGGCATTATCGCCCTGAGGGGAGGCTACGGCACCCCGAGGCTCCTCAGGAGAATCGATTTCGAAATGATTAAACACCATCCGAAGGTCTTCTTGGGCTACAGCGATATCACCGGGCTGCATATCCCCCTCAACCGCCTGTCAGGCCTGGTGACCTTCCACGGGCCCACCGCCTACAACCAGACTCCCCTCTATCCTTTCAACCCCTACACCTTCGGGTGGTTGAAGAAGAATCTCCTGAGTGACAGCCCCCTGGGCCTTTACGAAGCGCCGGCGGGTGAACCTCTGGGTGCCTTGAAGGGCGGCTCTGCCACCGGGGAGATTGTGGGAGGGAATCTTTCCCTCCTCACCGCAGCCCTGGGCTCTGAGTACGAGGTGGATACCCGGGGGAAGATTCTCTTCATCGAGGAGGTCCACGAATACCACTCTGTCATGGACCGGATGCTGATGTCCCTGGAGCTCAGCGGAAAATTCAAGGATGCGGCGGGAGTCATCCTCGGCACCTTTCATGGCTGCCGGGCGGAAACCGGCTACCAGGACAAGGTGGACCTGCCCCTGGACACCATTTTCAAGGAGATCCTCGCACCCTACGAGTTTCCCGTTCTTACCAATTTCAGAGCCGGACACGTCTCCCCCCAGTTCACCATCCCCCTGGGGGTGAAGGTCCGGATAGACGCCGACATGAAAACCGTGGAATTTCTGGAATCAGCCACTCTCAGGGATTGACCCCCCCAGAAGGGACAGGGTATTCATCACCTGAAGGGCGATTCCCGTTTTCAGACACGCCTCATCAAGGTCAAAGGCGGGGTGGTGCAGTCCCTGGCGGATGCCTTTTTCTTCATTGCCGCAGCCGATGACAAAGAAGGCTCCCCGGCTGTGATTCAAAAAGAAGGAGAAATCCTCGGCCCCGAGACTTGGCTCCCGGGCAATCACCACTCCTGACTCACCAAGATAGTCAACCGCATTGCGCCGGATGAGATCGACCACCTCGTCATCGTTGACCAGGGCATTGTATCCCTCCTTCACCCGGGTTTCCCCCCTGCCCCCGTGAGCCCTGCAGGTGTCGGCCACAAGGCCTGTGAGGCGCTCCTTGACTTCTTTGCGAACTTTTTCATCCAGGGTCCTCAGGGTTCCCGTGAGAACCACCTCTGCGGCAATGATATTCTCTGCGGTTCCCCCTGAAATTTTCCCAAAACTCAAAACCACGGCATCCAGGGGAGAGACAGTGCGGCTCACCACCGACTGAAGGGCGGTAATCACATGTCCGGCGATCACAATGGCATCCACCGCCTGGTGGGGATAGGCCCCGTGCCCTCCCCTGCCGGTGATTCTGATTTCAATCGTGTCGGTGGAGGCATTCATTTTTCCATACTTGAGCCCCACCACCCCCACAGGATACTGGGGCATGACATGCAGACCCAGACTGTAATCCACCCGGGGATTTTCCATGACCCCCGCTTCAATCATGGGCACCGCGCCGCCATCGGTTTCCTCTGCCGGTTGAAAGAAGAGTTTTACTGTCCCCTCAAATTCCTCCTTCATCGCCTCAAGGATTTTTGCAATACCCAGGAGCATGGCAGTGTGGGCGTCATGGCCGCAGGCGTGCATGACACCCTTGTTTTTAGAAGCATAGGGGACTTTGGTCTCCTCTGTCAGGGGCAGGGCATCCATATCCGCCCTCAGGGCAACCACTTTTCCGGGTGCCTTGCCCCGTATGATTCCCAGCACCCCGGTTCTGGCCACTGGGTGGTGCTCTATGCCCAGGACTTCAAGGGACTCCATGACCAGGGACTGGGTCCTGTACTCCTGAAATCCAAGCTCTGGATACTGGTGAATCCGGCGCCTGATGCCGACAACTTCCTCAAAAATCTCTTCGATCTTGTCTCTTAATTCCATGATTGACCCCTTTAAGACAGTATTTTACAATTATGATATAAGAATGTCCCGGGCTTGTAAATGACTAAAACCCCTAAAGGAGAAAACAATGTTTTTAAAACCCTATGACCCCTCCCTGATTTTCAGGGACACCCTCCTCGAAATCGATCTCGATGTCCTCAAGAGAAACCTCAGGGCAATCAAAAACCTTATCGGACCCGGCGTTGCCGTCACCGGGGTGGTCAAGGCCAATGCCTACGGCCTCGGAGCCGCCCCTGTTTCAGATGCCCTCATGGAGGAAGGCCTTCGCTACCTGGGCGTCGCCAATCTCCTGGAAGCCCTGGCCCTCAAGGACCACAACCCCAAAGCGGCAATCCTGGTCATGGGACACACCCCCGACCCCTACCTCAGGACCGGTGCCCTGCGGGAAATCACTCTCACCCTCTTCAGTGTGCAGCAGGCCCGGCTGCTGCACAAAATCGGCGGGGAACTGGGCCTCAAACCCAGAGTGCATCTTAAAGTCAACACCGGATTCAATCGACTGGGCTTCAAACCCGATGAAGTCTCCCGACGGGAAATCCATCAAATCCTCGGCTTGTCCAATCTCAAGGTGGAGGGAATTTTCTCCCATCTGGCTCTGACCTCCCCGGAGGATGACGCCGTGCAACTGAAACGTTTCACCCGTTTCATCCAGGACCTTGAGACAGACTTTGACCTTGTTCATATTGCCGACAGCATCGCCGGCATTGACTCCCCTGATTTCCGCCTGGACATGATCCGACCCGGGGCCGCCCTCTACGGTCTGAAATCCTACCACAGTGATGCCGTGGACTTGTCACCCGTCGCCCGCTTTGTAAGCAGAATATCCCAGATCAATGTCCTGGATTCCGGTGAAGGGGTGAGCTACGACTTCACCTTCAGGGCCAGAGGGCGCCGTCGCATCGCCACCCTGCCCGTGGGCTACGGTGACGGGTACCCCAGGAATCTCTCCAATCGCGGACATGTCCTCATCAGAGGCCTCAAGGCCCCCATTGTGGGCATCATCTGCATGGACCAGCTGATGGTGGATATCACTGCAATTGACGGGGCGAAGACCGGGGATGAGGCAGTGCTCTTCGGGGAAAACCTCCCTGTGGCCGAGGTGGCCGCCCTGGCCGGGACCAACAAGAATGAAATTCTCGCCCGGATCAGTTCCAGGGTGCCCAGAGTCTACTACGAGGGAGGAAAACCCTCCCAGGTCCTGAACCAGATTCTTTAACCCGCAAAAAAAGGCCAGTTCACTGAGAACTGACCTTTTTCCCTTTTTTTGCCTTGATCTGCTTTTCGAGTTCCTGTTTTTTGTAGATATAGTTCCTTCCGGCAAAACCCAGCCCCGTCCCCACGAGTCCCAGGATTCCGTAGAGCCCTGCAACGGTTTCTTCGAGGAGTCCAAATTTGAGTCCAATTCCGCTATACAGAGATGTCGCGATGCCTGCGTAGAAGATAAAAGAGTAAAATTTGTACATATCAATCCCCCAAAAATATCTATTGTGTGTCCATTATACTTCAAAAACAGAATAATTTCATCCCGTTTTAGGACCGAAACCTCCCCGGTTACACCACCTGAGAAGTCTTTCAGGGGTTTTGGGGCTTTTTTTGCCTTCAGAAGACCTACCCGTTTGGGGTTTCCTCCGCCCGGGCCGCTTTTTCAGGCTCCTTGCCCATGAATTTTTCCCTCAGTACACCGCCGTAGCCACTGACGCCTACCAGGGCGGCAAGAATCAGGGTTATCCCCAGTATGATTCTAAGGTTCAGGGGTTCTGACAAAAATAGATAACCAAGGATGGCCGCCATGATCATGCGACTCGACGAAAGGATGGATCCCGTGGGTGAATCCACATATTTGAAACCCTCTGTGGTGAACAGCTGCCCGAGAAAACCCGCTCCCGCCGCCAGGAGCACGATACCTGAAGAGTCAAAGGCTATGTATTTGAGATCCTTGACAATCAAGGGAAAGCTGATCAGGGTCCCGATGAACATCAGATAGAATAAAATGGTGATGGTGGAGTCTGTTCTTCTCGCCTCGGTGAGGTAGAGAATGGCCAGCCCTGCAAAAATTGCCGAGGCGAAGGAAATGAGATCCCCCACATTGATATGGTCCAGGTTTGGTTCCGAAACCACATAGGTCCCGACCAGAATCAGAAACAGATAAAAAAAAGCGATGGGCCGCAGTTTCTCGCCGGTGATGAACCGGGCAAAGAGAAAAACGAAGACCGGATAGGTGAGATGGATCATGTTGGCATTGGTGATGGTGGTGAAATTCAACGACCCCGTCAGCAGTATCAGAGCAGAGGCATTGAGCAGGGATCTTATGATGACCGGCCCCGCCTTCACCGGGCGGAAGGAAATTCCTTTGAGTCTCATATAGACTGCCAGACCCAGCATGCCTAAAAAATACCTCACAAAGGAGGTGATTATGGCATCCATTTCAGTGGTGTTAGCCACTAGCTTTCCAAAAAAAGTGCTCAGGGTGAAAAATAGCGATGACAGCAGCATCAGAAAAACGCCCACGGTCTTCCTCCTTCATGGTCTCTTGTCTCTATTATAGCATTTTTTGTCTTCAGCGGGAGGTTCCCCTGAAAATCCCCCGGATATATTCGCGGGCAGTGTCACTGTTCCCGCAGCCACCGATGGTTTTTCAAGGTCTTTTTGAAGATGAGGGTCCCGAGGAGGGAGACCACCACAAACTCTCCGGCGGCCACCTGGAACATGGAAAGCATCAGGGGCAGACCGAAAACCAGATTGAGCTCCCATCCGATAATGACCCCGTTAAAAAGGGTGGGCCAAAGGGTCGCCAGGTAGAAATTTCTGGTGCGGGAGATCATGACCACACTCAAAAAAGTGGCCAGAGTGCCAAAAATCACATCCACTGTTCCCAGGGGACTGAAGAGATTGGCAATAAAGGTCCCCAGGGTGATTCCCGGAATGAAGACCGGGTTGTAGAAGGCCAGCAGGGTGAGAACCTCCGAGAGCCTGAACTGGATATTCCCATAGCTGATGGGGGCCAGGGCCAGGGTCAGTGTTGCGTATAGAGCGGCGGTGAGGGCAATCTTGGTCATTTTATCAATCATCAGACGTTACTCCTTTTGAGGCAAAAGAAAAAAGGCTGCTTTTACGGGCAGCCTTGAAAATCCTTGGATGCCTTAGTTTTATTTTTTTGGACAGGAGGCTTTCGAACTGTCCTATTCACTTGGTGAGACATTCAGTCTAGCTCAAATTCTATGATTTTGCAATTCTCTATTTCAAATTCATGAAAGGCCTCATCCCGGTTGATGAGCTTATGGAGGATTCTACCCGTGGCCCCGTGGGAAACCACCAGGATTTTTTTGCTCTGACCCAGAGGCCGCAGCTCCTCGATGAAAGCCCTGAGCCGATGCTCCACTTCCTCAAGGGTCTCGCATCCCGGGGTGACTCTGCCGTCATCCCGACGGATAATCTCCCAGAAGTCCGGGTGCAGGGTCCTGATTTGAGCAAAGGACATCCCGTCGAGTTCTCCGAAGGTCCTTTCCCTGAGATGGGGATTCACCTGCAAAGGGGCGTCAATCTCCTGCGCCACGATTCTACCGGTTTCATAGGCCCTTTTCAGGGGAGAGGCGATGACAAGATCAAATTCATGGGCCCTGAGGGTCTTCACCGCTTCAAAAACCTGGGCTTTGCCCCTTTCATTGAGAGCGGTGTCGAGATGACCCTGAAGAATCCCGTCTTTATTGTGGTCTGTCTGACCATGCCTCATGAAGTGAAAAACCATTCTATAAATGGCCCTCTTTCGGCACAATGCAGATAAAGCTCAGTTCCTCATCGGTCCTGTTGATGAACTGATGGAGCCGGCCCGCGGGAATATAGGCATAGGAACCTGGCTTCACCGGGTACTCCTCGCCTTCTATGAAGATAACCCCTTCCCCCTTGAGCACATAATTGATATGGGGCCAGTCGTGCTGATGCTTCGGAGAATATCCCCTGGCTTCAAGATTCACCTGGCGCATCACATGACTTTCCCATCCTTCTTCAGGACCCACCAGTTTTTTCATTCCGGCACCCTTGACATCCTCAGCAACCATGATTTTATATTCAAGATCCTTTTCGTGGCCTACTATCATATCCTTCAACCTCCTTTTTTTCCATTATACCGATAAGGCGTCTCTTATTCAAAAGGAATTTGAAAATCCAGGCTAAAGACCGATATCCCTTCTGAAGTGCATGCCCTTGAAGTGAATGCCCTCAAGATTTCTGTAGACCTTCTCCCTGAGCTCCTCCAGAGAAAGGCCAAGACCCGTGATTCCCAGGACCCGCCCCCCTGCAGTGACGAGTTCTCCAGCCTCCAGGCGGGTTCCGGAATGATAGACCACGATTCCTTCATCCAGGGCTTCTATCCCTATGGGCACTCCCTTTTCATAGCTTTCAGGGTAGCCCGCCGAAGCCACAATGACGGTCAGGGCCATTTCCTCCCGCCACGAAAGGTCCAAACCGCTGAGTTGATTGTCCACCGTGGCCTGCACCACCTGCATGAAATCTGTCTTTAACCGGGGTAGCACCGACTGGGTCTCCGGATCTCCAAAGCGGACATTGTATTCAAGAACATGGGGCGTATGATTCCCGTCAATCATCAATCCGATGAAGAGGACCCCGGTGTAGCTGAGTCCCTCCTCCTTGAGTCCCTTCAGGGTTTTGTCCAGAACCTCTTCTTTGATGCGTTCCTGGATCTCCGGGGTCAGGGTGTCATTGGGAGAAATCGCGCCCATGCCCCCGGTATTGAGCCCCTGGTCACCTTCAAGGGCTTTTTTATAGTCCCTGGCGCTTTCAAGGGGAATCAGGGTCTCATGATCCACCAGGCACAGAATCGACGCTTCAAATCCCTGGACAAAGGCTTCCACAAGGATCCTGTCCCCGGCCTGGGAAAACCTTCTCTCGTCGAAAATCTGGATCAGGGCCGCCACCGCTTCTTCCCGGTTCCGGGGAATCAAAACCCCTTTTCCTGCAGCCAGGCCGTCCACCTTGATCACCAGAGGATAGGTAAACGCCTCGAGACCGTCGAGGGCGGCCTCCTTGGATGAAAAGACCCCATAGGGTGCTGTCCTGATGCCATGTCGCACCATGAATTCCTTGGAAAATATTTTGCTTCCCTCCAGCCGGGCCGCCTTGCTGGTGGGACCAAAAACCTTGATTCCCGCCTCCATGAATCGGTCTGCAATGCCATCCACCAGGGGCTGTTCCGGCCCCACGATTACAAGATCGATGCGCTGGGCCCGGGCATAGGCCAGGAGTCCCTTGTGGTCTTCCAGGGCAATGGGTGCCGTGACAGCGACTTCGGCAATCCCCGGATTTCCCGGAACACAGTACAGCCTTTCCAGTCCGGGACTTGCCTTGAGACCTAGAGCGATGGCATGCTCTCTTCCGCCGCTTCCTAGAATCATAATTCTCATGGGTTTCCTCCTAATGTTTGAAATGACGCAGCCCTGTAAAAATCATCACAATCCCCTGTTCATCACAGGCATCAATGATTTCCCTGTCCCGAAGGGAACCCCCGGGCTGAATGATGGCCTTGATGCCCTTTCGTGCCGCCATGTCCACCGCATCCCTGAAGGGGAAAAAGGCATCCGAGGCCAGGACCGCCCCCTCTGTATCCTCTAAAGCCATTTCCAGAGCGTTTTTGACGGCCTGGACCCGGCTGACCTGGCCGGTGCCAAGACCCAGGGTTTTGAGATTACTGGCAATGCAGATGGCGTTGGAGTTTTGATGCTTGACCACCTTGTAAGCAAAGTGCAGGTCATCAATGAGCCCCACAGTGGGTTTTTCCCGGGTCACCACTTCGAATTTCTCCAGGAGAAACTGATCCCTTTCCTGAACCAGTATTCCCCCGGGGATTGAGCGGATTTCCCGGGATTCCACCGGACTGTGGCCGCGACTTTTCAGAAGCCTCAGATTTTTTTTCTCTGAAAGTATCTTCAAAGCCCCGTCAGAGAATTCCTCCGCTATGACAATCTCCAGGAAGGTGCTGTAGAGCTGTCGGGCCAGGGCTTCTTCAACTTTTCCGTTAAGGGCCACTATGCCTCCGAAAACAGACACGGGATCCGCCTCATAGGCCTTTTGGTAGGCTTGCGAAATATTTTCCGCCGAAGCGACGCCACAGGGGTTGCCGTGTTTTAAATTCACCGAGGTGGGCAGGGTGAATTCCCTGAGAAGACCCAGAGCCCGGGAAACATCGTTGAGATTGTTGTACGACAGCTCCTTGCCTGAAAGCTGCAGGCATCCCAGGGGATGCGCTTCTCCGTAATAGACCGCCCCTTGATGGGGGTTCTCGCCGTATCTCAGGGGTCGTGATCCGGAGAAGGAAAAATTGAAGTAGTGCTGCTCAAATTCTTCGTGGATCCTGTCCCTGAGGGTGGCCCCAATGAGGGTGTCATAGTTGGCGGTATGTTCAAAGGCCTTGACTGCCAGTTTTTTTCTCAGGGCCATGGTCACGCCTCCTGCCTTGAGCTCTGAGAGCACCTGCTGATAGTCCCCCGGCTCCACCACCACCGTCACATGCTTGTGGTTTTTTGCGGCAGCCCTGAGCATTGCCGGCCCCCCGATGTCGATATTCTCAATCAATTCATCACAGGCGGGCTTTCCTTCAACCACCTCTCTGAAGGGATAGAGGTTGACAATGACAAGATCCAGGGGCTCGATGTGATTCGCCTTGAGTTGCCTGAGATGCTCCGGATTGTCACGATCCGCCAGAATGCCGCCGTGCACCCTGGGATGCAGTGTTTTCACCCGGCCATCAAGGATTTCTTCAAAACCCGTGACTTCCGAAACCTTCTGGACCTTGATTCCCGAATCCTTGAGCAGCTGACAGGTCCCCCCGGTGGAAACAAGCTCCACCTTGAGTGCCCTGAGCTGCCTGGCCAGCTCTACAATGCCTTCCTTGTTTGATACACTGATCAGTGCTCTCATGACCAAGCCTCCAATAACCGGTTCACTGTCTCCACCAGAAGCCGGTGCTCTACTTCAAGCACCCTTTTCCCCAGAGAATCCGGGGTGTCAGTGGGAAGAACCGGAACTTTTTCCTGGGAAATAATCTCACCGGTGTCAATGCCCTCATCCACATAGTGGACGGTGACCCCGGTGAAGGGTTCCCTGTTCAAGATGACCGCCTCATGGACCTTTGAGCCGTAATAGCCCTTTCCGGCGTATTTGGGAATCAGAGAGGGATGAATGTTGACAATTCTCCCGGGATAGGCCCTGATCACCTCCGGGCTCAAAATCCCCAGGTAGCCGGCCAGAACCACAAGATCAACGGCCTGCTCCCTGAGCGCCCCGATAATCCTCTGGTCCCGGTCCCGGGGACTCTTGAAATGGCCCAGTCCGATATTGACAACCGGCACCCCGTTTCTTTCAGCCCTCTGAGTCACGTAGGCGTTGTCTTTGTTCACCAGCAGCAGGACCACTTCGGCCTTGATTCCCTTGAGCAGCGCCTCGAAATTCGAACCGTTGCCTGAAGCCATGACACCGACCCGTTTCATATGCCCACTCCAAAATCCCCGGTGACCACTTCCCCGATGAGAGCGGCGCTGAAACCCGAATCATCAATGATTTCAAGGGCCTTCTCCACCTCCCTGGCATCAAGGACCAGCACCATGCCGATGCCCATGTTGAAGGTGGCGAACATCTCGTCACTTTCAAGTTGAGTCTCCCTCTGGATGAGCTCGAATATCGGAGGAATTCTCCAGGAGCCCGGTTGGATCACGACACTCAGCCCCCCGGGAAGCACCCGGGGGATGTTTTCAAAAAAGCCGCCGCCGGTGATATGGGCAATGCCCTCAAGGGTTACCCCTGCCATGAGCTTTTCAATTACCGGGGCGTAAATCAGGGTGGGCCGCAGCAGGGCTTCTCCCAGAGTCTCCCCTAAAAGGGGCACCTCCTGATGGATATCATAGTCCCCTTCTTCAAAGAAGACCTTGCGCACCAGGGAATAGCCGTTGCTGTGAACACCGCTGGAGTACAAGCCGATCACCTTGTGTCCCGGCCGGATTCCCTCACCGGTAATGAGATTCTCCCTCTCGGCCACCCCAACGACAAAGCCTGCAAGATCGTAGTCCCCACCCTGATACATGCCGGGCATTTCCGCAGTCTCTCCGCCGATAAGGGCCATAGAGGCCTTGAGGCAACCCTGGGTGATTCCCTTGATGACCTCCTTGGCCTTTTCAGGTTCAAGCCTTCCCGTGGCAAAGTAATCGAGAAAAACAAGGGGCTTGGCCCCGTGGCACAGCACATCATTGACACACATGGCCACGAGATCCTCACCGATGGTGTCGTGTCGGTCCATCATCCGGGCTATTCTGAGCTTGGTCCCCACCCCGTCGGTTCCGGTGACAATCACCGGCTCTTTCATGGGATCAAGGGCGTACAGTCCTGCAAAGGCACCCAGATCCGTGAGAACATTTTTGTTGTAGGTCGCTTTGACCATGCTTTTGATGCCCTGAACCGTCTCATATCCCTTGTGGATATCGACGCCGGCATCCTTGTAGGTGATTTTTGTCACTGTGCCACCTCCACTACATTTTCTCAAAGACATATTTCGTGCCGCTCATGGGAACCTCCATGGGATACTGCCCATTGAAACAGGCGACACAGAGCCGTTCGTAGCCCTTGCCGATAGCTTCCACCAACCCGTCAATGGAAATATAGCCCAGGGAATCGGCCCCGATGAGACTGCTGATTTCCTCCACACTCATGCTCGAGCCCACAAGCTGCCGCTTGCTGGGGGTGTCGATGCCAAAGTAGCAGGAATGGGTCACCGGAGGAGAACTCACCCGGACATGGACCTCGGTAGCCCCCGCCTCCCGCAGCATACTGATAATTCTTTTTGAGGTCGTCCCTCTGACAATGGAATCGTCAATGAGAACCAGACGTTTTCCCCGGATATTGTCTCTGAGGACATTGAGCTTGAGCCTGACAGAAAGGTCCCTCAGACTGGGGTCCGGCTGAATGAAGGTCCTGCCCATGTACTTGTTCTTAATCAGACCCACATCGTAGGGAATCCCGGAGGCCTTGGCAAAACCGATGGCTGCGGGGATGCCGGAATCCGGTACCGCAATGACGATATCCGCCTCTACCGGATGTTCTTCGGCCAAAATCTCTCCCGCCTTGTGTCGGGTCTGGTAGATATTTCTGCCGTCCATGATACTGTCGGGTCGGGCAAAATAGACATATTCAAAGGCACAGATTGCTTTTCTGCCGGTGTCATCGAAGGTCTCGACATGGCACCCCTCCTGATTGATAAGCACAATCTCCCCCTTTTGGATATCCCGCTCAAAGGTGGCCCCCACCACATCGAGGGCGGCGGTTTCCGAGGAAAGGACATAGCCGCCCCGCGTTTTTCCCAGAACCAGGGGTCTGAGACCGTTGGGGTCTCTCACGCCGATAAGGGTGTCGTTAAAAATGATGACCAGGCCGTAGGCCCCCTTCACCTGCCTTACCGCCTTGAGGACAGCCTCTTTGATATCCCCGTCGTACTCCGTGGCAATCAGATTGGCGATGACCTCGGAATCAATAGAGGTCTGAAAAATCGTACCGGATTTTTCCATCTCATTTCTGATTTCAAGGGCGTTGATGAGATTCCCGTTGTGGGCCAGGGCGATATTGCCTCCCCTGAACCTCACCACCAGGGGCTGGGCATTGCTCAGATGGCTTTCCCCCGTGGTGGAATAGCGCACATGACCGATGGCGATGTCCCCATCCAAACCAAGGAGTTTGTCCTTGTCAAAGACCTCCTGGACAAGACCCATCCCCTTGTGATAGTTGATTGCCTTGCCACTGTGGATGGCAATGCCCGCACTTTCCTGTCCCCGGTGCTGCAGGGCCACCAGGCCGAAATAAACCTGATTGGAAAGATTGCTGATCTGGGCGTCATAGATGCCAAAGACGCCGCATTCTTCGTGTAATTTATCCATTTCTTCCTCCGGTCTATTTTTCAACTCTTGAGATGATTTCTTCGTAGGCATCCTCTATTTCCCCAAGATCCTGCCGGAAACGGTCCTTGTCCAGTTTCTTGCCGGTGGCCCTGTCCCAGAACCGGCAGGTATCCGGAGAGATTTCATCCGCCAGAACCACCCGGCCCTCCAGCCGGCCGAATTCCAACTTGAAGTCAATCAGATCAATCCCCCGCTTTCCGAAAAAATCCTTGAGAATATCATTGACAGCATAGGCATAGGCCCTGATCTGAGCAATTTCTGTTTCCGTGGCAAGGCCCATGACCAGGGCGTGGCTGTCATTGATCAGCGGATCCCCCAGGCTGTCATCCTTATAGCTGAATTCAAAGGTGGGGAATTCGAATACCCTTCCCTCCTCTACACCATAGCGCTTGCTGAAAGAACCCGCCGCCACATTCCTGATGATAACTTCGAGGGGAATAATCTCCACTCTTTTCACCAGGGACTCCCGGTCACTGATGCGTTCCATGAAGTGGGTGGGGATTCCCTGCTCCTCCAGGAGGGTGAACAGCAGGGCTGAAATCTTGTTGTTGATGACACCCTTTCCGGTGATTGTCCCCTTCTTTTGCCCGTTGAAAGCGGTGGCATCATCCTTGTATTCAATCGTAACCACCTCCGGGTCCTTAGTGGCGAAAATTTTTTTCGCCTTTCCCTCGTACAGCAATTCCCTGTTTTCCATTGTCAGGCCTCCTATCGATAGTCCCTGGTTTTTTGCACCATAGACTCATCCTTTTCCAGTACTTCCAGTTGCATCTGGTCCCGATACTGCTTCATGGCCTCTCCCAATTCCGGATATTTCACCGACAGGATCTGGACCGCCAGAATGCCGGCGTTCTCCCCGCCGTTGATGGCCACTGTCGCCACGGGAATTCCCTTGGGCATCTGGACAATACTCAAAAGAGAATCCAGTCCATCAAGGGTTGAGGACATAATCGGCAGACCGATAACCGGTACTGTTGTCATGGCCGCCATGACCCCCGGGAGGTGGGCCGACTTGCCGGCAGCTGCAATCATCACCTCGATACCCTCCTGGGACGCACCCATGGCAAAGGCCAGGGCCTCCTTGGGGGTCCGATGGGCGGAAAGCACCCTTACCGTCACCTTGACTCCAAAGGCCTTGAGTATGTCCAGGGCCTTGACCACCACGGGAAAATCCGAATCGCTACCCATCACCACTCCGACTTTCATCACTCACACTCCTCTACTTTTTATGCCATAATTATATATTTCAAACAGTTATAGTTCAAGTTAATCCGTACTTTATCAGTCAATATTATTTAATGTTCGTTATTTGAAGTAATGGACCCCTGCCTCAAAGAGTCTCAAATCCCCCTTGTCCGGCACGTTGATGGCCAATTGCCGGCCGATGCGTTCGGTGTGCCCCATCTTGCCCAGAATGCGTCCGTCCTCACTGCTCAGAGCCTCCACCCCGTAGTCGGAGGCATTGGGATTGTACCGGGTCTCCTCCGCTGGTTCCCCCCCGGGCGTCACATACTGGAGGGCTATCTGTCCCTTTTCCCTGAGCCTGTTGAAATGGTCCTCCCCAAGTATCAGCCGACCCTCCCCATGGGATACCGGCGTGGTGTAGATTCTGTCGGGGTCACCGTAAGCCAGCCAGGGTGAGAGCTGGCTCTTGACCCGGGTGTAAACCATTTGGGCCACATGGCGGCCGATGGGATTGAAGGTCAGGGTGGGGTCCCTCTTGTCGAGACTTTGAATCCTGCCATAGGGGAGAAGCCCGGTTTTGATCAAAGCCTGGAAACCGTTGCAGATGCCCAGGATGAGTCCGTCCCGGTTTTCAAGCAGGTCCATCACCGCCTCGGCTATTCTGGGGTTTTTGAGCACTGAAGCGATGAATTTCCCGGATCCCTCGGGTTCATCCCCCGCTGAGAAACCTCCGGCCAGGGCAATGATTTCAGAATTTCTGATGGCCTTTTCCATTTGACGGATCGAGTTCTCGATATCAGAGGGCCTGAGATTCCTGAAAACCTGGGTATTCACCCTCCCCCCTGCTTTTTCAAACCCGTATGCGGTGTCAAATTCACAGTTGGTCCCTGGAAATACTGGAATAAACACCCGGGGGGCGGGGGTTTTTCCGCCCTTGGGAGGCTTTGGCGGCGTATAGCATTCGAAGCTGGCTTTTTTGAGTGCCACCTTTTTCTCTGTGGGGAATACGGAGGCAAGAGGAGCCTCCCACAGGGTTTTCAGATTCCTTAGAGCGCGCTTCTCTCCCCCGAAATCAAGGGTTTTTTCCTCCTGTGTGACGCCAATGCCAAGACCCAGGGTCGTTTGAAGCCCCTTGTCAACCTCCAGAAGGATTGAGGCGAAATAATCCTCTTCACCGGGAGCCTCTACCCGGCATCCCACCTCATTGCCAAAAGTCATCTTGGCCAGTGCGCCGTAGAGTCCTTCACTTTCTATGACCGCCCCGCTATAGACTTTGCCCTCTTCTATCAGGGACTCCACCTCACGGTACATGGCCTTCACTGCCTCCAGATCAAAGGTATGGTCCCGGTGCTTCGGTGCCCTGAAGAGCAGAATATCATGGCTGCCCCCCTTGAATTCCGGTGAGATCACCCTGTGGACCGAGCCAAGGCTGACGCCGAAGGCGATAAGGGTTGGCGGCACATCAATTCTCTCATCCGACTGGGTCACAAAGGTTCCCGACATGGAATCCTTTCCTCCGACACTGGCCAGATCAAAGGCATCCAGCACCCGGTTGGCGCCTAAAAGAGCACTAAAGGGCCTGCCCCATCTGCTGGGATCGTCTCCCAGTCTTTCAAAGTACTCCTGAAAAGCCAGTCTCACCCGCTTCAAAGAAGCTCCGAGGGCCACCTGCTTGGACAGGGCGCCCACCACGGCGTACATCCCCCCGTGGAAGGGACTCCACTGGGCCACCAGCGGTTCATATCCGTGGGTCACGATGCTCACCAGGGGATTGTCCTCGGACAAAAAAGGCAGCTTTGAAACCATCCCCTGGATGGGGGTGTCCAGATGCTTTCCGCCGTAAAAGGACAGAACATTGCACCGGCCGATGGAATTGTCGAACTGCTCCACCAGGCCCCGCTGGGAGGCTGCGTTGATGTCTTGGAAAATCCTTTCATCAAGGGGTCTTCCCTTGAGGGGATAGGCCTCAAGATTCACGGGGTCCACCTTCACCCGGGCTCTCCTCCCGGCTCCTCCGGCGTCTAGAAAATCCCGGTCCAGATCGAGGATGGTCTCGCCCCGCCAGAGGAGCCTGAAGCGATGATTGTCAGTGACCTTTGCCACCACCGTGGCCGGCAGGTTTTCTTTGGCTGAAGCTTCAAGAAAAGCCTCAAGGTCTTGGGGAGCAATGACCACGGCCATCCTCTCCTGGGATTCTGAAATGGCCAGCTCCGTCCCGTCGAGCCCCTGGTATTTTTTAGGCACCTTGTCAAGGTCCACCTCCAGGGCGTCGGCAATTTCGCCCAGAGCGACACTGATTCCACCGGCTCCGAAGTCATTGCTTCTTTTGATGCTGCGGCTGACCTTCGGATCCATAAAAAGCCTCTGGATTCTCCTTTCCATGGGAGGATTTCCCTTCTGAACCTCGGCTCCTGAAATCTCAATGGACTGGATATCGTGACTTTTTGAAGAACCCGTGGCCCCGCCAATGCCGTCCCGGCCGGTAGCCCCGCCCAAAAGCAGCACCAGATCTCCGGGAGAAGGTTTTTTTCGGGTGACATCCGCCAGGGGGGTTGCGCCGATGACAAAACCCACCTCCATTCTTTTCGCTGCAAAGCCCGGATGATAGTATTCCTTCACAAAGCCGGTATTGAGCCCGATCTGATTGCCGTAGGCACTGAAACCCCTTGCCGCCTCCCGGGTAATGACCCTTTGGGGCAGCTTCCCTGCCAGGGTCTCCTCCAAGGGGGTCCTGGGATCTGAAGCCCCGGAGATTCTCATGGACTGATAGACATAGGCCCTTCCAGACAAGGGGTCTCTGATCGCCCCCCCCAGGCAGGTGGCCGCCCCGCCGAAGGGCTCTATTTCCGTGGGATGGTTGTGGGTCTCGTTTTTGAACATCACCAGAAGGTCCTTTTCAGGGTTGGGAGCCACGAGACTCACTGCATTGATTTCTTCAGACACTTCAAGATCATCCAAAAGCCCTTTCTTTTTCATCAGCCTGAGATTCACCGTGGCCAGCTCCATCAGGGTATCGGGATTCAGATGCCGCTCAAGCTGCTTCCTGGAAGCAAGGTAGCTCTGGTAGGTTTCCTCCAGGGCCTCCAAATTGTTCGCACTGAGGTCCACCTCTTCAATCTCTGTATTGAAGGTGGTGTGGCGACAGTGGTCCGACCAGTAGGTGTCCAGGACCCGAAGCTCGGTAACCGTGGGATCCCGATCCTCTTTTAAAAAGTACTCCTGGATTTTCTTGAGGTCCTCAAGGCTCATGGCCAGCGCATAGCTTTCCAGAAGCGTCTTGAGTTCCCGGTCGTTTCTATAGATAAAGCCGTGGATAGGGGGCACTTTAGATGGTTCCTCAAGGAAAATTCCCAGATTTTCTGGCACCCCGAGGGGCACCTCCCTGGAATCCACCGGATTGATCAAATATTTTTTTATTTTCTGCAACTCATCCCCATCAATGCCTTCAAAAACATAGAGGGTGGAGGACTGGACGACGGGTTCAAGATGGGGCTTGAGCAGTTTGATGCATGCCATGGCAGAATCAGCCCGCTGGTCGTACTGTCCCGGCAGGTACTGGACCCGAAAGGCCCGTTGATTCTCTTCAAAATCAACAGCATCGAAGATTTCATCCACGTTGACCTCCATCAAAATCTCCCGGACAGCCAAATCAAAATCCTCCCGGGTGAGATTCTGGACGTCATAGACGTGGTAAACCCACACCTTTTGGGCCCTAATCTTTAGGATTTCCCTCATTTCCTCCATGAGATTCATTCCGTGAGTGTCAAATTCCTCTCGTTTTTTCACATAAATCCGCAGAACATCGCTCATTTTTTCCCCTCATTTCACCGTATTGTCACTTTTATTCTAACACGTCCTATATTATAATTATAATTAATATCTTTAATATTTTCCATTAGGAGTGGTAATGTGAACTACCCCTTAGAACCCTACCGGGTCTTCTACCAGGCGGCCAGGGAAGAGAGTTTCACCAAGGCCGCCCGCAAGCTCTTTGTCACCCAGTCCTCAGTATCCCAGTCCATCAAATCCCTCGAAAACAGCCTCGGTGTCAAGCTCTTTTTCAGAAAAGGCAGGGGCATCACCCTCACCGAGGAAGGCCTCCTGCTCTGTCAGCATCTTGAGGTCATCTTCAGCGAATTCGACAAGGTCCACCACTATCTTCAAAAGCATCAGAATCTCGAAACCGGCCAGCTGCGAATCGGCGCCAGCGATACCCTGTGCAAGCACTATTTCATTGAGGTTTTTGAGGATTTCCACAGGCGTTATCCCGGCATCAAGCTGCAGATCAACAACCAGCCCTCCCTCAAGACAGAGGAATCCCTTCTGGAGGGCACCCTCGATGTCGGACTTGTCAACCACGAGCTTCACCGGGAAAATCCCCAGTTCGACTATCAGGACTTCTATCCTTTGAATGAGGTCTTCTTCGCCTCCAGGAGAATTCTTGAAAATGACAGGACTTCCTATACTCTCAGGGAGATTGCCGCCCTGCCCTTTGTCTCCCTGAGGGAGAATACCAGCACCCGGCGATTTCTCGAGGACTATTTTGCAAAAAAGAACCTGAAAATCACCACCGAAGTAGAGCTCATCAGTCTGGACCTCATCATCGACCTGGTCCAGGCCGGCTTTGGCGTGGGTTTTGCCGACCGTAGAGTCATTGGGGATACAAGCAGCCGGGGACTGGCAATCCTGCAGGGGGATTTCAGCCTGCCCCAAAGACGCATCGCCCTCATCACCCATGGACGGCTGCCCCAGAGTCCGGCGGCGAAGGCCTTCCTGGCAGTGGCCCAGGCCCATAAAAAAAAGCATTCATAAATGAATGCTTAACCACAAGTGCCACCGCAGGAACTGCAGTCTGCAGGCTCCTGCTCGGCAGGGGCCACCAGATAGCCTCCTCCGAGATATTCTACCTTGAAGTCACCGAATTGTTCATGGATATAGGCTTCCATGACGAAAGTAACCCCTTCATATTCAAAAGTCAAGTCTTCCTCTTTTAGCTCATCCAGAGCTAATCCAAAACTGGGACCAGATCAGCCCATCCCCGCGATATAGATTCTGACATTGTCCGGGTGATCGGCCTGAGCCTCGACAATTTTCCTGATTTCCAATGCTGTTTCGTTATTAGTTAATATATTCATTGACCCACCTCCCTTTTGTACAGCTACAACAGTATATAAAAAAACAGCTGTTTTGTAAAGTATTTTCATTACTGTTTTCCTAAATAAC
>LQBE01000008.1:21321-21439 GCA_002029975.1 delta proteobacterium ML8_F1 | reverse complement strand
AAAAGATATTTTTCTTAAAAAAACCTTTTCTTTTCTCCCGCAATCAAGTAGAATGTCGTTGTAGGCAATTTGTCTACATCATCTGAATCCCTACTAATATGGCGAAGATAAAGGACAT
>LQBE01000008.1:4550-21174 GCA_002029975.1 delta proteobacterium ML8_F1 | reverse complement strand
GCTCATCAGCTCCTTGATGGCCTCAAATCGGTTTTCATGGGCAAGATTGACAATCTTTGAACCCACTACGACCCCGTCACAGTGGGCGCCGAGGGTTCTGATGTGATCAGCGGTGGAGACTCCGAAACCCGCCACCACTGGCATTCCGGTGTGTTTTTTAATCTCCTCGAGACGCTGAAGGACGGCTTCATCAAAGCCGCTTCTTGCTCCGGTAGTCCCGTTGACCGTCACAGTGTACACAAAGCCCCGGGTCTTGTCCAGGATGTGCTCCAGGCGCTTTCGGCCCGTGCCCGGGGCCACCAGGGGAATCACGGCAATCCCATGGCTTTCGGCACAGGGAAGCAGGGTCTCGTATTCCTCAAGAGGAAGATCGGGAATAATGACCCCGCTGATTTTTGCCTCCTTGAGGTCTTTAAAAAAAGCTTCTGTCCCGTAGCGGACCAGGGGATTGAGGTAGGTCATCATGATTCTCGGCACACCCCCTCCCGGGGGAAACCCTTTGAGAAATGCCAGGGTTTTTTTAAGGGTGACGCCTCCATCAAGGGCCCGCTGACCGGCGGCCTGGATACTGGGTCCGTCCGCTATGGGGTCTGAAAAGGCAATGCCTATTTCGATCAAAGAGGCCCCTGCCTCCTCTAAGAACCGGACAAGTCTTCTGGTTTTTTCATAACCGCCGTCACCGCACATGACATAGGGAATCAAAAGCTTTTCACCCTTTGTCAGAAGCTCGTTGATGCGTTTTTCTATCATTGTCACACTCATGGGTCCACCTTGTATAATGAGTGCCGCCTGAAGGCGGCCCCATTACCCTTTCTCGATTATTGTGTCACTCACATTCTCCCGGGAGCTGTCCCTGCCGGCCACCTGAGGCTTGCTCCTGAGGGTGTCTGATACCTCTACCGGTCTGTTGCCTTTTTTTCCAAAAGCCTGGCAACCTGCTCCACATCCTTGTCTCCCCGGCCTGAAAGATTGACAATCAGTATCTCATCCCGGGCCATTTTCGCCGCCTGGGTCAAGGCGAAAGCAATTCCGTGGGCGCTCTCCAGGGCGGGAATAATGCCTTCAAGCTCACTGAGCTTCTGAAAAGCGGCAACAGCCTCATCATCAGTGACCGCAGCGAATTCAAGCCGATGGCAGTCCTTGAGATAGGCATGCTCCGGTCCGATTCCCGGGTAGTCCAATCCGGCTGAAATCGAGTAGACCTCGTGAACCTGGCCGTCCTCGTCCTGCAGGAGGTACATGGCATTGCCATGGAGGATGCCGAAGCTTCCCTTGGTGAGGGTGGCGGCATGCTCTGAGGTTTCAAGCCCTTTTCCCGCTGCCTCCACGGCAAAAAGTCTCACCGGCTCATCCTCGATAAATGCATGAAAGATGCCGATGGCATTGCTGCCGCCTCCGACACAGGCCACTATGGCATCCGGAAGCCGTCCCTCATATTCCAGCACTTGCCTTTTGGTTTCCTTGCCGATGACGGACTGGAATTCCCTGACCATTTCGGGATAGGGATGGGCTCCAAGGACGGATCCAATCACATAGTGGGTATCCTCCAGATGGCTCACCCAGTATCTCATGGCTTCATTCACCGCATCCTTGAGGACTCTGCTCCCGCTTGTCACCGCTTCCACCCGCGCCCCCAGCAGCTTCATCCGAAAGACGTTGAGGGCCTGCCTTTTGATGTCTTCCTCCCCCATGAACACCGTGCATTCCATCCCGAAAAGGGCTGCGGCAGTGGCGGTGGCCACCCCGTGCTGTCCGGCACCTGTCTCGGCTACAATCCTGTGCTTTCCCATTCTTTTGCTCAGGAGTACCTGCGCCAGGGCATTGTTGATCTTATGGGCTCCCGTGTGGTTGAGGTCCTCTCTTTTGAGATATATCCGGGCCCCCCCACAGTATTCAGTCAGGCGTTTGGCCAGATACAGGGGGCTCTCTCTTCCCACATAGTGCTTGAGATAATCGCTGAGCTCCTCTTTGAAGGCCTCATCCTTCATACAGGCCCTGAAATTTTCCTCCAGTTCAATCAAAGCCGGCATCAGGGTCTCCGGCACGAATCTCCCCCCGTATTTCCCATAGTAGCCTCTTTCATCCGGCATATTATAAGCCACTGGCTTCACTTCCCTTCACTTTTTTTATAAAGGCGATGATTTTTTCGGGGTCCTTGATTCCCCGGGTTTCAACGCCGCTAGAGACATCCACCCCATAGGGCCTGAGTTGAAAAACAGCCTCACTGACATTGTGCACCGAAAGCCCTCCCGCCAGAAAATAGGGGGCGTCCACCCTGGCGTCCTTTAAAATCTTCCAGTTGAAAGAGCTGCCACTCCCCCCCGCCAGAGTCTTGTGATAGGTGTCAAAGAGGAGATAATCCGCCCGGGGCACTTCAAGCAGGTCCCCTGCACTGTCCGGCTTCACGGTCACAGACTTGACGACAGGATAGGGACACCTCCTGTAGTCGCCATAGCGCTCCTGTCCGTGGAGCTGCACCAGGTCCAGCCCGCAGAAGTCCGCCGTGGCCAGAACCTCTTCCAGGGGGGCATTGACAAAAACCCCCACCTTCAAAATATCCCCCGGCAGGTCAGCAATGATTTCCCTGGCCATCCGGGGCGAAACCCTTCTGCTACTCCTGGCAAAAACAAATCCCAGGTAGTCGGCTCCCCCCTCCCGGGCGATCCGGGCAGTGGCGATATCCTGAATGCCGCAGATTTTGACTTTGGTCATTGCAATTCCCCCCCTATTTTTGAAATTTCCGCCAGCAGGGTTTCCCCGCCTCTGATCAGGCTCTCTCCAATCAGAACACCCCTAAAGCCCGCCTTGAAAAGAGCCGCCACTTCCCCGGGACTTTTGATGCCGCTTTCACTGATCATGTGCAGCCCGGGCTTCGAAATCCCCTGAATCATTTCCAGACTGGTAGTAAGAGAGGTCTTAAAGGTTTTGAGATTCCTGTTGTTCACCCCGATGAGGGGATGCTTCAGGCTCAGGGCAAAGTCAAGCTCCTCCCTGTCGTGGACCTCCAGGAGAACCTCCAACTCCAGGGCCAGGGCATAGGTCAAAAGCTCCCTGAGGCGTTCCCGGGAGTGGGCTGCCAGAATCAGCAGGATGATATCGGCTCCCGAGGACTTGGCCAGGTCAATCTGAATCTCGTCAATGATAAAATCCTTCATGAGAATCGGAAGTTGGACCAGTCGTCTGACAGCCTTGAGGTCCTCGATGCCACCATAGAAGAATTTTTCATCCGTCAAGACGGAGACAGCCCTCGCCCCTGCGTCCCGGTACCTCTTCACCTGGGATGGAATATCGAGATTCGGTGCAAACAATCCCTTCGAGGGGGATCCCCGTTTGATTTCGGCTATCACCGCCATGGATTTCGAAGATCCCAAACCCTCGGTGAAGCTGGGTCTTCTTCCAGCAGAGGCGTCGATTTGGATACCCCTGGGATACCGCGCCCTTAACCGGGCCACTTCCAGGGCCTTGTGCTGCAAAATACCACTTAAGAACCTATCCATGACACACCCCAGAGCGGTTGCTCAAGGCAATGAGTTCCTGCAGTTTTCCCATAGCCTTCCCCTCATCAATACTTCTGGCCGCCAGTTTGATGCCCTCTTGGATACTCCGGGCTTCATCAAAGGCATACAGGGCAATGCCGGCATTCAATAGCACCACATCCCGGCCGGGTCCTCTTTCTCCCTCGAGGACCCTTTTCAGCATGTCGGCATTCCGGGGAGCCGCTCCGCCCTTGAGAAACCGGTTGTCGGCCCTCATGAGCCCGAAATCCGAGGCTGCTATTTTCCTGGTTTCAATCCTCCCGTTTCTGACAAAGGCAACCCTGTTCTCCCCTTCCAGGGAGGCTTCATCAAGGCCGCCAAAACCGTGGACCACTGCCCCCTTGCTAACACCGAGTCTGATCATGCTCCTGGCCATCACCTCCACAAGGGAGGGACTGAAGACACCGATATACTGACCCTCCACCGCCAGAGGATTCGCCAGGGGCCCGATGATATTGAAGATGGTGGGAATCCCCAGGTTTTTTCTGACCTGCATCACATTTTTCATGGAGGGATGGGCCAGAGGGGCATAGATAAAGGCCAGCCCCATCGTGCTGAGCTGCTCCTCGATGCACTGGGGGGTCCCGTGGATATTGACCCCAAGATGGTCCAGCACGTCCGAACTGCCGCACTGGCTGGAAATCGAGCGATTGCCGTGCTTGGCAATGTTGAGCCCCGCACCGGACAGGACAAAGGCGCAGGTGGTGCTGATATTGAAGGTGTCCGCCCCGTCTCCCCCGGTGCCCACAATATCGTAGAACCCTGTTCTTTTGGGGGAGAGCTTGATGGCATTAAGCTTGAGCCCCCTGGCGAATCCAGAAATTTCATCGCAGGTTTCCCCCTTGACCTTCAGCCCGACCAGGAGCCCTGAAACCTGGATGGGATCAATTTCCCCCGCCATCAGTTCATTGGAGAGGTCCCTTGCCTCTTCGAAGGTCAGATTTTCCCCCCGGGCCACGGTTTTAAGATATTCCCTGATGCTCATGCCTCATCCCCCTTTTGTTTGCGTATGATTTCAAGAAAGTTGTCCGCTATTTCCGGCCCATGGGCTGTAGCGTAGGATTCAGGATGGAACTGCAGCCCGTAAACCGGGTATTTTTCATGTCCCAGCGCCATGATGACCCCGTCCCTTGGGGCGGTGGCAAGGATTCTCAATTCTTTTCCCAGAAAGTCCCTGTCAACACAGAGGGAGTGATATCTCGTGGCCGTAAAGTCCTGTGGAATGCCCTTAAGGATATCTGTTCCCGAATGATGGATCGTGTCGGTTTTGCCGTGGCGGATTTCCTCCGCTCCAAGGACCCTTGAACCGAATGCCTCGGCAATCACCTGGTGACCGAGACAGACCCCGAGGATGGGAATATCTAAGTAGAATCTCCTGACGACCTCCAGGCAGATTCCCGCCTCTTCAGGGGCTCCGGGCCCCGGAGAAAGAATGATTCCCTCGGGATTCATGTCCTTGAGACCCTTTATGGTCACCTGGTCGTTGAGGACTACCCTGACTTCGGCACCCCTGGATTGGAACAGCTGGACCAGGTTGTAGGTAAAGGAATCGTAGTTGTCAATGATCACAATCATAATGCACCTCTCCTTCATAGGCTTTCTCAATCGCCTTGAACATTGCCCTGGCTTTGTTTTCAATCTCAGTGTACTCATGATGTGGATTGGAATCGTGGACGATTCCCCCGCCGGCCTGGACAATGATTTCATCCTCCCGGAGCTGGATTGTCCGGATACTGATGCTGCTGTTGAGATGTCCCGACTGGTCCATCAGCACCACGGCCCCGGCATAGAGGTCCCTTGCCTCGGGTTCCAGGGCATCGATGATTTCCATGGCCCGGAGCTTCGGTGCCCCCGTAACAGTGCCGGCGGGAAAAACCGCCCTCAGGGCGTCGATGGCATTCAGGTTCCCAAGAGGTCTTCCCTCCACCCGGGAAACCAGGTGCATGACCCTGGAAAACTGCCTGACCTTCTGAAACTCCTTCACTCTCACAGTACCCGCCTCACTGATTTTTCCCAGGTCATTGCGCCCGAGGTCCACCAGCATCAAATGCTCCGCCAGGTCCTTTTCATCCTGGAGGAGTTCCTCTTCCCTCTGTAGGTCCCGACCGTCGTTTTTGACAGCCCGGGTCCCCGCAATGGGGGCGGTCTCTACAAGGTCGGGAGTCATTCGCACCAGCATTTCCGGAGAGGAGCTTAAAATTTCATAGTCCGGAAATCGAATATAGGACAAGTAGGGGGCGGGGTTTTCCCTCCTCAGTTCCCGGTAGAGGCTGAAGCCGTCGATTTTTCCCCTCGCCGTGAACTTCCGGGATAATACCACCTGAAAAATATCCCCGGCAACAATCAGTTCCCTGGCCTTTTTGACAGCTCCCAGATAGTCCGCCCTGGAAAAACGTGATTGAAACACCAGGGGGGGACCGGCCGGCTTTGCCTTGAGGGGTTTCAGGGGCTCTTCCTTGAGGGTTGCGTATATCTCGTGAATTCTATCCACTGCCCCCCGGTAATCCTCCGGTCCCGGATTCAAGACATTGCAGATAATGATCAGCCGGTGCTTCAGATGGTCCAGGACAATCACTGTCTTCGAGAACATAAACCGGTACTTTGGAATCCGGGGCCGGTTGAGAAGCTTGATGGGATGGATGTCCTCCACGGCATGGTAGGCCATGTAGCCGATGATACTGGCATAGCCCTGGGGCAGTTCACTGATTTGAGGGCCCCGGTACCCCTTCAAGGCCGTTTCGATTGCTTCAAGGGTCAGGTTGTCCCGGTCCCCAGTGAGGGGGGTGGTCTCTAATCCGATAAAAGAGAAGCGCCCGAGGTCTCTCGGATCCCCGACACTTTCCAGGATATAGGATGGACTGCACTTCTCAAGGCTTGCATAGATTCCCATGGGGGTGAGCAGATCCTCCTCAAAAATCCTGTAGATGGGCACCACCCTGTGGTGCTGTGCGTAAGACAAATACTCCTGATAATCCACCGTCATGCTCCTTTCCCTGTTTTTTTTTGAGTTTCCCAACAAAAAACTCCCGTCCTTGAATAAGGACGGGAGTACCGCTATGCCACCTTAATTAAACCGCAAAAGATATCTCCCTGTACACAAAAACCCTATCCATAAGGACAGGGTCGTATATCTTCAGCCACCTCTTCTTCAGATCCATCAATCCAAATCCTCTGTAACGGGAGGATCCCGTCTCGCATACTCACATCAAATGCTTTCAGCTTGCTCTCACAAGGCCATTCAGTAAACCTAGTCATACCGGGATCCCACCCTTTCCCGATTCTCTTCAAATCTATGGTGTACCTACTTCTCTTGTTCTGCGATTTTATTTATGTTGTTGCTTTGTAGTTTAACCGCCCGAAAGGGCCTTGTCAATAGCTTCATTCAAATCGATGGATTCCTTGTATCCTTTCAACTGTTTTTGCAAGCTTCTGCTGTCCCGTCCCCGGGTAACCTTCCCGGGGGGATTCCCCCAAAGAGAAGCTATTTTGAAAAAAGTCCCTCTTGAAGAATCTTCATGGTTTCATCCACGATATAGTCATAGTCGGGTTCCGCGTCGTCGTCAAACATCATGTATTTCAGTCCCACGAAGTTGGAGACTCCCATCAGCAGGTAGCTCATCACCGTCAAATCCGCATCGATGACCTCCCCTGCCTTCCGGGCATTCAGCAGCCCCTGACGGTAGCGGTCGGCAAAGGATTCGTAGTACTCCATGAAGAGTGACTTGTCGATGTACAGGGACTCCCAGATGATGCTGTAGACGTGCTTGTGTTGATGAATATATTCGAAGTAAACCCTCAAGCCGATGCGTTCCTTTTCCGCCCGGGTCGTATAGGGGGTCGCGGCCACGGCAATGGCCTTTCTGATATCGTGGCTGTAACTCAGCAGCAGATATTTGTACAGTGAATATTTATCCTTGTAGTAGATGTAGAATGTCCCTGGAGCCACCTTGGCCGCCGTGGTGATATCCAAGGTGGAAGTCCCGTGATATCCCTTTTCATAGAACATCTTTTCCCCTTAAAAGCCCGCTGTCAAAGAAAAATCGCAGAAAAGTGCCTCCAGCGTGATGGTATGACCCTCCACACTAGAGGCACAAGACGGGTTACAACACTTCAACAAAACATCAGAGAATGACTAAAATGCGCCGTATACCCCTGTCCCCGCCACAAGAGCTACTACAAAGACTCCGCCGATGGCGACCAGGAACATTTCAACAAAAAGCTTTCTTTCTTCCGCTTCAGAGGCTTCTGCCGTCTGGACATAGGAAGCCAGGCCAAGAGATCCCCCCGTGGATATGGGGCTGGTACCCGCCACATGGGCCGTGTTGGTAATTGCGGAAATCAACACCACCGGAGCGATTCCTCCTCCGACAGCCTCAATGACCGTATTCACCGTAGGAATCAAGGTAGGCATAACCACTCCTGAAGTGGAACTGAACCAGGACATGATTCCGGCGGTCAGACCCATGAGACTCGGCGCCGTAAACGGGGTCATGATTGAAGCCAGACCATTGGCCATCAACTCGATGCCACCCAATTTTATGACAATACTCATAAGAACATTGACACCGGTGACCAGAATCAAGGTGCTCCATGGAATACCGGCAATCGCTTTTTTCTCAGAAGACACCTTCAAAATCAACAGAATCACGCCAATAGTGAAGGCCAGCAAACCCACATTCAGTTTAAAACCTATGACCCCGATAACCAGAGCAGCCATGCCAAGGAGGGTTACCTGTTGGTTTTTTTCAAACTTGGGCAATTCTCTCCAGTTCAAGACAACATTGGATTTCATTTTGTATCCCTTGAGAACAATGTAGAGCACAATGAAATATACCGTTTGGGCAATGAGTGAATTGATAAAATAGGCGGTTCCGATACCGGTCACACCGATATTTTCAGCTAGTGAAATCCCAAGGATACCCGTAGGCGCAATGGGAGAAATCCCTCCTGCGGCGGCTCCGATGACAGAGGTGGCACCCAGAAGCAGGGGGGAATACCCCATGGAAGCCGCCAGAGCGCAGGTGTAGGGGGCCATTAAAGACATTACTGGAATCGTTCCAGGTCCCACTGCTGCGAGAACCGTGGAAAACACGAAGACGATGATTGGAATCAGATTGGTTCTTTCACCGGCCAGTGACACCGTTTTCTTGGCCAGCAGTTCCAGGGTGCCGTTCTGTTGGGAAATACTGAACAGAAACATGACCCCCAACAGGGTGATGAAAAGACTTGTGGGAAAGCCTCCCGTAATCTCCTTGACACCAACATCTCCTATCATTCCCAAAATCAACGATAATCCGATAGCAACCAGTCCTGTGTTGATCTTTCTGAAAAACCCAATTGCTATTGCCGCCACTAAAAAAATTAATGATAACCCTGCTAGTCCCATAAACACTCTCCTTTTTGATAATTATTGTGCTGCCTTCTCAATTGCTCACTTCACATCAAACAATAATTCCAGTCGTTTTTTTACACCCTCCCTTCTTCTTGCAAACTGATGCATCCAACCTGATTTCAATATCTATAAGTTCTCCAGGAGGCGCTCACAAACCAGGTCTCCCAAAGATTCTGTTGTCCCAGTGCCTCCCAAGTCCGGTGTCAAGTGTGCCGGCTCATCCAAAACCGATACAATGGCCTGCATTACCAGTTCACCCAGTGCCGGGTGCCCCAGAAAATCAAGCAGCATCCTGACTGACCAGATCATAGCAATGGGATTGGCAATCCCCTTGCCAGCCAGTGAAGGTGCCGAACCATGGACCGGCTCGAACATCGACGGAAATTTTTTCTCGGGGTTGATGTTCGCCCCTGCCGCAAACCCCAGACCGCCCTGGATTCCTGCACCAATATCGGTCATGATATCCCCGAACAGGTTTGAAGCTACAAGGACATCGAATCTTTCAGGATTTTGGACCATGAACATGGCTGCCGCATCCACATGAAGAGTCTCATGAACGATTTGTTGATGCCTTTTGGCTACCTCTGAAAAAATATTGTCCCAGAAAACCATACTGTGGTTGAGGGCATTGGATTTTGTAATACTGGTCACCTTGCGGCCTTTGTTTCTCATTTTTGCATATTCAAAGGCGTATTCCATGGTTTTCAAGGTCGTTTCACGGGTGAACACGCCAGTCTGCAGGGCTATGCTTTGAATCCCTCCGACCGACTGAATCCCTCCGACACCCGCATATTCACCTTCTGTGTTTTCTCTGATAAAGACCATGTCAATATCCTCGGGGCCTTTACCCCGCAGGGGTCCCTGGACATTGGGCAGCAGTTTGACGGGCCTGAGGTTGACATATTGATTGAATTCCTGCCTGATTCTCAGAAGCAGGTCTCGCAGAGAAATATGGTCCTCGACCCCTGGAAATCCCACGGCGCCGAGCAAAATGGCATCCTGCTGCGACAGTTTCTTGATCCCGTCATTTTCCATCATCACGCCGTTTCTCAGGTAATACTCACAGCCGTAATCGTAATGCGTGAAGTCAACCGAAAATTCACTGGTCCTTTGCGCAACCGCCTCAAGAACCTTCAAACCTTCCTTCATAACCTCATGTCCAATCCCATCTCCAGGAATAACTCCGATTTTATACTTTTTCATTGAATTTCTCCTGTCATAAAGCTGGTAATCTTTGACATGTGACTTGTCAGGTTCGCTTTTACCTTCTCCTCGATGATTCTGTCTGTTTTGAGCAACTCTTTGAGGATAATCCGGGTTTTTACGCCCATGGAGTCGAGCATATTGACCAGATCTTCGGAAGCCACGTTGCCGGCAGCACCGGGCGCAAAGGGACACCCTCCCAATCCTCCGGCAGCAGATTCAAATTTTCCATAACCCATTTTGAGGAGAGTGAGGATATTCGCCAGACCCATCCCCCTGGTGTCGTGCATGTGAAAACCAAAGTCAACCGTTGGAAACACCGCTTTGAGATAGGTCATCATCTCCTGCACCTGTTTCGGATTAGCCACCCCAATGGTATCGGCAAGATAAATTTCGTCAACACCCATTGCCAGCAGGGCATGAATCAACTCCTCAACCCTTTGAACAGGGAGATAGCCTTCAAAGGGACACCCGAAGGCTGTGGCAATATCCACCTTGATCCGCAAGGCCCCGAAATTTTCCTTGATATTCTCAAGCTCCTCCAGGGATTCTTTAACACTTCTTCTGACATTCGCCAGATTGTGCTTTTCACTGGCTGATATGACATAGCTGATTTCTCTGATGCCGCTTTCATAAGCCGCCTTGGCACCAAAGAGATTTGGCACCAAAGCGGTAAAACTGATATGGGGATACTTCTTGACAAAATAACCAGAGATTTCTCCTGCATCCCTCATTTGAGGAACCGCCCTGGGACTGACAAAGGATGTGAGTTGAATCTTCTGAAACCCGGCCTGAATCAACCCCTCGATGATTTCAATTTTTATGGGTGTTTCAATAAAGTCTTCAAGATTCTGAAACCCGTCTCTAGGACAAACCTCTGTAATCATAGCCTCATCAACCATCGTGGTTACACTCCTTTACAGAATTCCCTGCTCCTTGAGCTGGTCAACTTTTTCCTTGTCATAGGCCAGATAATCCCGCAATATTTCCTCATTGTGCTGGCCCAGCAGGGGGGCAGGCATTTCTATGCTGGTCTTTGTCTCGGATAATTTTAAATGGGATCCCGTAATCTTGAGTTTCCCCGCCACCGGGTGTTCGATATCCACAAACATCTCCCGTGCCACGGCAATATGGGGATCGTTTACAACCTGCTCAATGGTATTGATGGGGCCACAGGGTATCCCAACCTCTAGCAGGGTTTCAATGATTTCATCTGTTTTGATCTCTGAGGTCCATTTCTCAACAATCTTTTTGACCTCAGCATGTCTTTGCACGCGTTTGGCATTATTGTCATAGCGTACATCCACAGCGTATTCAGGCGTTCCCATCACTTGACACAGAAGCTTCCAAAGTTTGTCGTTTCCACAGGCAATCACGAGACTGCCATCCGATGACTTGAAGGAATCATAGGGGTAGGTGGATTCGTACCGATTGCCTATCTTTTCCGGTATTCTCCCCTCAATCAGGTAAATCTGGTTAATAATCTCTAAACTCGCCACCACTGAATCCACAAGGGCTACATCAACCTTTTGCCCCTTTCCTGTCTGATTTCTGCTATTGAGAGCCGCAAGAATGCCGATGGTCACAGAGAGACCCGCAAGGATATCCCCCATGGCCGTCCCTGTCCTGGTGGGTTCTCCGCCGGGCCATCCAGTCGTGCTCATCAGACCACCCATGGCCTGACTGATGATATCATAGCCCGCCCTTTCCTTGTAAGGCCCGTAGTGTCCGAATCCAGAGACGCATCCATAGACGATTTTGGGATTGATTGTTTTCAAATCTTCATAGCCAAGGCCAAGCTTCTCCATGGTTCCCGGTCTGAAATTCTCAATGACAATATCCGCTTTTTTTACTAATTCCCTGAAAATTCCAAGACCCTCCTCGGATTTCAGATTAAGGGTCATGCCTTTTTTATTCCGGTTGAGATTCATGTAGTAGGAACTCTCACCGTTCTTAAAGGGTCCGAAGGCCCTGCTGTCATCCCCCTTTTGAGGCACTTCAATTTTTATGACCTCCGCCCCCAGATCCGCCAGCATCATGGCTGAAAACGGTCCCGCCAGGACTCTGGTCAAATCCAGTACAACAATGCCGTCCAGGGCTCCTTTGTTCAATCTAGTCATTGTACTCCCTCCATTATTGTGTTTTTTTCTTCGCTTTGAGATAGGTCACCAGTCCACCGGCATCAATGATGGTCATGATGTGGTCCGGCATAATGGTGCAGGTATAACGCTCATCCCGGGTGATATTCTTAATGATCCCCGCTTTATAGTCAATTTCCAGAACATCATCCTGCGAGATTTTTCCAGCTTCCTGGCTTTCCAGAGCCAGAATCCCCAAATTGATGGCATTCCTGTAAAAAATTCTCGCAAAGGACTTGGCTATAATGACCCTGACCCCCAGATGTCTCAAAGTCAAGGGAGCTGTTTCACGGCTTGACCCTGAACCGAAGTTATTCTCAGCCACCAACAGGTCCCCTTCTTTGAAGGCCTTCCCAAAATCAGGGTCTATGGGACTCATGGCATATTTTGCCGCCTCAGAAATACTCAGTTCCATATAGGCCGGCGGAGAAATGATATCGGTGTTGATGTTGTCTCCATATTTCCAAACTTTCCCTTTAATCAGATCATTGCTCATAGCAAACCTCCTCTTTACTAAAGATACTTTCTGGGATCCACAATACGGCCTTCAATGGCTGCAGCAGCCACGGCTATTGGAGAAGCCAGATACACCTGAGAATCCTTGCTTCCCATTCTTCCGAGGAAATTCCTGTTGGTTGACGAAAGGCAAACTTCTCCAGGTGCCAGAGCCCCCGAGTGCAGTCCCAGGCAGGCCCCGCAGCTTGATGCGAGAATAACCGCGCCGGCTTCGGAGAGGGTTTTCAAAATCCCATCCCTTGAACACTCGTCCCATACTTCCTTTGATGCAGGTGAAACCAGCAGTCTCACCCCTCTGGCAACTTTTTTTCCCTTCAACAGCTCGGCCGCCATTTTCAAATCATGATATCTGCCGCCGGTACAGGAGCCGATGTAGGCCTGGTCTATCGTCACATGGCCTACCTCACTGATGTTTTTTACATTGTCCACCTCATGGGGACAGGCCACCACGGGTTCTAAATCCTCAGCCACAAAGGAATGGGTTTCACAGTAGACGGCATCCGGATCACTTGAGAGGATCTCATACTCCCCGGCAATCCCCCTCGACTTAATATAGGCTTCAGTGGTCGCATCCGCTGCCATGATCCCGTTTTTCGCCCCACTTTCCACAGCCATATTGGTGATGGCCATTCTCTCATCCATAATCATCTGGTCAATGGTCGTTCCCACGAATTCAATCGCCTTGTAGGTCGCCCCGGCATGCCCGATTTTTCCAATGGTCTTGAGGATAACATCCTTTGCCATGACTCCTTTTGGCAAAACCCCATCCCACTGCACCTTGATGGTTTCCGGCACCTTGAGCCAGATTTCTCCAGTGACCAGAACTCCCAGCATTTCAGTAGAACCGATGCCTGTTGAAAAGGCCCCCAGTGCGCCGTACATGCAGGTATGGGAATCTGTTCCCACGATGGTTTGTCCTGGAAGGGCAAATCCATTTTCCACCATGATCTGATGACAGGGTCCTGCAAATTCAAAATAGTTGTCAATCCCATGGTCCTTCGCCCAGTCTCTTGTGAACTTCACGATTTCAGCCTGTTTGGCATTGGCGGGAGGGGTATAATGGTCAGAGATAATGACCACCTTGTCCTTATCCCAGACTTCGGCACCGAGTTCTTTCATTTTTTCATCAATTTCGACCCTGGGACCCAGAATATCATCCATCATGGCCCGATCGACTTTAACCCATATGATTTCGCCTGCTTTGACCGAAGGTACTCCCGCCGCCCCGGCAAGTGTCTTTTCAGTTAAAGTCATTCCCATACAATCTCCTCCTTCTCGTTTTGATAGTCTTTCCCAAACTGTATCATCTTATTATTCAGCAATAACCGTGCCAACTGTACAGATTCAGGTATTCCAGCAGTTTGTGAACAAAAAAAACAACACATGTTCACTATGTTAACAAATAAGTGAACACATGTTGTTTATATGAACAAAAGCTATTTGAGTTTTTTCCACAAGGTGGTTCTACTGATTCCCAATTTCTCCGTCACAACAGACTTATTGTCCGGGTATTTCTTCACCATTTCCTTGATGAGATTCTCTTCCATTTTGGCAAGTGTGTCCTCCTTGACCTTGAAATACCCCTCCTGACTCTCCCCTGTTCTGTCCGGATTCCCTCTAATGCCGGATTCAATATAATCTGTGATGATTTCATCTATCGTTACATGCTCCTCAAGCAGCACTATTCTCTCCACGAGGTTCTTCAATTCCCGGACGTTGCCGGGCCACTCATAGTCAACCAGCTCCGCAACAACGGCTTTTGACATCTCCAACTCTCTTTTTTAATAAGGCGATAAAAGAATTTCAAAAAAAGAGGTATGTCGTCCTTTCTAAATCGCAGGGGAATGGTATTCAGTCTCAGCACATTCAGCCGGTAATACAGGTCTTTCCTGAATCTACCCTCGATGACCCGGTCGTATAAATCTTCATTAGTGGCGGCAATCACCCGAACATCTATAGTGACCACATGGTTTGATCCGACCCGCCACACTTCCCGCTCCTGAAGCACCCTTAGAAGTCGCGACTGAAGATTGAGGGGGATTGATCCGATTTCATCAAGGAAAATCGTTCCCAGATGGGCCAATTCAAACATCCCCATTTTCCCGCCTTTTTTCGCACCGGAAAAGGCTCCCTCGGCGTACCCGAAAAGTTCACTTTCCAGAAGATTTTCAGGAATTGCCGAACAGTTGACCGCAACAAAGGGCAGTTTTTTTCTATTGCTGTCATTGTGTATGGCCTGGGCGAGAATTTCCTTTCCCGTCCCGGATTCTCCCGTAATCAGTACCGTCGAATCAGACCTGGCAAATATTCTTGCTTTTTCAAGCATTTTCATGCCGGAAGGGTTCTGACCGACATAATCACTGAAGGTGTATTTTGCCACAAGACCTTTTTTGTGGAGTTCTGAACGAATCTTCAACTCATAGTCTTGAATTTTGGTGATATCTTCAAAGGTTGCAACAACACCCTTCAATTCACCCCTGACCCGGATTGGAATCCGACTCGTTACAATTGTCGCCCGTTCGAGACGTTGGATCTCACCGATTTCTTCTTTCCCGGATTCAATGACTCTCAGAAGTCCCGTGGTGGGAATGTACTTGTCGGCTCTTTTGCCGATAATCTCCACCGCACTGATACCAAATATCTTCTCCGCCGCAGGATTGAACACTGTGACATTTCCCTCTGCATCTGTCCCGATGATACCTTCATGGGAAAAATTCAAGATATTATTGAACCGCGCCGCCTGGAACATCTGCCGCTGAGAGACATTGATGATTTCAACAGCGTTCATAATCGACTGCTTCACCGATTCATAGGAGGTTCTCAGCAGGATGCTCCTGACGCCATTTTCTTCTGCCAGCCGCTTTGTTGCAACACCTCCAACAATCACTTCAGCCCCTGCAAGGATAGCCTCTTTCACCAATTGCTCCACATCATTCATACTCTTGTATTCCGTTCGATACAGAAACTCAATATCGAATATCTCTTGAATCAGTTTGCTGAGGTTGGGAGAATGATTTGACAGTATCAGACCAATTCTTCGGGATAATTTTGTCGCTTCATAGACTGCATTCATGATATCAATGGAGGCAATCCCACAATTGACCACAGGAATCCCCACCACTTCAGAGATATTGGAAGACGTGGCGCCTCTGCTGATAATAATATCGTAGTCCATGCCTTCAAGCCTTCTTGCAATCTCTGCTCCTTCATCAAAAGCACCTTGGAAAACATCGATGGATATCCCCAATTCTGAAGAAACTTGTTCGACCAGTTCAGAGAGTTCTTGATAGGGTGAAATGAATGCCAATCTCATAAAGAGCCTCCTTATCTGCGATTTGAGCTGTATCCAGTCAATGTGAATCTGTTCTCAAAATCAATGAAAACCTATTACTTAATCTGTTGAACCTCGCCACTTTGCCATCCCATTGTTCCTTCTTGTCAACCACTGTGGAGGCATTTCAAACACCGGCTGTGGTTTTAATGATGAAAGTGAAAAAACAGATTCAGGACGCCAGGGAAATCCTCCCGTTGACTTTCTCTCAAATTGACTCAGAAATAATACAAGGCCTCAGTCAAGGATATTGACTATCATGGCTACCGCTGCGATAAAATTTGTTATTGCAAAAATATTTCTCAGTTTCTTCGGATTACTTTTTACAGCATGCCGACTCCCCAGGACTCCTCCAACAATTGCCACAACGGTCAGTGGTATCGCTAATTCAAGATTCAATCTGCCGCTGGCGGCGTGTCCGAGAAATCCCATCAGGGCCGTAGCCGCAACCATCGCCGATGAGGTTCCAATAGCTATTTCCATTGGGATGCCGCAAAGCATCACCATG
>LQBE01000008.1:0-4481 GCA_002029975.1 delta proteobacterium ML8_F1 | reverse complement strand
AAAAAACCTACCGTTGCGGTAATTGGCAGGGTATACCATAAATTCACGGTGTATTCATATTTATCATAGGTTCTGTTCCAGTAACCAAGTTTGTGAATTTTCTCCAGTTTCCGTTCTTTGACAGGAATAAACATAAATATTGAAATGATAACCAGTAAGACGGCAAACATCAGTTTTAAGGTTTCGCCCTGAATGTTTCCTGCAAAATAGCCTCCTACAAAAGCCATGATATCCGTTGGCGGATCAATGATTAAGGCAAGCTTCCAGTCAATTTTCTTGCTTTTGTTGAAAACAATGAGAGAAGCCGCTGAAGTTCCCATCATGATAAACTGCGCCGTACTGGCAGCCTCGTGTATTGAAATACCAGCCAGAACCATGGCCAGGACGTAAAAATTGCCACCGCCCTTGCCAACCATGGACATGGTAATAGCAATCAACAGGATGATACCACTCACATAAAACATTGTATTCATTCTGATTGCAACCTTCTATCGATTGTCGACAAGATTTGTGTAATTTTTTTGGACATATCCCGGCTTGAAATACTCTGCGACTTCACCTAAAGTATGGTTTAGAATCTTGACATCCCCATATCCCATCAACAACAGATAGGCATAGACAATTGTCGCCCTTGTCGCAGAAGAACAAAACAAAACAACAGTTTGGTCCATGGGTATCTCATGAATCCTGTCCGGGATTTCATCAGTAGGAATATTGACCGCAAATTTCAGCTTAACGCATTCATACTCCTGCTTTGTTCTAACATCCACTACCATGGCTTTGTTCTCTTTTTTCAAAGCCATCATTTGTTCGAAGCTAATCTTGTGGTTGCCGCTCCCAAATTTATCCAAATCGAAACTTCTCAACAAATCACTGAATCTTTCCATACAATCCACTCCCTTAAATCAATTTTTTATAGCTTTGCAGAATGACTTGTCATTCAAACAACCATTCGAACTGCTTTTCACTTGGGCAACCGTGTTACACAGCGGCTCAGATGAATCTGCTTATCCGTCAGACGTTCCCTGTCTTCACTGAGAACCGGATATTTTTCAATATTTTCAATAAGACTCTGAACCACTTTCTCAATGACCTCATCCTTCAAATTCAACGAATACAGAATATACTTTTCTCTTCTTTCGTCTATAACATAACCCAGATTTCTTAATTTTGAAAGATGTTTGGATACCTTGGGTTGAGAGAGATTCAAGATTCCACTGATTTGGCAGACATACAAATCCTCCTGAGCCAGCAAGACAACCATGCGCAATCGCGTCTCATCTGAAACAAGCTTGAAAAATTCCAATAAATCCGGCATTTGAACATTCCTTTCACCACATATTCTCATATACCCATTCAGCCATATATAACAATACCCCGATTTAAAACGGCTGTCAATCATTGAGGACTGAAAGAGCAACTGTCTGTTGTCGGTCTTTTCGATTAAGCAGGGCGATGCATTTCTCCCTGAAAATCGTTCCATAGCCCTTGAGCGCAAAATTGCATCCATGTCTGTTTTCTGACCACAGCAGGTCCCATGCCTGTCAATATTACTTATTGCCAAAATTTTTGACAGGTTCACTTCAATCCATTATAATCTATTTAAGCAACTACTTAATCAATTGAAGGAGAGAAACCCCTTTGACGGCACTATCCGAGATTATGAAATCCTTGGGCGATGAAACCAGATACAAGATAGTCAGACTCCTCCTGCAGCATGACTTGTGTGTGGGCGCTCTTGCTCAAAGACTCGGCATATCTGAATCCGCTGTTTCCCAACACTTGAAGGTCCTTAGAAGTACCGGAATCGTCAAAGGGGAAAAGAGAGGGTATTTCACCCACTACAGTGTGGACCGGGATTTGATACAAGCCACTGCCAGAGAAATCGACTCTTTGGCAAGGCTTGAAAAAATTGAAACAAAGTGTTCCATGACCTGTTCCAAAGGCCCTTCATGCCGCCATAATAGGGTGAAGAAGAATCAGCAGAAAACGTAGGTCTCCAGAGTGACTGCCTGAACAGGTTTTACGGCGGCAACAGCATGATGCTGTCACTGATCCAGGACAGAAAACATCAATAATCCGCTGTTCCATCAGAAACATCTGCTTTATGGAATTCTTCAATTCCAATCAATCAAGGAGGACTGGCTTTTGAATATCATCGAAGTAAAGAATCTATCTAAAAGTTTCAACGACTTCCAGGCGGTTAAAGGAATCAGTTTTGCTGTGGAAAAAGGTGAAGTTTTCGGCTTTCTGGGACCCAATGGTGCGGGAAAGACAACCACCATCAATATGCTGACAGGTCTTGCTAAACCCTCCTCAGGGGAGATAGTGATTTCGGGTCAAGACGGCATCAGGAATATCAAGAAGGTCCAGCAGATTATCGGCATTGTCCCTGACGAAAGTAATTTATACGATGATTTGAGCGGATTTGAAAATCTTGTCTTTTGCGCTTCTCTATATGGGATGAAAAAGGACAAACGGGAAAAACGAGCCCGTGAATTGCTCAAGGAGTTCTCATTGGACGATACCGGCAACCGTCCCTTCAAAGCCTACTCAAAGGGAATGAAGAGAAAGCTCACCATTGCTGCCGGCATCATTCATGAACCTGAGATTTTATTTCTCGACGAACCGACCACCGGCATTGATGTCGAGAGTGCAAGACAAATCAGACGAATGATTCAAGAGCTCAATCGCATGGGCACAACTATCTTCTTGACAACCCATTATATAGAAGATGCCGAGCGCCTCTGTCACAGAATCGGTTTTATCGTTGGTGGAAGAGTTGTCAAGGTGAGCAATGTTCGAGATTTGATGGCTGAAGCCCAGCACGAGAATATCGTGGAATTCAGAACAGATTCAAATGATCCCGGCCTTGAAAAGCACTTGAAAAGCACCTTCCCCAATATCAACATCAAATCCAGCAAGGATTATTGTTTGCGGATCAGTTCCGGGGACCACATTGAACTGATGCCCTTCATGAATTTCTTTGATGGCGAGGGAATCAATATCAGTGAGGCCAGAATAATTCGTCCATCCCTCGAAGAAGTCTTCGTAAGTATTACGGGTATTGAAATTGACAAACTGAAAAAGGAAAAGGAAGGGAAAAAGAAATGAACAGACTTCTAGCCTATTGGAGCATATTGATGAAGGATATGAAAAATTATTACTTAAAGCCGCCAAATATCAGTTGGGGGATTATCTTCCCGGTTTCCTGGACCCTCATGTTTTTCATGCGGTCAAGCAGCGCAGTGGATATTCGCGGCATCCTGCCCGGTGTCATGGCCCTATCGATTCTGTTTGGAACGACATCCATGCTTGCTGTCACTATCACTTTCGAGAGAAAAAGCAGGTCATTTGAAAGGCTGTTGCTTGCTCCCATCAGTTTGAATTTACTGATGCTGGCCAAAACAACCGGCGCCATCCTTTTTGGCATCATAAATGCTTTTATTCCGGTATTGTTTGCTTCATTCATGACAGACCTATCCGGTATCAATTGGCTGTCAACCTTTGTCGGGGTTGTTTTGATTGCTCTTACCTCTACTTTTCTCGGCCTGTTTATCGCTGTCTCGGTCAGCGAAGTCTTTGAGGCCCAGACCTTCTCCAATTTTTTCAGATTTCCCATGATGTTCCTGTGCGGCCTTTTTATTCCCATAGAGAACCTTCCCATCTTTCTCAGACCGCTGTCCTATGCTTTGCCCCTCACCTACGGGGCAGACATCCTGAAATATTCAATCAATGCCACCGGCAGAATCAGTCTGTGGCTCAGCCTGTTGGTACTATTTGCCTACAGTCTCCTGCTTTTCACCGTCAGCACCCACAACATCAAAAAAAGATGGCTCTACTGAATCGAGCCAGACCCCGTCAATGACGGGGTTTTTCTTCACCTGGCAGCAACCCCGTTTGGCTCCTGAGTCTCCCATCCGACCACCGCCGTCAACAGCAGCATCACTATACTCTTGAACTGTCGGAAGAATATCTGCCACATAGATGTTTTTCTTTTTTCTTCTAGGTGGTCTCCCCATGCTCTTCCAATCGTTTGCCGGCCTTTTCAGATGAAAGCCCCTGGTTCCGGTCGGTGGACAGATGTCTTTCGATTTCTTCAATTGTTTTTGAACAGCTTGGTTTTTCATTCGGCATCGAATTCTCCTTCAACCACAAAGTGACTTCTACCAAGGCGGGTCTCAAAATGAATATTTGGTCGGTGTGTCTGGCAATAACAGAGTACTTTTTTCGGCAAAAAAATGATTATTGATTGTCAATCGTCAGGTCAGTGAACCTCCCCTCCTAAATTGCTTCCTAACTCATAGAAGGTGCTTCTAACGGGTGTATAAAATAAATTGTGCTTTTAGCTAATCCAACTATAATGACAATAGGGAGTGGATGGAAATGGCTAAGAGTAAAAAACCAAGAATCATGACTCAGGACCAAGTCAAACAGTTTATCAAAGACAATGAGATTCAATCCGTAGAGGACATCCAGAA
>LQBE01000007.1:15078-28765 GCA_002029975.1 delta proteobacterium ML8_F1 | reverse complement strand
TCATTGGGGAAGTCTTTGGTATACTTCAGTGTCTTAAACAAGGACTCCGAGTAGGGATTGTCATTGCTTACACGTGGCCGGGAATAGGATTTGGTTATACCCAGATGAACCAGCAGATTCTGGAAATCCTGCCCTTTCATGGGACTCCCGTTGTCAGAGTGCAATACCAAGGGCTTGTTCATTACCTTGTGGCGGAACACCGCTTTCTTCACCAATGCCATCGCATGAACCTGGGTTTCAGTCTCATGTATCTCCCACTGGATGATCATACGGCTAAAGATATCGACAATCAGATACAGCTTGTAGTACAGACCTAGAATCGCTCCAGGCAGCCAAGTGATGTCCCAAGTCCATACTTGGTTGGGTTCTGTAGTCACATGGGTTTCAAGCGGGCGGCTGGTATGCGTGCGCACAGACTTTCTCTTCGCATTCTGTTTGGCATCCTTTAGGACTCTGTAGAAAGTGGACTCTGAGGCGATATACTGACCCTCATCGGCCAGCTTGGGCACAATCTGACATGGATTAAGGTCCGTGTGCTCCGGGCTGTTGCATATATCCACAATGGCCTGGCGTTCTTCGTCGGACAGCTTGTTCGCCGGCGCTGGGCGCTTCGCTTCCTTGCGTCGGTCGGTGGTGCCGTTTTTCCTGCCCCAACGCTGGTAGGTCCGTACCGATATGTTCAGGACCTTACAGCAAGGCTCCAGGCGGGCACCAGCTTCCCGGGCTTCTCTGATTAGCTCCAGGACTTCTTTGCGATCTGAGCTGCTAATCAGTCTTCCTCGGGGTCCCCCCAAATCGCATCGACCTTTTTTCTTAGCACCAGAAGGGCAGCGGCTTCAGCCAGGGCTTTCTCCTTGCGCTGTAGCTCCTTCTCCAGTTTCCGGTTTCGTTGCTTTTCAGCTGTCAGCTCGGCTGAGTCAGCCTTGCCGTCCAGCGACTCCTCCAGGAGCTTGGCCCACTCCTTGATTTCGGAGACGTAGAGACCATGCTCCCGACAGTATGCGCTCAGTTCCGCTTCGTTCATGCTATAGGTCTCCATGACCATCTTGAACTTATCTTCCTTACGCCACTTTCTCTGGTGTGAAGGTGAACTGTTCGGGATATTCGCCCCCTGCTCTCTAGCCATTTTGACCCATGTGTATAGGGTGTTGCGATTGATACCTTCCTCCTTGGCCACTTGAGGTACCGTTTTGTTTTGAGGAGGCATCAGACTCTCCAGTATTCGTTTTCTATACTCTTTTGTGTACTTCTTGTTTACTGTCATGTGGTTACCTACCTTTCTCAAAGTATTATACCATCCACACGACATCTATTCTGACATATAGGGTTGTTCAAAATGGCCAGATTGTCGACAGTTGATTCCCACTCGAACAATCCCCGCAACCCTTCCCACTAGTCTCTCAAACCTCCCCTGTCAATTGTTACTATCAGCATTACCACATTGATCGAAATCAGTTGTTTTTTGGGTCAATGACTCTCCCCGCTGTTCACCTCCTCATCCACCTCGATTGCTTGTGCGATACTCCAAGCCCATCCGTCAAAGAGAAAAGAACCGCCTTTAGCCTTGTTGAACTCTGGTTCTTATGATCACATTTCCAGATTCATCGATCATGAAGAAAGCCCTCAAAAAAACCAGCATCATCCAATCGGGAGATGCCGGTTCAAATTCCTTTTACTTTGTTTTCAATTGGTTTCATCCCGCCGTCAAAAACTTTTTGCTCAGGTTCTTTCCAAAGAATACGCTATCCTCTAAAACAGAAGGGAAGGCAACCATGTTGTCAAAAATGGTATGAAGGTAACGCACAACAACGCAATCAACAAAGGAATATAGTATGGAATAAAGGCTTTGACAATTGTTGTCAGTTTCATTCCTGTAATGGTGCTCATGACAAACAGACCCAACCCTACGGGTGGCGTTGTGATACCGATCAAGGCATTCAAAGTTTGAATGACACCAAACTGGATTCTGCTCATGCCCATCAGATCTATGATGGGCAGCAAAAGCGGCACCATGATCAATTTAATCGTATTCCCCTCGAGAAACATCCCCAAAAGCAGCAACAGTGCGTTTATTATCAGCAACATCACGTACTTATTGTTGGTTAGCGTGATTAATACACCTGCCGCCGCCTGAGGCATTTGTTCCATCGTCACAACCCAACCGATGGCTTTACCCATGCCTATCATGTACATAATGACTGCTGTCGCATAGATTGTCGATTTCAAGTTATCCAGCAATCCCTTGAAAGTCAATTCCTTGTAAATCACCCCGACCAGCATCGAATAGACAACGGCGATTATTCCGGTTTCAGTTGCTGTTACAACTCCGGACAGGATACCACCGAGCAATAAAGCCGGCGCCATGATGGCAAAAAATCCGTTTTTTAACGTAATCCAAACCTCTTTAATATCAAAGGGCTCCGGTTCAGGAATTGCAATCTTCCCTCTGACGGCAATCAGATAATTCGTCACCATCAGAAATAGACCAACCAGAATTCCCGGGATCAGACCTGCTGCGAAGAGCTTTGCAACGGAAACCTCCGCCAACATCGCATAAATAATGAAACTGATGCTTGGTGGAATAATTGGTCCGATTACTGAAGAAGCCAGGGTGATTGCAACCGAGAAAGGTTTGTCATATCCCTTTTCAGTCATTGCCTCGATTTCTATCAACCCCAGGCCGGCTGCATCCGCAGTTGCAGAACCTGAGATTCCAGAAAAAATCATGCTCGCCAATACATTCACCTGACCTAGTCCGCATTTTGTAAAGCCAATGAGAGAATTGGCGAAGTCAAAAATTCGACGGCTGATGCCGCTGGAGTTCATTATATTGCCCGCAAGCACGAAGTAGGGAATTGCAATCAGCGTATAGTTGCTAGCCCCCGACTGGACAACAAGAGGCAGAATTTGCGGATTGAAATGTCCCGCAACAATCGTTACAAGTGTCGCAATCCCCATGGAAACCGAGATCGGAAACCTCAGAAGAAGCAAAAGAAGAAAAGTGGTGATCAGAATAATCCCTAGATTCATATTATTGCCCCTCCTTTTCCAGATTTTTTCCGGTAATGTCAAGCATAAACTCACGCAAATAGACCAAAAATACGTAAGAAGAATTGATCAGAAGTGACAGCGTATACCATTGGAGGGGCAGGGATGCAGTGACGGTTGTCTGACCCTGCTGTTTTAAAAAAAGAGTCAGCGTATAATAGGAAAACACCAGAAAGAAAAGCGACACAGCACCATTTTTGAAATAATCCAAATGCTTGTTGGCCCGCTCCGGCAGAACATCTGTCAAGAGTGTGATCACGACATCCCGCTTCTGGTAAGCAATAACCGAAGAGCCTGGGAATATCATCCATACCATGAACAGCAGACTGACATCCTGAACCCAAACAAGAGAGCTGTTGAACAGATACCGTCCAAGGATTTCTATGAAGTTAATGCCAATAACAGCAACCAGGGATATCATGGAAATCCCCAGTTGCAGTTGTGATAGTTTCTCCAAAAAAGTCTTCATCATTTCCCCAAAGCATCATTGACGAGTTCTTCCGGCAGGACGCCTTCTTCAACCAATTCATAGTAGTAATCCGTAAGTTTTTCCCGGAAGGGATCCGTGTCAATCTCGGTGAAAACCGCTCCATTTTCATCCTGCATTTTCTTGATGTTATCCTGGACAGAAGCTTCATCCAATTCTGTCAGATATTCTCCCGCTTCACCAGCTGCCTGGAAAATAATCTCTTGCTGCTCTTCTGTCAGGGTATTGAACTTGTCTTGATTCATTGCCCAGATACAATCCGATGTGTATTCATAAATCGCCGTCACATATTTTGCCTCTTCTGTAAATTTCATCGAGTACAGTAAACTCATGGGAGAAACAACAGCTTCAACCGTATCCTGCATCAGCGCCATATAGGTTTCACCCCAGGGAATGATAATCGGATTAGCACCCAAAGTCTTCCAGGCATTCATATATATTTCATTCTCATAGGTTCTGAATCGGAGGCCTTCAATATCGTCAACGGATTCAATTGGTTCTTTTGAAACAAGTACACGGTATGGACCTCTCATCATGTTTCTCGCTGGATTGACCAGGACAAGACCGTTGTCTTTCAGTGATTGGGCTTGCTTCTGACCGACTTCACCCTGCATCAATTCTGAAAATTTGCTGTTGTCTTCGAACAGGAAGGGAATGGTCAATGTGCTGAAGATGGAATCAAATCTGGAAAATAAGGAAGCACCTGTCGCTACAATATCTTGTGTTCCAATCAGAGTACTTTCAATCTGGCTCTTGCTGTCTCCCAACTGCTCCGCAGGATACAGGATAATCTCCAGGGATCCGCCGGATCTTTCCGATACAAGGTCAGCAAAATATTGATACGCCCGCCCTTCAGTGCTTTCAGGAGTCATTTGATGTCCTAAAGTAATCTCTATCGCTTCAACCTCAGGTTCTTCATCAACTGTTTCTTCCGTTTCAGTAGTCTCTTCAGGTTCACTGGACGACTCCTCAGGTACGATTTCGCTATCCCCTGAACATCCAACAATCATGGCCATCATCACCAAGACTAGCAATACTAGTAACATCAATTTGAAATTTTTCATTTTTTCTCCTCCTTTTATATTGTTTTAACGAACGATGAACGTATGGATCTATGCCGTATCACACGGTTTCAATCCCGTACAATACATTCTGACGGATTGAAATCCATCAACGTTCACATTCGATAAACTTTATCAATCCTGCCCAACTGTTTTTTTGTCCTTTTCTTTCTGAAATTGCACTGACGGGCGGACTGATTCTTTTCTCACAATCCGCGCCAAGTCACTGCCTTCGGCAGAGCAATCACTCTCTTTGCCACAATACCGTGGTTCCTTGAATCGTTAGAGGTATAAATTCCACCCCTTTTGCATCTACTCTTTGATTTTTCCACCTTCGGAACGACCTTTGCAATGGTTCCTTTAGAGTCTCTGACTGTTCGTTATCGTTATCAACCCTTCCACCTCTTCTCAACGGGTCGGTAGTCGTTAAATCCCTGAACCCGGGAATGTTTCGATCTTCCAACAATTGTACGCCGTTCCCCTCTGGTTTTTCTATTTTGCCAGCGGACTGATGAACTTGCCGCCCTTGATTACCTGTTTGACCATTTTCAAATCCTTTATATTCTTTAGAGGATCCCCTTCAATGACTACCATGTCTGCATCCTTGTCGCATTCAATGGTTCCTTTTCTGTCCAGGACATCCAATACATCGGCGCCATTTCTTGTGGCAAAGATCAAAATTTGAATCGGTGAAAAACCAACATTGTACATTTCTTCAGCTTCTTCAGCCACACTACCAGAACTGTCCGAACCTGTCGCCATGATTATTTCAGGATATTTCTTGATTGTTTCCATGACTTCCTGGTGTTTGTTGAGCAACTTCATGGCATTGTCCACCATCCATTGCGGCCTTCCCATTTCAAGACCTTTCAATGCCAGGGGAATGTAGCCCGTCAAAGTGGGAACATAGTATATCCCTTTTTCAACCATCATCTCAAGCAATTCCTCGTCCAGATAATGACCATGCTCAATGGAATCGACACCTGCCAGAATCGAATTCTTGATTCCTTCTCTACCAATTGCGTGTGAACAGACTCTCTTTTCGCTGGCATGTGCTTCATCAACAATTGCCTTCAACTCGTCTAATGTCAATTGTCGCCATTCCGGGCTGCCTTCTTTAGTTCCCGCTCCCCCGGTCGCATGTACTTTGATAAAATCGGCTCCATGCATCAATTCTGTACGAACAGCAGCTATCCCTTCATGTTCAGAACTGATCTGATAACTGTAATATGAGCAATGTCCTCCAATAATCGATATCGGTCGGCCGCAGGCTATGATATCCGGAGTGGTGACTAATCCATCCATGTTTGCCCTCGAAACCGCAATGTTGATTCTCTCGCGACATCCACATTCTCTTAAAGTTGTAACCCCTTCCCTCAAAATATTCTCTGCATTTCTCAAAGCGCGGATGCTCTGATAAGGAATCGCTTCACTTTTGACGACATCCAGTGTCCAGCTCGTATATTTTGATTTGGTTACGAGATGGTCATGGGAATTGACCAGTCCAGGTATGATTGTACATCCCGGATAATTGATCTCCTTCCCCTCGAATTTCACCGATTTGACATCCTCTGTCTTTCCAACTCCTTTAATTTGACGTCCCTCAAAATCCACGAAGCCATTCTCAATTACCTTTTCAGAATCACAAGGAATTATTCTGGATGCATGTATTCGATATTTCACTCTTCTCCCCCTCGCACATCGAACGCTTTTTTCATAGCATTGAATTTTTCTTCATCAGTAATTACCTCAAAAGCCGTCATCGCCATCACTTTTGCACCGGTCACAATTGTACGTCTACCATCTTCGTTGATTGTCGCATCTCTAAAAGCCACGGTATGGGTCTTAACGGTACCATTCAATCTCAAATGTCCATGAATTGCCGGAAGTCTCTGGGTAACATTACCCATATCGGTGGATCCCACACCTCTGTTTCTCGGGTGGCTTAAAACCGTCTCGCCAAGGGCTTCAAAATATTTTGCCATAACCTCTTCCAAAACGGGATTATTCATGACGGCCTCATAGCGCAAACTTGTCGTTTCTATGTTTAAATCCAGTTTGTAAGCTTCCGAGCCCTTCAGGACACATCGGTTGACATCCTCAATCAGGCAATTCAGATAATCATTGTCTGCTGAACGGATATTGAGTTCCATCTCTGCATAGTCCGGCACGACGTTGTTGGATTTTCCACTGCTGACAATCAGCGGGTTGACCCTTGAATAATCCTTCATCTGCAATCTCAGCCCATTAATCAGATTAAGAGCTTGAAGCATACCTTCCACCGCATTCGCACCTTCCCAAGGCGCCGCTGACGCATGGGCCGATTTTCCGAAGAACTGGTATTTCATTATCTGATTGGCAAAAGAGAAATCCTCCACCATCGTGCGATTCGACGGATGAATCATCATGGCGAAATCCACACCATCGAAAAACCCGGATTGAAGCATATGAATCTTGCCACCACCGCTTTCTTCCGCGGGTGTTCCGATGATTCTTATCTCAAGTTCAAGCGCATCTTCTTCGGCAATCTCAGATAAAGCAAAAGCTGCACCAAAACTCATCGTTGCAATGAGATTATGCCCGCACCCGTGACCAAGACCCTCTAGCGCGTCATATTCGGCTACAAAACCGACACACTTGCCGCCATTCCCAAAAACCCTGCTGGCAACAAAACCTGTCTCAAGCAGCCCTTGCCCCTTGACAACAGAAAATCCTTTTTCAATGGCCCAGTTGCATAGATGCTCAGAGGTCCTAAATTCCTTGAAAGCTGTCTCAGGATGGTCAAATATGAATTGATTGTGGGAAAACAATTCATCCCTGATTCTTTCGATATAATCAACAATTCGATTATTCATTGCAATCACCCACCGACTGTCTAAAGACCATTAACTCTTCATGGGTAGTATTTATTGATACTGAACAGTCCGGTGTAAAGATGAAGGGGATCCCACGATTGGCCATCAGGGTTTGTTTGCTCAGTTTCTTTATGATTTCCGGGTGGTTAGTCCCAAAAACTCTTTCATCTATGCCCCCCATCGGCAATTTATCGCCAATCCACTTGTCACTTCCATCGATTGGGGGACATCCATCGGCACTCTGCGCCCAGTGGATGGCGTTGATGGGATAGTCTACAAATCTTTCAGGGTTTCCGTAAATACCACAGGTATGGAGCAGTACAATTTTATCTTTAATCGTTTGAAGGATTTTGACATCATAGGGTTTTGCATATGCTTCCCATTCCTCAAGAGTGAAAAAACCGTCACGAGCCATTCCCAATGCAGCATAGAATAGCCCATCAGCACCCTCATCCATGACTCTTCCGACAAAATCGATTAAAGTTTCAGTAATATTTTCCAAAGCCTGGTGAACCTTCACAGGATTGTTTTCAATCAACTCAAATAAGAAGCTCTTGTCTCTGGGAGAATCCCTGTAGCGACCGATACTTCTTTCCCCACAAAGATTCATTAAGATTCCTATAGGTGTAAAGATTGTCATCAGTATGGGATAGTCTTCCCTGGCACCCGCTTTAATCAATCTGAGTGCCTCCAGTTGTTCTTCAAAGGGCTCTGAATTCCCTGGCATAACAGTTATATTGTCTAGGTCCACTGCAGAATTGACACTATTTTTTATCAGCGTTGGAACAACATCATTGTAATTCTCAAAATCATACTGGTTTCCCCAAACCTGGTGATAATAAACGGCTCTTGTGTTGATTTTCATAAAATCCCAGTCATATTTTTCCTGGAATTCCAACATGACATTGGCCAAAGCTTCAGGATTGTTTTCATGCGCAATAAAATGTCTCCAAGCCGATATGGGGGGCCGATCCGGCAACTCACCGCGAAGAACCCTCTCCAGTCTTTCGCGTTTATTAAGACTTTTCATCAATTTACCTCCTCGTATCGATAACATATTACAATGCAAAAGACGTGCCAATCAAAAAACTATGCCGGTTACAATGAATTCCGGCATAGTTGACTGAAAAAACTGATAATTTGCTATTAATCGGGTTAATCTCACTCTTTTTTATCGTCTATTTCACCCATTTATTGTATGATTCGATTCTTTTTCGACCAGTAACCGTCAATTTGGTTCCCGATCTTCCGAGATTGATCTCGACCATTCCCAGCCCGCTTAGATGATTAAGAATATGACGTATTTCATTCTCTGTCAGATCATAATCCAGTTTCTTCATGGCGCTGACAAGACTCCGACGGCCACTCGAAATATTTTTTTGATGTCTGAGTTCATTAATCAGTTTCATCAGATCCAGATGGACATCCTTCAATCCGTCATTGCAGTCCTCCAAAGAAGTTTGAGGAATCGACATGACCATATCTTCGGGGAGTGAGTCAATTTCGACATTTCCCTTGTGCATATTTACGATGTACTCTATGCAATTGCTCAGTTCACGAATATTGCCGGGCCAATGATAGTGAGTCATCTGGTCCATGATTAGCTTGGGAATATCCATCATGGCAGAACTGCTCTTGAGAAAATGACTGATCAAGTATGGAATATCCTCCGGCCTCTCTCTCAGAGGAGGGATTTTTAATCGCATAACATTCAGCCTGTAATAAAGATCTGCTCGGAATTTTCCTTCATGGACCATATTTGCCAGATCTCTATTGGTCGCGGCAATAATTCTGATGTTTACAGGAATTATTTTTGAACTGCCCACTCTGACAATTTCTCTTTCCTGCAGTACGCGTAAAAGATTCGCCTGGAATCCAAATGATATCTCGCCAATTTCATCCAAAAACAACGTACCGTTGTTCGCCACTTCAAAAAGTCCTTTTCTTCCGCCTTTTCTTGCACCCGTAAAAGCCCCGTCAACATACCCGAACAGTTCACTCGCAATCAGTGAATCGGATACTGCCGCACAATTGAATGCCACAAAGGGATAGTTCCCACGGTCAGAATTTTTATGGATGGAATGGGCAAATAATTCTTTACCAGAGCCGGTCTCTCCGTAAATGATCACATCAGAATCACTTCGAGAAATTACTTTTGCCATCTTGATAGTCGTCTTCATGATTTCACTATTCGATACGATATTTTCAAACTCATACTTGGATTTATGGCCTTGGGATTCAAAAATCTTGATATTTTCAAAACTATTGAAACTTGATGGGGAGATAATCCGGATACATCCGCCATTGTGTTCTTTTGGTCCGTTTGAGAACTGCTTGACAAAAATATAGGATGAATTATTGAATTCCATTTTTTCTTTTATCGGTTCATCCCCTATCAGCAGATCAAGCCCCACTTCATTCAGCACATCGTTGAGACTCCTGCCTATGGCATTGAAGGAATCCTTTTTGAATATGATTTCCGCTCTGGTGTTGAACAATAGGATCGTACCTTCGGGATTGAACAATATAAAACCCTCTTCAAAGGTATTGATGGCATTTTGGAAATACTCGACATCGCCTCTGATATTGCCAATGATTGAAAGGAATCCTGAGCTCCTGGGGATGATTTCACCCATGTGGTTAATGATAATATTACTGGTTCTTTCATTGAGCTGTCCGAGTTTTCCCAAAATATCAAAAAGGGTGTATGAATCCAGTACTCTTTCTCCGATATTGATGACCCGGTCGATTCCCATGGGGATTTCGACACCATCATTCATGACAATGGCCACTTTAATTTCGGCATCAGGTTCAAAATTGGAATTATAGGGAAGCAGCTCTACATGCTGCGCTCCAAGTTCATACAATGTCGCAACCGTTATGCTGGCATTGTCCAAATCACTGATTACATATGCCTTGGTACCCGGCTGCAACTGCATCACTTTGTTCCAGCCTTCTCTTTCAACGGTACAGCGGACAATAAAAATATCGCTGTTTGGTCCCAGATGATTGATAAAGGAACTCACGATCTGATACGAAAGGGACAGCACAAGATCCGCTACAATGACCGAATCGATTTCAGTTTCAATCGAATAACAATCGACTTTGAAAAGGTCACCGAACAGTCTTGACAATTGATCTTTCATGGCATTGCCGGATTCAATTCTATTGGATAATATGACAATCCTTTTTTTCATCATTTCACCTTTCCAGACTCCAATCATCTTGCTCTTGACCCCTGTGCAGAGATTGATTTTAAGAGGCCATTCTCTTGGTCCAGGCAACAACCCTACCAAATATTCTTCCTGTTTTGGACCGATCTCCCTTATTCTTACAATTCTACAAAGTCATCTTGACCAGCCGCTTCTGATATCAACGAAATTTTCCTTGTCATTTGATTGTGACGCCTGCTGACAAAGCCATCGACTTGTCTCTGTGTACCCGCAAAGGGACCAGATCATGTTTGCCGATGATTTTTCAACCGATACAGGCATTGCATCAAAACAACCATGGGTTTCCCCTTCTTGGCTTGGTGCGGGTTCCCGGCAGACACCAGTCATATCTGGCCAATCAAATTGAATTTCTCAGGTAAAAAAAACCGGCGCTTCTTGAATCAAGTGGTTTCATACGGTTTTACAACAATGTCTGATACTGACCGACAAGATATTTCACCATGACACCGACCCGGCTGCCACTTCCAGGCTATACTACGAACCCCAACCGGCTTTTTATTATTGTAGCATACAATTCATGTTTTATTTCATATCCGCCAATTCAATGGCCCATTAATTCAATAGACTCCGTTTTCCGACAATATGGGCTGTTTAGAAATCCGAAAATGGTCCGATGTGTTCCAAAGAGTCGTTGATCCTTTCGAAATAAATTTTTTTTATCATGGGGGGTCTCTTTCAAAACCGCAGTCCTCGATAGAAGGTTCAAATGGACATTTATCCTTAAAAGGCATTCTTTTGTTTTTTTCGAACCCGCTACTGATCGACATCCCGCCAATACAAAGCACCCTCGGTATATCTGTGAGGGTGCTGATTTTGAGTGTTGAAGACCATTCACGCATCCTTTTCCTTGGACTTCCTGATGGCCTTGAATCCTGATATCACGTCGTTGACTTCCTCGGTAATCTGGTTCTGCCGTTGCCGTCGGTACCGGGCGTTCAAATCCACCAGCCGCTCATCAATGTTCTTTTCCGCCGCCTGCATTGAAGCCAGGCGGCTGGCGTTTTCCGAGGCCAGGGAATAGCAAAAGGCCCGGTAGAGGGTAATAAAGAAATATTCGCGAATCAGATGAGAAAGCAGCTTTTTTTTACTGACAAAATACGTCGGCAGTGACTTGGACTCCCATTGAGCCTTGTTTTTGGCCAGGGTTTTCAAGTCAATGGGAAAAAGCATTTCCGTCTCTTCGGCAAAGGATGCCGCCTCCAATGGTTTGTTGTAGTAGAGCAAAATGCGACCAACTGACTGGCTTTCCCGGGTTTCATCAATGGCCAGAAGCAGCCGCTGCACCATGGCTGTGATTCCTTCTTCCGTCTGAGGAACCGGAAAAACACTTCCCACTTTGATACCTTCTTCCAGTCGATTGAGAACCTGCTGACCGACTACAAACATCACGTCGCCATCACCCGGGTTGATTTTTTTCTGCGCAAAGGTGACGATGCGTTCATTGAACCTTCCTGCCAGTCCATGGTCTGACCCGAAAAGAATATGGATGTCCCCGCCCTTCGTTCCGTCGGGTCGATCCATTGGCTGCTCCTCGTTGTTCAAGACCACATAAAGCGCCCGGTCAAGTACATGCCGATAAGCCATGGAAGCCTCGGCTGCATTCTGAAATTGGGTAATCACAGAAGATGCGTGGGCTTTCATGGTGGAAACGATGGTTTGAAGGCTTTCAGTCGAATTGATGCTGCGCTTAATCGATTGCAGATTTTCCATCTACTTCATCCCACTCCTCTTTCAGCCTGGCGCTGACTTGCTGTAGAAACTCTTCCCTGACTTCTTCGTCCAGATCTTCCCCTCCCATCAGCTGCTTGCGAAAGCTTTCATCCTCCTTCACCATGGATTGGATGATTTTTTCTGCCTGACTGATTTTATCCAGGGGCACATTGTCCAGGGTGCCGGAGGTTACCGCCATCAGGATACCGATCTGTTCAGTAACTTCAATGGGTTGATACTGGGGTTGGTTGAGCACCGCCCGAATCCGCTTGCCCCGTTCCAGGATTCTCCTGGTGTTGTCATCCAGCCGGGTGCCAAAACTGGCGAAGGTTTCCAGTTCTTCGAATTGGGAATAGGTCAGTTTCAGGGCACTGGTTATGTGGCGATACGCCGGCACCTGGGTCTTGCCCCCCACCCTTGAAACAGAGGTCCCGATTTTCACTGCGGGCAGATTCCCCTTCTGGTACAATTTTGTAGAAAGGGAAATCTGACCATCCGTAATGGAAATCAGGTTGGTGGGAATATAGGCGGAAAGATTTTCTGCCTGGGTTTCAATGATGGGCAGCGCCGTCAGACTTCCGCCATTGAACTCAGGTTTTAAATGGGTGGCGCGTTCCAACAGCCTGGAGTGAATATAGAAAATATCACCTGGATAGGCTTCCCGCCCAGGCGGCCGTTCCAGGAGCAGGGACAGTTCCCGATACGCCCGGGCATGTCGGGTCAGATCATCATAAACGACCAGCACGTCTCTTCCCTTTTCCATAAAGTATTCCCCTAGAGAAGTGGCCGCATAGGGGGCGATAAATGAAACCCCCGGTGCGGATTCCGAACCGGCCACCATGACCACGGTGTAGTCCATGGCATCATGGTCCTTCAACACCTCGATCACCTTGGCGACAGAAGTGATTTGCTGTCCAACGGCGCAGTAAATGCAGATCACGTCTGCATCCCGCTGGTTGATGATGGCATCGATGGCGATGGCGGTCTTCCCGGTCTGCCGGTCACCCAGAATCAGCTCCCGCTGTCCTTTGCCGATGGGAACCACGGAATCGATCACCTTCAGTCCGGTTTGCAGGGGTCTGTTTACAGGAGCCCGATGCATGATAGGAGGCGCTTCCCGTTCAATGGGCATCCGCTTGTCCACTTCAATGGGACCCAGATCGTCCAAGGGCTCTCCGAGGGGCGTGATGACCCGGCCCAAAACATTCTGAGACACGGGGATGTCCGCCACCTGGTAGCTACGTGTCACCCGGTCGCCTGATTGTATTTGTTTGTATTCTCCCAGAAGAATCA
>LQBE01000007.1:0-15021 GCA_002029975.1 delta proteobacterium ML8_F1 | reverse complement strand
CCCCCCCGGAAACTTGATGAGTTCCTGGTTTTTTACGGCCTTCAGTCCTTTGATGACGGCAATGCCGCTGTCTATCGCCATCACCGTGCCGCTTTCCTCCACATCTTCTTTGCCCAGTTGCTGTTCCACGGCCAAGTCGATGGCTTCTTCCAATAGAGAAAGTTGTTTTGTCAGCATGCCCTAACCACCTTACCTGTTCTAATGAATCCGGGGTCGGCCCGATTCAGGCCAACCGTTTTTCAATCACCTGTTGGATGTTTTTTTCCGCTTCCTCCAGATACTTGCGGACATTCGTATGGACTGTCAAGGTTTCAAGTTTCAATTCATATCCCTGGATCAATTCCTCATCCACTTCATAGGCGATTTCCTTGTAGCTGCCCACCTTTTCCTTCAGTGCCTGTTCCAGGGTTTCCCGTTGCCCTTTCGACAATTCTTCCGAACTGATGAGTATAATGCGTTCATCCTCGGATTCGATGTCTTCTTTCAAGCTTTCGTCGTCAATCGCCGCCACCTTTTCCAAGAAGGCATCAAAGACTTTGTCACTGAGTTTATCTTCTGAAAAGGAACCTAGAATGTGCTCAGCAACCTTTACGGCATTTTGTCCCAATGCCATTCCCAGATCATGGGCAAACCGCTCCTGTTCCTCTTCGACCTCTTTCATGTAATTCTTTCGTTTATCTTCCGCCTCCTTCTGGTAGGCGGCTATCAGTTCTTCTTTCTTTTGCTGCGCCTGTTCTTTGGCCATTTCCAACTGCCTGTCTCTATCCTTTTCCAATTCTGCCAGGTTTTGATTATAGGTTTCAATTAATTCATCGGCCTTTTTCATTTTCTCATCCGATTTCGTCTGGTTGTCCCGGATTCGTTGCTGTCTGTCATCCATGGTCTTGATTACCGGTTTGTAAAACAGTTTGTACAGCAAAAAGAGGAGAATGAAAAAGTTGATCATTTGGGCAATGATTTCAAACCATTTAATGTTCATAACGGCCTACCCTGCCACTAGATTCCAGAAAGGATTGGCAAAAAGCAAAATCATTGAAACCACAAAGCAGTAAATGGCAGTTGATTCAATCATGGCAAGACCTACAAAAAGTGTTCTGGAAATGGTGTTGGCTTCATCGGGTTGCTGGGCGATTGATGCAAGTGCCTGGGCAACGGCCTTTCCTTCCCCTAAAGCGGGAGCCACTGATCCGATGGCAATGGTCATTCCGGCGATTATTATTGACGTCATTCCGATGATACTGACAGAATCCATTCGACAACCTCCTTAATTTATTGTTCGCTGCTGACTTTTTTCTTTTCCTTTTTCTTTTTCGTGGCGGAACCAATGTAGACGATGGCCAGGATGGCAAATATATAGGCCTGTATCACACCGGTCAGCAGTCCCAGCACCTGCATGACCACGGGAAAGAACAGGGGAATCACTCCCAACAGGATGGCCCCGATAATACTGGCACTCATCACGTTGCCGTATAGACGAATGGCCAGTGAAAGGGTGCGGGAGATTTCACTGATGATATTGAAGGGAAGCATCACGATGGTGGGCTTGATGTATTCCTTCAAGTATCCCAAAAACCCCTGACTGGCTATCCCGAAAGCAGGCACGGCGAAAAATACGCAAAGTGCCAAAGCGATGCTGGTGTTCAGGGAGCCGGTGGGGGCGATGAATCCCGGCACAATGGACAGGATATTGGCGGCCAGGATAAAGATGAAAAGAGTCCCGATAAAAGGCAGGTACTGCCCTGGATCCTGTCGACTGACCTCGTGGATCTGCTTTTTGATGGTGATGATCAGAGCTTCCAGCACATTCTGGCCCCGGCTGATTTCCGGACCCGGTCGCAGGTCGCGGGTAATCAGATAGGAACCCACCGACAGCACGAGCATTGTTATCCAGGTAAATACCAGGGTGGCGGAGATGGTGACGAATTTCCACTCAAAATAGACAATATCACTGGGATCAAGATTCATTGCATCACTCCCTTTCTGTTGGTGCTGAGGGATCCTTTTTCACCTTGGCAATCATCACGAATTTTACCAGTATCACCCCGACCACAGCGGCCAGCAGGTTTTTGAGCTCTCCCGCCATCACGAAATAAAGTCCCCCCAGAAGAATCGCCATGCGAAGGAGCATGCTGACCACCATCAAAAGACCAGGATGTTTCATGGTGGGGAGTTTGTTGACACTCCAGTAGAGTCCGCCAAAAAAAATGATGCCCAATACGATACCGCCGAAAAAACCCAGAATCAACGCATCCGCCTCCTCTTACTCTTCTTCGCTCTTTTGCTTCACCCAGTGCCAGGCATTGAAACAACCAGTCAAAATTCCGACGAACAATAAGGTGAGGGTCCAGGAAAATCCTGCAGGGTAGCGGTTGTCCAGATAAACACCCGCCGCGACCCCCAACAGGGTGGGAATGGCAACAGACCAGCCCACTATGCCGAACAGTCCCAATCCGAACATGATATCGTCTTTTTCATTTTTGGCCTTGATTTTCTTTGCCGCATCCGACTGGATCTTGATTTTCATTTTTTCTTCCGGTGAAAGCTTTTTCTTGTCCAAAGAGCCACCTCTTTATGATTCGATTTCCATAAAACGTCTGATGGTATCGGTTTCCAGTTTGACCAGTACGTCGTTGGCCTTCTTTTCTCTTTCATCCTGCTGCTGATAGTTTTCCGACAGGGTCTGGTGCAGTTTCTCCAGAGACTCACCTTTCACCGCCTGGAGAGTGGATACATAGACGGTGTCCCCTTCCTTTACCAGGGTGCCCCGTTGAATGGCGTAGTAGGTTTCAAGGTTGTCGCTTGTCAGGGTCATGATCCCGGGCTGAAGACTCCACACCACATCAATATGTCTGGGCAACACCTGAAAATGACCTTCGGTACCGGGTGCCGAGATTTTATCCACCGGCTGGTCCAGGATGGTACGATAGGGTAGCACCAGTTTAATGATCATGGCCTTTCGTCCGCTCCCTTCGTTTTTCTTCCGCTTCATCAATGGTGCCGATCATATAAAAATCACTTTCACTGTAATCACTGTATTCATCATTCAGGATCTTTTCACAGCCTGCCAGGGTATCTTCCAATTCCACCAGTTTTCCCTTCATCCCGGTAAATTGTTCTGTGGTAAAAAACGGCTGTGTCAGAAAACGTTCCAACAGTCTGGCCCGGTTCACGATGTTTCTGTCCTCCTGGGACAATTCTTCAATACCCAGCATGGCAATGATATCCTTGAGATCTTCATAGGAAGCCAGTGTTCTTTTGATTTCCTGGGCGATATGATAATGTCGTTCCCCCACAATGGCCTTGTTCAGCATGGTGGAAGATGATTCAAGGGGGCTGATGGCCGGATACAAGCCCTCACTGGCCCGTTTTCTGGACAACACCACCGAAGCGGAGAGATGGGAAAAAGTGTGGGTTGCCGAAGGATCAGTAAAATCGTCCGCCGGCACATAGACTGCCTGGATGGATGTGATGGACCCGGACCGGGTGCTGGAAATCCGTTCTTCCAGTTCCGCCAGTTCCGTGGCCAGGGTCGGCTGGTATCCGACTCTGGAAGGCATTTTCCCCATAAGTCCCGAAACTTCGGAACCGGCTTGGACAAACCTGAAAATATTGTCGATGAGGAGCAGGATGTCCTTCTTCTCTTCATCCCGCAGGTACTCGGCCATGGTCAGTGCCGCATGACCCACCCGGAAACGGGCACCGGGCGGTTCGTTCATCTGACCGAAAATAAGCACCGCATTTTCATAGACACCGGCATCCTGCATTTCCCGATAGAGCTCTTCTGCTTCCCGGGAACGCTCTCCGATGCCGCAAAAAACACTGTACCCTTTGGCCTTTTTCGCCGTGTTGTTGATCAATTCAGTTATGAGAACGGTTTTTCCCACGCCTGCTCCGCCAAAAAGACCGGCCTTCCCCCCTTTGGCAAGGGGCGTCAACAGGTCGATGACCTTGATTCCGGTAATGAAAAGCTCATCCGAGGGAACCCTTTTGGAAAAGGGGACTGGTTTTTGGTGAATGGATCGACGCGGCACTTCGGCAGCCAGATTGTCGTCGCCGTCCAGCCGGTTTCCGAACAAATCAAACATTTTCGCCAGAGTTTCCGTGCCTACGGGCACAGTGACCGGCCCACCAGTATCCACCACGGTGTCGCCTCGGGAAATCCCCGCTGTAAAAGTCAGGGCAATGGCTTTCACTGTGATATCATTGACGTAGGCATTTACCTCCAGGATGATTTCATGATTGTCACCTGTCACCAGTTTGCTGTTCATCCCCGGCAGCTGGTCATGAAAGACGACTTCGATTACACTGCCTCGTATGGATTTGATGGTTCCCACATTTTGATCCGCCATGGAAAAAACGCTCCTATTCCTATCTTCTGTTTGCACATTGGGTAATTACCCTATTATGCCGCTTCTCAATCGAAGAAACATCTCAAACCGGTTTTCCCGATTGAGACGGCCTTGTTTTCTGGCGCCAATCCCAGATAATCCATCCTTTTCACGGTGAAGTTCTCAGGCACATTCTTCCAGATTCGGGCAATCCGCTTTGTTTTTCATTCCTTGCAAAGTCTTCGCTGAACCGCTTTTTCAAACAATCACCTGTTTTGATTGCAAGATTCCGGGCCGATGGATTCTCTTGAAGGAACCCTTGAGTCCCGTCAGGAGTCTAATAGGTGTCAGTGAACCCAACCAAACTACCGCCACCAAAAGGAGGGGCATCTCATGCGTCGCCAATGCATTTCAAAACCTGCGCCACTGACAGCGCTGCTCCTTGGCGCTACCCTGCTCATTACCGGTTGCAGCTCGCCCGCCGTGGATCTCATGGAGGGGATTGAACCCAGTCCGCCGGCTGAGGATTCCGACACCCTCGACCGGGCCGCACTAAAAAGCCTCAATGACTTCACCTGGAATCTGTTGAAGGCATCACCCGAGGATTCAAGCAACAGAATGCTCTCCCCGGTCTCCGTCTATCTGGCCCTGGCCATGACCCTGAACGGAGCGGAGGGCGAAACCCGGGCGGATATGCTTGTGGCCTTGTCGGCTTCAGATCTGACACCGGAAATGATCAACACCTTCGCCCGCAAATATCTCGAATCCATCACACCGGAAAGTGAGGAAGCCATCCTCAGCGTCGCCAACAGCATCTGGCTGAGAGAAGGCTTTGAAGTGGATCCGGCCTTCCTGCAAAAAAACGCCGATTATTTTGGAGCCGGGGTTCGAAGCCTTGACTTCAACGCTCCGGAAGCGCCTGAAATCATCAACGACTGGGTAAGTGAGGCGACCCGGGAGACCATTGATGAAATCGTCAAGGAAATCGATCCGGCTGTGGTGATGTATCTGATCAATGCGATTTATTTCAAGGCGGACTGGCAGACACAATTCTCATCCGAAAACACCTATCCTCAACCCTTCGAGACACCGGAGGGGAGCAAGGAAACGGATTTCATGCACAAGACACTAAGTCTGGAAACCATCCAGGACGACTTGGGCAAGGGCATTTTGATGCCCTACGCCGATACCGGCATGGCCATGCTTGCCCTGCTCCCTGAAGGCGGTCTGAGTCCGGAAGGGTGGATCAAATCCATGGATACCGAAGGATTCCATGCACTCCTGAAGACCAAAGCCTCGAAGAGCGTTGATCTGGCATTTCCAAAGTTTGAAACCAGTTATGAGGCCAGTCTGGTGAATGAACTTGAAGCCTTGGGCATGGGCAGTGCCTTTGATCCGGGGAAAGCCGATTTTTCTCTGATGCAGCCCAGTCGTGCCAAGGATTTGTTTATCAGCGCCTTAGAGCACAAAACCTTCATCCGAGCCGATGAATCCGGTACGGAGGCCGCCGCCGTCACCTCGGTGGAAATGACCCTGACCGCCGCCCCCATGATCGATGAAACCATGGTTTTTGACGAGCCCTTCGTCTATGCAATCCTGGATACAAGGACCGGCACCCCCCTCTTTGTGGGAACCCTGTATGATCCAACCGATTGATCATGATTTCTGAATCCCTTGACACGGGGAAGGACCTCCCTTAGAATGATTCCAAACAGAGGTGAATCATTTGAGAGAGGTCCTTTTTCGCAGGAAGAAAATCCCCATGAGCGCCCTGTGGCTCCCGGCCGCCCCCCTGGTTTACTGGCTGGGCCACTGGTTTGAAAAAAATCCCGATGTTCTTGAAAAATTCTATGCCCTGTCAATTCAAAAAATCCTTATGCAGGGGATCAGCAGGGCCACGGGAATTTTGCCCTTTTCCCTCGCGGAAGTCCTTTTCTGGGGACATGTGATGGCTCTATTGATCCTGCTCGTCATCCTGATGAAAACACTTTTCAAAGGCGGCGCCCTCAGACTGGTTTACCGGACCATGGTATACCTGGCCATGGTCTATGTTGTCTTCATGCTGGTCTGGGGACTCAACTACAGCCGACAACCCTTGGCCGACACCCTCGGCCTCAAGATTCGGCCCTACACCCTTGAGGAGCTTCACTCACTTTCCGAGCACCTCCTTTATCAGGCCAATACACTCCGCGAAGGCCAGCTGACGGACCGTGAGGGTATCATGAGGATCGCCTCCGATCAGTCCGATCTTTTCTCAAGAACCTCCCTGGGTTACGATGCCTTGAAAGAGATTCACCCGATTTTCGACGGCGACTGGGGTCCGCCCAAGCCTCTTTTATCCTCCGGGGCCATGCTTCACACCGGAATCACCGGGGTTTTCATGCCCTTCACCGGGGAAGCCAATGTCAACGTCCGGGTGCCCGACCTGCTGCTCCCGGCTACCGCCATGCATGAAAAGGCCCACCAGATGGGGATCGCCCGGGAGGATGAGGCCAATTATGTCGCCTATCTGTCCGCCATGGGCCATCCAGACTCCGACTTTCAATACTCCGGCACGGTACTGGCCCTGATCCACGCCACCAATGCCCTCTACCGTGAGAGTCCGGAAGCCTATTACGCCCTCAAAAAAAACTATTCTATTGGTCTGGAACGGGATCTGGCGGCCTACCGCGCCTTCTGGGCCTCCTATGAAGGACCGGTCAATGACCGGGCGGACCAAATCAACGATACCTACTTGAAAAGCAACCATCAAATAGAGGGGGTCAAAAGCTACGGACGCATGGTGGATCTGATTCTGGCCGATTTTCTAGCCAGGGGCGCCCTCTAGAATGTCCTCATGAAATGTATTCAAGTAAACCCTTTCCTCGAAAATCCCCAGGCCGAAACCCATCCTTCTTTAAAAAAATTGTGCCCTTGAATCAGGCACAATTGTTTTTTTAAGGACCAATGCCTTTCCTAGCCTCGTTTGGCCACCACCAGCATCTCGAAAACCTCCTGGGTGAGAGGGTCCTCTCTGGAATAGGCGCCGATCTTCGCCCCGAAGATTTCGACCCGGGTAAAGCCCAGGGTTCCGAGGAGCCAGGTCATCTCACTCGGCATATAATAGCGCTCGTTGCTTTCGATTTCATGCTTCACCCCGTCGTCATCGGTAAAGGTGGTGAGGTTGTGGTCCCTCAGGGTCATGACATCGAAATTCTGACTCTCATAGGAGGCGACACCCTCAGCCCTGACGCCGTCGTAGAACTCCTTGAGGGGCTGATGCAGGGGATAGAGGGCATTCAAGGTGGTGAGAATAAACAGCGCCTCCTCCTTGAGGGCCTTCGCCACACTTTTCAAAATATCATAATTCATCTCATCCGTTTCCATCAGGGGAAAGCCCCCTTCACAGAGCATGATGGCGACGTCGAAGGCTCTATCGAAGGGAAGGTTCCGGGCATCATATCTTAAAAATTCGATGACAAGATTTTCTTCATCAGCTTTTTCCGCGGCTCGTCTCAACTGGGCCTGTGAAAGATCGATTCCCGTCACCCGATAGCCCCTTTTGGTGAGCTCAATGGCGTGTCTTCCCGTGCCACAGCCCACATCGAGGATTCTCAGGGACTTGTTGAATCCCAGCTCCCTCTCAAGAAAATCACATTCACCCAGGGTCCCCTGGGTGAAAACCTCTTCGTCGTATTTTTTCCCGTAATTTTCAAACAGTTTTTCATACCAGGCCTTTGACATCATTCAACCTCCCTTGAGACCACAACAAATTTTGAGTTGATTTGAATCTTCCGGATTGCTACAACGATTATTACAACGATTATTTCAAATCCTTTGGAAAAACACAATACTATTTGTTTTTTTCCGTACATCCGCTTTTTCCCCTTCATGACAGACGCCATCGATCCATCAGGAAAATTCCTTGAAAACTCATGGTTTCATCGCATCCGCAAGAGATTCTCACCCTGCAATCCAAGGCCGCCAACACCCCCTGGCAAGATCGCTTGGTTGCCGTCAGCCCATCATTCTTCGATAAAGTCAAAAGTTCTTCAATGGAGGTTTCCAAGGCCCTGGCAATGCAATAGGCGAGTTTAAGCGATGGGTTGTAGCGATTGCTCTCAAGATGAAGGATGGTTTCGCGCCGCACCCCGACCATGGTGGCAGGCGCTTCCCGGGTCAGCCCGCTTTTCCCACGGCATACCTTGATTCGTGCATGGATTTTCATCCCTGAACTCCATGGTTTTCATGCCAGGTGAGCATCGGGCTGAATACAAGTATTTGAATGGCGAAATTCACGGCGAACCCTGCTTGTATTTGAGATAAATCCAAGACCTCTTCTTTCGTAACCCCTGTCCTCTGGATTCGGCTATGGGAGATGACCTTTCAGGATGCCAATTCCTTCTTTCAATTGGGTGGCTTACTTGTTAAAATAGGGTTAATACTAAAAAATTCGGAGGAATCATCGATGAATATCCAATGGGATGCCAAACAGTATACACAAAACTTTTCCTTTGTCCATCAGTACGGCAGGGGTCTGATCGAACTTATCGAAAACCCCGGGGGCGCCGAAGTGCTGGACCTTGGATGCGGAACCGGAGATCTCACCCGGCAGCTCAAAGAGGAAGGCATGAAAGTCATCGGGATGGACGCCTCCCGGGAGCAGCTTGAGATTGCAAAAGCCACCCATCCCGAGATCAGTTTTGTCCATGGGGATGCCACTGAGTTTTCACTGGTTGCCCCCGTGGATGTAGTCTTCTCCAATGCTGTCCTCCACTGGATCGACGGCGACAAACATCCTGGAATGCTGAATAAAGTCCATGAGGCTCTCAAGCCCGCTGGACAATTCATTTTTGAATTCGGCGGCTCCGGCAACAATCATCTTATTCACCAGGCGCTCAGGAAGGGCTTTGAAAAACGGGGATATGCCTATGTTTTTCCCTTTTACTTCCCCTCTATTGGAGAATACACGCCCAAACTTGAATCTGCGGGCTTCAAAGTGGTCTACGCCCATCTCTTCGACCGCATGACTGAACTTGAGGGAGAAGATGGGCTCTATAACTGGATCAAGATGTTCATTAAAGCCCCCTTTCAAGAAATTCCCGAATCCGATGAAGAAGCCATTATCTCTGAAGCCCTCCTGGAACTTCGGGCCAAGCTCCATATCAACGGAAAGTGGCATGCCGACTACGTGAGAATCCGATGCAAGGCCATCAAGAACCTCTGATGACAATCACCGGTGATATCGGGTCCAAATACTGCCTCCCACCTTCATTGCTGCCGACCCCCGGCTGAAACCGGATTGAAATCCTCCTGCCCGGGTAAATAGAAAGTGATTTCCCCTGTGAAATCTCGCGGGGATTACGGTCCCTACCGGCCCGGGGAGGAAAATCGTCGCCATGTCCTTCGGGTCACAAGTCTAGGAGGTGTGAGCGGTGTCAATCCATGAACTGAGAAGCAATTATTTGAAGCTTGAAGAGGGCATAGAAATGCACTACCTCGAAAAGGGTGAAGGCAAACCCATGATTTTCATTCCGGGCCTGACCTTCTCCGGAGAGATCTTTTCAAATCAGATAGACTATTTTTCCAAGAGCCACCGGGTCATCGCCATCGATCCCAGAAGCCAGGGGCTGTCGACCATGACCCTTCACGGAAACGATTACATGACCCATGGCCTGGATCTGGCAAAACTGATTGAAGAACTTGATCTTGACGATATCACATTGGTCGGCTGGTCCACCGGAAACCTGGATTTATGGTCCTATGTCCGACAGTTCGGAACAGGACGTCTGCGTGCCGCCGTCACCATCGACATGTCGCCGGTGCCCATGTCTTCGGACCCGAAGGACTGGACCGAAGCCGGCATCGAGGACCTGCGCCAGGTTTTCTCACAGATCCTTACCAGCCCCGAGGGCACCCGGGATTTCTTCAGCGAGTATGCAACCGAAGTAATGCTTGAAGGGAACGTAACCTCCAGTCGGCTGTCCTACCTCTTGGATATTTCCGCCCGAACGCCGTACTATATCTGCAGCGCCCTGTTTGCCAACGCGGTCTTTTCGGACTTCTCCAAAGTGGCCAGAAAAATCTCAGAGGAAATCCCCTCATTAATGTTCATCGCCAGACATTGGGCGGCGGTGGCGGAGCCCTACATGAAAACCCGTTTCCCCGAAACCGAAACCCTGGTCATGGGGGGACACCTGATGTTTTATGAATATCCCGAGGCTTGGAATTCAGCTCTTGAGACTTTCCTGAATAAATCCCAATAAACCCGTCTCTATCAGATAAAAACGCCCTCCGGAGTACTCCACGAAAAGGAGAACACCGAGGGCGTCTTTTCATTGTGATGGGATACACGGCGTTCATGCCGCAAGGGCTACAGATGATCAGGCCACCGGTCCCACCTTGTTTTTATAATTTTCATACTTCTGATTGACCATGATATCAAGGATGCGCTCGACGAGCTCGTAAACATCCTCAAAACCCACATAGAGAGGGACTGGCGCCAGACGGATGACATTGGGGTATCGAAAATCCGGGACCACTCCGGCGTCCTTCAAAGCCTCATTGATTCTCAGGGCATCCTCATGCTCAAGGGCGATATGCCCTCCCCGGCTTTCGTCATCATAGGGCGTCCCCACACTAAAACCGTGGTCCTTCAACCGGGTCTCGATGAGAAATCTTAAATAAGCCGTGAGTCTCAAGGATTTTTTTCTCAAATTCTCGACTCCGGCTTCTGAGTACATTTTCAGGGAACCCTCCAGGGGGGCCATGCTGAAAACATGCTGGGTACCGGACTGCCAGCCGCCGGCGTAGGCTGCCTTGTCAAGCTGGTGACTGAGTTCAAACTGGGTTTCCTTGATATTGCCATGCCAGCCGGGAAGCCCCGACGGCTTCTCGAAATGCCTGCGGTTGATATAGAGCCCCGCACCGGCTCCCGGTCCGCCGTTAAGGTACTTGTAGCTGCACCACACGGCAAAATCAGGATCGATAGCCTTGAAGTCATGGGGAACGGCCCCGATGGAATGGCTGAGATCCCAGCCGATGACAATATCTCGCCGCCTGGCTTCCCGGGTGATACGCTCCATATCAAGCAACTGGCCGCTGCGATAGAGCACTGAGGGCAGCAGGATTAAAGCGACCGCGTCGGTCATGGCCTCGATAATGTCCTCTTCAAGCAGTGTCTTGCCGTCCCGGCTTCGAACCAGCTGGATACAGTTTTCAGGGTCGAGGCCTTTCAGTCTCAACTGGCCGTCCACCGCATGGCGATCCGTGGGGAAATTCAGATCATCCACCAGAATCTTGTATTTTGTTTTCGTTGGCTCGTAGAAGGTCCCGATGGCCGTGTGAATGTTGATGGTCGTGTTGGAGTGGACCGTGACCTCCTCGGCATCGGCGTTGATGAGGGGTGCAGTGAGAGCCCCCAGATAATCCTGGTAAAGAAATTTCTGAACTTTGGGCTTGGACCAGATATTGATGCCCAGGGTCTTCCACTCCTCCAGGACCTCCAACAGACACTGCTCCGCATCCCTGGAGCAGAGGCCGAGGGAATTGCCGTCCATGTAGATCTCCCCCGCCTTCAGGTAAAACCGATTTCTGAAACCCCTCAGTGAATCCTCTTGATCCATCGCCTTGGCGGCTTCACGGCCGTCGTCGAATACATACGTCATGGTTTTTCCTCCTCAAGAATTTGAATACTTGCTTCTGGGTTATTATTTAGATATCTAACTTTTAGTTATCTGAATAATACCGCTTTCATCACCTCCTGTCAAGAAAAACCCATGCCGTCGAAACATTTCTAAAAGGATGGATTTTTTACCCTGTTCTGAGAGACCAATGCGGCAGACCCGCCATCATTTGTGGTATAGTATTAGTGATCCCGATAGAAAATTCCATTCATCCCGAAGGTGGATTAAAAGGAGGTGCCCGATGAAACAGTTCAAGGAAAACCTGGGCGAAGATCTCAACAAAACCCTGCTGGGTTACTATATCGACAGTTTATCCCGCGCAGAAATGATTCATCTCAATGCCAGATTTGAAAAAATCGGCATCACCTTCTCCCAGTTTCGGGTACTGAACTGGATCTGGCGGTTTGAAGAACTCACCCAAAAGGAACTTCATGAGTTTGCACGGATCAAGCCCTCCTCCCTTACCACGATTCTCGATGTTCTCATTGACAAGGGCCTGGTGGAACGCAAGCAGGATGATCATGATGCCCGCATCCGAAAAATCGTTGCCACCGAATCTTCGAGAGCCCTTGAATCACAAGCCTGGGAGATTATTCACCACTTTGACCAGAAACTGCGCTCGATTCTCACCCGGGAGGAATATGAGGTGACCCAGAGGAGTCTTAAAAAATTGTTGGAACACCTTGCCCTGAAGGAATAGATTTATTCGATTGAACCAAATCAAATCAAACAAATTGCCGGGACATTTTTTATTGGAGAAATGTCTCTTTTATTGTGATAACCTGTGAAAACGCCTCTCTGTTTGCCTTTTCCCCGCATGTCCCCCAGACTGTTCTATGGACCCTTTCCGAAATTGATGCGAAGGCAGGAACTGCCGAAGATTTAACCAATCCAAAGAATTCCCTTCTCCCTCTGGAACTTCTGGAGCTATACGCCAAAGTAGCGATTCCCCCGGCAATCAGCGGTCAGCCCCGACCGGTGTCTGACAGTCAGACCCGTCATGGATGAAATGATTTTACTTAAGTGATATTATTGATTACAGGAAGGGATGCCGGATTGGAAGGTTGACCACCTTGTATTGATTGGAGTTGACTGCAATGAATTCTGAACAGTATATGATTTTTTCATTGATTTCTATCATGCTGATCTTTTTCGTCTGGGGGAGGTGGCGTTACGACATCGTCGCCCTGACAACACTTCTGGTGGCAGGTTTCGTGGGTCTGGTCCCCATGGCTGATGCCTTTGAAGGATTCAGCAATCCCGCTGTCATCACGGTAGCTGCCGTATTAGTCGTCAGCAAGGGTCTTGAAAACGCCGGGGTCGTCGAGGTTATTGCAAAGACCCTTTACAAGTCCGGCGACAAGCCCCTGGTCCAAATGAGCCTTCTTGTTTTGGCCGTAACCGTCAGTTCGGCATTCATGAACAACATCGGTGCTCTTGCACTCATGATGCCCGTGGCCTTGAAAATGGCAAGAAAAAACAATCAACCGCCCTCGATATTCCTGATGCCCCTCGCCTTCGGATCTCTGCTCGGGGGAATGACGACCCTCGTCGGAACACCCCCCAACATCATTATCTCTATGTATCGAGCGGAAGCGACGGGCCGGGGTGCCTTCAACATGTTTGATTTTCTGCCTGTCGGCGGCGGCGTCGCACTCGCGGGGGTCATTTTCATTCTCCTTGTTGGCTGGCGATTGATCCCCGAAAGAAAGGGCGGCAAATCCGCCGGGGATTTATTTGAAATCAAGGATTATATCACGGAGGTCCTTATTACTGAAGATTCACAGTTTGTTGGAAAAACAGTTTCCGAATTGGAAGATACCGTCGAGGGTGAACTCAAAGTTGTCTCGGTTTTTCGAAAAGAGAAAAATTTTGCAGCGCCTTCACTCAATCTAACCCTCAAAGCTGAGGACTCGGTCGTGGTGGAAGCGACTGCCGAAGAATTCCAGGAACTCCTTGACGCCACTGATCTCGTGTTGGCTGAAGCCGGCAAATTGTCACAAGAAGATATCAGTTCAGATGAAGTTGAAATCATGGAAGCCGTGGTGATGACCAATTCCTTTATCATTGGTCGAAGTGCCAAGTCAATGAAGATCCGGTCGAGGTATGGTATCAATCTTCTCGGAATAGCCAGGGAGGGCGTCCGGATCAAAGACACCCCTGATTCCATCAGCTTTAGAATCGGGGATATCCTCCTTTTACAGGGAAACCCTGACACCTTGAGTGATTTGCTGTCCCAGTGGGGGTGTCTGCCGTTGGCCGGCAGAGGATTGTCCCTGGGCAAGCCCAGAAAACTCCTGCAGGGGGTCGCAATTTTTGCTGTAGCAATCCTGTTGGCTGCTTTGGGGAAAATTCCAGTACAAATGGCTTTTGCCTCCGTGGCGCTGATCATGGTGATCGGAAAATTCATATCTTTGAAAGAGGTTTATGCCAGCATCGACTGGTCAATTATCATACTCCTCGGCTCAATTATTCCCGTCAGCAAAGCACTTGAAACCACAGGAGGCGCTGAAATCATCGCCAAAAGTCTTCTGGGTTTTGCAGATCATCTCCCTTTGTGGGGATCCATTGCCGTGGTGCTGATCGTCTCCATGACCTTGTCGGATATTGTCAACAACGCGGCTGCGGTTCTGATCATGGCCCCGATAGCTGTTGAAATAGCAACGGGTCTCAGTGTTATTTCCGACCCCTTTTTAATGAGTGTCGCTGTAGGGGCCTCATGCTCTTTTCTCACACCCATAGGCCATCAATCCAATACCCTGATCATGGGCCCTGGCGGTTACAAGTTCAGTGACTATTGGAAAATGGGACTGCCCTTGGAAATCATCGTCGTGGCGGTGGCCACCCCCCTTATCATGCTGGTATGGCTTTAGAAGGGATATTCTATCCTACCAGGCCCTTTGTGAATATCGGCCGATGCATTGCATCCCAATATTAAAACCTCTTCCAAAAGGTAAGGGGTTCTATTATGAAGTTGGTTTGATAAAATAAGTCAAGTCCATAAAAGTGTGTAAATTCCCTCGGTTGTA
>LQBE01000006.1:896-1229 GCA_002029975.1 delta proteobacterium ML8_F1 | reverse complement strand
ATTAATGGCGCGCCCTGAGGGATTCGAACCCCCGACCTTCTGATTCGTAGTCAGACACTCTATCCAACTGAGCTAAGAGCGCACCTAATGGAGGCGGCAACCGGATTCGAACCGGTGGATAGAGGTTTTGCAGACCTGTGCCTTACCACTTGGCTATGCCGCCAAAAATGTTGGTGACCCATCCGCGACTCGAACGCGGGACCACCTGATTAAAAGTCAGATGCTCTACCAACTGAGCTAATGGGTCAAAAGCAAATGGAGCAGAAGACGGGATTCGAACCCGCGACCCTCGCCTTGGCAAGGCGATGCTCTACCACTGAGCCACTTCTGCAT
>LQBE01000006.1:0-739 GCA_002029975.1 delta proteobacterium ML8_F1 | reverse complement strand
GCAACCTGCTGATTACAAGTCAGCTGCTCTTCCAATTGAGCTACACCAGCTTATTTAAGTAAATGGCGATCTGGAAGGGACTCGAACCCTCGACCTCTAGCGTGACAGGCTAGCGTTCTAACCAACTGAACTACCAGACCACTTATGGTGGGAGCAACAGGGCTCGAACCTGTGACCCTCTGCTTGTAAGGCAGATGCTCTCCCAGCTGAGCTATGCTCCCACGTCATAAGAAAATGGTGACCCCTAGGGGAATCGAACCCCTGTTACCGCCGTGAAAGGGCGGTGTCTTGACCGCTTGACCAAGGGGCCGGGTAAATGGTAGCGGCGAGTGGACTTGAACCACCGACTCTCCGGGTATGAACCGAATGCTCTAGCCAGCTGAGCTACGCCGCCATAAAAAAAGACTAACAAGTAAATGGTTGCGGAGGCAGGATTCGAACCTGCGACCTCCGGGTTATGAGCCCGACGAGCTGCCACTGCTCCACTCCGCGATATAGGTTGTTTATTGGTGCCGAGGACCGGAATCGAACCGGTACGATCGATTAGGATCGCAGGATTTTAAGTCCTGTGCGTCTGCCAGTTCCGCCACCCCGGCAACATAAATGGCTCCAAGGGTGGGATTCGAACCCACAGCCTATCGGTTAACAGCCGAGTGCTCCACCGTTGAGCTACCTTGGAATATTGAAAAAACCGGCGGCGACCTACTCTCCCAGGCAGTCTCCCACCAAGTACCATCGG
>LQBE01000005.1:37718-76425 GCA_002029975.1 delta proteobacterium ML8_F1 | reverse complement strand
CGCAGGGTCAGTGCGAAAAACACTAGCGCACTCGCTTTTGATGGCAGCGGACTTGTCAAAAGAAACAGCAGGAAAGATATTGCCGTTTTCCAATCAGGCAAAACATATCATGCAGATCTTAATGCATCATACAACATTGGTGCGAGATACTTTATCAAAGAAATACAGAAAACCAGTTCTGAAAAGAAGTGGTCTCAAGCTCTGGCAAAAGTTCCAGAACTTGAGCTCAGGACCAGAGGCACTTTGTCATCATTAATTAGCCTTGCTAAAGCCATGTAGAACTTATGGTTGTATTTTGCGCAGTAAGTGCTGTATTTATGACAGAGGGTCTAGCTGTTAAAGCAGTTAGAAGCACCTTCTATTGTTGCGAAGCGACTTAGGAGGTGAGGTTCACTCGAATCGCCTGAAGAGAACAGGTATTGGTATCAATCGAGGGTGCCGCACTGATTACCTTGATTTTGTCAGAAGCCATGGAGGACAGGGAAAAGGGACTCAGGTCCATGTTCACAGCTGAAAAGTCAGGGGCGGCGTCCCCCGGCGCAATGGGTTTTCCCACCAGGGTGATGGGATTTTCTTAAAAGTGATTGTCATTTCAATTAACCTCCTGAGAGTGACCTGTGGGTTTCATATCCGTAAAAACCTTGTCTAATCATCTGCCTGCCAAATTAAAGGGTTTGTCCGCTTTCAACTGCCCTTTCTCAATCCTTTCAATGAGATCCGCCATCCTCTCACGAATCATGTCCCTGGTTTCCCGAAAGCCCTCAATCGGCCCGCCCGAGGGATCGTCCAGTCCCCAATCCTCCTGATGTTGGTTGGGAACGTAGGGACAGACCACTCCGCATCCCATGGTGACAAGGATGTCAAGGTTCCCGGGTATGTCTTTAATGAGCTTGGGATAGTGCTCCGAGAGGTCCACCCCCACCTCTGCCATCACAGCAACGGCATCAGGCTTTACCTCGGGGTATTCCTCAGTCCCGGCGGAATAGGCATCAAAAAGATGGCCACCCATTTTTTTGGCCCACCCCTCGGCCATCTGGGAACGGCAGGAATTATGGGTGCATACAAAAGCTATTTTCAAACGCATATTCTTCTCCTTTTATGCCACCTTGAACCGATGGCGGGTACTGTTTGCGATTTTAACCAGGGTCAGCATCAGGGGCACCTCCACTAAAACCCCTACGACAGTGGCCAGGGTCGCCCCGGAATTCAAGCCGAAAAGGGAGATTGCCACTGCTACTGCCAGTTCAAAGAAGTTGCTTGCCCCGATAAGAGCCGCCGGGGCGGCGGTATCGTGGCTCAAACCCCATTTGTTGGCCCAGATATAGGCGAAAAAGAAAATGAAAAAGGTCTGCAGGGTCAGGGGCACAGCGATCAGCAGGATATGCAGGGGATTGCCCAGAATGATTTCTCCCTGGAAGGAGAAGATGATGATCAGAGTCAGGAGCAGACCAATCTCCGTGGTATGGGTGAACCGGTTGATGAAAACCTCCTCAAAATAGGTTCTCCCCTTCTTTTGAATGATGGTCTTTCTTGAGAGATAGCCGCCCAGCAGGGGGACTACGACGAAAAGGACCACGCTGATCAACAGGGTGTCATAGGGCACGACCACATCACTGACTCCCAGCAGAAATGCCACGATGGGGGTGAAGGCCACCAGGAGAATCAGGTCATTCACCGCAACCTGGACCACCGTGTAGGCGGGATCTCCCTTGGTCAGGTGACTCCAGACAAAGACCATGGCGGTGCAGGGCGCCGCCCCCAGCAGGACCGCTCCCGCCAGATACTCCTTGGCCAGCGCCGGCTCAATAAAAGCGGCGAACACCCCTTCAAAGAAAAACAGCGCCACAAGGTACATGGTGAAGGGCTTGATCAGCCAGTTGGTCACCGTAGTCACGGTCAGGCCCCTGGGTTTTTTTGTTGCCTCGACAATGCTTGAAAAATCCACTTTCAGCATCATGGGGTAGATCATCAACCAGATCAGCAGAGCCACGGGGATGGAGACATTGGCGTACTCCAGACGACTCAATAATTCGGGAAAAGCAGGGAAAATCTGCCCGATCATCACCCCCAGGACGATGCACAGGGCCACCCAGACTGTAAGATACTTCCCGAATATTCCCATTTCCTTTGTCACTTCACTTTCCTTTTTCATCCTAAATCCCTCATTTTTCTATCAGATTAATAACACTGCGCCGGTCCTGGGTAATCAATGTGCAGCTGAGATGATTGCCGGTATAGCGCTGATACCGCTCTAAATCCCTTGTGAAAACTTTCTGATGCTGGAATTCTTCAACAAGATAGGAAAAAAGCACCCTGTGACGGCTTTTGAATTCCTCAGTAATCCGATAATGAATCCACAGGCCGTCCTTGTATCCCTCGAGGATTCCTTCCTCTCTGAGCTTGGTGAGATGCCTGGACACATTGGACTGAGTCAGGTCGAGAATCACTTCAAGCTCACAGACACAGAGTTCCCCCTTGGTCAGAATATGAATCAGACGCAGTCGATTGGTATCCCCTAGAACCTTGAACAATCTTTCCATAGCCACCTCATATGATTATATTTGAATATAATCATATATTAGCAGAAAAACAGCGGCCCTTCAAGGCAAGGGCCGCAAGTTTACATAGAATTAACCTTTAAGCAACAGATACTGTGAGTAGGAAAAAAATCCAAGCCCGATCCATATCAGGGTAAAGGCTCCAAGCTCTATGAGATCAAAGGGTTCCTTGAAGACAAAGATGGCCAGAACCATCATGATGGTGGGGGCGATATACTGCAGAAAACCCATGATACTCAGCGGCAGGCGCTTCACTGCCTCGGAATAGAAAATCAAGGGGGTTGCCGTCATGACGCCGCTCAGCATGATCAAGGGCCAGAACAGCAGGGAGAGATTGCCGATAATTCCACCGCCTTGACTCTCCATCAACAGGAGATAGCCGAGGGCGGGGATACTGATAATCAGGGTTTCGAGTCCCAATCCCTCTAAGGAAGTCAAGGAGGATTTTTTTTTGAAAAGACCGTAGGAGGCAAAGGCAAAAGCCAGCGTCAGGGCAATGACTGGAACCCGCCCGTAGTAGAGGGTTTTGACCAGTACCCCGGCCACGGCGAAAAACACTCCGATTTTCTGCAGTCGGTTGAGTCGCTCTTTGTAGAAAATCGCCCCGAAAACCGTGAGCACCAGGGGATTGATAAAATAGCCCAGACTCGTCTCTATCACATAGTTGTTGTTCACCGCCCAGATATAAAGCAGCCAGTTGACAGAGATAAAGAAAGCCGGTAGCAGAATCCTCTTAAGCTGGCCTCTGTCGAAGACCACCCTTTTGAACCCCTTCAGGAGTCCTTTATAATGAAGAATTCCCAGAACGAAGACGAATGACCAGATTACCCGGTGGGAAAACACCTGGTAGGGGCTGATGGCTTGAACCATCTTCCAATAAAGGGGCAGCAGTCCCCACATGATGAAACCCGATGTACCAAAGGCAAGGCCCTTGAGATATTCTTTTCGATCCATAGTTCCTCCAAGAATTCAATATGCTCTTATCATATCACAGTCAAAGGATACCTGGATACAGTTTTCTTTGACCGCGCTCCCTTCTTTAAAAAAGCCGGTTCACTACCGCGCCCGTCAAAAGAGTCAGACCCGGTATAAAAGAGAAAAAAAACTGCCTTTAGAGCCCAAAGATAGAAAGCCCGGCAGGACGCAACTGACCATGGTCAGATAGCCAATACTGAAAGGTTTGAGGGTCTTCTCCCGCCCGATATGGCAGGGAAGGGTGAAGCGTCGGTGCGTCACATCCAAATCGGGGTCACAAGGATTATTGGCCGGCATGATGTTGCCACTCATGGCCACCAAGGGGATGGAGACTGCAAAATCCTGACAATCTCCATTTTCTCTTTAAACTTCTTTGGCTGTTTTCGGACTGTCAGTATCCCGCCGTAGCCGGCACCCAACAGAAAAATGGGGTGCCTGTGATTCATCTGTGGGCACCTTTTTTATCAATCGATGGTTTGAACCGTGAAATCCGAATCCGTGAGTTCAAAAATTTCTTCTATGCCCTTGGAATAGTAGACCCGGTAGTCCCTCATGACGTAGATTATTAAAACATGGTCCATGGAGTCTGCCAGGGCAAGGCCCTCTTCAACGGACATGGTGTAAAAACTGGTGGACAAGGCATCCGCTTCCATGGACTTTTCAGTGATGACTGTCACTTGAGCCACCTCTGTTTCAACCGGATAACCCGTTGACGTATCGAAAATGTGATGGTAGCGTCTGCCCTCCTCTTCAAAGTAGCGTTCATAGTCACCGCTTGAAACCACACTTTGATTCCTGATGGAGATGATGCCAAAGTACTGGTTTCTCCCTTCAAAGGGACTCCTGATTCCAATTCTGTAGGGCTGAGCATCTTCCCGGTCACCAATCACCTTGATATTGCCTCCAAGGTCAAGGATGGCTGATTTGACACCCCGGCTCACCAGCAGTTCCGCCACACGGTCAGCCGCATACCCCTTGGCAATGGCGCCGAGGTCCAGGGACATTCCGGCGTCAATCCCCACGGTGTTCCCGTTGATTTGGATCTTCTGGTAGTCCACCCGTTTGAGCGCCTCACTGATTTCATCGGACTCAGGCAACCGGGCGTCATTGGAGCCGATTTTCCACAGGTCCACTACCGGCCCCATGGAAATATCAAATCGCCCCTGCGAAAACTCTCCGTAGGCAATGCCTTGACGAATCACCTCAAGGGTTTGCGGGCTGACTGCTACAGGGTTTTGACCCGCCTGGCGGTTGATTTCCCAGATATCACTGCCTTCAACCCTTGTGGACATCCTGTTTTCAATATCCCGGACCAGTTCAAAGGCTTCCTCTAAAAGGGCTTCATCCCCATGGTCCATGATTTTCAGGGAAATAACCGTCCCCAGGGCAAATTCAGTACCGCTCACCGGTCCCTTGGAAGCGCTGCAGGCCGAAAGACATAAAATCAAGGGCAATACCAGCAGGATTCTCTTCATAAAGACCAGTCCTTCTTTAATTATTGTTATCACACCCGGGGGCGCCTTTTCCTTGAGAGGACTCATCCCACGATTCTATTCTTACCCCTCGCCTTTGCCTGATAAAGATTCCTGTCCGCCGCCTCAATCAATTCTCCGAGGACTTCCCCTTCAAAAGTCTTGACACCACCACTGACCGTAACCTTGATTCCCCCAGAAAATTCAAAGGACTCCACCCTGAGGCGGATTCTGTCCGAAATTCTCAGTGCCGCCTGGTTGTCCGCCTTCGGAAGCACAACAACAAACTCTTCACCCCCATACCGGGAAATGATATCTGAATCCCTCAGACTGTCTTTAAGAATCTCGGAGAATTCAATCAGAATCCGATCCCCTGCCTGATGCCCGTAAGTATCGTTGACCTTTTTGAAATCATCCAGATCAAAAAACACCACACTGAGGGGCTCCCCTGTCACCAGGGATATTTCAAGCGCCTTGGTCATTTCCTCCATCAGAGCCCTGTGATTCTTCAAGTCGGTCAGACTGTCCTTGACGGCCTTTTCCGCAAGAATCCGGTTTTTCTCCTGCAGTTCTTCCTGCATGAGTACCCGCTGGGTCACATCAAAGACAATCCCGGCTATCAGCACGGGCTTTCCATTTTCATCCACCTGGGTTATTTTCCCCCGGTCATGGTAGGTTTTATAGCTTCCATCCTTTGCCTGAATCCGGTACTCAACCTCATAGACTTCTTTTTCTCCTGTGATATGGTCCACCATGGCCTGCATCACTGTCTCATAATCCTCTGGGTGGATCTTTTCTGTAAAAAACTCATAGGGCACTATCTCAGGCAGCTCCTCTAAATCATATCCCAGGGTGGTCACTTTGAGCTCATTGAACTCCACCCTGTTGGAACCATAATGAAAATACCAGTGACCCAGATTTCCTGTCCATCCAAATTCCAGACGGTCCGCCAGCCGCTGCTCCTTGAGAAGGTATTCATTGAGACTGGCCAGTCGATTGACTTCCTTGATCAAATCCGCCCTGGCCATTTTTTCATATTCCATAAACCCACCCCGCTGTCTTAATATTTTTGAGTTGTCTCTGGTGTTGCCTTGATAAATGGATTGTCTCCATATCAAGGTTTTATCCATTTTATCCAAGTGTAACCAAAAACTTTGCGAGGCCTCCCGACAAAATCAACCGGCGCCTAGAGGATTCCCGCCTTGGCGAGAATGTCGTCGATGGCTTTCTTCGCTTCTTCCTTTAAAGGGAGCAAGGGGCTTCTCACATGACCGCCTGTGAATCCCACACGGTCACAGGCATACTTGAGCCCTGAAATGCCAAAGGTCCCCGTGACTGCTGTGTTAATGGGAAACACCCGCTGGTAAATTTCATATGCCGTCTTGTCGTCCCCCAGGTCAAAGGTGGACTGGACTTCAATACACTCTTTGGGATTGCAGTTGGCCAGAGCCAGGATTCCTGTCCGGACCCCCAGAGAAAGGGCGGGATACCAGGCCGAAGCCGTGCCGACAATGAGATTGAAATCCTCCGGGACAATTCTCAGCCAGGTGGCCATCTGGGGAATATCTCCGGTGGAATCCTTCATCCCGATGATATTGGGATGACGGGACAGGGTCCTGACCACCTCCGGCCGGATATTGAGATGCGTGAATTTGGGCACATTGTAAATCAGAATCGGAATTTCACTTTGGTCTGCCAGGGCAGTGAAATAGGCAATCAGCGCTTCATCGGTCATGGCCCCCAGGTAGTAGTTCGGTGTGAGCACCAGGGCGGAATCCGCCCCGAGCCTGGCAACCTTGTTGGTCAGGGACAGGGTTTCTCTCAAGGATTCCATTCCCGTACCCACCATGACATGGTGGCCGGGTTTTTTTCTTCGAAGGGCGCTTTCAACCAGGGAGAGTTTTTCCTCCTCTGTGAGATATACGGTCTCGCCGTTTGAGCCCAGTACAAGATAACCGGCTAAATCATAGGCGTTCCATTTTGTGATATTGCTTTCAAAGGCTTCTAGATCCAGGTCTCCTCCTGCCTTGAAGGGTGTGACAACCGGTGGGAAGACCCCTTTGAGTCTAATCTTTGACATGATAAAAACCCCTTTATTCAACTATTCTTTTTACGCTACACAATCCCATCTTATCACAAATCAAGTTCAAAAAAACAGGAACTCGGAAGAGATTGGCCTGTAAATTATTTCTCACCGGTGCTATATTCCCGACAGAAATTGGATATATATGAACCAGCCCCCTTTTTTCAAGGGGCACATGCCATCAAGGAGGTTCCGGGGATGACTCGACTTGCACAGTATAAGGCAACAGGGATTTTGGTTTTGGCGGCCTACGGGTTTATGATTGGCATGAATATCCTTGCCAATGCCCTCCCCATCAACGGACTCACCACCGGTGAAGTTTCTGACAACTTTGAAAATCTTTTCGCTCCGACGGGACTCACCTTCTCAATCTGGGGCCTGATTTACCTTTTTCTGGGCGGCTATACCCTGTATCAGCTGAAAATCATGGATTCAGCCACTTCCCACCGGAGAAAGAATATTTTCTACAAAATCGGTCTGCTCTTTTGCCTGTCCTCTGTGGCCAATGGGGCCTGGATTGCCGCCTGGCACTATCTGAAGCTTGATCTGTCCATCCTTCTCATGGCAGTCATCCTCATAAGCCTGATTCTGACACACCGTATTCTGGACCGGGAGTCCCTCAGGGGAAAAGATTATTGGCTCATCAAGGCCCCCTTCAGCCTCTATTTCGGATGGATTACCGTGGCCACCATCGCCAATGTCACCTCGGCTCTGGTCTTCTACGGCTGGGAGGGTTTCGGACTTTCAGAGCCTCTTTGGACCGTCATCATCCTGGGAGTGGGAATGGTCATTGGCATTCTGACCCTTCTTAGATTCAAAGACCCCCTTTACGGCGGGGTCCTTCTGTGGGCTTATCTCGGCATCTACATCAAGCACACCAGTCCCTCAGGCTTTGACAACGCCTTTCCCCAGGTGATTCTTGCCGTGAGCGTCACAGCCTTCCTGATTCTTTTCACCACGGGCTATGTTCTGAAAAAACACTGAAAAGCCGCAGGAAATTGAAGCAAAAAACCCCGGAAGCTTTTTCGTCCGGGGTTTTTTGTGCCGTAAACACTGAGTGGTTTTATGAAAGATTTCCCAGATCCAGGACCGTTCCCTTTTCAAGAGTGATGCCCTGCTTCAACAGGGCTCCGCCCATGATCATCACATCGTAGTTTCCGGCATCAAGGGGGACCAGGAAGGATCCATCGGGATTGACGTCCGCCAGCACCGTTTCCTTGTTCCCCAATTCGTAAACGGCAATGGCAACCCCCTCCCCGGGGTTTGACAGCACTCCCTTGAGTATTCCCCGGTCGCTGTCCCTGGTGTAAGAATTCCCTTCTACCACAGTGAGGGGTTGTTGATATCTCAGTTCCCCCTCTTGGATTTCATAGAAAGATCCGCTGTAGTTTTTACCGTCGTAACCGGGACTGCCCTGTATTTTGAACTGGTAGAACAGTGCATACTCTCCCCCCGATACATAGGCGGCATATTCTCCCCCTTCATCGGTGCTGACAATCATACTGGTGTGGGTGGCCGGGTCAAACAGATTAATCTCAGCATCAGAAACCCGGCTGCCGTCGAAGGGGTTTTCTACCACGCCAGTGACAATCCCGGCACTGTCAGAGGCAAAAATTGTCGTCGATTTTGAAATCGATTCCTCTGAGACAAACACCGTACACCCGATTTCCACATGGCGCTCATCATCCCCGGCAAGGGTGGTATAGGTGATGGTTGCCTGACCTTGAGAATCGGTCTGGGTCTGGGACTGGGACAACTGACTGGTGCGGTCGCTTCCTCCGGCCTCGGCGGCAAAATACACCGGCGCCCCCTCCACGGGTAAGCCATCCTCACGGACGGTTACAATGACAGCCGCTTGTTCGCCTCCACCAGCCTTCAACAGACCGGGGGTCCCCTCGATATCAATGACCAAGCCATCCGGTTCACTGACCGGTTCCTGGGTTTCATCCCCCCCAGAGTCTTCAAAATCAATCCGATCCTTTAGAAATTCCCCCTCATGATCCGCCACTCTGTAGATTGCTGAATACACTGTCTGTGCCATCTGACCCCTATTGATCTGGTCGCTTCCCTGGTATGGAATCCGGTAGTTGAGCCCAAGCTCCTCAGATTTTTGGTCGTAGTCTGCGGGCCATGCCATGTCTTCCTCCTCATGGCCGAGAATCCGCATGAGAATAGCCCCCCATTGGACCATTTCAAGGGTTCTTTCGGGATGGTACCTCCCATCCTCGGCATAGCCCCGGATAACCTCTTTTTCGGCAACGAGATTGATCCATCCCACTGCCCACTCATTGGAGCCCATTCCCAAATAGACATCGGGAAAGAGCGGGGCTCCCTGGCTGGCAGCCTGGGCATCCTCCTCTGTATAGCCCAAAAGATAACCGGCAACCTTGGCGGCCTGGGCCCGACTGAGGGTATCAGAGGGACCGAAGGAGCCGTCTCCATAGCCCTTTAGAATACCAAGTGAAGCCACCTCTTCAATGGCCTCCTGATAGGGATTTTGTGAAATATCATTGAAGGCACCATAGGCAGGCCAACTCAACAGGGTGATGAACATTAGGGTCATTCCCAGGACAATAACTTTCTTTCCATTCATTTTGACACCTCCTGAACAACGGGTAGCGTGATCCATAGAACCCTTCTATGTATGTCTTCCTCCGGTTTCAAGAAATTCCAAAACACTTCTGATTCCGGCCATAAAATAGGCCTTACCCCTGTAAATCTGGGAAGCCTCTATGACCATGGGCTTGCCGTAGGCGGCGATTTTTTCCAGGACCACCCTGGTATCAAAGGCAAAACCCTGTGCTTTGGTTTGATCCGTATGGACCACCATGTGGTGATAGTCCCTGTAATAGGCCGAATCCGAATAGGCCTTGTCTCCCTTGGTGGTCCACAGATGAAAGGCTGAGGCCCATTTCCCCAGGGTCTCAAGGGCCTCGAGCATCTCAAACCCATGAAGGATTGAAGCATAGTAGAGATGCCCCGTATCCACAAGGATTCCCAGATTTTCGTAGGGCATAATCCTTTCAACCCACTGGGCGGGCTCATAAAACATGAAATTTGACCCGAAATATTCAAGAAGAATTTTTACCCCATAGGTCTTGCCCAGGGCATCAATCCGGCAAAGGGCCGCTTCAAGTCGCTCATTGAAGACAGCTTTCTCCTGATAGTATCTGTATACCCCCTGAAAGTGAATAATATAATAATCCGCCCCCACATTGCCCAGGAACTTGAGATTCTCCTCCAGCAGTCTGAAACTCAGTTCTCTTTTTGTCGGGTCTTCATCAAGATAAAAGGCACTGAGATAATCCTCCTGGTACCAGTCCCATACCAACAGGGGCAAGTGGATACTGAAGGGAAAACCCATGGTCTTCGCCTTTTGGATGGACGCCATGATTTCTCCCAGGCTTTCTTCGCGGTTTCTTCCGCGACCAAGAACAAATTCCACCCGGTTGAAGCCCAGGGCCTTGATTTGCTCCAGATTGAGATATACCGTGTTGATGCCGACCTGAATCAATTGAATCCCCCTTTATTCCCCTATTGTACCTTGATTTTATCACAGCAGCCGGCAAGGGACAATCTCCCTGGAATTTTCTCTTTTGCCAAAGCCCGGTCACTTGGGTATACTGGGATTGAAGGAGGAGGACAAGCCATGTTGCTATTTGTCAACGGCACAATTCACACCATGGACCCCTTGAATCCCCATCCCGAGGCTCTGCTCGCCCACAATGGCAGGATTCTGGACCTGGGGTCCCTAAGACACATCCAGGAAAAACACCCCGGAGCAACCCTCGTCGACATGAAGGGGAAAACCCTCCTGCCGGGCTTCAATGACTCCCACTTGCATCTTCTGGGTATCGGGATGCGCCTGAATCAGATTGATCTGAGTTCGGTGGAATCCATTGAAGCCCTCAAGGAAAAACTTCTCCGACACCAGGGGGATGGGGATATTCTTGTGGGCTACGGCTGGAACCAGGAGCATTTCAAAGAGGGGCGGATGCCTTCAAGCCACGACCTCGATGCCACAGGCATCCTTAAGCCCATTATCATTCACAGAACCTGTGTCCACATGCTTGTAGCCAACACTCTGGCTATGGAAAAAGCCGGAGTTTTTGAACCTTCAGGTCTCTTCAAGGAGTCCGGGATGAATCCCCTGAAGGATCTCGTTCCCCCGCCGGATGAAAAGGCCCTGGCAGGCTACATTCTGAGTGCCGCAAAAGTCCTCTTGAGCCATGGGGTCACTTCAGTTCAATCCGATGACCTGTTCATGGTGGATACCTCCCTTCACCAGCTGGTGTTTGACGTCTATGAAACCCTTGAAAGGGAGAATCGTCTTCCCCTGAGGGTCTATGAGCAGACCAATTTCAAACAATACGAGGACTATCTCAAAAATATTCCGGACTATCGGCAGGACAGGACCTCGGACAGACGTTTCAAGCGGGGGCCGGTCAAGATTCTGGGAGATGGTTCTCTGGGAGGGAGGACTGCCAGGCTCAAGGAGCCTTATTCCGACGATACCGGGACACGGGGCCTGCTGAATTTTTCTCCTGAAGCAGTCAGACATCTGTTCCAGCTCTGCGATGAACATCAGCTCGATGTGGCTGTCCACGCCATCGGAGACGAAATGCTTCAGATTGCCCTTGAAGCCCTTGAACCCTTGAAGCATGCCGCCTGCCGGCACAGTATCATCCACTGCCAGGTCACAGATACCGAAACCCTGGCCGCCCTGGATCGACTGAAGCCCGTGCTCCATATCCAGCCGGGGTTCCTCAATGGCGATATCCACATGGCCCCCTCCCGTCTGGGTCCTAAGCGTCTGAGAACCGCCTATAATTACAAGACCCTGGAAAACCTCGACCTGGTCATCGCCTTTGGCACCGATGCCCCGGTGGAATCCACCAACCCCTTCCTGGGCATCTATCACGCCGTGACCCGAAAGGACCTTAAGGGATTCCCCCAGGACGGCTGGCTGCCTGGACAAACCCTTAGCCTCTATGACGCAATCAAGCATTATACCGTGGACGGTGCCTATGCCAGCTATGACGAAAACAAAAAAGGCGCACTCAAAGCGGGCTATTACGCTGACTTCATTCTGGTAGACCGGGATCCCTTCACTGTGGCAAAAGATGATTTAAAGGATTTGAGAGTTCTCGAGACCTTTGTCGGTGGCCAAAGCGTCTACCCCTTAGACTAACCGCCGGATGCAATAAAAAACATCACGGCAGCCCTGCTCAAGGGAATTCTTCCGTGATGTTTTGTGGGTTTGACGACGCCCGGTCATCTGTGGAAAGCCTGGATTCATGGCTTCAGGGCCAGGGAGGGGCGGACGGGTCCTTCTGTCAGACTCTCATTTTCTGCCATCAATCAGATAAAATCTGGTAAAGGCTTTAATGCCAGGCTCCTGAGTGAAGGTCCCTTCATGAATCAGTTCACCGACGCCGTGGGGGGAGAGACTGAACACGTGGACATCACAGGCCATTTCATGATTTCTCTTGATCGCCACAAGCTCTGTCGCGACAAACAGATAAATCATATCCACAATCCCGCCCAGCGGTCTGTAGATACCCAGGGGCTCGATCTGCCCCCCGAAATAACCGGCTTCCTCCATCAGGACTCTGAGAGCACCCTCTTCCGGCATCTCTCCCAGTTTCAGGTCGTCATAGGGCATGCTCAGCCGCCAGTTGTCCTCCCGGGGCACGCGGTGGGAAACCAGGACCACATTGCCTTTGGCATCTATGGGCAGCACCAATACACCGCAGTGGGTTTTAAGAGGCAGTTCCTGATTTATGGGTTTGATATGGGTTTCACAGTGGTTTTTCATCGGACTCCTCTTTTTATTCTAAATTTTCGTGCCGCACTGCGGACAGTATTCATAGGTATTCTCCAAAGCCGCACCACAGACCCTGCAAGTCTTCACCGCTTTGACAATTTCATAATCCCAGTAGGAAAGGGGCTGGCTTGTATCCTCCCAGGCCCTTTGACCCGGGGACAATTTGAGCTTGAGCACCCTGCCCCCGGAACACTTGAGAAAATACTCAAAGTCCCATCGGAAAAGGGGGATAAAGAAAAAATGAAAAAACCGGTATCGTCTTACTAATTCCGGTGATTCACATTCCTCTACCGGGGAGGCCAGGGGTTTCTCCTCTTCCTTGAAGGAGATGCCGAAGACGCCGATAAAAAACATAGTGGGCTCACCTGCCTTTTTTGATATAATCATTATAACAGATTTATCCTGTCATAAAAGTTTTTGCAAAGAGACCTCGTCAATCAAGCACCACACACTCTGCATCATGAAAGGAGGCTTACAGGCAGCCTTGCCTTTAAGGGTCGGCTGAAACAGGGCCTGAAAAGGGACATTCCTGCCTGAAACCATGAAATCAAAGCCTGTACCCCTGGAAAATATCATTGCTGATATGGATCTGCCTGATAACAACAATCCCCTCAAGGGGGTCATCCTTCTGGTGCCCTGTTTCACCTGCGAAAGCACCCTGGCCGCCTTGCAAAGCATGTCCCATACCCTGACCCAGAGAGGCTATGCCACCCTGAGGCTTTCTTTGTCCGGCTCACAGGCCCCTGACGAGGATATCAGCTCAAAAACCTTCAACAGCCATCTCGACGAGGTTGTAACCCTGACTCAGTACGCCCTTGAGCATATTTCCGAGGATGTCATCATTGTGGGCCACTGTCTGGGGGGACTCATCAGTCTTTTCGCTGAAGAGCAGCTGCAAATCAAAGGCATTTTCACCCTGGGCACCTCCTTCGACGCCGACAACTACGATTTTGGGAAGCGGGGACTCCAAGAGGACGAAAACCACATCATTACCCTGCAAATCAATGATCATCTGGTGAAAATCCACCGGGACTATATGGAGAATATCCATCAATCAGACATCCTCAGGAGATTGAATCAGCTCAAGTGTCCCATGATGGCGGTTTTTTTCGATGAGGACGAAACCCTTGACTATTCAAAATCCCAGAAGATCATCAAATCCTGTGAAAAAGCCATTGAAACCATTGTGGTCAACCAAATCACCCATTTGATGGATTCGGAAAATGAAAGCTACTATCTTGGCAATCTGATTGATGTGTGGGCCCAGACCAAACTCAATAAACTGTATTTCTAGAAATCGACAGGACCTTGAGATTATTCAAGGTCCTTTATGATGGCCTTGAGGACATCGGGATAGTCGGTGATAATTCCGTCCACCTTCAGGTCGATCAGCATCTGCATCTCCTCTGCTTCATTGACAGTCCAGTAGATTGCCGCCATATTCCTTTTCTTCAAGCCTTGAATGATATTGAATTTCCTCAGGTCCACGCCGTATTCCGTTGTGGGCAGGGACATTGCCGCATCCGTCGCCTGGTAGAAGTATCCCAGCTGCAGACTGGTCAGGCGCGCGTACTGCGTAATGGCTTTTTCTCCACTGGAGGTTTTGATGTCCGGGTAGTTCCTGTGGATGTAATCGACAATTTCATCCTGAAAGGAAGAAACCAGTACCCTGTCCAGGAGACCCTTCTCCCGGATTTTCCGGGCAACCTGGTCTGCCACGTGGGCGCCGTTGATGCCGTCCTCCTTGATTTCAATGATCAGATACATCCCCCCGACTACTTCAAGCACCTGGTCAAGGGTGGGCAGGGACTGGGGATCGGCCAGATAGGGATTGTCCCCCTCATCATCCCTGAAATGATAGGCGTAGTTATAGTCCTTCAGTTCATCATAGGTCATTTCAGCAATGGTGCCGCTGCCGTTGGAGGTGCGGTCAATGGTGGGGTCGTGACAAACCACCACCACGGCGTCCTTGGTGAGGTGCAGGTCAAACTCCACTCCGTCCACCCCCAGGTCCCTGGCGCCCGTGAAGGCGGCAAGGGTATTCTCCGGATAGAGGCCTCTGCCTCCCCGGTGGGCAAAAATAAGCGGCAGTCTGTCGCGACCCACACTGAAGGAGGAAGGGGCGCTCTGGATGCCCTTGGGTGGCACGTACTGGAGAATGGCAAATAAAAATGCCAGACTGATCACTGCATAGAACAGATATCTCATATGCTGCCTCCTAAATATTTAATCGTTTGATGATCCAGGGCATCAGTCCCATGGCGTAGAAGGTGACGATGCCGTAGCGCAGGCTGTCGAGAAAGTGGCTTTCCAGGTAAAAAACCTTCAGTCCCTCTTTTAAAACCACCATGCCGATAAGCCCCGTCAAAAGCCTAAGAACATTGAGCCATGGCACCCTGTGGTTTGAGAAATCTACCCGTTTTCTTTCAAAAAGCTCTCCCAGGAGATATCCGGCTAGAATCCCGGCAAGCTGCAGCAGATGGGCCTCCCCTTGGACCAGGTACCCTGCCAGGACAAGAGAAAAAAGGACGGCCAGAATCCCACGGGCCTTTTTAAAACTTCCCAAGCCCAGCCAGACCACTCCAAGCCCTGCCACCGCGCCGCCAAGGACATCCGTCGGCCAGTGAAGACCGAGATAAACCCTCGACAAAGCCACCAGAGCCACAAGAACCACGGCTACAACGGTCAACCCCCTGCTTTTAACTGAGGCACTGAGGGAAAAAAAGAGGGCGCTCACCCCCTGGGTGTGACCGCTTGGAAAGGCGTAGCCTGTTGCCGTATGGGTTCTGAGGCTCCTGATACCCTCCAGTCCCACGGGCCGGGGCACGGCAAAAAGGGATTTCAAACCATGATTGATCATCAGGGAGAGAAAATATACATAGACAACTCGCTTTGCCAGTTCCTTGTCCAGAATCCAGTAGAGGAAGGCGAAAAGGACCAGGACAAAGGTTTCCTCCCCCAACAGGGTGATTCCTAGAAACCATTGGTCCAGGACTGGATGGTGAAAGGACTGCACCCACTTGAGGATTTCGAGATTCATGGTCTCCCTCCTGTCATTTTTATTGTACAGCATTTTGCCCTTTGGCAACAAAAAAATCTTGTTTGACAAGTAAAATTTATTGGAGTACAATGACTTTACAAACGGGGAGCTGGTGTTACCGGCTGAGAGGAAGTTTAGTGAAACTTCGACCCCTGACCTGATTTGGATAATGCCAACGGAGGGAGATCATTAAATTTGAAATCTTTATCCTTTGGGTAAAGATTTTTTTGTGAGGTGAAAAAAATGTCTATTGTCAATCTCAGTCTGCAGATTCTCCCCGTAGTGCCTGAGGAGAGAATCTATCCCGTAGTCGACCGGGTGATTGAAATGATTCAAGCCACAGGACTCCCCCACGTGGTGGGTCCCCTGGATACCACCATCGAAGGCGAACTGGAGGAACTCCTCGATATCGTCAAAAAAGCCCAGGCCGTCTGTCTCGAGGAGGGCGCCGACAGAATTGTCAGCGTGATCAAAATTGATTACAAGAAAGAAGGCGTCACCATCGATGAAAAAATTTCAAAATATCGGGGATAAATGGCTCCTCTTTGTGCTGATCATCCTGTGGCAGGGAGCTGTTTCCCTGGGCTGGGTGGCTCCCTATATCCTCCCCTCTCCCCTGGCCATCGTCAAGGAACTGTTTGCAAGCTTTCAGATACTCCTGTATCACACAGCCATCACCTTTATGGAGGGGATGGCCGGCCTTATGGCTGCTACCCTGATTGCTTTTTTCACAGCTCTTGCCATGGACCGGTATCCTGGAGTCAAAAAAGCCCTGTATCCCCTGCTGGTCATTTCCCAGACCGTACCCATTATCATTATCGCGCCTCTTATCGCCATGTGGTTCGGTTTCGGGATTGCGCCAAAGATTTTCGTGGTCATCCTGGTGTGCTTCTTTCCCATCACCATCAGTCTGGCAGACGGCCTTTCGGAGGTTGATTCAGAACTCATCGACCTGCTGCGCTCCATGGGGGCGACGCCCTTTGACATCTACACCAAGATTAAACTTCCCTATACCTTGTCCAACTTTTTTTCAGGTCTAAAGATTGCCGCCACTTACAGTATCATGGGAGCCGTCATCGGTGAATGGCTCGGAGGAAAAGCCGGACTCGGCGTTTACATGCTCAGAGCCCGGAACTCCTTCGCCTTGGAAAAGGTTTTTGCCTCAATTCTGATTATCGTCCTGCTCTCCATCGGAATTTTCGGACTGATTAAATTGGGGCAGAAAAAAGCCATGCCGTGGGCTCAACTTCAGGAGGATGAAATAAAGTGAAAAAAATATCCCTATTGCTTGTTGCCGTATTGCTCATCACCATGCTGACTGGTTGCACCGCCGACAAAACCCCTCTGACAAAAATCACTCTGATTCTGGACTGGGTTCCAAATACCAACCACACAGGACTTTATGTGGCTAAAAATCTGGGCTTCTATGAAGCTGAGGGACTCGAGGTCGATATCATCCAGCCTTCCGAGGGAGGCAGCGCCGACCTGATTGCCGCCGGGCAGGGGGAGTTCGGCATCAGTTACCAGGAACAGGTGACTTATGCCGTGACAGCCAGGAACCCTCTTCCTGTCACAGCGATTGCCGCCATCCTTCAACACAACACCTCGGGTTTTGCCTCCCCCAGGGAAAAGGGCATTGAAAGTCCCAGTGACTTTGAAGGCCGACGTTATGGAGGCTGGGGATCACCCATGGAAATCTCCACAATCGAAGGACTGATGGCCGCTGAAGGCGCAGACCCCTCCAAAGTGGAGGTAGTGGACATCGGGGCCATGGACTTTTTTGCCGCCACCGCCTCCCATGTGGATTTCACCTGGATCTACTACGGATGGGATGGGGTCGCCAGTGAACTGAGAAACCTTCCCATCAACTTCATCCTGCTTCAGGATATCGACAACACTCTGGACTTCTACACACCCGTGCTGATTGCTGAGAATTCCTACCTCGAGTCACATCCCGACATTGCCAGGGCTTTTCTGAGGGCGACAGAAAAAGGCTACCGCTACGCCATTGAGAATCCCGACGAAGCGGCGGCGGAGCTCTTGAAGGATATTCCGGAAATTGATGAAGACCTCGCCAGGGCTTCGGTGGCCTACCTGGGGGATTTCTACCAGGATCCCGGAGAAGCCTGGGGCGTCATGGATGAATCCGTCTGGGTCAATTACAGCCAGTGGATGTTTGACCGGGGACTTCTGGAAAATCCCCTTGAGGTGAGCGAGGCCTATACCAATGAATTCCTGCCCGGACAATAAAATCCTCGAAATTGAGGGTCTATCCAAAGACTACAAGGGACAGCCCATTCTCGAGAATATCCATCTTGAACTCAAAGAGGAGGAGTTTGTGACCCTCCTGGGACCCAGCGGATGCGGCAAAAGCACCCTCTTCAATCTGATTGCAGGCCTGATCACACCTAAAACGGGAACCATCCTGCTCAAGGGTGAGGATGTCACCGGTCAAACCGGCAGGGTCAGCTACATGCACCAGAAGGACCTGCTGCTCCCCTGGCGGGACGTCATCGGCAACGGGGCGGTTCCTCTGGAAATCAGAGGCCACTCCAAGGAGGACGCCCGAAGGGAAGTGGCCGATTCCCTTGCCGTCTTCGGCCTCGACGGCCATGGACACAAGTATCCCTCCCAGCTTTCCGGCGGCATGCGTCAGAGGGTCTCATTACTTCGGACCACCATGTTCTCCAAGGAGATCATGCTCCTGGACGAACCCTTTGGAGGACTGGACGCCATGACCCGCTTTGCCATGCAGCAGTACCTGCTCAAGGTTCTCAAGGAGATTCGGGGCTCTGTCATCTTCATCACCCACGACATCGAGGAAGCTGTTTTTCTTTCCGACCGCATTTATGTGATGAAAGGGGCACCGGCCCGGATAGTCGATGAAGTCAGGGTTCCCCTGGAAAAACCCAGAAAACCTGAAATCCTTTCCCTTCCCGAGTTCCACGCACTTCGGGAATATATACTCAAACAATTGGAGGAATAACCTATGGCGACTCTTTTTGACGCACATGCAAACACCTATGACAGCTGGTACAGCACTCCTCTCGGGGCCTTTGTCGATGAAGTGGAGACCCGCTGTGCCTTCGAGCTTTTCAGCCTCCCCAAGGAATCCAGAGTCCTGGACCTGGGCTGCGGAAGCGGCAACTTCACCTTGAAACTCCTTCGGGCCGGCTACCAGGTCACCGGTGTGGATCTCTCTGAAGAGATGCTCAAAATAGCCCGGGAGAAACTGAGTCAGGAAAACCTCAAGGCAACCCTTATAAAGGGGGATGTCTACAAACTGCCCTTCGAGGACGCCAGCTTTGACGGGGTCTTCTCCATGGCGGCCTTTGAATTCATTGAAGACCCTGAAGCCGCCCTCAGGGAGCTCATGAGAGTCCTCAAGCCAGGGGGCCAGATGATGGTCGGTACCATCCACCTGGACAGCCAGTGGGGAAGACTCTACACCTCAGAGGCCTTCAAGGACTCGGTATTCGATGGGATTCCCTTTAAAACCCTGGAGGAAATGGCAGCCTTCTTTCCCGAGGAGCTTGAAGCCACCCGGGAATGTCTTTTCCTTCCCCCGGATGTCCCCGAAGACCGAATCTCTCTGGAGGAAGACCAGAAGTATCGGACCCTGGGAAAGAGAGGTGGCTTTATATGTCTCAAGTGGATCAAATCCTGAGCGGATCAGTAGCCTTCTACCCCTTGGGAGAAGCAAATGTCAATCTTGTCGTCAACGGCCTTGTAAAGCGCTTTGAAACCGCCGGAGTCACCTATAGAGTCGGGGACATGTCCACTGAGTTCAAGGGACTCTTCCCCCAGGTGATGGCTCTGGTCAATGACCTGGTGAATTATGCCACGGAGCATTCAGAATTTGTCATGGATATCAAATTGTCGAATCTTTGCGGTCTTTAGGGAAAAGCCCCCGTCTTTTGAATGACGGGGGCTTTTCGTCTGAGTACTTTAAATGGGGAGGATAAAGTATTGAAGCAGGCGACCGTAAGCCACCTGCTTCAAGTATACCTAATTGAGATTAAAAATCAATATCAATAAGAAAATTCCCTGGCCTATCTCATAAGCTTGTTTCCCTTGGCCTTTTCATACTGCCTGGGCCAAACCACTTCCTCCATGCCAAGTTTTCTCGAGGCCTGAAGCACCCAGTAGGGGTTTCTGAGCAGCTCTCTGCCAAGAAAAATCAAATCTCCCCGATTATTGCGGATGATCTCATTGGCCATATGGTGGTGTTCCAAAAGCCCTCCAACGATGACCGGGAGATTCGTCTTGCTTTTGACCTCGGTGCCATAGCGGATCTGATAGCCGGGAAAGACCTCAATGGGACTGTCCACTACCCCCCCTGAACTCACGTTGATCAGGTCGATTCCTTCGTCCTTGACCAGGTTGATCATGAAGCTGACGTCCTCGGGGGTGTTCCCTCCAGCTTCATACTCATAGGCTGAAACCCTCAATCCCAGGGGTTTCTCTTCCGGCCAGTGCTCTCTGACCTTTGCCGTCACTTCCTTGAGCAGACGGACCCGATTGGCTGCGCCGCCCCCGTATCCGTCCTTTCTTTCATTGGTCACAGGAGACAGGAATTCATTGATCAGATATCCGTGGGCACCGTGAAGTTCAATATAATCAAAACCCGCCTTGAGGGCCCTTAGGGCCGCCCGGCCGAAGGCTTCGATGACAGCGGTGATATCCTCTTGGGTCATTTCCCTGGGTGTGCGGTATTTCAGATTGAACAGCAGGGGACTGGGCGCTATGACATCTTCGAAGGTTTCATTCTTTCGCCCGGCGTGGGCGAGCTGGATCCCAATTTTCGCCCCATCCCGGTGGACCTCGTCCACCAGCTTTTTCAGCCCTTCAATCTGGGAATCCTCCCAGATTCCCAAATCGTTGCCGGAGATTCTGCCTCTTCTTTCCACCGCAGTCGCTTCAAGAATTATCAATCCCGTGCCACCCATGGCCCTGGTGGTGTAGTGGAGCAGATGGAAATCTCTGACCTGCCCTGATTCATCCGAAGAATACATGCACATGGCAGGCATCACCACACGATTTTTAATTGAGAGGTCCTTGACCTTGAACTCAGTGAAAATATCCGGCATCCTCTATCCCACCTTTAAAAGTATTTGAATCCGCTCCCGAAAACCTCTCTAACATGGGTTACCGTAAAAAAGGCCTCGGGATCGGTGGCGCTTATTTTCTTCTTGAGCTTGATAAACTCTCTTTTGCTCATCACCGCCCGGATGACATTGACGGTTTCCCGGGTGTATCCTCCAATGGCAGGGTACAGGGTGACGCCACGGCCGATGTCTTTGATGATGAATTCCCTGAATTCCTCATTCCGGCGACTGATCAGGGTGATTTTGTATTTCTGGTCAAAACCCTCGATCATGTAATCAATAAAAAAGGAATTCATGATGATTCCCAACAGGGCATAGAGGCCCTTTTCAATGCCAAAGGCGACAATCGCCAGCAGGACCACGACAAAGTCCGCCATGAGAAGCGACTTCCCCATATCTATATTGTAGAATTTATTGATGATTTTTGCAATGATATCCGTCCCGCCGGAAGAGGCGTTCTGGTAGAACACGATGGACATCCCGACCCCGGCCACCAGCACCCCAAAGAATACATTGAGAAAAATATCCTCCACGAGAGGCTCCACCACGGGAAACAGGGCTTCTAAGGCGATAATCATCCCCGAGGCCATCAAACTCGCATAGATGGTCTTGGCCCCGAATTCTCTGCCGATTAGAATGAATCCGAGGACATACAAAACCAGATTCAACCCCAGCAGCAGGAACCCTCTGGGAATGACGGGAAAATATCGGTTGACTACCATGACAAAACCTGAAAGGCCCCCTACTGCCAGATCCGACGGAAATAGAAACCAGAACAGACCACTTGCCAAAATGGCCACCCCCAGGGTGATCCACAAATACTCTTTCACTGCTTTTTTCAACTTACAAACCTCCAGACATTTTTTACACGTGGACCCATCATACCACACAAAAAGAGCACTTCACAATGCTCTTTTCGTAAATTCTTTTATTTCAGTTTATCCATGACTGATTTCTTTTTTTGCTCAAGTGTCGCCTTGTGGTCCCTGCGGTCATCTATGCGGATAGTCGTCGAAACCCGCTGCGCCCCCTTGTCGAAGGGCACTTCGTGCATTTCCCTGATGATTTTAAGAATCATGGACAGTTCTCCCTCAAAAACTGTACCCATGGGGGTCAGCTCCCATGTGACATTGTACTTCTCGATGACCCTGTGACAATCCGCAACATACTTGCTGAGACTCGTATCCCCGGTTCCCAGGGGTACTACTGTTACCTCTATTATCGCCATTTATCTCCCCTTGCCTTTCTCTCTATTGACTGCCCAGCACCTCATCCAGGGCATGAATGAACTTTTTAGTCTGCACCATGTCTCCGGAACTGATTCGGGCATAGGTCCCGTACTTCCATATATAACCCGGTCTCATGATCATACCCTTTTTCTGAAGCTCCGTAAAGGCTTCCCGGGAATCCATTTTGAGATCCACAAAAATGAAATTCCCATTGGGCTTGATATAGGCAAGTCCTTTTTCATCAAAGTAATTCATCATGTATCCCAGGGACTCATAGCTCAGGTCCACAGTATCCGTGATATGCTTCACGTCATCCATGGAAGCCAGGGCGGCCGCCTGGGCGATGCGGTTCACATTAAAGACTCCCTTGGTCTTCATCATCTCTGTGATAATGCTCTGGGAACTGAAGGCGTAGCCCACCCTGAGACCCGCAAGACCCGCGACTTTGGCAAAGGTTCTGATGACAATGGTATTGGGACGTTCCTTGAGAATTTCCAGGCCATCGGGATAATCGGGATTTCTGCTGGCATACTCGAAGTAGGCTTCATCCAGCACCACCACCACCTCCTGGGGAATTTTCCCGAGGAGATTTTTCAAGGTTGCCCTGTCAATGATATTGCCGATGGGGTTGTTGGGATTGCAGATATAAAAGAGCTTTGTCTTCTCATTGATATCCCCAATCATCCCCTCGAGGTCATGCTCGAAATCAATCAGCGGGAATTTCTTTGACACCCCTCCCATATGGTCCACGGTGATGTCATAGAGGTCAAAGGTCGGAGTCGCCATGATTGCCTCGTCATTGGCATCAATAAAGGTCATGGCAATCATTCTGAGGATTTCCTCCCCGCCGCTGCCAATCATGATCTGGTCCTTTTCGACACCGTGACGCTGGGCCAGTTTCTTTCTCAGAGCCTCTGCCGTGGGATCCGGGTAAATATTGACCTTTGAAGCCTCGTCAATAATCGCCTCAATGGCACGCTTTGAAGGTCCCAGCGGGTTTTCATTGGAAGCGAGCTTCACCACTTCGGTCAAGCCATACTCTTCCATTACCATCTCAATGGGTTTCCCAGGGACATAGGATTTAAGGGTCGACAGTTCTTTTCTAAAAATTGACTTGGACAAAGAGATACCTCCTATTCAAAAAAAACAAGTAGTAGTAAAATTATTTCCCAACTCCATTATAACCTATAATCTTTGGTTATTTAAGTCCTTCGCTTTTTTTTTGTATAATGGTAGCAGGAGGTGCGCGATGGATAAAAATTTGAACTTTGTCTATGAAAAACTACTCGATGAAACTGCGGCCAATCTCAAAAAAAATAAAATCAACGCCTATATTGTCAAAGATCTGGAGGACCTGCCTGCCACCCTCAAGAAATTTCTCAGCCCCGGGGACAAGGTGGCCGTGGGGGGATCCATGACACTTTTTGAAACGGAAGTGATCAATATGCTCCGTGAGGGGGATTACGACTTCCTGGACCGCTATGAACCCGGCCTCACCCCTGAAGCCACGAGAGCAATTTTTGTCGAGAGCTTCAGTGCCGATGTCTATATCACTTCAACCAATGCCGTCACCAAAGACGGAATGCTTTTCAACATAGACGGCACAGGCAACCGGGTTGCCGCCATGGCCTTTGGTCCCAAAAAAGTCATTGTCCTGGCCGGACGCAACAAAATCGCTCAAAATCTCGATGAAGCCATGGTCCGGGTCAAGGAAATCGTTGCTCCTGCCAATGCCAAGAGACTCAATCTGAGAACCCCCTGCACCGTAACCGGCGTCTGTTCCAACTGCACAAGTCCGGACAGAATCTGCAACGACTACCATATCACCAAATATCAACGGGATCCGGACCGCATGCACGTGCTCTTGATCAACGAAGCCTTCGGCTATTAAAAAAAATGCACAGCGTTGCTGTGCATTTACAATTTCAACTGGATTCCTTTGACGTCTATAGCGGACCCGAAAATGACTGGTTTTTTGAGGTCGAGGGTGAGGGTGTCATCCAAAGGTTTTAAATTTTTGATCACATACACCTCAATATCATTGACCGTCTCATGAATGTACTGGTCCACCTCTTTGGGCACCTGGTTGGTTTGGACCTCGACTTCCTGGACAAATCCACCGCAACCGCCGGTCACCTTGCGGATTTTCACACTGACGACATACTTTTTTTTCCTTTTGAGATAATCCCGCAGGCTATCCGTCACAATAATCTTCATCGGCTATGTACCACTCCTTCCCTTATGTAGAATATACCCAGAGAGCGTGCAATCATGCACATAAAAAACCACCCGCTGGGGGGTGGTTTTTTGATGTCGGATTCTGCTTCAGGAAGCTGCTTCTTCACTGAGTTTTTCTCTTTTCGCCTTATTGCGATGATAGAGCAAGAAGAGTGCAAAGGCGCCCACACTGATCATGGAATACAGGAAATTAGTCTGGATCAGACCAAGTCCCACCACAAAGATGACCGGTCTCAGAATGGGTTTCATGGTCGTGTTCAAATAGCCGGAAATAGATGCTCCCAGGGCAAACATCCCCATGATCGCCGTGGAAAAGACAACGACAAAGGTCAGGATATTGGAGCCAAAGAGAATATTAGTGTACTGGGGATCAAAGTTGAGAATCAGTACCGGTGAGGTGGCGAAAATATAGGGGACCAGGTAGGCTGCAAAGGCCAGCAGTGAAGCCTGAACGCCGGTCTTGAAGGGGTCCGACCGGGCAATTCCGGAACCGGCAAAGGCGGCAAGGGCTACCGGTGGCGTAATGTCGGCGATGATGCCGAAGTAGAATACAAACAGGTGGGCCCCAAGAATCGGTACCCCCACTGCCACTAGTGCGGGTGCCGCAATGGTCGCCTGCACAATATAGTTGGCAGTCGTAGGCATTCCCATCCCCAGGATGATTGACGCAATCATTGTGAAGAACATGGTCAGGATAATGCTGCCTCCAGCCAGTTTGACAATGCCAAGGGAGAACTTGATGCCAAGACCCGTCAAGGTGACAACACCGACGATAATTCCGGCAGAGGCACAGGCCATGGCCACGGGTAGGGCGCTTTTGGCACCATCCTCCAGTCCCTCAATCATCTCTTTGATGCCAAAGGTCACTTCATCTTGCAGGTAATTGTGAATCAGGCCGACAATGATACTGGACAGGATCCCGTAAAGGGCCGCTCTCATGGGCGTGTAGCCCATGGCCAGAAAAGTTACAATGACAAAAATCGGAGCACTGAGATACCACTGCTTGGCGAGGACCTTCACCTTGGGCAGACGATCCTTGGGAATTCCCTCGAGACCCTGTTTTTTAGCCTCAAGATGGACCATGATGAAAATCCCCGTGAAGTATAGAATCGCCGGAACCAGGGCGCCAAGCGCAATCGTCCCATAGGGCAGTCCCGTGAATTCTGTCATGATAAAGGCTGCCGCCCCCATGACAGGAGGCATGAGCTGACCTCCGGTAGAGGCTGCCGCCTCCACAGCAGCTGCAAATTCACTGCGGTAGCCAATGCTTTTCATCAGGGGAATCGTTACAGACCCCGTTCCCACAGTATTGGCCACAGAACTCCCAGAAATCGTTCCCTGGGTGGCGCTGGCAATGACCGCCGCTTTAGCGGGGCCGCCGGTTTGATGCCCGGCAAGGGCCAATGCGAGATTCGTCAGCCAGTCACCGATTCCTGTCTTTTTAAGATAGGCCGCAAAAAGAAGGAACAGGAAAATGAAGCTTGCAGAAACCGAAATTGGAATTCCGAGAATGGATTCAGAACTCACCCAGGCATAGGTGGCCACCCGCATCAGGGAATAACCACTGTGGGCGAAGAATCCGGAAATCAGGTCCCCGAACAGGGCGTAGGCGAGGAACACGCCGGAAACAGTGATGAGCACCGGCCCGGCAACTCTTCTCGTGGCCTCGATGACAATCGCCACGGCAATCACCGAAATGACAAAATCCGTTTGGTTGTAAGCCCCCGCCCTCATCAACAGGGTGTCAAAATTCAGGAACAGGTAGCCTACCACCGTCAGTGATCCTGCAATCAGAATAAAATCATACCATTTGACCTTGTTGGAGCGGTCGCTTTTCCTCAAGGGGTACATTAAAAAAATAAGAACGAGGGCAAATCCGATGTGAGCCGAGCGTTGCTGAGTTGGCGGCAGTTGACCCATGATTGCCGTGTATAGCTGGAATACAGACCACGCAATAGCCACCAGCTTGACCAGCAGCTTGTAAAAACCCTTGTGGTCCCGATAGGCGAATTCCCGGTCATACTTGGCCATCATTTCCTGCTGCTGTTTGTCATCCAGGGTCTGCTTGACAAGTTTTTCTCCCAACAATTTCATCTCCTTTCAAAAATATATGCCATTAAATTGACTTTCCTAACTTTAATATTAACAAATCCTCCTGGTTTGTACACCTCTTTCAGAAAGACTTCTGTCCCGTTGTATTCCATGGAGTGATTGGCCCTTACGGCCCCAATCACCACTGGAATCGCATCAAAGGTGATATCATAATTGTAAACACGAATATAATCATCTGTAATTTCCCAGATAGTGTCAGCATCTGGATCGTTGGGTAAATTGGCAGAAAAAGCATCGAAATACATCTCTTCGATATCGATGGTGTAATCTTCATTGATTCGATAGCGCTCCAAAATTGGCCTTCTGCTGACAGAGTGGATCCAGTGAATATCGATGGTGTCCAAACCCTCTATCCTACGGGTGCGATATACCACTTCATTGAATCTTTCGTTCTTGTCAACCACGACAACCTCGATCACCTCGAGAAAAATTACATTCATCAATACAATTATAATCAGTATCGCCAGGGCGATGACAGCTTTTTTACTCATACTTACCTCACTGAAGTTGACAATCATATAAAAATAAGCCGAATCTCTTCGGCTTATTTTTTAAGCAAGCAGAATTCACAAGTCGAACTTTGATTTCTTATTCTTACTTGACTTCGTCGTAGTATTTTTGAGCGCCGGGATGTACCGGTGTGGTAATGCCATCCAGAGCACGGTCGATGGTGATTTGCTCGCCGGTCTTATGGGTTTCGGCAATTTTTGCAGTGTTTTCATACATTACTTTTGCCAGGTTGTAAGCCACGTCATCACTGATGCCTTCTCTGACATAAAGAGCTGCCTGAAGGGCAATGGTCATAGCATCTTCATCCTGACCTTTGTAGACGCCACCTTTGATGGGGTACTCAGCGATGAATGGAATGTTTTCCTTGATAGCCTCAAACTCGGCACCGGTAATCTCGAGAATTTTGACATCTCGTGAAGCGGCAATTTCCTGTACAGCTGAAGCCGGGAAAGATACCACGGCAAAGGCAGCATCCAAGGTACCGTCTTTAAGTCCTGCAACTGCATCTGTAAAGCTGCCGGGATTTGATTTGTAATCGTCAACGCCAAAGGCTTTGAGAATCTCAACGGCGGTTACATAAGTGCCGGATCCTGGAGGGCCTGGGTTGACACGTTTGCCTTGAAGGTCTGCAATGGTTTCAATACCGCTGTCCTGAGTGGTCACAACATGCATAACCTCGGGATAAACCACACCAATGGCATAGAAATTGGTCAGAGGATTGGCAAAGCTGTCGCCAACACCTTCATAGGCCTCTGCTGCCACGTTGTTCATGGCGAGTCCCATATCCACTTCACCTGAAGCCAGACGGTTGATATTCTCAACAGAGGCCCCTGCAGGCTGGATAGTGACATTGATCCCTTCGATGTTGTCATTCCATACAGCTGCCATGGCGCCACCAAGTGGATAGTAGGTGCCGCTGGTACCGCCGGTAGCGTAAGAGAATTCTTCGACAGCAGCCGGTTCTTCAGCAGCTGGTTCTTCAGCAGCCGGTTCTTCAGCAGCCGGTTCTTCAGCAGCCGGTGCTTCGGCAGCCGGTGATGAACATCCAGCCAATGCAGCCAAAACCAAAACCAGAACTAAAAGCAAACTTAGAGATTTCTTCATTGTGTTTCCCCCTTTTTCAAATTGATTGCCTCGAAGACCTGGCAATTCGAAGACAACATTTACAATCGCTTTCATGGTAACCGTCTGAACCCGGTGGGCAGGTCTGGTTCAGATGTTAAGAGCATATTACAAGGACTACGGTTTACTACAATTTCCGACTGAAATTTTAGCAAATATTTAATAAATCCGTCATTTTTTCAAGTTTTCGATGGATTTCAAGCCCGCTGAACTGCTCTGGCGGAAGGAGCGACCAACTGACCAGGACGGCCTCCACCCCGGCAAGATTCGCCGCCAGGATATCATTATGGGAGTCTCCAACAAAAATCACTTCCCCGGGGGAGAATCCCCAGGCCGTGAGAATTCTGTTGATGCCCTCCGGGGAGGGCTTGGCCTGAGCCACATCCTCGTAGGCGATGATTTGATCAAAAACACCCTTTAAATCAAAAGCCTCCACGGCATGGTCAATGCCTCTTGTGCCCTTGTTGGATTGTACAGCCAGTCGAATCCCCTTTTTCTGAAGACCCTTCAGGGTTTCAAGCACACCGGGATAAAGGTGGGTCTTCTCTTCCTGATGCCGCAGGTATTCCCTGCGGTAGTCGTCTACCATCTCCCGCGCCTTTTCCCTGCTGAAGAATTCCAGCTGAACAATGAGGGGCTTGCCCAGAACCTCGTGAAAGGATTCGATTTGAGGCCAGTAACCCAGAAATTTTTCCACAGTGCGCTGCAATGTGCCGATTACCAGATCATTGGTGTCAATCAGCGTCCCGTCCATATCAAAAATTATTCCCTTGATCATCCTTTATCACTCCTGCTTTTTTAATTCCTGCCATCATTATATAGAAAAGAGAACACTTTATAAAGCGTTCCCTTTTCAAGAGGAGGGGTGAGCTAAATTTTTTCTCTGGCCACATATCGGGTATGGAGGAGCTCATGGGCTGTGGACCCGTAGGGCTCTCCGAGGAATTCACTGTACAGGCTCTTCAGGGCTTCATTTTCATGGGATTTTCTTCGCACCTTGGAACGGTCCTCGGCGTAGATTGCCTCTTGCCGCTTCTTAATAATTTCAATATCCCCGTGATGATAGGGCTGCCCGCCGCCACCGATACAGCCACCGGGGCAGGCCATGATTTCAATGGCATGGAAATGACTTTTTCCGTCTCTGATGTCCTCCAGCAGCTTTCGCGCATTGCCCAGTCCATGGGCGATGCCGATGTTGAGTTCAAAATCCTTGATCATCACCGAGGCGCTTCGGATGCCTTCAAGACCTCTGAGTTGGCTGAACTCGACCTTCTCGAGTTCCTCCCCGGTGAGCCATTCGTAGGCTGTCCTCGCCGCCGCCTCAATGACCCCCCCTGTGGTGCCGAAGATTACCGCCGCTCCAGTGGATTCCCCCAGCAGCTGGTCGAAATCCCCTTCAGGGAGCACATCGAACTGGACCCCGGCTTCATGGAGCATGGCCCCGTATTCCCGGGTGGAAAGCACCAGGTCCACGTTGTTTAAATCATCCTTTGCCAGTTCGGGTCGGGCGGCCTCTGCTTTTTTGGCCAAACAGGGCATAATAGAAACCATCACCACATTTTCGGGATCCAGTCCCATTTTTTTGGCGTAATAGGTTTTCACCATGCTGCCCATCATGATTTGAGGCGACTTGCAGGAAGAGGGGATATCCAGCATGTCCGGAAACTGATGCTCAAAGAATTTGACCCAGGCCGGGCAGCAGGAGGTGAGCATTGGCAGTTTGCCCCCGTGTTCAATCCGGTGAACCAGTTCTGAAGCTTCCTCCATGATGGTCAGGTCCGCTGCAAAATCCGTGTCGAAAATGGCATCAAAGCCGAGACGTCTCAGGGAAGAAGCCAGCTGTCCCGTCGTCACGGTTCCAGGTTCCATGCCAAAGAGCTCTCCGATGGCCACCCGGATGGCCGGTGCCACCTGAACCACCACGTGTTTCGTTTCATCGTTGAGAGCACGCCACACCTTGCCCACATCGTTGATTTCAGTCAAAGCCCCGGTAGGGCATACGGCTACACATTGACCACAGAAGGTACAGGCAGTGTGTTCCATGTCCAGGTTGAAGGCAGGACCTACTACCGCATCAAAGCCCCGGTTGATTCCTGAAAGCACGCCGACGGTCTGTACCTCATTGCACATGGTCTCACAGCGACGGCACATAATGCATTTATTGGGATCCTTCACCAGGGAGGCTGTGGTCTTGTCGATGGGATAATCCATCTTTTCCCCTATCCACTTGATTTCTCTGACCCCCATCTCCTGGGACAGGGCCTGGAGCTCACACTCCAGATTCTTGGGGCAGACCAGACAGTCCTGAGGGTGGTTTGAGAGGAGCAGTTCAATGGCCATCCGTCTCCCGGTAATAGCCCTGAGGGAATCCGTCCTGACCACCATGCCTTCAGTAATCTTTTCCGCACAGGAAGGGGCCAGGGCCATGCGCCCCTCCACCTCCACCACACAGGCGCGACAGGAAGCCACCTTGTTGACAATCCCAAAACCCTCAAGATTCAAATGACACAGGGTCGGAATATGCACGCCGATTTTTTTGGCCGCCTCCAGAATCGTGGCGCCGCTGGCCACTTCCACATCGATTCCATTTATCTTTGCTTTCACAATTGCCATATTTCAATCCTCCTATGGTTTCACGACGGCATCAAATCTACAGACATCATAGCAAGCACCGCAGGCGATACAGACCGTCTCATCAATCACGTGGGGTTCTTTGACGCTTCCTGTAATGCAGTTCACGGGACATACCCTGACACAGGCGGTACAGCCGATGCATTTTTCACTGTCAATGGCATAGGTGGTTTTCTTCTCCCGTCTGGCGTAGGCCTCGTATTCCTCCGGAAAATATTTCATGGTACTCAGTACCGGATTGGGCGCTGTCTGCCCCAGACCACACAAGGCTGAATCCTTGATCATCCTGCCAAGATCCTGAAGTTTCTCCAGGTCCTCAGGGTCTCCCTCAAGGTTGGTGAGCCGCTCCAGGATTTCAAACATCCGCTTGGTCCCGATGCGGCAGGGGGTGCATTTGCCACAGGACTCATCCTGGGTGAAATCCAGATAGAATTTTGCAATTTCAACCATATCGTCATCTTCATCCATGACAATCATCCCGCCTGACCCCATCATGGACCCGATACTTTTCAAGCTTTCGTAATCAATGGGGGTATCGAGGTCCGCCTGGGTAATGACCCCGCCCGAGGGACCGCCGGTCTGAACCGCCTTGAATGCTTTCCCGTCGGGGATGCCGCCGCCGATTTCAAAGATGATTTCCCTCAGGGTGGTTCCCATGGGCACCTCGACAAGTCCGACATTGTTGACCTTGCCTGCCAGGGCAAAGACCTTGGTTCCCTTTGAGGTGGCCGTTCCAATACTGCCAAACCACTCCGGACCCTTCAAAATAATCGGACAGATATTGGCCAGGGTCTCCACATTGTTCACGGAAGTGGGCTTGCCCTTGTACCCCTGTTCCGCAGGGAAGGGCGGTTTTTTGGTCGGCTCTCCCCTTTGCCCTTCCATGGAATGAATCAGTGCCGTCTCCTCTCCGCAGACAAAAGCACCGGCGCCAAGCTTGATTTCAATATCGAAATCAAAGCCGCTGCCGAAAATATCCTTTCCAATAAAGCCCATTTCCCGTGCCTGCTTCATGGCGATATTCAGTCTTTCAATAGCCAGGGGATATTCCGCCCGGATATAAATCATTCCATGGTTCGCTCCCATGGCATAGCCGCCTATAGCCATGGCCTCAAGGACACTATGGGGGTCCCCCTCCAGGATGGACCGGTCCATAAAGGCTCCCGGATCGCCTTCGTCGGCATTGCAGATAATATACTTCTCATTTCCCGGAGACTTTGCAGCCAGTTCCCATTTAAGTCCGGTTGAAAATCCGCCGCCGCCCCGTCCCCTCAGACCGCTGTCCTTGACAATCTGAACCACCTCTTGGGGGGTCTTTTCACTCAGGACGATTCCCAGAGCTTCATAGCCGTTGAAGGCAATGTACTCCTCAATATCCTCGGGATTGATAAACCCGCAGTTCCTCAGGGCAATTCTGTACTGCTTCTGGTAGAATTCCATCTTTTCATGTTTTTCCAGTCTGATCTGGGTCTTGGGGTCTGTGAAAAGCAGCCTTTCTATCCTTCTCCCCTTGATTAGATGCTCCTGGATGATTTCACTGACATCAGCAGGAGTCACCTTCACATAAAAGACATTGTCCGGATGAATTTTCACAATGGGTCCTTGACCGCAAAAGCCGAAACAACCGGTTTTGAGAACCTGGACTTCCCCTTCAAGTCCCAAGGACGCCAGGCCCTCCCTGAACCGGTCTATAATCACATCACTTTCGGAGGCAATGCACCCAGTTCCTCCGCAAACCATTACCTGTCGCGTAAAATTTGACATGTTTGAGCCTCCTATGCTTTGACAAAAGTCTTGTTCAAAAGATGATCATCGATGAATTCATCCTTCAGAATATGTTTGGTTATGATTTCTCTGGCAATCTGCTCATCGACCTTGCCATAAAGCACCGGCGCCTTTGAAGGCTGGCTCACCTGAACCGTCGGTTCAGAATGACAATAGCCCATGCATCCCACCTGGATGATTCTGACATTGTCCAGTCCGGCTTCATCAATGGCTTCATAGAGTGCCTTCATTGTTTCCCTGGCACCTGCCGCAATGCCACAGGTCGCCATGCCGATAAGGATTTCTGTCATGCCCTCGGTACTTTCTCCCTTTTCCCGAAGGTCGACCTTTTTCTTGGAAGCCTCTCTGATTTTCTTCAATTCCTCAAGGGATTTAATGGCCATTGGAATCCTCCTCGTCACGATATTTTTGCAGTATCCTTTGGATATCTTCAGCCTTGACATGGCCGTACACCTTGTCATCCACCAGCATCACCGGGGCCAGACCGCAGGCGCCTACACAGCGTATATCCTTCAGGGTGAACAGCCCGTCCTCGGTCATTTTGTTGTTTTCGACTCCCAGCTGGTCCTTGAGCGTCTTGAATATCTTGTCCGCCCCCTTGACAAAACAGGCCGTCCCCATGCACAGGCTGATGGTATGCTTTCCCCTGGGTTCCTGAGTGAAAAAAGAATAGAAGCTCACCACGCCATTGACCTTTGCCGCAGGAAGATCCATCTTCCTTGCGACATGAAGCTGGAGATTCTCCGGCAAATAGCCGAACAGTCCCTGTGCCTTGTGAAGCACATGAATAAGACTGCCCGCTTTATCCTCTAAGCCCTCAATATAGCCTTCCAAGACTGACAGTTTTTCCTGGTCCAAAAGTTCTGTGTTCAGTTCCACCAAACGATCCTTGGCATTTTTCAAAACTTTCCCTCCTCAACGCGAATCATTCTGATTCATTTCACTGGTATTATACATGATTTGCATTTGAATGTGAATACTTTAACAACACATAAATTAAATATTTCACAATCTTTTTCAAATTAATCAAAACACCGTGTTTTTTGCTTGAATTGGCGGCACAAGCTTGTTATAATCATGTTAAATATTTAACTAATTTGGAGGTCCCGTGGAACTGCGTGAAATTATTGAACTGCTAGACTGCGACATACTCAATACATCCTTTGAATTGAATAGAAACTACGAAAAAGCCTTCGGCAGTGATCTGATGAGTGACGTTCTGGCCTTCATCCATGACGAGACAACGGTTCTCATCACAGGGCTGGTCAATCAGCAGGTGATTCGAACGGCCGAGATGATTGATTTGAAGCTGATTGTGTTCGTCAGGGGCAAAGTCCCTGCAGATGAGGTGGTTGAACTTGCCGACAACCAGGGCATTACCCTCCTCAGCACCAAAGCTTCAATGTTCGATGCGGCGGGCATTCTCTTTGAAAAGGGACTGAGAGGAATTGACTAGGGATGCGCTTTGAATACACGGTTACCACTCAAAATTTCACCACCGCGGGAGAGGCCTCCTCAAACACCAAAAAAACCTTGAAGCTCCTCGGAATCGATTCAAAAATCATCCGCAAGGCCTCAATCATGGCCTACGAGGCTGAGATGAACATCGCCATCCACTCCGAGGGCGGCAAGATTCTTCTGGATATCGAACCGGGGCTGATTACCATCACGGCACTGGACCAAGGCCCCGGTATTGAAAACATCGACCTGGCCATGAAGGAGGGATACTCCACCGCTCCCCATGAAATCAGAGAAATGGGCTTTGGCGCGGGGATGGGGCTTCCAAATATGAGACGCTGCGCTGACACCTTTGATATCACCTCGAATCCCGGGGGGAAAACCTGTGTGGTCATGACCCTCACTATCTAGAAAGGAATTGCTATGGCTGATTATTATCATTCCGTTATATTAATGGAAGAAAAATGCACAGGCTGCACTGTCTGCATGCAGAATTGTCCCACCCAGGCCATCCGGGTCATTGACGGCAAGGCCCATATCACCCCTGAAAAATGTATTGACTGCGGTGTCTGCATCAGGGTCTGTCCTTACGGCGCAAAATCCGCAGTGACGGACACCCTGAAGGACCTTGAGGCCTATGATTTCAAGGTGGCTATGCCTTCCATGTCCTTTTACTCCCAGTTTCCAGGAAACTTTTCAAAAACCAAGGTTGACAACGCCCTGAAAACCCTGGGCTTTGATGCCATCATCGACCAGTCCTACTATGCTGAAGTCATTGCCTACCACCTTGGAAATCTCAGTGAAGATCCCTTCCAGGAGAAACCCATGATTTCAACCTACTGTCCCGCCATTACCCGGTTGATTCAGCTGAAGAACCCGGAACTGATCAAAAACATCATTCCCATTGAAACCCCCATGGAGGTTGCCGCCAGGCTTTATAAAGAAAATTCGGCTGCAGCGCATCCGGAAGGTTCGATTGGCATTTTCTACATTTCCCAGTGCCCCGCCAAAATCACCAGCATCAAAAAACCCCTCGGCCTCAAAAAGTCTTCCCTGGACGGCGCTCTCTCCACTCAAAGCCTCTATCCTCTGTTGATGCAGATTCTCTCCCACCGGGAGGACTATGACCAACACGTCACTCCCGTGTACCTGGGAGAAAGCTGGTCAATCCTGGGAGGGCAGTCCCTCACCTCAGAAATCGAGGCCTCCATCAAGGTGGACGGTATTGACGAGGTGGCTAAAATTCTGGACATGGCTGAACTGGGCAAGCTTTCAGGGATTCAATTCATTGAGACCTATGCCTGTATCGGCGGTTGTGTCGGCGGTCCCCTCAATGTGGAGAACCCCTTTATTGCCAGGTACCGGGTCGAGTCGCGGACCCGGGGTCTGAGTCCCATCGACACCGGGGAAATCGAGGACAATTTTGATTTCAACGCCCTGCTCTGGGATCTCGAAATCGAACCCCTGGATATCCTGGGACTGGACAAGGATTTAACCGTGGCCATGGAAAAAATGACCCGGATAGACAGGCTTGTGGCGGAACTCCCGGGAATTGACTGTGGCGCCTGCGGGTGTCCCTCCTGTCGGTCCCTCGCCGAGGATATCGTTCAAAAAAAAGCCAGTCTCTCTGACTGCGTATTTCAAAAACTCCAAGGAGGTCGAAGAAATGAAAGTCTCTGATTTGATCCGGCATCATCATTTCGAATACCTTACCCCTGAAGTATCGGCTGAAACTGCCATTACCTATATCCGAAGCTGCGACCTTCTCAGCTGGGTCATGGCCAGGGGGCAGGGCGGTGACGGCTGGATTACCGTCCAGACCCACAGCAATATCGTTGCCGTGGCTTCCCTTTTAGAGTTCAGCTGCATCATCCTGCCGGAGTCCTTGAAACCCGATGAGGAAACCCTCCTAAAGGCTGCCGCCAACAATATCCCCCTGCTATCCACTCCCCTGGATGCTTTTGAGATTATGCAGCTCTTCTGCCAGTGACAGCAAAATGAAACTCTACTATGACCTGCATATCCACTCCGCCCTCTCCCCCTGCGGCGATGAGTCCATGACCCCCAACAATATCGTCAATATGGCCCTCTTAAAGGGACTTGACCTCATCAGTGTCACTGACCACAACCATATTGGAAATTCAAGATCCACCGCCGCCCTTGCCAGAGCCAGGGGACTCCTCTTTCTTCCGGGGATAGAAATCCACACCCTGGAGGACATCCATATCCTGTGCTATTTTGAAACCCTTGAAAGCCTTGAAGCTTTTTTCAAGACTCTGGATTCCTCCCTGTGCACCATCCCCCATGACAGGGAACGATTCGGAACCCAGCTCCTCCTCGGAGAAGGGGATGAGATTCTCTCGGAGTATCCCTATGGGCTCCTGTTCCCGGTTTCAATAAAGCTTTCAACCCTTGTCCAGAGAGCGGCCGCCTTTGGAGGGCTCTCAGTCCCCGCCCATGTCCACCGCAAAAGCTACGGCATCATCTCCCAGCTGGGTTTTCTCCCTGAGGGGATGTCCTTCGCCGCCCTGGAGAATCCTGAATCGGACCTGCCAACGGATTTGACAATACTCAGAAACTCGGATGCGCATTTCCTGGGAAATATTTCGGAGCGGATCCATTTTCTGCAAGTCAGGGAAAGAAGTATCCCTGCCGTGTTTGAGGCTTTGAAGGGAGAATGACCCATGAGAGATCTCAGTCTTCATCTTCTGGACATCCTCCAGAATGCCATCAAAGCACAAGCCACCAGTATCTGGGTGCTCATTGAAGAATTTCCCGAAGCCGACCGCCTGACACTCACTGTAAAAGACAATGGCATCGGCATGTCCAAAGCAATCCTTCAACAGGTACAGGATCCCTTTTTCACCACCCGGACTGAGCGCAAAGTAGGCCTGGGGCTCTCTCTTTTAAAGGCCAATGCCCTTCAGACGGGAGGAGGGTTTGCCATTGCATCCCAGCCCGGCAAGGGCACTGAAGTCACAGCAACCTTCGGCCTCAGCCATATCGACCGACCGCCTCTGGGCAATCTCGGACTGACCTTTACCACTGCCCTGGGGTCAAGGGAATCGCTTTCGCTGACCCTGACCTATAGCAAAGGCAGGGCGCATTTCAGCCTCAGCACCGGAGACCTTCTTGAGATTCTCGAGGACCGGGAGGCCTTTCACTCGAAAAAAGTCCTTGACTGGATTGAAGCCTATATTCAAGATGCTGTCAAAGCAATCCAGACCCCTTGAAAGTTGAAGGGGTCTTTCGTCTTTGCTTTAGATCAGGACCCCGGCCAGCCGGAATACTTCTTGCAAATAGAGGTGTCATTATTTTCCATTTTGGGGTATACTCTATCTACAGGAGGTGTTCCGATGGTTTCCATCACTGTCTATTCCACCCTTGGTTGTCCCCATTGTCAGGCTGCCAAGGCTTTTCTCAAGGAGCAAGGCCTTGCTTTTGAAGAAGTGGATGTCACCACAACCCCGGGAGCACGCCATGAACTTGTGGCCAAGGGAGTCCTGGGCGTCCCGGCCTTTGCCATCGGCGGGAAAATGGTTCAGGGATTTCACAAAGAAAAAATCATCCAGGCCATTGAAAAAGCCCGGATCAAATGATCCGGGCTTTTTATGTGCAGTTTCTCCTACATGGCTTCCATAAACAGTTGAACAACCTCCTGCAAGGTGGCGGTTCTTGGATTTGTCAACTGGCAGGCATCCGCCTTCGCATTGACTGCCATGGTTTCCAAATCCTTTTCCTTGACGCCGAGTTCAGTGAGTCCCTTTGGAATACCCACTGACACTGAAAGGGCCTTGATTGCCTCAATTGCAGCGTCCGCAGCCTCCCGTGACGAGAGTCCCGCCGTGTTTTCTCCCATTGCCCTGGCAATGTCTCCAAAACGTTCCGTGGCGCCAATTACATTGAACTTTGAAACCACCGGCAACAAAATGGCATTGCAGACCCCATGAGGCAGATTGTAGAAGCCTCCGAGTTGATGGGCCATGGCGTGAACATAGCCCAGGGAAGCATTGTTGAAGGCCATCCCCGCGAGGAACTGCGCAAAGGACATTTTTTCTCTGGCTTCCATATCCGCCCCGTTTGCCACAGCCTTCGGCAGGTATTTTGAAACGAGTTCAATCGCCATGAGCGCTGCCGAATCCGTAAGAGGAGTCGCCGCTGTCGAAACATAGGCTTCAATGGCGTGGGTCAGAGCGTCCATTCCTGTTGCCGCTGTGAGAGCCGGAGGCATCCCTGCCATCAGGTCAGGGTCGTTGATGGAAGCGCCCGGCGTAACCCGCCAGTCCACAATCGCCATTTTTATTTTTCGGCTGGAGTCGGTGATGATGCAAAACCGCGTCATCTCTGAAGCCGTACCCGCTGTCGTATTGATGGCCACATAGGGCACAAAGGGGTTTTCAGATTGATCGATGCCTTCATAGTCATGGATCTTTCCGCCGTTTGACGCCACTAGTCCGATGCCCTTGGCACAGTCATGGGAAGACCCCCCGCCCAATGAAACCAAACTGTCACACTTTTCTTTTTTCCAGATTTCAAATCCGTCCTCGACGTTTTTATCC
>LQBE01000005.1:37128-37597 GCA_002029975.1 delta proteobacterium ML8_F1 | reverse complement strand
TCGGTGACTATCAACACTTTTTTTGCCCCGAAATTCTTCACCAGATTTCCTGCTTCATTGACACTGCCAGAGCCTTGATAATTGACTGATGGAATAAAATAACCCGATACTCCCATAACTGATTCCTCCTTACCTGTGCCATTTCTGTGAAAACCGCCGACATGTGCCTGGCTGCAATCGCTTCTTTATAAACCACAGATTCCTTTAAACCCGGTATCACAGAGCTTTCACGACTCCATGACTAAAAGGGCCACCACAGTCTATTCAGAAAATTTCAACTTTTCTGAATTCAGGCCGTATCTTCAAATTACACCCATTTCCATGATCTGTCAATTTTGTTATTATATTGTCATTATTGCTTTCTGCAATAGATTCCCAGAAGAAAATCCAGCCGACGAATCTTTACAACTTACTATTTGCAGGCCTTTAAGCCTTGCGTCTCCCTGAAATCTCAAAAGCACGACCTTCA
>LQBE01000005.1:28024-37007 GCA_002029975.1 delta proteobacterium ML8_F1 | reverse complement strand
TTTCATAAAGGGAGGCTGTCACTCTGAAAATCCCAGCCGGCATTGTAACTGCAATCACCGGCTTCACCTGTCTTGAGGACTTCTTGACCCTCAAGACAAGGCCAGTCATAAAAAAAAACACCTTCATTGAAATATTTTTGTTAAAATGAGACCGTAAACAGAAAGGAGTCTACCATGAAAAAATACCTTCTTATACTGACCCTCACCGCAGTCCTTCTTGCAGGGTGTCAGTCTGCCGAGAACCCGCCCCCTGTCACCTCCGAAGATCCGCCACCTCCAGTCACTCTTTCCCCCCTGGACTATGTCTTTGAATCAGAAGCCACCCTTTTTCTCCTGATGGCACAGGGTGAGACAACCGGTCTTTACAGGGGAAAACTGGATTCCAGGGAGACTCTCGTCCTTGAAGAGGAGCCGCTGTATGAATTCAAAGAAGACCTGGAGCCCCTCTATCTTGATTATCGCGCAGAAGACCAGACCTTCCTTTTTCAAAGTGACACTGCCCTCCACCTTCTCGACTTCGATACCCTGCGTCTTAGCGAGCCTGTGAAAATACCCGACACCGTCGAAGGCAAGATTCTCCTCAATCATTATCAACCTGAAGGCTTCATCTACGCCACTTTCAATCCAGAAGATGAAACCTATGATATCCTGCTCGGTGACGACAGCTTCGAACAGGGAATCGATCTTTTCCAAACCACCGACCGGCCCTCTTTAAGGGATGTCAATGATTCCCAGTCCAGGATTCTCTATACCATGGACGGGGAAATCCTGATCAAGCACCTCAGTGAAAACACCACTGAGGAATGTGATTCCAGCCTCCCCTTGGACTTCGCACTCACAGAGGAGGAAATTCTCTCTTTTGATTTGACGACTCCCACGGACTTCAATGCGCCCATCCTCCATACCGGAGAAAAGGGTCCCTTTGACACGGTCATTGCCGGGGGAATCGTCTTTGACCCCGAGGGAGAAACCATCCGCTTCGGCTATGATATCGGCATTCTGGGGGATACCATTGCCGCCATCTCTCCCGAACCCTTGGAGGGACAGGAGAGAATTGATGCCAGGGGCCTCATTGTCGCTCCAGGTTTCATCGATATGCTTTCCTTCAATCCCAACGCCATCGGAGCCTACTACAAGATTGGAGACGGGGTGACCACCAATCTCAGCATGCATGGTTGCACCAATGATTTTGACAATTTTTTCAGTTACTACGAACGCAATCCCATCATGGTCAATTACGGCGGTGCCGTGTTCATGGTTCAGATCCGCTATGAAGCCGGACTGGGCCACTACTACGAGCCCAGTGCCAACCAAGTGGATTACATCGCCCGAAGAACCGAAGAGGAGATACTCGCCGGAGGTCTGGGACTCGCCTTCAGTCCCGAGTACTATCCCGGCACTACCCCGGAGGAAATTCTAGGCGCCATGGAAAAGGCAAAGCAGTACGACCTGGCCACCCACTTCCATGCCCGGTATGCCTCTTTGATCGGCGAGCATACCAGTATTGATTCCGTCATCGAGGTGCTTGGATATGCCCGGGAACTCGATGCCCATGTCCACTTCATGCATCTGCATTCCACTGGCGGGACCCATGTCATGGAGGAGGCCCTTGAAATGATCCACGAAGCCAGGGAAGAGGGCTATGAAGTCACCTTCGACATTTACCCCTATGACTCCTGGGCAACCAATATCGGGTCCGCCCGGTTCAACGGCGACTGGCAGGGGAAATTCGGAATCACCTATTCAGACCTGCAGATTGCCGGGACCGAAGAATTTGTGACAGAAGAAAATTTCCAGAGTCTGAGGGATGCCCAGCGAATTGTCGTCGCCTACGCCATGGATGATGAAGAAGTCATCCTTGCCCTGAAGGATCCCGGCAGTATGCTCGGCTCTGACAGTATCGTGGAGACCGACCCCTCCTTCAATCACTTCAGGGCGTCGGGAGCCTTTTCAAGATTTATCGGCCGCTATGTGAGGGATCTCAATATCATGCCTCTCATGGAGGGTATCCGGAAAACCTCCTACTATGCCGCAAACCAGCTTGAAGGCATTTCAGAGGACATGGCCCTCAGAGGGCGCCTGCGGGAGCAGACCATTGCGGATATCACCATCTTCGATTACTCCAGAATCATTGACACTTCCTCGGCGGCAGTACCCGCCTCCCTCTCAGAGGGTATCGAATATGTGCTCGTTTCCGGTCAGGTCATCAAGGATCCCGAGACCATCCACACCGACAGAAAGTACGGTCAGCCCATAGCCAATGATTTGAGAAACTGAAAAGAAGGCGTAGAATCGAACAGGATTCTACGCCTTCTTTCTATGGTAGACCACATAGGTTTTTACAAGACCCTCTGCGAGAATCACCGGCAGCACGTGTATCCTGAACTCGGTGGCTTCCCCACTGGCAAGATATCGGATTCCCTCGAAGTGGCTCTCCTCAGAAGGTACCGCTTCAGGGAGTGTCTGGTTTCTGCCGGTTACTGCTGACAAATGCACCCCCTCGATGGTTTCGGGAGAAACTCCGAAGATTGTGCAAAAGTATTCATTATAATCCAGAATATACCCCTCATTGTCCAGCTTCACCACCCCGTGGGGCATGCTCTTGAAGAGGGTTTCCATCATGAGGTTCTCCTCAGTCAGTTCATTCTGCCGTCTCAGGGAATTTTTCATGAAAAGGTAGCTTTTCTCCCACAGAGACAGAAAATAATTGAGATGGTGCACCAGGGATTCAAAGCCCCACGACTCCTTCCACTGGATGCGATAACCGGAATCTCTTTCAATGTCTACCTTTTCAATGGCCCTGACCAGCCGCAGGGTGGGGCGATGAACATACAAATACATCACTGAAGCAAACCCAGCCAATAACAGAATCACCTCCAGCATGGTAAGCAGATTTGCCCGTGAGTACCCTAGAACGTCTCCCAGGGGAACATAGGTGAAAATCCGCCAGGGCGAATCCTCTACAGGCATCCAGGAAGCCAGGAAAAAGCCCTCCTCCAGCGCCAGGACTTCAATGGCAGCCGACTCAAAGGAGGTGCCTTCGATCGTCTGGTTCTGAGCCAGAAGCAGCATTTCCTGATGAGCCGCCTCGAGACCTTCGGGATGGTAGGCCTGCAACAGGTCCTTTTGCCCGCCTGAAATGATTATACCGCCCATGAAGTTCTTCGAACGGCTGATAAGTTTGTCCTGAATCGCCTCGACGGGTATGTCTCCGGCAATGACTCCCATGAAATTGCCGCTGAAATCAGAAACCGCCATGGCCACAGTGATCATCCTGATATCATCCGTCACCCCGTCATAGGTCCCGGTAATGACAATCTCATCACTTTGAATGGCCTGCTGGTACCAGTCTCTGATTCTGGGATCGAAGTCATCGGGCAAGGTGATTTCAGGGTATATGATATTGGTCCCCTCGCCGTCGGTAAAATACAGGCGGAGAAAATTGCTTTCCACTCCGATCTTATCTGCAAAATAGCGCTTGATTTCCTCTTCCTTCCAGTCATTGTACAAAATGAACTGCCCACTGATTTCAATAGTGTCCTTGTACTCCTCAAACCATCCGTGGATTTCCTGGTCCGGCAGGGAACCTGCTTCCTCGATGAGGGTGGCCATTCGATTTTCCAGGGAACTGTCGGAAATCCCATGGATGTAATAATTTGATAAAATGGTTGCAATAATCAGCAGTACGGGTATCACATTGCTTTTTCTACGCCACCACGCCACAGGCTTCACCTCTTTAATCTGCTTCTCAATCCGGGTACATCTTTTGAACCTCCAGGCGGCTGTAAAGAATCTGGTTCTCCTCACGGCCGTAATAAAAATCGAGAACCGAAGGAATCCTGTGCCCCAGAAATTCATCGTATTTCTCCACCTTGACCTCCCAGGGAAGTTCTGTGAAGGTCCCCTTTGAATAGTAGAATCTACGGGACCGGACAAGCCTTAACCTCCCCAAGTCATCGAAGACCATGGAAGCGGTAAGTTTTTGATCCCCCAGGGCCAGCTCTGATTCAACTTCACCCTCCCCTGCCGACCGGAAGCTGAAATATTCCCTGGTCAGGTAGGCCGGAGACAACAAGGCCATGAGGAAATAATTCATGGCCCCGGTATGGTCCAGTTCATGACCCTCTCCCTCTAAGTAACGGAACATCGACCCTAGAAACACCTCAAACCGGGCTTTATGATTCTTGAAACCCTCAAAAAAACGAATATGAAATCCGGGAAAGTAACTGATGCATCCCAAAAGGTAATAGCTCTGGGTTTCGTAGTTGATGCCGTTTTTAAGCCGGAACCGCCGCCACTCCTTTTGGGGCCCGAATTTCATCATCCCCCGGTAGTAGACCTTCAATCTTTTCTGAGCCTTCTGATGAAGCGATTGTGTGTATTCAAGGTACCGGATGATTTCCACGGGATATCCCCGGAGCTCGTCTTCGGGATAAAAAAGGGTCCGGTCCTTTAAGGTGAAGATCTCCCTGCAAAAGCTGTCTATATAGATATTGTTCCTTATTTTAAAACCGATCATCACAAGGATGACCACAAAGGCTATTTGCAGAAATATCATATTGGGATCCATGGATTACCTCCTCTTACCATTCATACCAATAATGATACAGGATAAACCCATCAATTGAAAAACGGACCCTAGAGTCCGTCGATTCTCCTGGGAAAGAGGCTTTGGCCGAGATCCACGTTCACCCTGCCCTCTGAGAGGTTCTTCAAGGCAGTGGTCACCATGAGCTTGATTCGGTTGAGCTGGTTCACTTCACTGGCTCCGCTGTCATAATCAATCGCCACGATATTGGAATTGGGGAAGGTTTCCCTGAGTTTTTTGATCATGCCCTTGCCCACCACATGGTTGGGCAAGCAGCCAAAGGGCTGAATGCAAAAGATATTGGGCACGCCCTCTTCGATAAGCTCCACCATTTCAGCCGTCAAAAACCATCCTTCACCGGACTGATTCCCCTGGGAAATCAGTCCCTCCACTTTACGGGACAGCTCCTGAATCCTCGGAGGCGGGCTGAATCTGCGGCTCCTTTCAAGGGCCTTTCGCATCTCTGAGCGGTAGGACTCCATCACCCGGATGACCACATCCCCCACAACCTTTGCAAAAGCACCCTTTCCCAGATGCTCTGATCTGAAGCTGGTATTGTAAAAGCTGTACATGAAGAAATCCAAGAGGTCCGGGACCACTGCCTCTGCTCCCTCGCTCTCAATAACCTTCACAATATTGTTGTTGGCAAAGGGATGGTATTTCACCAGAATCTCCCCCACCACACCGATTCTGGGCAGAACGAGGCTTTCATCAATGGCCAGTTGGTCGAATTCCTCCACGATTCTGTGAATCCGGCTTTTGAAACCCCTGGAGCCCTTTTCCAGCAGGGTCCCTTTGAGTTCCCTGATCCATTTTCCGTACAGGTTTTCAGCAGAGTTCTTGAAGGTCTCATAGGGCCGTATCCTGTACAGGAGCCTCATCAGCAAATCCCCATAGACCAGGGCCCGGAGGGCCCCCTGAATCAGTCTTAGATCCAGTTTGAAGCCCGGATTCCTTTCAATTCCCTGGGCGCTCAGAGAAATCACCGGAATCCCCTGAAAACCACCGTCCTCCAGGGCCTTTCGAATAAAGGCAATATAATTGGTCGCCCGACAGCCACCCCCGGTCTGGGAGATTAGAATGGACGTATTGGAAGGATCATACTCTCCGGATTCCAAGGCTTCCATCAATTGACCCACCACAATGACTGCAGGATAGCAGGCGTCGTTGTTCACATATTTCAATCCCGTATCCACCGACTTGACGGATGTCTCCTTCAGGATCTTCAGGCGATACCCCGATTCGTTGAAAACATCTTCAAGAAGCTCGAAATGAATAGGAGAAAGCTGTGGCGCGATAATGGTGTGATTCTTCCTCATAGAGGTGGTAAAAACAACCCGTCGGGGAGGAGGACTCCCAGGACTGGGCAGAATTCCTTTTTCATCCCGTTCCTTCACCGAAGCCATCAGAGATCTCAGCCGGATTCTTGCCGCCCCGAGATTGTTGATTTCATCGATTTTCAGCACCGTATGCAGACGATTGTTTCTCCTGAGAATCTCACCCACCTGATCGATGGTCACAGCATCCAGGCCACAGCCAAAGGAATTGAGCTGCACGAATTCGAGGTTCCTGTTTTCGGCGACAAAGGCAGCTGCACTGTAGAGCCTCGAATGATAGACCCACTGGTCCATAACCCGAAGGGGACGGGGAACCCTGCCCAGATGGGCCACAGCATCCTCGGAAAGCACGGCAAAGCCCATGGACTCTATAAGCTCCGGTATTCCGTGGTTTATTTCCGGATCCACATGGTAGGGACGGCCACCCAGGACGATTCCCTTGAGTTGATGCTCCTTCAGATGATTCAGAATCTGTTCGCCCCGGTCTCTCACCCAGCTCTGATAAGCATCCAGAGCTTTATAGGCTTCTGCCACCGCCACCCTGATTTCCTTGAGTCCAAGGGATTCGCCTTTCATGACCTTGTGGAATTCCTTCACAAAAGCGCCTGGATTGTCCAGGGGCACAAAGGGGTTCATGAAAACCACTTCCGGGTTCTTGAGTCCCTCAAGATTGGCCTTGATGGTTTCAGAATAAGAAGCCACCACGGGGCAGTTGTAGTGATTGCTTGCCCCCTTGTCCTCCAGGCGGTTGTAAACCACCGACGGATAGAAAATTTTCTTGACTCCCTTTTTGAGCAGCATCTCAATATGTCCGTGCACCAGCTTGGCAGGATAACACACGGATTCTGAGGGAATGCTTTCCATTCCCATTTCAAAAACCTTTTTATTGGAACGTCCCGAAAGAACCACCCGGTAGCCCAGAGCCGTCAGGAGGGTATGCCAGAAGGGATAGTCCTCATACATGCCCAGGACCCTCGGCAGGCCGATTTCACCCCGGTGGGCCGAGGCTACAGGCAGGGAAGGGTAATCAAAAACCCTTTCGTATTTATCCCGATACAGGTTGGGCAGTGGGGTCTTTGACTCCCGGTGATTGCCGCCTCTTTCACATCGGTTTCCTGTGATATACTCTCTGCCGTCACTGAAAATATTGATTGTCAGCCGGCAATTGTTGGGACACAGGCCACACCGCTTGAAGCGCTGCTCAATCGTCAAATCCCGGAGCCTTTCCCGGGAGAGGATTGTCGACACCTCCCCTGGCACATGACGCTCTCTGGCGATGAGGGCTGCTCCAAAGGCCCCCATGATTCCGGCGATATCAGGTCGGACAACCTCCCTGCCTGTGAGCTGCTCAAAGCTCCTGAGCACGGAATCACTGTAGAAGGTTCCTCCCTGCACCACGATATGCTTTCCCAGATCCTCTGGCGAACGCATGCGAATCACCTTGTACAGGGCATTTTTTATGACAGAAACCGCAATCCCCGCTGCAATATCCTCCACCGGTGCCCCTTCCTTCTGAGCCTGCTTTACTTTGGAGTTCATAAACACAGTGCACCGGGTACCCAGGTCCACAGGATTCCGGCTCTTCAAAGCCTTTTGTGTAAAGGTTGTGACATCCAGCTCCAGGGAATGGGCAAAGGTTTCAATAAAAGACCCGCACCCGGAGGAACAGGCCTCATTGAGGGTTATGGCCTTCAAGGCCCCGTCCTCAATGTGAAGGGATTTCATGTCCTGACCGCCGATATCCAATATGAAATCAACTAAGGGGTCAAAAAACTGCGCTCCCTTGTAGTGGGCCACGGTCTCAATTTCCCCCTCGTCCACCTTCAGGGCCTCTTTGACCAGCATTTCCCCATAGCCCGTCACCGCTGCTCTGGCAATGACAATCCGGTCTTCAATCCGGCTGTACAACGCCTCAAGGACCTCCATGGTGGATTTCAGGGGACGGCCTTCATTGGATCCGTAGTAGGTGTAGAGCACCTCCCCCTGGGGACTGATCAATACCACTTTTGTAGTGGTGGACCCGGAATCTATCCCCAAAAAGGCAATCCCCTCATAGTCGGCGATTTCCCTTCGCTTCACCTGGTGTCGGCTGTGCCTCTGCCTAAAGGCACCATAGGCTGCCTCGTCCTCAAAAAGAGGCGGCATCCCCTGACTGTTGCCAGTTTTCATCCCCGGAATTTCTTCAACTCTCCGATAAAGCTCCCCAATTTCTAAACCGGGGATTCCCGACGCATGGTATGCCGCTCCGATGGCCACAAAATACTCTGAATTTTCAGGGAATCGCACAGCTTCTTCCGTCAGCTTCAAGGTTTTTACAAATTGTTTTCTCAACTCTGACAAAAAAGTAAGCGGTCCCCCCAAAAAAGCGATTCGTCCTCTGATTGGACGCCCCTGGGCAAGACCTCCTATGGTCTGGTTGACAATTGCCTGCAGCACTGAAAGAGCAATATCCTCCCGGGCCGCTCCTTCATTGAGAAGGGGCTGGACATCCGTCTTGGCAAAAACACCGCAGCGGGAAGCAATGGGATAAATTTGAACCGCTCCCCTGGCCAGCTCATTGAGCCCTGCGGCGTCTGTTCTCAGCAGACTGGCCATTTGATCGATAAAGGCCCCCGTGCCTCCGGCACAGGTGCCGTTCATCCGCTGCTCCACCGAGTCCCCGAAATAAGTGATTTTGGCATCCTCTCCCCCCAGCTCAATGGCAACATCGGTATCGGGTATGATTCGCTCCACCGCCAGGGCACTGGCGATGACCTCCTGGACAAATTCAATGCCCAGAAGCTTAGCGATTTCAAATCCCCCGGAACCTGTGATGGCAATTCTGATTTGATGGTCCTTGACCATGGGGAAAATATTCTTGAAGGTCTGGTATACAGAATTCCTGACATCAGAAAAGTGACGAATATAGGATTTGTATACTAATTCGTCCCCCCGGAGCAGGATGACTTTAATGGTGGTCGAGCCGATATCCAAGCCCACATCAATGATTCGATTCATAATCTCCCTCGATTCCCTTTGGTAATTTCATCATACTCATTTTTCCCATTTAATCAATAAG
>LQBE01000005.1:0-27941 GCA_002029975.1 delta proteobacterium ML8_F1 | reverse complement strand
TGTTGCCTGATACCTGCTTAAAAGGCCCATGGGGGGATATTCTGCCCCGCCTTTTGTCACTATTTACTAAATGAAAAAATAAAAATAAAAAATTTGTAGAGAGGATTGACAAATGGATATTATTGCATTAGAATGTATAAAAATACGATATGTTCACGGTTATAAGGAGGCTTTTAAATGAAAGGTTATTTATTGTTGGAAAACGGTTTGATGGTCAAGGGGACTATTTCCGGGGAATATAAAAACATCCTTGGCGAGGTGGAGGTATCCGCCCTCAAGAGCAAGGTGATCCAGTTCAACGGCAGCACCTTTGAAATCTGTGATGACTCCGATTGTTACCCCCTCACCCTGGGCAACGCCACTAAGATTCTGGCAAAGCTGGTTGTGGACGCCCTGCCGGTGGAGTATCATCTTTACGACCTGAAAACAGTGATTGCCTAGTTGAAACCTTCTCCCTGTTTATGTTATAAATGATTAAGACAAAAAAACAAGGGAGAGAGACTATGAAAAAAATCATCATGGTTGGCATGGGTGCCATCGGGACTACCTTTGCCGCCCAAATGAAGGACAGCGGACTCAGTCCCCTGGTCCTAAGCGACAGCGCCAGAAAAGCCCGGTACACACAAGAAGGATTCACCGTCAACGGCAAATCCTATGATTTTGAATATATCCTGCCTACAGAAAAGCACCTCACAGCGGATTTCATTTTTGTCGCTGTAAAGTACCACGACCTGCCCGCCATCCGCGAAGATCTGAAGCCTTTTATGGGAGCCCACACAGTGCTTGTGTCCCTGATGAACGGGATTGATTCCGAGGAGATTCTCGGGGAGACCCTGGGTAGAGAAGGCATCGTCCACGCCTATGTGATGCAGATTGACGCGGTCAGGGAAGGACAGTCCGTCACCTACAGTCAGCCTGGACAAATTGTCTACGGCAGGGCCAACGGTCAAGAGGACGAGGCCATGACTGCCTTGAAATCCCTGTTCAATCAGACCATCATCAACCATCTGCCCGTCAACAATATTCTCGAGAGATTGTGGTTCAAATTTCTCATCAATGTGGGACTCAACCAGGTCAGCGCTATTCTAGACGCCCCCTACGGGGTTTTCCAGCGCTTTGACATGGCCTACGAACTGGTCAAGGATGCCATGCGGGAGGTCATTGCCATTTCCAGGGCCAAGGGCATCCCTCTTGAAGAATCGGTGATGGATGATTTCAAGGAAATCATGGATACTCTGGATCCAAAGGCCATGACCTCCATGCATCAGGATGTTCGGGCTCAAAGAAAAACCGAAGTGGAAATGCTCGCAGGCAAGGTGATTGACCTCGGCCGGAAATACGATATCCCCACACCGGTCAATGACACCCTTTTCAAAATGCTTAAAACCCTTGAATACCAGTACACGCTCAACCAATAACCTAAATAAAAGCACACCCTCGAGAGGGTGTGCTTCAATATTTGATAGAATCCGGTAGTTTGTAACACAATCCTTCTTTCAACTGCTCACTTCTTAACTGAACTTGCTTTAATACTTTCCTGCCAATTACAGTTGCCAAGTTACTTGTTAAAAAACGTCTTGCTTTACAAACCTGTTACCAATTTTCTATTCAACAAACAGCTTGATTCGGTATTTCATGATCCAATGACTTGTTTCATCAACTACCGATTCTATCATGGAAGATATCCTTCCGGTCTATTCATACCCGAGACTCTTGCGTTTAAACTCAATGGGGTAAAATTTTTCTTTTCTTTTTTCAAAAGCGCTGATACCGGTGTATCCCAGGGCCTTGAGGCGGTCCACCTCATCCAGTACCCCTGCATAGTAGTCCTCGTTGAAGTGGGCATCTGAACCGATGGTGATTGTTCTTCCCCCCAGCTCAAGATATCTTCTGAGGACTTCTTCTCCGGGAAAGGTCACCCCCAGAAGCCCTCTGAGTCCCGAGGTATTGACCTCGATACCCCTTTGCCGGGCAATGATCCCCTTGAGAATTTCGTCAATAATCTCTTTAAAATCCCGATAGCGGTATTTTTTTTGTTCAAAGGGCCCATACCGGGTGATGTAGTCAAGGTGTCCCACCACCTCGTAATTGGTGAAATTTTCCACCATTTCAAGGAGAATTTCAAAATATCTGTAGTAGGCCTCTTCCTGGGTCTTCCCATAGAAAAAGTCTCCAAGATAAAAATCCATGCCATCTCCGTAGTGTATTGAGGCGATGACAAAATCAAAATCAAACCGGTGGAGGAATTCATCAATGGCCCCCCGGTGGTTTTTTTCATAACCCACTTCCACTCCCACGCGTATCGGAATCCCATACGCCTTCTCCAGCGTCTTCATGTGGTTGAAATACCCTTCGTAGTCGATCAGGTCTTTAAAGAGCTCATCCCCGGTCCCGAAGTCTGCGTGGTCTGTAAACATCACACTCGTCAGGCCAAGGGCCTTGGCTCTCAACAGATAGCTTTCGATATCCGCACTGCTGTCAGGGGAAAATCTGGTGTGAACATGATGATCCGTATAAATCAAGTTCTTCTTCTCCTTCTTATTTCATTCTTTGTGAAAGCTCCTCGTAAAGGTCTCCCAGGGTAATTCCTTCATTGACCAGCAATACCATCAGGTGATAAATCAGGTCACCGGACTCATAAATGAGTTCCTCCCTGCTGTTTTTTGCGCCGATAATGACCTCGGCGGATTCTTCCCCTACCTTCTTGAGAATCTTGTCAATTCCCTTTTCAAAAAGATAGTTGGTGTAGGACCCCTCCCTGGGATGAACTTTTCGGTCCAGAATCACCTCATAGAGTTTGTCCAGGGTGCCGCTTTTATCGACCTCGTCGAACACTTTGTTGAAAAAACAGCTGTAGCTCCCGGTGTGGCAAGCTACCCCGGTCTGATTCACCTTCAGTAGAATTGTATCATGGTCGCAGTCATAATAAAACCCCTTGACCTCTTGAATATTCCCGGAGGTTTCCCCCTTGAGCCAGAGTTTTTGCCTGGACCGCGAGTAGTAGTGGGCGATTTTTTTCTCCAGGGTCAGGGCCACTGCTTCCGCATTCATATAGGCCAGCATCAGCACTTTCCCCGTGGCAATGTCCTGGGCGATGGCGGGTACCAGTCCCTCTTGATTGTATTTGATTTCCATTAGATTCTCACCTGGATTCCCTTTCTTTTCATATCCTGCTTCAGCGCTTCAATTTCAATTTCGCGGTAGTGGAAGACACTGGCCGCCAGGACCCCGTCCACATCGGCCTTTAAAACCGCTTCACTGAAGTCCGCCATTTTTCCAGCACCTCCCGAAGCAATCACCGGCACCCCCACCTGGTCAGTGATGGCCTTGAGGAGTTCAATGTCATAGCCCTGCTTCATCCCGTCGGCATCGATGCTGTTGATGACCAGTTCTCCGGCGCCTAAGGCCACGCCTTCCTTCGCCCAGGCCACGGCATCCAGTCCCGTATCCACACGTCCCCCATGGATAAAGACCCGCCATTTCCCATCGGCAACCCATTTGACATCCATAGAAAGCACCACGCACTGGGCGCCGAACTTCAGTGACGCCTCGGTAATCAGCCCGGGGGTTTTTACCGCAGCGGAATTGATTGAAACCTTGTCGGCCCCTTTTCTCAGAATCTGAGTGAAGTCTTCGATGGTGTTCACCCCGCCTCCCACACTGAAGGGGATATTGATTCTGGTGGCTACTTTTTCAATGAATTCCAGCGAAATTTTTCTAGCTTCATTCGATGCGGTAATGTCGTAGAATACCAGTTCGTCGGCCCCTGCCCCGGAATAGAAGGCTCCTAAGGCCTCTGGATCATCCACGTCAACTATGTCCATGAATTTTTTTCCCTTCACCACTCGACCGTCCCTCACGTCCAGACAGGGAATAATTCTTCTTGTCAGCACTCTAAAACCTCCCTCAGGCTTAGTTTCCCATCATAAAGGGCCTTGCCGATGATGGCCCCGTAAAGCCCCATTGCGCTCAAGGTTCTGACATCCTCAAGGGTCGTGATGCCCCCAGAAGCGATGACCTCCAGGGAGGTCCCCTTGAGCAGCTCGTCATACATCTTGAAGTTGGGACCCATGAGCATGCCATCCCTGGCAATATCTGTATAGACCAGCCGCTTCAGGCCATAGGATTCAAGGGTCTTGATGTAATCCAGGGCCCTCACTCCGGAAACGGATTCCCAGCCGTCGGTCGCAATCCAACCCTCTGTGGCATCAATGGATACGACAATCCTCTGCCCATAGTCCTGGATGATTTCCCTGATCCACTGCGGATTTTTCAGAGCAGCCGTCCCGATGATCACCCGGGAGATGCCTAAATCAATAAAATCCTTGACCCCCTGGGTATCTCTGATGCCTCCGCCCAGCTGCAGGGGGATTTTGACTTGGCTTTGAATCTCTCTGACCACGGGTTCATTCACCCGCCGGCCATTTCTCGCTCCGTCAAGATCCACCAGGTGGAGGGCCTCAGCCCCCATCTTTTCCCATTGAAGGGCAACCTTCACAGGGTCCTGTCCGTAGACCGTCATTTTGTCATAATCCCCCTGGGTCAGTCTGACACACAAGCGGTTCTTCATATCGATTGCAGGATAAATCTTCATCCAATCATCTCCCCCAGGGCCTTGAGAAGCCTGACTCCCACGGCCCCGCTTTTTTCCGGATGGAACTGAAAGCCAATGGTATTGCCCCGTCTTACGATGGCGGGAATCCTCTCTCCATAGTGGGTACAGGCCAGGATCTCCTCGCCACTGCTTGAAGCGTAGTAAGAGTGGACAAAGTAGACATAATCGCCGTCTTTGAGATATTTCGTCAGAGGATCCTCCCCGACAAGGGTCAGGTCGTTCCAGCCCATGTGGGGTATCTTGGGCATTTTCACGAGCTTGACAATTTCTCCGGGAATCAGTCCCAGTCCCTGGTAGCTGCCGTTTTCATAACTCCATTCATAGAGCAGCTGCATTCCCAGGCAGATGCCCACGATATAGGCTCCCTTGTCATGGCTGTCCCTGATGACTTGATCCAGACCGTCACTTCTCAAAGAGGTGATGGCGTCCCTGAAGGCCCCCACCCCCGGCAGAAAAATCACATCAGCCGTTTCAATCATCCGGGAATCTCTGGTTATGACGGTTTCAATCCCCTGGCCTGTCAAAGCAGTTTGAAGGGATTTGAGGTTCCCCAGTCCATAATCCACAATGACCTTCATCAGAGTACCCCCTTGGTGCTGGCCACGCCCTTGTCTCCGAGGGCTGTCGCTTCCCTGAGGGACCGTCCCAGTCCCTTGAAGACCGCCTCGATTTTGTGATGGTCATTTTCTCCCGCCATCAGATTGATGTGCAGCGTGATACCGGCCGAAAAGGCAAAGGCTCTGAAAAATTCCTTGAAATCCTGTGTCTCCATGGCTCCCAGCTTTTCCCTGCTGAAAACAAGATTCTCCACCAGGAAGGGGCGGTTGGAAATATCGACGGCCACCAGGGCCAGAGCCTCATCCATCGGGGTGAGGGTACTGCCGAACCTTTTGATTCCCTGTCTGTCCCCCAGCGCTTCTTTGAAAGCCGCCCCCAGAGACAGACCGATATCCTCCACGCTGTGGTGGTTGTCCACCTCAAGGTCCCCCAGACAGCTGAGTTCAAGGTCAATCCCCCCGTGAAAGGCCATGGTCCTGAGCATGTGGTCCAAAAATCCGATTCCTGTAGCCAGGTTGACCGTCCCTGTCCCATCAAGGCAAAGGGTCAGATGAATATCCGTTTCCAAGGTTTTTCTATCGATTCTGGCTTCTCGCATTTTGCGCCTCCTCTATGGTCTTGAGGACCACATCATTTTCCTCCCTGGTTCCGATGGTCAGCCGGTAGTAGCCTTCAAGAGCGCCCCCGAAACCCCGGATAAGCACCCCCCTTTCCTCAAGGTACCTGTAAAGCCCCCGCTTTGCAGGAAAAAAGAGAAAATTCGCCTGGGACGGCAGGGGGGAAAAGCCCTTTTCCTTGAGGGCCACGGTCATCCTCTCCCGCTCTTTTTTAACGGCCTCAATGTTTTTTTGAGCCGACTGGGGGGACTCCAGAGCCTTGAGTCCCACGGCCTGGGTGAGGACATTGAGGTTGTAGGGAGAGCGTACCCGGTTGATATAGTCGACGACTTCCTCGTGGGCTATCATGTAGCCCAGGCGGATTCCTGCCAGTCCGTAGGCTTTGGAAAAGGTTCTGAGCACCAGGGAATTGGGATACTCCCGGGTTTTTTCAGTCACGGGCAGGTCTGAAAATTCAATATAGGCCTCGTCAATGATGACCATGGCGTCCACACCCTTGACGATGCTTTCAATCTCCTCGTGGGACAGGACCGTCCCCGTGGGGTTGTTGGGATTACCGATAATCACCACCTTGGCCCTGTGTGCATTGCAAAAGTCAATGAACCGGGCCACATCAAGGGTCTGCATATCTGTCAGGGGCATCTCGACATACCGCCCCTTGTGAATCATGGTGAAGATTTTGTACATGGTAAAGGTGGGGGAGAAGCTCGCCACGGTTTCCCCGGCCTCCAGATAAGCCTTGAAGACCAGTTCAATGAGTTCGCTGGAACCATTGCCCAGAACCAGTTCCTCCGGCAGCTTGCCCAGCTGCCGGGCAAGCTCTGTCCTGAGGGCGTCAGAGCGGTCAACAGGGTACCGGTTCAGGCCATCGAGCCAGTCAATTCCCTCATTGGCATCGAGCTTCACCACATAGTCCCTTTCCTTGACCTCATAGGCCTTCAAATCCCGGATTTCTTTTCTCAGATACTTAAGCATCATTTCCCTCCATTCTCACCCGGATGGCATTGGCGTGGCCCGTAAGGGATTCATCATTGGCCAGTCTTATAATGTCCGAAGAGGCAGCCTCCAGGGCTTCTCTGGAATAGTACAGCAGGGAGGTCTTTTTATAAAAGTCATCGACACAAAGTGCGGAGGAAAACCTTGCGGTACGGGAGGTGGGCAGGGTGTGGTTGGGTCCGGCATAGTAATCCCCCACCGGCTCGGGTGTGAATTCCCCCAGAAAAATCGCTCCGGCATTTTTAATCTTCTTGTAGTCGTCAAAGGGATTCTTAGTCAGAATTTCCAGATGCTCCGGCGCCAGCTCATTGGCGATTCTGAAGGTCTCCTTCTTGCAGCTTGAGATGATGATGGCACCATAGTCCGTCAGCGCCTTCTGAGCGATTTCGCTGCGGTCCAGGGTCTTTAGTTGCAGGGTGATCTCTTTTTGAACATTTCTAGCCAGAATCTCGCAGTCAGTGATGACAATACTGGCAGCCCTGGTGTCGTGCTCCGCCTGGGCGATGAGATCCGCAGCGATGAAGCGGGGATTGGCTTTTTCGTCTGCAAGGATGACCACTTCACTGGGTCCGGCAATCATGTCAATGCCCACAATCCCCGATACCTTGCGCTTGGCCATGGCCACGTAGATATTCCCCGGCCCTACAATCTTGTCCACCTTCGGCACGGATTGAGTGCCATAGGCCAGGGCCCCCACTGCCTGGGCCCCTCCAATCTTGAAAATCCGGTCCACCCCAAGAAGATCCGCCGCCACCAGGACTGAATCCTTGACTTTCCCCTCCCTGTCCGCCGGGGTGACCATAGTGATTTCCTTCACTCCGGCGAGCTTTGCTGGAATGACATTCATCAATACCGTGGAAGGATAGGAAGCGGTGCCTCCGGGAACATAGATTCCCACCCGCTCAACAGGACTCACCAACTGCCCCAGGATGATTTGGGAACCCTCTTTGAAGGTGAAGCTTTTCTTGATTTGTTTTTTGTGGAATTTCGTGATATTTTTGATGGCATTCTTGAGGGCCTTTTTCAGGTCCTCGTCAATATTTTGCCTTGCTTGCCGGATTTCATCTCTGGAAACCCGGATTGCCTCCAGCTGGTTGCCGTCAAACTCCCGGGTATAGGCCAGGAGCGCTTCGTCGCCCTTTTCCCTGACGTCCCCGAGAATCCTGTCCACCGTATCCAGCACTTCCCTGGAGTCCAGTTGGCTCCGGTCGAGGATTTTTTGAATCTTGTCCATTTCTTTTTTCCCATCTATCAATTGAATCATTTAAATCCCTCCCAATAGTTTTTCGATTCGCTGAATCGCCTCGAATTTGAAACGGTAGCTGACTTTGTTGACAATGAGCCGTGCACTGATGGGGTCAAGCTCCTCCAGGATGACCAGTCCGTTGTCCCTCAGGGTCGATCCGGTTTCCACAATATCCACAATCACATCACTGAGCCCTATCAGGGGAGCCAGCTCCACGGATCCTCCCAGTTTGATGATTTCAATCTTCTGCCCCCGGTCCCTGAAAACCTGTTCCACGTATCTCGGATATTTTGAAGCAATCCTGAGAACCTCGTTTTTTTTGGCAATCTGCTGGTCCTTGAAGCCCGCGACAGCGAACCGGCAATGGCCGAAGTCCAAATCCAGGAGTTCGTAGACATCCTTGTTCTCCTCGAGGATGACGTCCTTGCCTACAATCCCCAAGTCCGCCACCCCCTTTTCAACGTAAGTGACGACGTCCGAGGGCTTCACAAAGATATAGGTGATCTGTTCCCTGGCATTTTTGAATACCAGCTTCCGTGAATCCTCTTCCCTTAGAATCTCCATATCGGTGTTCTTGAACAGTTCAAGTCCCTGCTCGCCGAGTCTTCCCTTTGCCAGGGCGATGGTGATGCGGTCCATCAGGCTTCCCCCTTTATTCTGATTCGAGTGACAAGATCCATGTCCAACATAAAGCCGATGGCTGAAACGGTCTTGCCGAAGCGCTGGGTCAGACGGTCGTAACGACCGCCACTCAGTATCTTTTTCGGAGTATTCAGCGCATAGCCCTTGAAGATGATGCCATCGTAGTAGTCCAGGTCCGGCATCATGGAAAGGTCAAAATGAATATTCCTTAGAAGCGCTCTTGTGGAGAAAAATTCCCTGAGTCCCTCCAGTTCATCGAGGGCCGCCATCATTTCGTCATTTCTCTCATAAGACTTGGCCCTGTCCAGCACACTCTCCATATTCCCTTCCATTTCCAGAATCGTGGACAGGACCGTGTCCTCCAGTCCAAGCGCCCTGACCCGGCGGCGTAGTCCGTCCCGGTTTTTTTTACTGATGAGATCTCTGAGAACACCTTCGGTTTCAAGATCCAAATCAAGCTCCTTGAAAAACCCGTCCAGGTACTTGCTAGATCCCAGCTCAATGATGAAGGGTTCCCCCAGGGTCCCCATAAGGGCCGCCGCCATTTCAATCATTTCCTGGTCTCCTTTGAGGGAATCCTCTCCCAGAGATTCCACCCCCATCTGATAGTGCTCCAGAATCCCGCCTGCCGGCTGGTTGCGGTAGATTTTTGAATTGTAGTAGACCTTCAGGGGGGGGCTGCCTTCCCATTTCGAAAAAATCTGATGGAGGATGTTCGTGGTGATATCCGGTCTGAGGATGAAAATCCTGGAGTCTCCTCCAAGAACCTTGACGGTTTTTGAGGAATCCTGCCTCAGATTGGAGCAGACAAAGCTGTCGTATCCTTGAAAAATCCTTGGCTGGATCAAGCGGTAGCCCTTGGCTTCAAAGAAGGCCTCCAGCTCTCTTTCAATGCCCTTGCGAAATTCCGTGACCTGAAGCTCCTCGGTGATTGTACTGAATTGCATAGGTACCTCCTTTTTTTCAAAAAACTAAAAAACCATACAGGCAGGACCTATATGGTTTGACAAACAATACCATCATAGATTCAAGCCCCTTTTGGAACAGCGGAACAAGAGCTTGCATCTATGAACCCGTTTCAGTTCATTATTACAAACCCTTGAATCTATGGTGATGATGCAGTTGGCCGGTCAGTTGTTTGAATGTCATTTTTTTCACCTTTTTTACAACACTTGTATATTTATTCAAAAGTATAGCACCGGAGCCACGAGATTGCAAGTTTTTTATCCGATTTTTCAGGAAAAACCCCCCGGGGGGGTCTTCCTCATGGCTTATACCAGGGATTTCAAAAGGGCCGCCCGCTGGATACGCCCGACATACTGGCCCTGTTCATTGATTACCGCCACGGGATACTTGGTCTCTGAAGCGATTTCCAGGATTTCCTTCACATAGGTATCCTCTCTGACCGCCACAAAATTGGTATGCATCACTGCTTCAATAGACAGTTTTTCTTTGATGGCCCTGAGAAGGTCGTCGGCGTCCACCACCCCATGAATCCTGTTGTTTTCCCGGTCGGTGACAAAACCGTGGTCAAAATCGGAATCTGTGAGGATTTCCAGAGCGATTTTCGCCGAGGTGTTCCTGCCGATTTTCAGAACCCGCCGGCGCATGATGTTTTCAGCTTTGATGACCCGGCTCCGGTCGATATCTTCAATGAAATTTGTGATATACTCATTGGCTGGATTCTCAAGAATTTCTTCAGGGGTCCCAATCTGAACCATTTCTCCATCCTTGAGCACGGCAATCCGGTCCCCGAGCTTGAAAGCCTCATTCACATCATGGGTGATAAAAATGATTGTCTTCCTCAGCTTTGCCTGAAGGTCCAGAAGCTCCGTGTGCATATCCCTTCTGATCAGGGGGTCCAGCGCACTGAAGGGCTCATCCATAAGAATAATCTCAGGTTCATTGGCAAGGGCCCTGGCAAGACCCACCCGTTGCTTCATGCCGCCGCTGAGAGCTGAAATCATATGGTCCTCCCAGCCTTCTAAGCCTACGGCCTTGAGCATCTCGAGACTCTTGGTCCTGCGCTCTTCTTTTTCCATCCCCTTCACTTCAAGACCGAACTGCACATTTTCCAGAACGGTCCGGTGGGAAAAAAGACCGAAATGTTGAAAGACCATGGCGATTTTATCCTGGCGGAACTGTCGCAGCCTTTTCTTGTCGTAATCGAGAATATTCTCGTCATCCACGAAAATTTTGCCGTCGGTGGGTTTGTTGAGCAGGTTGAGACAGCGAATCAACGTGGATTTCCCGCTACCGGAAAGCCCCATGATGACAAAGGTTTCCCCTTCGAAGACTGAAAAACTGACTCCTCCGATTCCCACGGTATGGTGGGTCTGGTTGAAGATTTCCTCCCGGTTTTTTCCTTTTTTCAGTTCCTCCAGAGCTTTGTGAGGATGCTTTCCAAATATTTTTGTCAGGTTTTCCACCCTAATTTTTTCCACTTCGACATCCTCCTATTCTTCATATTTGAATCTGTCCCCAATGGACTGGGTCAGACGGTCAATGATAATCGCCAGAAAGACAATACTGATGCCGGCTTCAAACCCCATGGCAATATCGGTTCGATTGATGGCGATCAGCACACTGTAGCCCAGGCCCTTGGCGCCAATCATGGAGGAAACCACTACCATTGCCATAGCCATCATGGTTGTCTGGTTGACCCCGGCCATGATGGTAGGCATCGCCTGGGGCAGCTCCACCTTGATGAGCGCCTGCCAGGCAGTAGGCCCAAAGGATTCAGCCGCTTCAATCATATCCCGGGACACACTGTTGATTGCCAGAGTCGTCAGGCGGATTACCGGGGGAAGGGCGTAGATGGTGGTGGCGAAAACCGCCGGCACCATCCCGAGACCGAAGAGCATAATTGCGGGAATCAGGTAGACAAAGCTGGGCATGGTCTGCATGGCATCGAGAACGGGTCTGACAATATTGTCCATTTTCTTGTAATTGGCACTGAGAATACCGAAGGGGATGCCGATGAGCAGGGAAATAATCACAGCGGTCAAAACCACTGAAATCGTCAGAAGGGTGTCATTCCAGTAGCCCAGAAAGCCAATGGTCAGAAGCATCGCCGTATAGAAAAGCCCTGACTTGACGCCCTTGAGTCGCCAGCCGGCAAAGAACACCAGTCCAATCACGACAAACCAGGGAATGAAACTGATAATAGACTGCATTCTCAGGAGGAATGCCAGGATACCGTCTCGGATGGAATCAAAGACAGCCATGTGGTCTGTGGTAAGCCATTTGACAAAATCCTCCACGTAATCCCCTGCATTCAAATCGTAAATATCCGGGAATTGATTCATGTTGGTCCTCCTTTTTTTCAAAAAAACAGCAGGCCCTCTAGAGGGCCTGCTTTCATTTTATTGCAGCGCAGCCATCACCTTTTCATGGGCTTCAGTTGTGACCCAATCCTTCCAAAGGTCCTCATATTCTTTGATAAACCACTGGGCAGCCTCATCGATTTCTGCTTCATTGTCCTGCATATAGGCCAATCCTACGGCTGTCAGGGCAGAGGATGTCTCATAGTTAGTCAGGAACTCCGTCACCACAGGATGCTTCTCGGAAAATTCCGGGTTGATGGCAATCGTGATGTCCGAGGGTTTGAATTCACAGGCATAGCCGGATTCCTCATTCCAAAGGTCATCATCATAGGGGGCTTCCTCCAGAAGAACCAGATCGTATTTCCCCGTGATCCAGGTGGGTTCCCAGTAGTAGCCTACCCAGGGCTCTCCTCTTTCATAGGCTGCCGTCAGGGAGGCCGCAAGAGCCGCTTCTGTTCCGGAACCGCTGATATTGTACATTTCATCGAGGCCGTAATGGGCGCCCTTGACCTCCATGATTGTGGTCACCGCCCAGGACGGCGGACCATTGACAATCAGTCCCATGCCGGGATCCTCGGGATCCGGGAAAAGATCCGCGTAATTTTTGAGATCCTCAACGTGCTTCAAGTCCGGTGCCGAGGCTTCAATCCCACGCTCGGGGTCCCCTTCGATGACATATCTCGGGACGTAGAGTCCCTGGGCATTGTCATCAAAGTTGGTTCCCAGTTCTATGACCTTCCCCTCTTCCCGGTACTCGGGATAGATGGGGATATTGTCCTGCCACATTTCCATCAGTACCGTCACATCCCCCTTGACGATTCCCTCTAGAATATTGGGGGTCGAGCCGGGGATGACATCGTATTCGTAGCCATAGCCGTGATTCAAGATGAATCCGGCAATTTCATTGTGCAGCCTTAAAGAGTCCCAGCCGGCATCACCAAAGATAATGGTCTCAAGCTCTTCAGGTTCTTCCTGTTCCGGCTCCTCCGCCACGGGCTCTTCTCCCTCGGTTTGAGATGCCTCCGGTGCCGCCTCCTGGGTGCAGGCAGTAATCATGAACACCATGAGTACCAGGACAAAAAACAAAAAAATTCCTTTTGAGTGTCTTATTGTCATATTGTATTCCTCCTCAATAATTTCTTTTATTCCATACTATAGCAACTTTATATTATCATATGAGTTGCTATATGTCAATTTTGCTGGTAAAACCCCCGGGAAATCGTTATAATAGTTTCGAAGGAAAATTTCTTTATACAATGAGGGATAAGGAATGATTAAAGAAAAATCAATGCCCCGCTACGCCCGGATCGCCATGGACATCGCCGAGGCCATCGTCAGCGAGGAATATTCTGTGGGCACGAAAATCAGCGGTCGCTCGAATCTTGCGGGAAAATACCAGGTCTCCCCTGAAACCATCCGCAAGGCCATTGCCCTTTTAAAGGATTACGAAGTGGTGAGCAGTTCCCCTAAAAGCGGCATTCGCATTCTCAATGCCAAAAACGCCTCTGATTTCATCCGGGACATTGCCTCCACCAATGACAACGAGTCCCTGAGGGATGATATCAAGGAACTTCTCCGGGAAAAAAACCGGCTGGACCAGAAAATCAATGACCACATTGACCGCTTTCTGGAAATCTCCCATCGTCCCAAACACATCGCCAGTTTTTATCCCTTTGAACTCCCCTTGGGAAAAAACGCCCTGCTGGTGAACCAAACCATCAGTGAAAGCCGCTTCTGGTACCACACCGGTGCCACGATTCTCATGGTGAAACGCAGGGGCAAGGCCACCCTTTCACCAGGCCCCGATTTCAAGTTCAAGCCCCATGATGTCCTGGTCTTCATCTGCAACAGCGAAGACTACGGCCGCACCCGCAATTTCATCAACGCCACGCAGGACGGTTCGTGAACCCCCGGGCTTGATAGCAGTGGAAGCTTCCCGGTCAAGGTCCCCAACGGAACAAGTTCCTAAGGCTTGAAAGGTCGCACCGACCTCCCTGAAGCGGCAGGGTGGCTTAGAAGGAGGGGCATTTTGCTTGTTTGTTGAAAAAATCCTGCTTTTGTCTTCATATTCTAGCCACAATTTCCCCTTATGATGAAAACATCTTAAACATCCGAGGAGGAAAAAAAATGAAAAAATTCGTATCTTTTATGTTGATTGCCGTGCTCGCCATCGGCATGGGCACCATGAGCTTCGCCGGGGTTATGACCCGTCCCGCCGAAATCTACGCCGATCTCGCTGGCACCAGTGTCGCCGAGGCCTACACCTTGAAGGGCTCCGAGGGCACCTTCGGTGACCTCGCCAGGGACGGGGGCTTCTATGAAGACTTCGTTGCCGCAAACCTTGCCGGAAAAACCGCCATCATTGAAGAACTTGTCACTGAGGGCACTCTGACCCAGGAGGATGCGGATATGATTCTTCTGGAAATGGCGAACTGCGACTCAGAGCCTTCTTTTATAGGAAAGACCTATGAACTTTTTTTCGGACAGCAGGGTGAAGGGGTACTCAAGGGGACTTATGGCCCCAGAGAAGACGCTCTGAAGATGAACCGCTCTTCGGTTGCCCCCCAGGGTCCCCAAGAAGGCACCGGCCCGAGAAGATAAGGCCAGTCACCAAAAGATCACAACCCCCTATGACACCAAGGAAGAGGCCGCTGAAAAAACAGCGACCTCTTCTTTGTCTTAAAAACCCCTATAAAAAACTGTAGTCCGACATCTTCAGTTCCCTTTGGACTGCTTTCATCTGTTCAAGGAGCACCTCACCTACAGGAATTCCCGTGTGCTTGCGCTCCTGCCAGGCAAGGTATTCCTTTTCCCCGGCGGTATAGATACTGTGCTGTCCGGGCATTTTTTCCGAGGCCCTGAGATCTCTGAGAATCTTCCCGGCAATATTTCTGAAGCGCTTCTCTTCGATGAAATGGTTCACATTGATTGCCATGAAAAAATGTCCCAGATGATAGGGTCTGGGATTCCCCGCTTCATCGGTTTCCGTAATGTCTTTTAGAAACCGGCCATCCTGAAGGGCGGCAGAGAGAATTTCCACGACCACGGCATAGCCGAACCCCTTGTATCCCGCGAGTTCTTCACCAATGCCCCCCAGGGGAGTCAGCGCTGCCCGCCCCTTCACTAAATCTTCCAGAATCCCCCCGGTATCTGTTCGGGCCCTGCCTTCCCGGTCGATTACCCAGCCTTCGGGAGTGTCTTTGTTTTCTCTTGCCAGCTTTTCAATCTTTCCCCGCTGTGAAATGGAGGTGGCGCAGTCGAGGACAAAATCAAAAGCCTCGTCCGTGGGAATGCCTATGGTCAGAGGATTGGTCCCCAGCATGTTCTCCACCCCGAAGGTCGGCGCAATGGAGGGTCTGGCATTGGTTCCCGTAATCCCTACCATCCCCTTTTCAGTGGCCATTGTGGCGTAGTAACCGGCTATTCCATAGTGGGAGGAGTTCCTCACCGCAACCATGCCCAGACCCTGGGTTGAGGCCTTTTCTATGGCCATTTCCATGGCCCTGTGGGAAATCACATGTCCCATGCCGTCATTGCCGTCCAAAACGGCCGTGGTGGCAGTCTCCTTGATGACATCGATTCTGGTCCGGGGACTGAGAATCCCCCTTTTGATCCGGTCGTAATAAATGGGTTTGAATCGGCCAATGCCGTGGGAATCTATCCCCCGGCGGTCCGCCGTAATGAGTACATCGGAAATAATCCCGGCCTCGTCTGAAGGGATTCCCAGTTTTTCAAAGGCCTCCTTCATAAAGGCTTCCAACACGGTGTCCTTGACATGCATCACAGGCACTTCACTCACTCCTCTCTTGGCCCTATTCTACCACAATTCATCAAGCCATCACTAGATTTCAGCCACTAAAAAATCGCCGGTTCCGGCGATTTATCTGACCATTTCCAATAGATATTCGTCCTTGGTCCCCTTGATATGAATGCCAACGTACCCTTCATCGAGTTTCTCCGATACGGATTTGAAATCCATCACAGGGATGTAAATCCGATTGCGCTTTTTATGGACCTTAGAGTCCCGGTTGTAAAGGGCGATGTAGCGTTCCCGTCCCCCGTAGATGTTTTTAGCCTTGACAATGTGCACCCGGTTGTACAAAAGGGATTTCATGGAAGGGATATTTTTGGGGGACACCGTGGAAAAAGCATAGTGGAAATTCGGGTTCCTTGTGGCATAGTGCAGGGAAATCCGGATGGCCTTGCGCTGCAGGTGATTCCCCCGGTAATCGCTTCTGATGATGGTGGCGTCAAAATAAAGCATGTCCTTTGAAGCGTCGAGCTCCAGCATTTTCTGGTAATAATTGATATTTTCCCGGTTGAAGGAATTGATCCGGTAGCCTACAAGCCCTTCATCTTCCACACAAAAGCCCAGGACATTGCCGTCGTTCTCATTGAAGAATTTTTCAAACTCTTCTTTTTCGCTCTTTACAAAGGTTTCCTTATCTTCAATTCCCTGATAGATTTCCTCCTGAAGATTCAAGATCCTATCAAGGTGAGTGATATCCAGATTTACAATATGATAATTCCTGATAATGTCGGTTTTCTTTTTCTTGATTTCCCCCGTGTACCATATCGTCATGGAATTTCCTCCTTTGCAAAATATTCCTTAATTCAAAAAAAACACCCCTATATCACAAGCGTTTTTATGCAGAATTTTCCAAGTAATTAATTATAGCACTTTTTAAAACCTTTAACAACCCATAGACTTTTATAAGATTGTCATTGATTTTATACAATAAAAAATGGCCTTTAGCCATTTTTTATCAGTAACTTATCTCAAAGGCCACCCCAACCTCTCCCAGTTCAACCACTCCGGCAAGGGCGATCTTCGACCGCAAATCCGTGCAGTGGCAGGGATGGATTTTCTCCGTCCCAAGGTCCTTGAAATAGGAGACGGTCTTGTTCAAAACCCTCTCAGAGGGATTCTGGAGGTGAAATCCACCAATCACATCCCGAATCTTCATTTCACCCGTCAGGGCTCTGGCCGCTTCAATGATATTGCAGATTCCGGCATGGGAGCATCCGGTGATGATGACAAGTCCCTCATCGGATTTGTAAACCAGGGCGCTGTCATCGATATTGTAGTCATCCTCATAAACGCCGTCGATCAGCACCCGGCCAATGGGACTCTGGCTTTCAAAATCATTCTTTCTTGGGATCTCCCCGAGAAAAGCCAGTCGGTCCGTCAACCACAGGGCCTCCCGGGACAGGTTGAATTCAAAAAACTTTTCAAGCCGGGATTGATCCATGGTGATTCCCAGTTCATCCTCCCCGGTGAAGGTTCTGGAGTTGAACACTCCGGGATGGGCCACAAGTTTGGCGCGGGGCAGGCTTCTTCCCTCCATGACCTCCTCGGTGAGTCTTTTGACATAGGGCTCGAGACCCCAGGTATGATCGAGATGGGAATGGGACAGCACCAGATAATCCAGATTAAAAAAGTCTATCCCCATTTTTTCGCCGTTTTTAATGAAGAGGTCAGAATACCCCACATCGAAAAGAATTCTGCTGTCGCCGTCTTCAATATAGTAGGAAACCCCCGGTTCCCCTTCAAAGTATCTGTCAATCAAGGTATTGTTGTCCACCAGTACCTTCAGCTTCATTGTTTTCACCCTTTCTGTTATAAATTCAACCAACCGTCCAACCTGAGTCAATTTTAACCCTTTTTATCAAAAAAAGAAAATAAAAGGCTTTAAATGATTGTCAGTCTCAACAGTTTTATATATCATAGGGTAAAGACTTTAAAAAGGAGAATCCCCATGAGTGATGTCTATTTCATTCCCTATACCGAAGGTGACCCCGGGGTCCTGGGTCAGTTGGCCCTTGACCTGCTGAAAATTCTCGAATCCCACCGGGAATCCCCCTACCCCGAAAAGACCCCTGTCAAGGTGCATTTCGGCGAGAAGGGAAATACCACCTTCATTCCGGCCAGGACCTATGACCCCATTATCGACTATCTCCGGTCCAGGGGAACCTCGCCTTTTTACATTGAGACCAATGTCCTCTACCGGGGAGAGCGGACCACCGAGGAGAGTCATATCCGCCTGGCTCGTTCCCACGGCTTCACCCAGATTCCAATTCTCATTGCCGACGGCAAAACAGGGACCGACTATTACGAGGTCCCCATCGACAAGGATTATATCGAGCGCTGCAAGATCGGCAAGGCCTTTGAGGATTATCCGGGATTTTTGGTCATGAGCCATTTCAAAGGGCATATGAATGCGGGCTTCGGAGGTGCCATCAAGCAGTTGGCCATGGGCTTCGCCTCAAGAGGCGGCAAACTCGAACAGCACTCCGGCATCTCACCGGTGGTGAATCCCTCGAAATGCATCGCCTGCGGCCTCTGTGTCGACAAGTGTGACTTTGACGCCATCACCCTGGAAGAGGTGGCCGTAATCCATGATGAGCCCTGTGTGGGCTGTGCCGGCTGTATCGCTGTTTGTCCCGAGGGAGCCATCACAAACCGATGGGACGGCCGGAATTTTTTAGAAAAAATTGCGGAATACGCCTACGGCGCCTCCAAGGGCAAGGACAACCTGTATATCTCCTTTCTCACAGGAATCACTGAGGACTGTGACTGCATCGGCTCGCCCATGGTCCCACTGACCAGAGATATCGGGGTACTCGCTTCCCTGGACCCCCTGGCCCTCGACAGTGCCTGCCTGGATTTGCTCCAGCAGGAGACCGGCCACAGCTATTTTGATTCCGGCCGGACGACCCTCCGCCACGGCGTGAAGATCGGTCTGGGCAGCGATGATTATAACCTGCATACCCTGCAGGGGAAGGTGCTGTAAATGGACCAGCTGCTGAAAACCTTTCTTGCCTTCATGTTGATTCCCCTCCTGCTCAGGTTCAAGGTCAAACTGAGCCACACCATTGCCCTGACCGCAGCCGTCCTCATCCTGCTATCGGGAATCGATTTTGCCACCCTCGCCGCCATTGTAAAGGGACTTTTGGTCAATATCCCTTCAAGGGACACGATTTTCACCGTCCTCATGGTCAGTGTCGTGGGCGGAGCCATGAAACACTATGGTCTTCTGGGAAAAATCATTGACGCCATGATTTCCGTGGTCCCTTCAAAAAAGGCGGTCATGATGATGATTCCCTCTTTGATCGGGACCCTGGCCATTCCTGGTGGCGCAGTACTCAGCGCACCCTTTGTGGACGACCTCGGAAGAGATCTCAACATGGCTCCCTCCCACCGCGCAGCAGTGAATCTGATTTTCAGGCATGTCACCATGCTCCTGTTTCCCTTCTCTTCCACCATGCTTTTCGTCAAATCCGCCATGCCTGAAGTCAATATCTATCTTTTGATTTTTTACAATCTGGTTTTTCTGATGCTGATTCTTCCCATTGCCTACTGGCTCTACCTCAAAAAGGTGCCGGCTGAAAAGCCCCCACACCGGGAGGGACTTGCCAGGGAACTCAGGGAACTGCTCGCCTATTCCGCTCCAATCTATATACCGGTCCTCCTCAATGCCCTTGTGGGACTTCCCTTTTATCTGGGACTCCTCCTCAGCACTCTTTTGATTTTCTTCCAGTCGGACCATCAAAAATTCTTCAAAGTGCTCAGGGATTCCGCCAACTGGCACACGGTGCTGATTATCGTGTCCGTGCTTCTGATCAAGGATGTCATCCTGGAAATGGACCGGCTGCTGGGCGTATTTGACGCCTTTTTCCTCTTCACTTCAAATATCGTCCTGATTTTTATGCTGTTCATGGTCACCTCCCTCTTCTTCGGAATGATTACAGGCAATATCACCACCCCCATGGCGGTGACCTTTCCAATGCTGACCCAGTTGACCCTTTCCATGGGCCTGGGGGTTTCCGAGATTCACATTTTTGCCTACTTCATCACCATCAGCGCCTTTTTAGGCTATTATTTCTCTCCCCTGCACCTGTGTCAAACCTTCACTCTGGAAGTGATGAAGGTCTCCACCGGCCAGCTATACAAGACCTATATTCCCTATGTCATCGGGGCAGTAGGGGTCCTGATGGTCTCAAGCCTCTCGCTTTTGGCCTTTGTCAGTTGAAACACCAAAAAATGAAAAAATCCCTTTCAAAGGGATTTTTCTAGTTGGCCGCGATGACGTAGCGATAAATCATGATATAGTGGCTCAGGGAACCCAGCAGAATGAAAATGTGGAAAATCTCATGGAATCCAAAGACTCCGATTCTGAGGCGTCTGGATTTTGTTCCATAGATAACCGCCCCCAGGGTGTAGAAGAGACCACCGCCCACCAGGAGCTCAATCGCTGTGAAGGGGAGCTCACGGTACAGGGGAATCAGGATGAAGAGGGCGGCCCAGCCCAGAATCAGATAAAAACTGGTGTAAAGCCACCTCGGTGCTGAAAGCCAAAGAAATTTGAGCACGCCGCCGAGTACGGCCATGGACCAGATGATTCCGAGAAAAATCCCCCCGGTTCTTCCTCTGAGTGTCACGAGACAAATGGGGGTGTAGCTGGCGGCGATTAGAAAATAGATCATGGTGTGGTCAAGCTTCCTGAAAAGGGGAATATAGCGGTGGATGCCATGGTATACCGCACTGGTGGTATACAGGCCTATGAGCCCCAGGGAAAAAATGATGGAGGAGATGATTTTTGTCATTTCCCCTGAAGACACAGCCGCATTCAATAGCAACCCCAATCCCACAACAGAGAGCAGGGCACCGAACAAATGGGTGATGGCATTGACAGGTTCGCGGATTTTGATGGTCACAACAGCACCTCTTATCTAGTATTGTATACTACTTTATATGCTTATAGTAACTACTTTAGATAAGGTTGTCAATACCAGGGCGGTAAAATCTGTCAATGGATCGTAAAATACGATATACTTTAAGACAAAAGGAGGGATTCTATGCTGGATTACAGACCCATCCCCTACTCAGCCATTCCGGATATCGGACTCTATATGGATCAGGTACTGAGTTTCCTGGAAAGGGAACTCGGAGTTTTCTACAAGGATTCGAGAGAGAACATCCTCACTAAAAGCATGGTCAATAATTATGTCAAGGCCGGAATCCTTCAAAAGCCCGCCAGAAAGAAATACGATCAGGTCCATCTCTCAAAGATGATTATGATTTATTTCCTGAAAAACATCATCTCCATGGAGGAAATCCAACCCCTGGTCAATCACGGAGATTCCCCCGAAACCCTTTACGAAACCTTTAGAAAAATCCACTGCGGCATCTATGAAAACACCAGTGCCCCCCTGGAGAGCATTGAAAAAAAACCCACCAGTCTGGAGGTTGTTTTTTATCTCATCCTCCAGGCGGATATCAATAAGCGAATGGCAAAGGAACTGATCAAATCACTATAAAAGGAGGGCTTCCCATGGATGCCATCGTCGAAAAAGCTGCATCGATTCAAGAAAACCTCGTCAACCACCGCAGAACCCTGCACCAGATGCCGGAGCTGGATTTGAGCCTTCCGAGAACCAGGGCCTATGTCACCGAGCAGCTCAGAGCCCTGGGCCTTGAGCCTGTGGCAGTCGGAGAAGGCGGCCTGAGCGTCACCATCGGCCGGGGGGAAATCGACAGGACAGTACTTCTCAGAGCAGACATGGATGCCCTGCCCATCATAGAAGAGACTGCCGTTCCCTTCAAGGCCCGGGGAGATGCCATGCACGCCTGCGGCCACGATCTGCACACCGCCATGCTCCTCGGCGCTGCCGGACTTCTCATGGAAATGGCCGGGGATATCCCGGGCACTGTGAAATTGATGTTCCAGCCCGGGGAGGAAACCCTCAGGGGTGCCAGGGACATGATTGAAAACGGCATCCTCGAAGGGGTTGACGCGGCCATGATGATTCATGTTTTCACAGGTGTTCCGGCACCCAGCGGCCTCTTCATCCTCCCCGAGGCCGGACCCACCACGGCGGCTTCGGACTGGTTTGAGATTTTAATCCAGGGCAAGGGCGGTCATGGGGCCATGCCGGAAAATACGGTCGATCCCCTGAATATTGCAGCCCATACCCATATTTCTCTGCAGGGCCTCAATTCCAGAGAAATCGCCGCAACCGATCCGGCCGTCATCACCATCGGCAGGATGGCGGGAGGCAGCACCTCAAATGTCATCCCTGATACGGCACTGCTTCAGGGCACCGTCAGGACCTTCGACGAAACCACCAGGGATTTCATCGAAGAGCGGATTACAGCCATTGCCAGGGGGGTGGCCACGTCCTTCCGAGGGGAGGCCGAGGTGACCTACCGCAGAGGCTGTCCCAGCGTCGTCACAGATTCTGACACCCTTGAGATTCTCAGGGATGCCCTGTCCAGGCACTTTGACGATACCTCTCTCCTGGACTTTTCCAGTCTGTCAAAGGGAGGCAAGCTCATGGGTTCCGAGGATTTTTCCTTTGTCACCAAAGCCGTCCCCAGCGTGATGCTGGGCCTTACCGCCGGCAATTCAGAGGAGGGCTATGCCTTCCCCCACCACCATCCCAAAACTGTCTTTGATGAATCCTGTCTCTATCTGGGCACCGCCGCCTATGTGGGGTTTGCCCTCGAATGGATGAGTCGTCAGTAACCCAGTCCACCAGCTCCCACACAAAAAGCCCCGCACCATGCAGGGCTTTTTCTAATGCCATGATCCACAAAGACCCCGGCACCTTACTTCATTTTCCAGACCGGCGGCCGCTTGTTCAGAAACGCCTCCACCCCTTCTAGCGCGTCCTCCGTACCACTGAGCCTCGCAAAATCGAGGTTGGTGGACTCTAAGGCCTCTTCAAAGGGCAGATCCTCCATTTTATAAAAGGATTGTTTCCCCATTCTCAGCGCCAGGGGACTTTTTTCTGCCAGCTTGAGCGCATAGGCGTGGGTGGCTGCTTCTAGAGTTCCCTTGGGAACGACTTGATTCACCAGTCCCAGCCGCAGGGCCTCCCCGGCATCAATCAACTCTCCGAGCATGATCAGTTCCAGGGTTTTTTTGCGGCCCAGAGTCTTCAGCAGGGGAACCGCCGGCCCCATGCAGAAAAGCCCCACATTGACAGCGGTAGCTCCGAAACGGGCGTCCTCCTCGGCAACGGCCAGATCGCTTGCAGCAACCAGTCCAATGCCATTGGCTACGGCTATCCCCTGTACGGAGGCAATCACCGGCTTTGCCATTTTGGCGATGGTCAGATTCATCTCCTCCATGAGACGCACCCAGTCAAGATACTCCTCCTGGGTTTTGCCCCCGAGAAAATTGACATCAATGCCAGTGCAGAAATTTTTTCCTGCTCCGGCAATCACCACCACATTGACCCCGGGGTCCTCATCCATCTCTCTCAGAGCATCGTTGAGTTCGGTAGCCAGGGGGATATTGAAAGTATTGTAGGCCTCCGGTCGATTCAGGACGATGTAGCCCACCTTTTCTTTCTTTTCTTTGAGTACACTTGTCATGGGTCGCCTCCTTTAAGTTTTTTTAGAGAATCTCTTTTTCCTTGATTCTTTGGATGTTTCCAAGGATTACCTTGATTATTGCGTAGGACGGAACCGCCAGAAGGATTCCCACAAAACCGAAGAGGGAACCAAAAACCAGGATAACCAGAATGATCATCAGCGGATGGGTGTGAATGCGCTTTCCCATAATCTGGGGGGTGATGAAATTTCCTTCAAGCTGTTGAACCACAACCATTGTGAGAAAAACCTTCAGCACCATCAAAAGTCCTTCGGACAAGCCCACCAAAAGCGCGGGAATCACTCCCAGAATCGGACCGAGAAAGGGAATAATCGCCAGAACCATGGAAAACAGGGCCAGGACCAGGGCATACTCCAGTCCGATAATCCGATAGCCGACGTACATCAAAACCCCCACCACAAGAGATACCAGAGCCTGGCCGGTGATGAACAGGGACAGGACCTCATCCGTTTCCCGGAGGGTCTGCTTCAGCTCATTCCGGTATTTTTCAGGGAACAGCAACAGAAAGTTTCTGACAAAAATCCGGTCGTCCTTCAAAAAATAAAAGAGCACAAAGGGGGAGAGAAGGAGACCCGTTACGATACTGACCGCACTGAGCAATCCTGAAAAAAGTCCCTCCCCCAGGAGAGTTGCCACCTGCTGGACATAATTCGTACTCTGGGAAATGAATTCCGTGGAGTTTAGAAAATCCAGATGACCCGCGTCAAGCTCTCTGGTCACCAAGTCATTGGTCTTGGACAAAATTCCGGGAAGTTCATCACTGAGAAGCCGGTTGAACTCCGAAGCAATGGTGCTTCCCGCCAAATAGCTGAAACCACCTAGAAGACCCATGGCCAGAAGAAAGCTCAGAACCACAGCCCCTATCCGAGGCAGTCCCATGAGGTTGAGGCGGCGCACCAAGGGTCTGAGAAGATAGTAAATGAAAAGCGCCACAATCAAAGGCAGCGCAACCCCCCCAACGGCCTTTAAAAGGGGCACCACAATATAATCAACCTTTCCCACCAGAAAAAGGGCCAGAAGAAGCAGGATGAATCCTGTCAGGTATTTGTAGTAACTGCTGCCGAACCACATAATGTCTCCCCCTTTGGACACCCCTGAAGACGGGGCCCTCTATAACCATTCTTCTATATTTTAACATATTTTCCTCTTGATTATTCACGGAAATTAATGGGCGGCTTCTCCAGGGTGAGGCCGCCCTTTGGTCACTGGGTGAGTCTTGAATAAATGTTTTCCATGGTGATTTCCCTGTTGAGCACCTTCTGATACAGTTCATGAAGGAGTTTTTCATCCAGAATGGCCGTGAAGCCCTTGGAACCGAAAAACTCCCGAACAAAGTCATTTTCCGGATTGAAAATCAAGTCTTCCCTGGTTCCCATCTGCTCCACTTTTCCCCGGTTCATCAGGACAATCTTGGTCCCCAGCTTCAGGGCCTCGTGGATGTCATGGGTGACAAAGAGGATGGTTTTGTGCAGTTCGTTGTGAAGCTTTAGCAGATCATCCTGAAGCTGGCTTCTGGTCCTTTCGTCCACTGCGCCAAAGGGTTCATCCATGAGTACGATTTCAGGATCCGCCGCCAGGGCTCTGGCCACTCCGACCCGCTGTCTCTGGCCACCGCTGAGCTCCCGGGGATATTTGTCCAGATAGCCGGGGGAGAGCCCGATCAGACCGATGAGTTCAAAAGCCCGCCTGCGACAGATTTTTTTCGAAGTCCCGTTCAGGGACAGGACATAGGTAATATTCTCTCCAATGGTCATATGAGGAAAAAGACCAATCTGCTGAATCACATAACCAATCTGGCGCCTCAACTGTACGGTGTCCCAGTCCTTGATGGATTTCCCCTTGACAATCAGTTGACCCTCCTCGCCGGTAATCAATTTGTTGATCATTTTGAGCAGGGTGGTCTTGCCGCATCCCGACTCTCCCAGGAGGGTCACAAATTCACCCTTTTCCACCTTCAAATCCAGGTCTTTGATAACATTGGCCTTGGTATCGTAAGATTTGTTCACACCGATGAATTCAATGACAGCCATCAGTACAGTCCCTTCTCCTCGAGATACTCCCTGGCTACCACCACGGGATCATCATTGAGCACCTCCACCCGGTAGTTCAGTCGTATCATTTCCTGGTTGGTAATCAATCCCGTCATTTCCTCGAGTACCGCCTCAAGTTCGGGGTGCTTTTCAAGGGTCTCATTGCGAATCAGAGTCGCCGCATAGTACGAGGCGAAAAATCCAAGATCATCCTCCAGGACCACCAGCCCTGAACCCTCAAGTCGTCCGTCAGTGGTGTAAATGGTCGTCACATCGATTTCTTCCGTAAGGATGGCGTCGTACTTGAGACCGATGGTAATCTCCTTAATGCTGCCAAAGTCCATGCCATAGACTTCCTGAAGCCCGGGGTAACCGTCCTCCCGTTCGAAAAAGTCGGAATTGGCGCCGAACACCAGATTCTCACTGACCTTCGCAAGATCCGAGTAGGTTTCAAGACCATAGGCCTCAGCCACCTTGCGGGTAACCACCAGACCGAAGGTGTTGTTGAATCCGTAGAGTCCCGTCCAGTGAATGTCATAGCTTTGTGCGTACTGGTTTTTTACGGATTCGAAGAGTTCATCAGGATCACGGATAAGGTCTTCCTTCAAAACAAACAGCCAGCCCGTCCCCGTGTATTCAGGATACAGATCGATTTCACCACTGATCATCCCAGGGTGGATATTTGATGTGCCACCCCCAATACCGAGTTTTTTTTCAACCGTAATGTCTGTCCTGGCTTCAATCAGCAGGGTCAACATTTCAGCTATGATATACTGTTCCGCCATGGGCTTGCTTGCCAGAACAATTTTACTCTCATCCTTGGCACACCCTGCAAGTCCCATCAACAGAACAACTGCCAGAGTCAACCCTATGATTCTTTTATTCCTTTTCTTCATGATAAACGACCTCCCGTCTCTTTGATTCCCAGATAGCGTTTCCTAAGCCTAACTTCAATGAATTCCAGAATCCAGTCAGAGACGATGGCAAAAAGAGCCACCAGCAGACTCCCGGCTATGGTCATCTCTGGAAAATTGGTGCTGATTCCGCGCCAGATAGCGTTGCCCAGGCCCCCGGCACCGATAAAGGAAGCAATGCCCCCCAGGGCAATGGTCATTACCACCATGGTCCGAAAACCACTGAAGATCACCGGCAGGGCCAGAGGCAGCTGGATTCGGTAAAGGAGCTGTTGCTTCGTACTCCCCATCCCGGTGGCCGCCTCGAGGATTTCCGGATCCACCTCGGTAATTCCCGTATAGGTATTGCGTATGATTGGCAGAGAGCCGTAGAGCACCAGGGCAATCACGGCACTTTTTGTCCCGATTCCGGTCAAAGACACCAAAAAACCGAAAAGGGCAATGGACGGAATGGTATAGAGAAAACTGGTAATCCTCAGTACCGCCTGCGCCACCTGCTTGTTGCGGCTCATGGCAATTCCCGTAAGGAGTCCGAGCACTGTGATGATCACGACGGCAATCCCCGTCAAAATCATGTGCTGGACAAGCAGTTCGGAAAAAAATGAAAATCGTTCAATATACAGTTCAATTATTCGAATAATCATATGGGCTCCTGTTCTCTAAAGTCGATGCGACTTATACTTACCCAGGGATCCCTGAAACTATCAAATCCTTGGGCATCAATGAGAAAATCAATACTATCATAGTGGTTTTAGAGAATTTTTGCAAAGAAAAAATCCCATCTGTCCAAAGATGGGATCTCATCTACTGTTTCCTACTCCTTAATGCCCTGTATTTGCTGACCTGGTGCGAAAGCTTCAGGATTTCATGAATCATCATCCCCGCCAGGGGCAGAAAAATCAGCATCAACCGTCCCGTCCCCGTGTTGACAAAACTCAGAAGATATCCTATCCAGGGCACAAAAAAGACAAGCCTGCCGTCAATCCTTTCAGCATTGACGCTTCCCTGGTCCTCCACCTCGTTGCCATCCCCCTTGGTCCTCAGATAACGGATTCCCTCTTTCTCTGAAATCCCGACAATCCGATGCGTTGTCGGCAGAGACATCCCCGCCGCCTGTCTGTAGGTGACAATATCCCCCACCGCAAGCGCCATTGGATCCACCGGCGCCACCACTGCCAGACTTCCCGCCTTCATGGCCGGGGACATACTGCCGCCGTAGACAATGTACAAATCATAGGGCAGGCCCCCAGAGAAATACTCCGAATACATCGTGAAAACAAAAAAACCTACGGAAAGGACCAGCAACGACCAGGCAATCAGGCCCGTCAATCCCTTCACTGCACCAGGAAAGGGTTTCCCTATCCGCACCTTCGTCTTAACCTTCACTCTGACACCCCTTCACTGGAGGCACTCAATCAACCGGGTTGTCCCAGACAATGGCTGTTGGATCCTGATTGTCCGACTGTACCGCCGTGAACACAATATCCCCGGTCCAGGAACTGTTTGCATAGGAAGCATCTGCTGTTTCAGAAAATTTAACGGCAATTTCAAAATCTACTGATTCATCCACCTCAACCACATTTGGTACCCCCAAA
>LQBE01000004.1 GCA_002029975.1 delta proteobacterium ML8_F1 | reverse complement strand
CGGGCTATATTGTAATCTATGTAATAAGAAGATGCGATATGGGCATTGTCTACAAGAAAAGCAAATGAACCGGGATCACTTATGTCTACCGTAATGAAGGGTATCGGGACAAGGAGAAACAGCCGTCCCGTGCCAGGGATGTGAATCTCCTGTCGGTAAGAATTCCCGGGAATCCAGGTCGCATAGTTTGTGGTGACAAAGCTGCGTTTTCAAGAATAATTGTTCAATCAATAAAATATCCCATTCCTTTTTTTGTCCTGATAAAATCGAGCAGGCCGATTGATTCTAATTTTTTCCGTAATCGCGTCACATTGACCGTCAATGTGTTATCATCAATAAATGACTCATCCTCCCACAGACTTGTAATGATAGTATCCCTGGACAGCACTCTTCCAATGTTTGTAAATAATAGACGAAGAATTCTATATTCATTTCTGGTCAAATCCAATGTTTTACCATTATAATCCAAGGTGCTTCTAGAAAGGCTTAAGACAACTCCTCTATGTTCAATCACATCGAGCTCCTCTAAATACGAGTAGCTTCTTCTTAACAATGCTTGAATCCTCGATACAAGCAGATCAATATTGAAGGGCTTGATTACAAAATCATCACCTCCCATATTAATGGCCATGATCATATTCATGTTATCTGAAATTGAGGATATGAAGATGATTGGCACTCTCGACAATCTCCTGATTGCATGGCACCAATAGTAGCCATCATAATAGGGAAGATTGATATCAAGAAGGACCAGATGAGGTTGTAAATTGACAAATTGCTCATTAATATTTTTGAAATCCTGCACGGAAAAAATTTGGTAATCCCACTTCTTCAGATGTTCTGTCAATTCATTGGCCAAGGACAAATCATCTTCCACTATCATTATTTTATACATGCTCATCCCCTCTCTAACCAGTATTTCAGACTTCTGTATAATTCAAGTTTATCAATTGGCTTAGTGATACAGGCATCCATCCCAGCTGACTGACATACTTGCTCATTTTCTTCCATTGCATCCGCCGTCAATGCAATAATCGGCGTATAGTGTCCGCTATCTTTTTCCAATTGGCGAATTGCTCTTGTCGCTTGATAGCCATCCATTACTGGCATATGACAATCCATTAAAATAATGGCATATTTATTCTTCTTATAGGCCTTCAATGCTTCCTCGCCATTTTGGGCCACATGCACCTCTAATCCCATTTTTTCAAGCATTTGTGTTGCCATAAGTTGGTTGATTATGACATTGTCTTCTACAAGAAGCAGTGGATGAGGTGACGCCAGTTCCAAGCCTTTAGCCGGCTTGTATGAACCCGTGTCAGCATTTTCTCCAAAGTCAAAGAAATCATTGCCTTGAGTTTTATCAAGCCATACCGTAAACCAAAAACACGATCCAATTCCTTCATGACTTACCACACCGATTTCACCACCCATTAGCTCCACTAAACTCTTGGCAATGGCCAAACCTAGACCCGTACCTTCAAATCTCCTTGTCGTCGAATTTTCAATCTGGGTAAATCTATTGAAAATTTTCCGAGTATCTCCTCGCTTTATTCCAATACCCGTATCCTTCACTTCAAAGTACAATTCACTCCTGCGTCCTTCATCTTTCAATCGTTTCACTGATAAAGCAATGCCACCTTTATCGGTGAACTTGAAGGCATTGCTGAGCAGATTCAACAAGACTTGTGACAGTCGGATGCGGTCGCCGAAAAAAGTCGAAAATTCATCCCGATGCACAACCTCGTAATCCAGTTCTTTATGTTTGAAGTCTGACTTTACAATTTTACTGACTTGCTGGATAATGTCAGCAATATCCACGTATTTATGTTCTAAAACCATCTTGTTCGCTTCAATTTTTGATAAATCCAGTATGTTGTTGGTAATCTTCTCCAGTAAATTTATGGAGTATTGAATGGTACTCACATATTTTTTTTGCTCATCACTCAAATCAGTTGTCAATAGCAGTTGACTCGAACCTGTAATGCCGTTCATCGGTGTTCTTATTTCATGACTCATTGTTGCCAGGAAAATATCTTTTTCTGCATTCGCTTCTTCGGCGATTTTTTTAGCCTCAGCCATTTTCCGTTCTGAAAGAACCCGTTCTGTAACATCCACAATAATCAGATGAACCAGTTTCTTCCTGTCCTGATTGTAGATAGCCGGGTATATTTCTACATCTCTTTCAGCACCCTCGGCAGCAACGTGCCGATTTAAAAATATTTGATCACCATCCCCGTCAAGATACTTTGCAAATGCTCTGTCCTTGGCGGATAAATCATCGACGCTTTTATTTTGCAAATCCACCAAAGACAGCCCGTAGAAATTCATTGCCGCTGGATTAGCATTGATAATCTGACCATCTGAAGGTTCGACGATAAGTTGAACTGTTTTTGTACTCAGAAACAATACAAGGTATTTTTGTTCAATTCGATTGCTCTCGATGCTTTCTGACTGCAGATAAATGTAAATAATGAGCAATGCAAATGAAGTCATTAACCAAACAACAGAAATTCCATAATAATTAATTTGAATTATTGCGCCAACAACATTAGGTAGAAGAAAGGTCAATAAGGCAAAAAACTCTTTTTTGCTTAGCTCGTTTCGTTTCCGAATCAATATGATGAGGGAAATAATCAGATAGACGTATGCTGTAGCTGGCATTAACCAAAAATGACTTCCACGGTGATAGACATTATTCTGATCAATAAAAAAAGTGAAATCACCAAATATACTCATAATTGAAAAAACAACGTTCAACAATAAAGGCATACTGAGGGGGATTGCCCAATATGAATAAGCTTTTTCTCTTATCATTCCTGTAAAATCCAAAACATACAAAAGCCACATCGCACCTGAAAAAGGATTCAATATGTAAAAAACTGTCACAATAAATGTCATAAGCTCCCGTGAAGTATCTGAATCCTTTCCCGTGTTTATATTTAACAGCATTTCAAATACCAATAGTAACGCTGTGATCAATAACATCGAAGAAAAAATATGTTCACTTATGTCTTTATTGCTGAAATTTTTACGCACATTAATATAAATCAACAAAATAATTGCCAGTCCTGTTAAGCTTGTCTGTATATAGTAAACCGACATGTTAGTCTCCTTGTCTAATCCAGTCATCTAAATACTTGTTGAAATATTGACTTTCTAATCTGCCTTTTCTGGAATACGCTGGCTTAAAATATTCGTATTCCCATAGAAGTGACTAGATG
>LQBE01000003.1:8213-8475 GCA_002029975.1 delta proteobacterium ML8_F1 | reverse complement strand
CCCATCTGGGTGGCGGTCATCGAGATGGGGGTCCTCAGAACGGTTCGTCTGAGTTTTAGGGGCTATCTGGGGCTTCTTCTTGGTTTTGCCGGGGTTTACATGCTTTTGCAGCCCGGGAGCAAGGGCGGGGCTATTGATCTCTTGGGGGTCATTATCATGATTGTGGCGACGATTCTCTGGGCCCTGGGGTCCGTCCTTTCCCAGACTGTCAGGAGTCGTGAATCCCTGGTAGCCAATATCGGTATCCAGATGTTCGTCGCCG
>LQBE01000003.1:0-8138 GCA_002029975.1 delta proteobacterium ML8_F1 | reverse complement strand
ATTTCACCCTTTCAGGGGTTCTCTCAGTGCTGTATCTGGCCTTTTTCGGCTCCATCATCGGGTTTTCCAGCTATATCTACGTACTGCAGAAGTGGCCGGCGACCCGTGCCAGTACCTACGCCTATGTCAATCCGGCAGTGGCGGTCTTCCTTGGTCATGTGATTCTTGGGGAAGACATCACCCTGGCCATGATGGTGGCCATGGCAGTGATTCTCTTCGGGGTCTACCAGGTTCAAAAATCCAAGATGGCAATCCGTTCCCAATGAGGTGTCTGCCGGTAGTGGCGGTGCAGGATTATCCACGAGAGGACTAATTGTATGAGAATCCTCAAGACAAAATTGAAGGTCGGGGTCAAAAGACTGTTAAGGCCCTTGCATCTTAGATTCCGTCGATTGATGATCAGGTACGGCAGGCGGGTGAATCCCTGCCGGACCCTTGAGAGTCACCGGGGGCCTGGGGTTCCCTTAGAATCCCTAGAGGGCAGCCAGGAGAGAGTTTCGGTGATAATTCCGACGCTCAATGGCGGCGGGGAATTTGCAGCGCTTTTAAGGGGACTCAGAGAACAAAAGGGAATTGGGTATCTTGAAATCATAGCGGTTGACTCGGGCTCTAAGGATGAAACCCTCCCGATATGCCGGGAGTTCGGAGTCAGGGTAATCGAGATTCCAGGGGAATCCTTTACTCATTCCTATGCCAGGAATCTGGGGGCCGAAAGAGCGACAGGCAAGTATTTGCTCTTCATGACCCAGGACGTCGCCCTGGCGGAAGACTACTGGTTGCTGAGAATGATTGAGGGACTCAAGAGATTGGGGGCGGTGGCGGTGTCTTCCGTGGAAAGACCGCGTCAAAAGGCCGACCTCTATGCCAGACTGGCCCTGTGTTATCATCGGTTGACCTGGAGGACCGACGGCGGGGACAAGATCCTGGCCATGCCTCGAATCCCTAGTCCCCTGTCCCTGAGAATGAACGGACAGTTGTCCAACGTGAACTGCCTGGTCGACCGGCAAGTCTTTATGAGTCACCGCTTCAAGGGGAATTTCGCTGAGGATCTCGGTCTGGGAATTTCTCTGATCAGAGGGGGGCACCGATTGGGAATTCTCACGTCCACCCATGTGGTCCATTCCCACAACCGGGAGGGCTACTACCACATGAAAAGAGCCTTCGCGGAAACGAAGGCGCTTGCGGTGATTTTCAGGGAATTTCCCCGCGAGTATGTGGTGAAGACCCAGGTGGTGGGTGAAATCCTGGAGGGCTACGGATTCCTGCTGAAGCTCCTCGGGGAAATCGACGAATACCCGGGATCGGGGTCGCCTGGCAAGTTTTTTGCCTTTGTTGACAGGCGCATGGGCCGGTGGCGGGACAAAAGGGTCGGGTGGCCTCAAACCCACAGCCTGGAGGAACCCAGAGTCAGAGAGGTTGTCCAAAGACTGTCGGCACTTGTGGTCCATCTGCCGGCCGGGTGGCCTAGGGGGTATTTGATAGACGCTCTGGCGGGATATTTCCAGGGAGTCGTGGGCACCTATGTGATTGCAAGTTACAGGGAGATGGATGAGGCCCTTAAAGAGCAGATAGCCGGGGCGGTCTACCGGCAGTACTGTGGCATCATGGGAGTGGAGCTGGGGAAATGCGGTGTTCTTGTACCCTGGGACCCGGACCTGAAGGAAATTTTCAGTGAGTTGGCTGCCGGGGTGTAGTCGTCACTGGTTGCAGGGAAAGGCTGTAGAGGCGGGGCTTCGGGAAAGTGTTGACAGATGGGTTGCTTCAAGGCATTTTCAAGGATTTTCTCACCTTCACAAAGGCATCAAGTGGACGCGGGATATCAATCGCAATCTCATGGATGTTATAATGGCCTTCAGCCTCAGGGCCGGGAGAATGCGCTTTTGGCGCCGGGCGGTTCCCGGGATGGGTGAAGGCTGTCAGGTGTGAAAAAAAAGACCTCGAAGACAGGTGTTTAACCCGTCTTCAGGGTCTTTTTTGTAATCACTGTGAAGAAATGAAGAATCTGGCAAAGGCCAGGGCGGTATCGGTGAGAATGTCCTCGTCGATGTCAAACTGTGGGTGATGGATTTCATGGACAAGGCCTTTTGCTTCGTTCCGGGTGCCGACGAAGATGAAGGCTCCGGGCTTTTCCCTCAGAAAGCAGCTGAAGTCCTCGGCCCCCATGGAGGGCTTTGACAGATTTTCCACGGCACCCGGCACCGCCTGTCCATCGAGGGAGTCTTTGAATTTTGCGATGACCTCCGGATGGTTGATGGTGGGGGGGAAGTGTTTGTGGTAGTCGAGGGTGCAGGTTGCTCTGTAGAGGTCGCCGAAATGATGGACAATCCTGCTCATTTCCCTTTCCACGATGTCCTGGGTCTCGGCGTTGAAGGTTCTGACCGTCCCATAGATGGTGACGGTGTGGGGAATGATGTTGTTGACCTTTCCCCCGTGGAAGGAGCAGATGCTGATGACGGCATTTTCACTGGAGTCGACGGCGTAGGAGGTGATGGATTCAAGCTCGGATACAATCTTCGATCCCACCACAATGGGGTTGACGGCGTGGTGGGGGATGCCGGGATGGCCCCCCTTTCCCTGGATGTCAATGCGGATGATGTCGGTGCCCGCCATGAGTTCGCCGGCCTTGAGACCGAAGCGGCCCTTTTCGATGGAGGGCCACACGTGGATGCCGTAGATTTCGTCGACTTCGGGGTCTTTCAAGGCGCCGTCCTGAATCATTTCCAAGGCCCCTCCCTGGGCTTCCTCCGCAGGTTGAAAGATGAATTTGACCTGACCCCGGAGCTCTGATTTGAAGGCATGTAAAAGGGTCAGAATTCCCAGGGCGATGGTCATATGGGCGTCGTGGCCGCAGGCATGCATTTTCCCCGGGTGGGTGGACTTGTAGGGGACTTCGTTCATCTCTTCCATGGGCAGGGCGTCCATGTCCGCCCGGTAGCCGAAGGTCTTCCCCGGGAGGTCCCCCCTTAAAAGAGCGGTGATGCCGCCGTTGCCCACCCAGTCCCTGATTTCGATGTCCTTGAATTTTTTGAGGTAGTCAAGAATCATCTTCCGGGTTTTGGGCAGATCGTCAGTGAGCTCCGGTATCTGGTGCAGGGACCGCCTCAGATTGACCAGGGACTCCCTGTGGGTTTCGGCGTATTGTGTGATTTTTTCATTGAGCGCGCTGTCTTTCACTGTGATGACCTCGATTCATGGGCACGGCTTGTGTAAAGCCGTGCCCGGATTGTTTTTTGCCTACTGCCAGTTGATGGCTGTAGCGATGATCAAAAAGATCCAGCCGGCCACATAGAGCTTGGCCACCAGGGGAACAATGAACTTGAACCACTTGTCAAAGGGTACCCGGGCCAGGGCCAGCATGGCCAGGAGTCCGCCCAGGGTGGGAATCATCATGTTGATGAGGCCGTCTCCCATCTGAAAGGCGGAGATGGCGATTTGGCGGTTGACCCCGATGAGGTCACTGAGGGGGATGATAATGGGCATGGTGGCCATGGCCTGTCCCGACCCCGAAGGAATGAAGAAGTTGATGACGCCCTGGACCAGGGTCATCAGGATGGCGGAAACCGCCGGTGCGAAATTCTGCAGAGGGGCCGACAGGGTGTTGATAATGGTGTCGCCGATTTTGCCCTGGTCCAGTATGACCTGGATGCCCCGGGCGAGACCGATGATGAGGGCGCCGCCGACGATGTTGCCGGCCCCCTTGAGGAAGGAAGCGACAATCTTGTCGGCATCAAATTTGGCGATAAGACCGATAATAATGGCATAGACCACGAAAAGAGCGGAAATTTCGTTGAGGTACCAGGCGTACTGGACGACCCCGAAGATGACGACGGCGATAAAGGAGAGGAAGACAGCCAGGATAACCTTGCCCCTGGCGTCCAGATGGTAGGCGGCAATCTGGGCCTTGTTGATTTCAAGGCCTTCCGTGGAAATCCCCTTGGTCAGGGATTTGTCGGGATTCAGTCCGATTTTTTTGGCGTAGCGGACCACGTGATGGGACATGATGACGAGGGCGACAAAGGTGTAAACAGACCGGACCCCCATGCCGGAGAAGGTGGGCAGGTCCGCTATCTGGTGGGCGACACCCACGGTATAGGGATTGATGGGGGAGGTGGCAAAACCCACGGAAAGTCCGCCGATGACTACGCCGGCCCCGGTCATCAGGTCATAGCCGAGTCCCAGAGCCACCATGACTCCAAGGGGCACAAAGGGAATCAGGTTTTCAAAGCCCACCGCTGCGCCGAAGAAGCCGAAGAGGAAGGTGAGAATGACCAGGGTGGCACTCTTGGAGACATTGTGCTCTTCAATTTTCTTGATGGCGATGCCGATGCTGTTTTCGATGACGCCGGTATCCTCAAGAACCTTGAACATCCCGCCGGCCAGGAAAACAATCATCATCACACTGCCGGCGGCCACCATGCCTACGGGGATGGCCTTGAAGAGGCCCCAGGGTGAAACCGTCATTTCCGGTGTTTTTTCGATGTACTCGAAGCTGCCCGGGACCACCCCGATGCGGCCGTTGTCCATCATCTCTCTTTGAAATTCTCCCGAGGGAACGATGTAGGTGAGGACTGTCATAAGAATGAGAATAAAGAACAGGATGACATAGGCGTTGGGTACCTTCTTGTACCATTTTTTCTTTTCCATTGCTGCTTCAGTCATTGATTTGACCCCCTTGTTTAAAATATTATTCCACGATTTGTGCGATTGCCGCCACCGTGTCGAGAAGAACATTGCAGCCCTTTTCGATAGCCTCCCAGGCGGTGAATTCCTCTTTGCAGTGGCTTCTTCCCTTCACGCTGGGGACGAAGACCATGCTGGTGGGACAATGCTCCGACAGGATAATGGCGTCATGACCGGCGCCGCTTCCCATTTGAAGATAAGAATAATGGCGTTTTGATGCGGCCTCCTTTAGAATCTTAAGATGGTCCTTGTCCAGATGGACCGGCCATTCCAGGTGTTTTTCCCGGAGGCTGAAACCAAGACCGGCCTCCCGGGCAGTGGTTTCAACAAAGGCTTTCATGTGATGGATCATGGAGGACAGGGTATCGGTGTCAAGGCTCCTGAGGTCCATGGTGAAAATCGCTTCCCCGGGGATGATGTTGTAGGCATCGGGGACAAGCCTCAGGCGGCCGATGGTTCCCACACTGTGGATGTTCTGAGCCCTGGCCAGGCGGTTGAGCTCTGTGGCTATGGGAAGCATGCCGAAGAAGGCGTCCTTTCTCATATCCATGGGGGTGGTGCCTGCGTGATTGGCTTCCCCCCTCAGGGTGACTTCAAAGGAACTGCTCCCGGTGATGGTGTCCACCAGACCCAGGGCCGTGCCGGTGTTTTCAAGGACGGGCCCCTGCTCGATGTGCAGTTCAAAGAAGGCTCTGGCCGGATAAACAGGTTGATGGGTTCTTTCCACCAGGGGGTTGAGCCCCTCCAGGACCTTCAGGGCCTCGGGAAGGGTCATGCCCCCGGCATCGACGTAGGCCGCCAGGTCTTCATCCTTCAAGTTCCGGGTGAACCACCGGCTGCCCAGAAAAGCGGAGCCGAAACGGCCGCCCTCCTCCTCGGCAAAGGCGATGACCGCTACGGGGTGGCGGGTCTTTTTCCGGTTGGCCTTCAGGACCCTTACGATTTCAAGGCCGCTGACCACCCCGGCAATGCCGTCAAAGCGCCCCCCCTCCCTGACGGTGTCGAGATGGGATCCCACCATGACCGGCAGGGCATCCGGATCCGTGCCTTCAGTGATGCCGATGAGATTGCCGAAGTGGTCCATGGTGACTTTGAGGTCCAGGGCTTTCATCTCTTTGATGAGGTAGGTTTTGGCTGCCAGGTCCTCCGGGGTGCAGGAGAACCGGGTGTTTCCCGGCAGGTCTTCACGGGTGAATGTTCCCAGGGTCTCAATCCAGTGTTTGATGTTGGTGCTGTCGCATTGCATAGACTGACCTCCATGATGTTGGTTATTCAGCCAATGTTATACGCAAATCTGATGCCAAAAATGATTGCCATGGGCATGAGGGGCTTCAAAGCCCGGATTCAAGGAGGGGAGAGGGGGTTGAGGTCTTAAGTGAAAAATTTGAAAAGAGAGGCGTTCGGTTGCTTTACTGGGATATTAAAGATAAAATGAATAAAACAATCCCAATAAAAAGAATTTCCGTAGAAAGGGGAACAAGAATGAAAAGAAAAATCGCCCTCCTGGCCATTGACGATTTCATTGCCCGGTTTTTCACCAGGGAGCTTCAGTCCATTTTCCACGAGAAGATCGATATCCGCGTGTATTTGTCCAGCGGCACCACCGTGCCTGCGGTTTATGAAGCGGATCTGATTCTGTACACGGATCCCAGTATCCTCATGGTCTTCATGGACCATATCAAATGCAACTGTCCGGTGCTGATGATGCGCCGGACCCTGACCAAGGAAGCGGTGGAGAAGCTTGAGGAGATTCCTCCGGGGAGTCATTGTCTGGTGGTGAACATCAACAGCTTCATGGCCAATGAAACCCTGGCCACCATCTACCAGCTGGGCTTGAGGAATCTGAAGCTTTCCCCCTACTACAAGGGGTGCCCCAGGGTGCCCCCGGAGGTGGACTATATCATCTGTCACATCGATTATCCCTTTCTCCCCGATATCCCGGCCCGGAAGGTGGAAATCGGAAGCCGGGTCTTTGATATCAATACCATCTTGGACATTCTGGGGGTCCTGGACATCGAGGCCCAGGCGGCGGAGGAAATTCTTCTGAGATACTCCATGAGGATTCCCAGCATGTGGCAGGGCCTCAATGAGACCATTGAGAACCGGCGGGTGCTCAGTACCCAGTGGCGCAAGCTGATCAACGGAATGTCCTCCGGGGTCATGGCCGTTGATGAAAAGGACAGGATTGCCCTGGTGAACCAACAGCTTGGGGTGATGCTTGAAAGGGACCTGAAGACCTTTGAAAAGCGCTCTCTTAAAGAGCTGGTGGCCGCCGTCCCCGAGCTTGAGATGCTTGCCGGGGAAAAGGATCTCGACAATGAGCTCTTCAGCTACGGCGGCAAAAAACTGATTCTCACCCTGAGGCATGTGACCTTCAAGGAGATCTCCTATGGCAAGCTTGTGATTATCGAGAACTACACCGATGTGGTGAAGGTCCAGCAGAAAATTCACCGGGAGATTGTGGGCAGGGGCTACTATTCGGCTTACCGCTTCGGGAATATCATCACCAGGAATCCCGGGATGATGGAACTGGTGGAAATAGCCAGGAAGCTGGCCGATGCCAGTGCCGCGGTAGTGATTTTCGGCGAATCGGGAACGGGCAAGGAGATGTTCGCCGGCGCCATCCACAATTATTCCCACAGGAGCCGGGAACCCTTTGTGGCGGTCAACTGTGCCGCCCTTCCGGAAAATCTCCTGGAGTCGGAGCTCTTCGGCTATGAGGAAGGGGCCTTCACCGGCGCCAGAAAGGGAGGGAAGATGGGTTTGTTCGAGTCCGCTGACGGCGGGACCTTGTTCCTGGATGAAATCGGGGAAATGCCCCCGGGTCTGCAGGCAAGACTCCTGAGGGTGCTGCAAGAGGGTGAGATCATGCGGGTGGGAGGCAATGCCATCATCAAGGTGGACACCCGGATTATCGCCGCCAGCAACAAGAATCTTTTCAAAATGGTTGAGGAGGGGAGCTTCAGAAGAGATCTCTTTTACCGGCTCAATGTCTTCCATCTTGAAATCCCCCCTCTGAGGGAACGCAGGGAGGATATCCTTGTGCTGGGGAGGCGCTTTTTCAAGGAGCGGGGAGTGACGGAATGGGAGAATCCTCTTTTGAACCGGTTTCTTCAAGAATATGCCTGGCCGGGAAATGTCAGGGAACTGAAAAATCTCGTTGAATATCTGGTGACCATTGCCGAGGGAGAATATGACCTGTCCCGGCTGCCGGTGTACCTGAAGGATGAAAGTTATCTGGAATTCGATTTGTCGGAGGTTGGGCTGAGGGCCAGCGAGGTGTGTCTGATGCGCCTGGTCAGGGAGTTTGGGCACAGGAACCGACCCACCGGAAGAAGAACCCTCCACGAGGCCTTTACAAGGCGGTACTTCAAGCTCTCTGAGATGGAAATCCGGGGCAGGATAGACCGGCTTGAAAAGCTGGGATACCTGGAGGTGGAGCCCGGCCCCAGGGGATG
>LQBE01000002.1:16683-21334 GCA_002029975.1 delta proteobacterium ML8_F1 | reverse complement strand
ATTTTCGAACCCTTTTTAATTTTTCAAGGTGCTCAAATTAGTGTAATTTACCTGTATATATTCAAAAATGCAAACGCTGAGATATGAAAACACGTTGAGAAAGTCCTTGTCCTTGATGTGACGGCGGTGGGTACGGTAGTAGGGATGCAAAAAAGAAGTATTATGAAGGCCTTCCAAACGGTGACAATTTTTATAAATTGACTGGGAGTGTCTTCAGTGCTCAGGATAATTGATATAAAACAAAAGAGAGAGATTTGGCTTTTGCTTTTTTTTTTGATTTCACTCTATTTCCGTTTATCTGAGAAGGAATCATCTGTTTTTTCTCATAAAAAGAGTGTTGGTGATTACTCACCAACACTCAATATAATCAAACTATGATTTTTGCCTAAAGGGCTTCAATGGTCTTCAAGAATTCCTCGAGGGGTTGGTTGCCCACCAGGTCCGGTCCTTCGTTGAAAATGATTTTAGGCACGCCGCTGACGTTGAACTTGTTTGAGAGTTCGCCGAAGGTATTGGCTTCCACCATTTCAGCATTGACCAGGGGATTGAGCATGGCTATCTTGTGGGCCTTGGCAACAGCTCCGGGGCAATGGGGGCATGAAAGGGTGACAAAGACCTTGATATTCACCGGGGTGTTGATTTTTTCAATTCTCTCAATGATTTCGCCGGGAAGCTCTTCGCCTGCTCCGGAGACCTCCAGGACGCCGGTGATGAAGGAATTGATTTCGTGACCCGCCGGGATGCCGTAATACTTCACGCCAAGGTCCTTGCCTGCCTCGTCCAGGAGAACGATGGCGGGAACCATTTCAACCTTGAGTTCTTTTGCTCTTTCGGCTTCCTTTTGTGCATCCAGGACCTCCAGGGAGAGTTTGTCACTGAGCTCGGCCATTTCTTCCATGTAGCCCTTGGTATCCTCACAGGACTCGCAACCGGTTTCTTCAGTGAAAAGAACAATCTTCACCTCTTTTTCCATGGGAGCGAAAATCTCAGTAATCTGCTTGCGAATATCGTCGTTCAAAAATGCCATTGTTTATTCCTCCTAATATTATAGTTTATTGACAAAATCATTTGCGCTGAGGGCGGCTTTTGCACCATCCGCTGCGGAAATGACAATTTGCTTGTAGGGGCCGTCGGTAAGGTCGCCCGCCGCATAGATGCCGGGGACGCTGGTTTCTCCCAGGGAATTGACCATGACTTCCTTTTTCTCGTTCAAGGCCAGGAGGCCTTCAAAAAGCTCTGATTTGGGCAGATAACCGATTTCCACGAACAATCCCTCGGCGGGGATGTCGATGGTGAGGTTGCTCTTTTTGTCCAGGGCGCTCACATGGGTCAGAAGATTTTCCCCTTTGATTTCAATAATCTGGGTGTTGAGGTAGACTTCGACATTTTCCAGGGACATGAGCTTGTCCACCAGGACCTTGTCCGCCCGGAATTCACTGCGGTGCACCAGTTTGACCTTGCTGGAGGTTTTTGAGAGGTCGATGGCGGCTTCAACGGCTGAATTGCCGCCCCCGGCTACAATGACCTCACGACCGGTGAAAAGGGGACCGTCACAGATGGCGCAATAGGCCACTCCGCGACCGGCGTATTCCTTTTCACCCGGCACATCGAGCTTTCTGGGTTTGGAGCCCGTGGCCAGGATCAGGGTTTTGGCCTGGTAGGTTTTCCCGTCGCTGCATGTTACTTTCTTGGGGTTGCCGTCGGTGAGAGCCTCCACCAGGACGTCCGTGGTGATTGGTACCTTGTATTCCTTCACATGGGCCTCGAAATTGTGGACCATGTCCTCCCCTGTAAGGAAATTGTAACCCAGATAATTCTCCACGCTGGAGGTGTCAAGGACCTGGCCGCCGATGCGTTCGGCTAGGATGCCCACCTCCAGGCCTTTTCTCTTGGCGTAGAGGGCGGCGCCGAGACCTGCCGGGCCTCCGCCGATGACCAGGGTGTCGTAGACCATTTGCGGGTCGAGGGCCTGGGCCTTTTCACCGCCGATATTGATGCTGAAATCCAAACTCATAATTTTCACCTCGTCTGTTATTTTGTTCTTGAAATGATTTTACACACAGCGGACTCTGTGAGTCCTCCAAACAAAGTGCCGATTTCCTTCAGGGAGAGGGTGGTCTTTTTTCTGAACTTTAAAAGCGCTTCATTTCTGAGAACTTTGTTCCTGAGAAACTCTTCCAGGGACAGTCCCTGCTTCCCGGCAATTTCTGCGAGCATTTCCCGTCCCTTGTCCAGGGACCGGATGCAGTCTTGAGTATTTTCACACTGGGGACCCTCCCTCAGGCAGACTGCCCGGGAATCTTCATCCAGTACGATGACCTGTTCCGTGGGACTGTCGGCGGGGGTGAAGAGGATTTCTGAGTCAATCAGTGCCTGCAGTATATCGGCATCCTTTTCCAGGGGCTTGAAGGGATGCATGGTCCCAAGGACTTCCGAGAGCGCCTCCGGGGTTCTGATCAGGGTGGATTTGTAGCGGTCCTTGAAAATCCTTCCCCGGCCCTTGAAGAGGTAGCTGAGGGAGATGTTGATGGATTTCATGATTTTCGAGATATCGCTGCCGTGGTCGTAGAGGACGAGTTCATAGCGGTTGTCACCCTCCAGCCTGATTCCGTAAACCTTGAAGTTGAACTGGTGCTTCTTCTCTGAGAGAAGCTTGTAAAACCTGGCCCGGTCGTCATCGGATTCGAAAATTCGCTTGCCCTGGACCCCGCTTTGTTCGATTTTATAGGTCCCGTAAGGAATCTTTTCTCGCGCTTTGCGAGGCATACGCATCACCTCAAAACCACCTTACAATAAAAGGGAACGGTTGTCAAGTACCGTCCCCAAAGTTTTTATTGGATGTGTTCTGTGAATTCAAAGCGTTCATTGTTGGGTCCTTCAATGAAAACAATCCGGGCACTGCCCACGATGCGGGGTTCTCCAATGATGGGAATATTGCGGTTGTGCAAAAGAATCATCACCTCATCCAGGGAGTCCACCTTGAAAGCCATGTGGTCGATGGCTCCTCTCACCGGGCGGTGGGAAACGGATTCTTTGCTGATGAGCTCAATCACGGTCCCGCCGGCATCGAGAAACACCAGGTGGGAGTCGGGGTAGTCATATTCCTTGAGGACAGTGCAACCCAGAATTTCTGTGTAGAAGGTTTTTGAAACTTCTAAATCCTTGACATAAACGCCGATATGTCCGAACTGATGCATAGGCTCCTCCTTATTCCTTCACAGGTTGTGGGGGTGGGGTCTGGTCTGGCTCTGTGGCTTCCGGGACTTCTTTGGGGGACTCCTTGAAGTCCTCGGTAATCATTTCCTTCAAGGAAGCGGCCATGCCGGCAAGGCCCTGAATCTCCGAGGGGATAATGATCTTGGTGGCATTGCCCTTGGAAACCTCTACAAAGGCGTCAAAACTTCTCAGGGTGAGAATCTCCTTGGTGGGGCCGGCCTCCTTGATCATTTTGATGGCCATGGCCTCTCCCTCGGCCACCCTGATGGCGGCTTCTTTTCTGGCTTCAGACTGCAGAATAAAAGCGGTCTTCTCCCCCTCGGCGTAAAGCACCTGGGATTCCTTCTTGCCCTCGGCAATCAGAATGGAGGAGCGTTTTTGTCCTTCAGCCCGCAGAATGCTTTCCCTTCTTTCCCGCTCCGCCCGCATCTGCTTCTCCATGGCGTTTTGAATGTCCTCGGGAGGCAGGATGTTCTTGACCTCCACCCGGTTCACCCGGATTCCCCAGGGGTCCGTGGCTTCATCGAGGGTGGCCCGCATCTGGGTGTTGATCAGGTCCCGGCTGGTCAGGGTTTCGTCGAGCTCAAGCTGGCCGATGATATTTCTCAGGGTGGTGGCGGTGAGATTTTCAATGGCGAGGATCGGCTGCTTCACCCCGTAGGCGTAGAGCTTGGGGTCGGTAATCTGGTAGAAAACCACCGTGTCGATGGTCATGGTGACATTGTCCTTGGTAATGACCGGCTGGGGAGGGAAATCGATGACCTGTTCCTTGAGGTCCACCCTCTGGACCACCCGGTCGATAATGGGCATTTTCAGGTGCAGCCCCACGCTCCAGGTGGTGAGAAAGCCGCCGAGTCGTTCAATGACGTAGGCGTTGGCCTGGGGAACAATTCTGACATTGGTGATGACCAGAACCACACCGAGGATTATGATGACGAGAAACAAGAGTAAATCTAACATGACAAATCATCCTTTCTTGACTTTGAGACGGACTCCGCTGACGGATTCCACCGTGACGGTGGCGCCCGGAGGAATTTCCTCCTCGCTGTAGGCGGTCCAGATCTGTCCATTGACCTTGATCTGTCCCGTTTCGTGGGTAGTGATGGCCTTGGTGACCACCCCGGTCAAACCGATGAATCCATCGATATTGGTTTTTTCCTCCCCCACATGAAGATGTCGTTTCACCAGGGGCTTGGTGAAGAACAGGGAAAGGACCGAGGCCAGGACAAAGACAATGACCTGGACCATGAGGACATCGGTGAAATAGGCGCTGACCAGGGCCGCCAGGGCACCGAAGGCAAACCAGATGGAGGTCAGTCCCAGGGAGATGATTTCCGCAATGACGAAAAACACCATTAAAACAGTCCAGATAATCTGGGGGGAGAGATGGGGTACCATGGAGGGCCTCCTTAAAAAATATCGTACAGAAAAACTG
>LQBE01000002.1:8521-16604 GCA_002029975.1 delta proteobacterium ML8_F1 | reverse complement strand
TTTTTTTCCCGGCGGGGTTCTGCGTCTGACTCTGAAGGATTTTTGGGTTATAATAGGGAAGGCGGTGGACTCAACCCCTTCGCCCCCGGCGACTGCCGGGATCACTTGGACAAAGGAGGAAACAAGCTATGAATTATCACGAGGCGCGCTTGAAGACCAGAAGCTTTGAAAACTTTTCATGCAGATCCTGTGAAATATGCAACGGCATCGCCTGCAGGGGGGAAGTCCCCGGTGTGGGGGGCAAGGGGACGGGCAGCGGTTTCACCCGCAACTTTGCCAAAATCAAGGAGGTCATGCTTCAGATGGACACCCTCTACGAGGGGGGGGCCGTGGACACCACCCTCGAGATTTTCGGCAGAGTCTTCAAGACCCCCATTTTTGCGGCTCCGGTGGGAGGACTCACCAGTGCCTACAATGATTCCCTGAGTGACTATGAATACTCCAGGGCGATTCTGGAGGGGACCTTGAAGGGCGGCGGCACTGGATTTCTCGCCGACGGCATTGCACCCGAGCAGTTTGAAGGCCCTCTCAGAGCGCTGGCGGAAAAGGGGGGCATGGGGATTCCCACCATCAAGCCCTGGGAGGAGGAAGAGGTCTTTGAAAAAATCACCAGGGCCAGGGAGGCGGGAGCCATCGGGATTGCCATGGATGTGGATGCCGCCGGGCTCACCCTTCTGGCCTCCCTGGGCAAGCCAGTCCATCCCAAATCACCCTCGGAAATTGCCAGGTTTGTTGAAAAAGCGGGGATTCCCTTCGTGGTCAAGGGTATCATGACCCCCGGGGCCGCACTCAAGGCCCTTGAGGCCGGAGCCTACGGCATTGTGGTATCCAACCACGGGGGCCGGGTCCTCGACCATACCCCGGCGACCATCGAGGTGCTTCCCGCCATCAAGGCGGCGGTGGGGGACAGGATGAAAATCTTCATTGACGGAGGCATCCGCACCGGCTATGATGTTTTCAAGTGTCTGGCCCTGGGAGCGGACGGGGTTCTCATCGGAAGGCCCTATGCCATTGCCGCCTTCGGAGGCGGTGCGGAGGCGGTGGCCTCCTACACCCAACAGCTTACCGGGGAGCTGGCGGACGCCATGCGGATGACCGGGGCCCTGAGTCTCAAGGACATCGATGCCGGCAAGGTCATCTGCGACCACCGGCTGGACATTTAGAGAGCCTCAAGGAGCTGGACCAGGGCGGATGAGAAGGCCTCGTCCTGGGATTTTTTGCGCTTGCCCTGACGGGAGTATTTCCGGTGCTTGCGCCGGAGTTCGGCGTGGATGTGGCGTCGGCTCAGAAGACTATCGATGTTGTCTTCACTGATGGAAAGCCCGTCCTGGGTGAGTACCCCGGCCTCTTTTGAAAGAGCCATGGCGGCGAGACCGTAATCCTGGGTAATCAAAAGGTCACCGGGACTGAGGCGGTTGGCGATATAGTAGTCCGCCCCGTCCCGGGTGACGTCCACGGTAATCACTTCGGCATGGGGATGTGTGATTTCATGGGCGTAGTTCTTGACAATCACTGTCGGCACCCCGTACCTGAAGGCCGTGTCCGCGGCCAGGGCAACCACGGGGCAGCCGTCGGCGTCAATCCATAATTTCAATGGGATCACCTCGTAAAAAGTATACCACAGCAACCACGGAGAAAGGATGGAGGCTTTTGGATTTTGGAACCCTGGGCTATGACGCCTTTATGCGCTACTTTGAAAAAAATGGACTGGATGCCATGAGAAGCCGGGTGCTTCAGGGAGTGGCCGGCCGGGTTCTCGAGCTGGGGCCCGGTACCGGAATCAATCTCGGCTACTACGATTCCCGAAAAATAACCTCCCTGACCTATCTGGACCTGAAAATCAGGCCCGGTCTTGTAAAAAAGGCCAGGGCCCTGTGCCCTGACATCACCCTGCGCACCGGAGATGCCGGAGGGCTGCCCTTTGAAGACGGCAGCTTCGACCATGTGGTCTTCACCCTGGTCTTTTGCAGTGTGGCGGATCCTATCAAGGGGCTGCAGGAGGTGAGGAGGGTGCTCAGGCCTGGAGGCACCCTTCATTTCATCGAGCATGTACAGCCTCCCGGGGGGCTTCTCAGACCGGTATTCAATCAACTCAACCCCCTGTGGCGCCGCATCGCCGGGGGGTGCAATCTCAACCGGTCCACCCTCGAGCTGATGACGGAGGTGTTTTCCGAGGTCAGGGTAGTGGACCGCAGGTTTTCCGATATTTTCGTCGGTGGTACTGCCAGGCCGTGACTTAACCGGGTTCCGGGGCCATCACCGATCACAACCCGGCGGGGTCCAAGGAGGCGTGTGATTCCATGAAGAGAAAATCAAGTGCCACCCGTCCGGGGGTGCCGGGCAAGGCCCCCTTGAAAAGGTGGATGACCCTCAATGACCGGGAGGTTGAGGTCCGGTTCAAGACCATGAAGCACCTGCGCCTGAAACTCTCACCCGAGGGCCAGCCCCTGGTGAGTGCGCCCCGGGGCACCTCCCTGAAAAGGATCCGGGATTTTGTGCTGGCCCAGGAAGAGTGGATTGTCAAGGGACAGCTTTTGATGGCCGGGCAGCTAGAAAAAGCCTGGCGGTTCGATTCCTTCAGGGTTGACTATCTGGGCAGGGAGTACGGCATCCGCCTGGAAGCGTCAAAGCACAAAGAAGTCATTTTGCAGGAGGACACCCTGAGGATTCTGACGCCCCTGCCCTGGGACACCGGCCGGGGCAAGAGGCAGCTTGAGGCTTTTTTCAAGACACAGGCGGCCCGGATTTTCAAGGATATCTTTTTTGAAATCCAGGAAAAAACCCCGGACTTCCCCCTGGACGGCGTGACGGTCAAACCCTATCAGATGAAAAGGCGCCTGGGTACCTGCTATCCCGGTCGCCGGCTGGTCCATCTCAATACCCGCCTGATCCATATGGACAGGGAGCTGATTCTGAGTGTGCTCTGGCATGAACTGGTTCACCTGGAGTATCCTGACCACGGCCCGGGGTTTTACACTGAACTGAAGAAACGGTGTCCCGGCTATGAGGACAAAAAAAAATTATTAAACCGGCGCATCGCGGGGTATCTATAAAAAGGTTAACCTGACCATGACAGGTCAAGGTTTTCAGACGACACAAATACATCAAGGAGTGATTATGTGCAAAAATATGATATTATCGTAATCGGCATGGGACCGGCAGGGATGACGGTCTCCGGGATGGCCTCGCAAATGGGGATGAAGGTCCTGGGAATCGATGCGAAAAAGGTTGGCGGAGAATGTCTCAACAACGGCTGTATTCCTTCGAAATCTCTTTTGAAGATGGCGGGACTCAAGCATGCCGCAGAGCATCTCGAGGGCTATGGCTTGGAACTGGAGGGCAAAGTCAAGGTCCTCAATCCCCTGGGAGTGGTGAACCAGCAGCTTCGCATGCTCACCGGGGACAACCTGCTCAAAAAGTTCAGACTCGTGGACCTGATCATCAAAGAGGGCTACGGCAGATTTGTAGATGAACACACCGTTGAAGTGGCCGGAGTGAAATACACGGCGGACCTGATTTTCATCGCCACGGGGACAGAGCCCTTCATTCCCCCGATTCCGGGTCTTGATGAGGTTCCCATCATCACCAATCTCAATGTTTTTGAAGAACGGCCCATTCCCGGGAGACTTCTGATTATCGGCGGCGGCGCCATCGGGGCGGAAATGGCCCAGGCCTTCAGTCGTCTGGGTTCCGAGGTGGTTCTGGCCCAGATGGATGCCCATCTGATTCCCAACGGGGATGAGGAGGCGGCGAGGATCCTGGAAACCGCCTTTGACAAAGAGGGAATCAAGGTCCTCAATTCCACGGGCATCACCAGGGTGGCCAGGGATAAAAAGGGCATTGCCATGCACACGGACCAGGGGGTTTTTTACGGGGATGAAATCCTGGTGGCCACAGGAAGAAAGCCGGTTCTCGAGCCCCTGAATCTCGAGGCGGCGGGAATTGAAGCCACCAAAAAGGGCATCACCGTGGATGCATTCAACCGCACCAACAAAAAGCACATTTACGCCGTCGGCGACTGCAACGGCCAGTGGCTGTTGTCCCACAGCGCCATGCACCAGGGAATGGTTTCCCTCATGCAGGCCATGAGCGGGGCCGAGGACCCCAAATACAACCGGGACAACTATCCGGTTCCCTGGTCGGTCTTCACGGATCCCGAGGTGGCCCAGGTGGGACTCACCCAGCAGCAGGCGGAGGCCATGGGAATTGATTTCATCATCATCAAAGAGGAATACAAGACCTATGCCCGGGCCATCACCGACGGGGCCACCCAGGGCTTTGTCAAGGTCCTCACCGACCTCAAGGGAACAATCCACGGGGTCACCATTGTGGGTGAAATGGCTTCAGAGCTCATTGCCGAATGGACCATGGTGATGGGCAGCGGTCTTGGCATGATGAACATCCTTATGACCCAGCACAGCTTCCCCACCATCGGACTCCTCAACAAGAATGTGGCGGAATCCTGGATGATGCAGGTGGCCCGGGAGGGTGACATTAAAAGCATGCTTTAATTGATAAGGATGGGCTTTTGCCCGTCCTTTTTTGTATTGTGGTTGTGATTGGGTTGAAAGATTGCTTTCAGCCGAAATTGTGAAATAATGATGATGAAGGAGGTTTTTCTTTTGAGTGATTATCGCTATTTGTATGGTCCCGTGCCCTCCAGGCGGATGGGGATCAGTCTGGGGATCAGTCCCATTCCCCAGGGCACCTGCAACCACGCCTGCATTTACTGCCAGCTGGGGCGGACCAGCCATATGACCAATACCCCTGAAATGTTTTTCGAGGTGGAGGCAATCCTAGGGGAATTCATTTCCTGGCAAAAGACCGGCAAGGCCGTGGATGTCATTACTATTGTCGGGGAAGGGGAGCCCACCCTCTACAAGGGTCTGGGAGACCTGCTGAGGGGACTCAAGGCCCTGACACAGATTCCCGTCGCCGTAATCACCAACGGGGCCCTGCTCTATGACCCGGCGGTCTGTGAGGGTCTTTTGGCGGCGGATATTGTGCTGCCCTCGGTGGATGCCGCGGATGAAGCCACCTACAAACGGATCAACCGGCCCCACGGCAATCTCAATTTCCACCAGGTTGTCGGTGGGCTTAAAAGCTTTGCCGGGAATTACAAGGGCCAGCTCTGGATTGAGACCATGCTGGTCAAGGGGGTCAATGATGACGACGAGGCCCTTTGGGGTCTGAAAAAACTCATGGATGAGATTCAACATGACCGGGTCTACATCAATACCCCGGTGCGTCCGCCGGCCGAATCCGAGGTGGAGGAACCTTCGAAGGACCGGGTGGAAAGGGCCATCGAAATTCTGGGAGGCATCGCCATCGACCACCTCGTCAGCGAGGGCTTTTCCAGCGACATTGAGGATGATTTCCAGGCGGTTCTCAGCATCATCAAGCGCCATCCCATGAACCAGTTCGAGGTGAAGAGTTTCCTCACCCTCCGGGGAAACCCGGACCCCGAGGCCCTGCTCGAGCGTCTGGCCGCCTCCGAGGCCGTCAAGGTGGTGGCCTACAAGGGCTATCACACCTACAGGGGTTGAAGTCCCGGGATTATCAGATATTTCCAGTGTAATCCCTCCTCATTTAAGGTAAAATAAGAAGAGATTTTTACAGATGAGGTGGATTATGGGCAACAAGGTTTCCCTGCTGGAGCACCATGTGACCAGAACGATTGTAAGACTCACGGGGCCAATGATTTTCGGGATGCTGGGGATGATGATCTACAATCTCATCGACACCTATTATGTGAGCCTCCTGGGAACCCGGGAGCTGGCCGCCCTGAGCTTCACCTATCCCGTGGTGCTCATTGTCAATTCCGTTTCCCTGGGTATCGGCATGGGAACCACCTCGGTGGTGGCCCGGGCCATGGGGGAGGACCGTTACGACCTGGTGGTGGCCCGGTCCACGGATTCTTTGATTCTGGGCATACTGATTTCCGTTGTGTTTTCCACCATAGGTGTCCTCACCATCCGTCCGGTCTTCAGACTCCTGGGCGCCCAGGGGGAGGTTCTGGAAATCATTGTGAGCTATATGCGCATCTGGTTCATCGGCAGTGTCTTCGTGGTGGTTCCCATGATTGGCAACAGCGTCCTCAGGGCCCTGGGGGACACGAAAGCCCCCAGCTATGTGATGCTCTTTTCTGCCCTTGTGAACGCAGTGCTCGACCCCATTCTGATTTTCGGTCTGGGACCCTTTCCAAGACTTGAGGTGCCGGGTGCTGCCATTGCCACGGTCATCGCCCGGATGATTACCTTTATTGCGGCGCTCTACCTGCTTTACCACCGGGAGCGGGTGCTGTCCTTCAAACCCATGGTGTTCAAAGCCCTGATGGATTCCTTCAAGGCAATTCTTTATATCGGCATCCCCAATGCCTTTATCCGCATGGTGCAGCCCTTCGGGGTCGGTATCATCACGGCCCTGCTCGCAGCCATCAGTGTGGAGTCCGTGGCGGGCTTCGGGATTGCTGCGAAGGTGGAAAGGTTCTCCATTATCGTCATTGCGGCCCTTTCCGTGGTGATGATTCCCTATATCGGCCAGAACTACGGGGCCAAGGCCTATGGCCGGATCAAAGAGGGCCTCAGGGCCAGCTACAGGATCATTGCCCTTTCTTCGGCAGTGGTTTATGGGCTGCTGTTTTTCCTGGCGCCCTATATCGGAGGGCTTTTCAGTGAGGACCAGGGGGTCATTGAGGTTTTTGTGACCTATTCGAGGATCGTCCCCCTTTTCTACGGGGTCTACGGTCTTCAACTGATGGGAAATTCCTTCTACAATGCGGTGAATTCCCCCTTTATTGCAGCGGCCATTACAATCATCCAGATGTTCGTCGTCTTTATCCCCCTGGGCTTTCTCCTGAGAATTTTCCTGGGGTATGTCGGGGTGTTTCTGGCCCTGGGGCTTTCCTTCCTGGTCACCGGAGCACTGGCGCTGTGGATGGTCTCAAGGCGGATGAAGACCTGGTAGAAAAAAAACGGAATTACAACCAAGGAGGCAATACCATGCATAAAACCAACCCAGTCAAAAAAGTGATGGCCATCCATGACCTGTCGGGCTTTGGAAGGGCTTCTCTGTCCGCCATCATTCCCATTCTGTCCACCATGGGCACCCAGGTCTGTCCTGTCCCCACGGCAATCCTCTCCACCCACACCGGGAATTTTGAAAATTTCACCTATGTGGACCTGACGGACACCATGGAGGCCTACATCCATCACTGGAAAACCCTGAATCTCAGTTTCGACTGCGTCTACAGCGGTTTTCTGGGCAGTGTCCGGCAGATTGAGATTGTCTCCAAGGCCTTTGACCTGTTCAAGACAAAGGAGAATTTCGTGGTGGTGGATCCCGTCATGGGGGACGATGGCGAGCTGTACCAGACCATGGACGAGACCATGGTCCGGGCCATGAAGCGGCTGGTGGCCCAGGCGGATATCATCACCCCCAATTACACCGAAGCGGCTTTTTTGCTGGGGAGACCCTATGACCTGACCATCGACGAGGACCAGATCAAGGAATGGCTCAAGGAGCTGAGTGCCATGGGCCCCCAGATTGTGATTCTCACCAGCGTGCCCCACGACGACAACCACAAACGGACCTCGGTGATGGCCTACAACCGGGAGCACGAGGTTTTCTGGAAGGTGACCTGTGACTACATACCGGCCTATTATCCGGGAACCGGGGACGCCTTTGCCAGTGTGGTCATCGGGTCCCTTCTCCAGGGGGATTCCCTGCCCATCGCCCTGGAACGGGGGGTCCAGTTCATCACCACGGGAATCAAGGCCAGCTATGGCTTTGACTATCCCAAGCGGGAGGGGATTCTCCTGGAGCGGGTCCTGGATTCCCTGAAGCTTCCGGTGATGACTTCCAGCTATGAACTGATCAAATAATTCACATAAGCACAAAAAAACAATGGGGGGCCATGACGGCCCGGGCCCATTGTTTTTTTTGGCTACTTTTAAAGTTCCGGGGGTTCAAGGGTGGCCTTCACCTTGTACTGGTGGGGCCGGTCCCTCAGGGGGAGTCTGTTGTCGGAAAGTATTCTCCCGTCAAGACTCAGAATCACTCTTCCCTTTGACAGGTGATGGGG
>LQBE01000002.1:0-8443 GCA_002029975.1 delta proteobacterium ML8_F1 | reverse complement strand
GTATTGCTCCCATTCCTTGGGGATGCAGGGGTCGATGACGAGGCTGTCCCCGTGGCGGGAGATGCCCACAATGGACTCCATCCCGACCCGGTAGAGCCAGCCGGCGGCGCCGGTGTACCAGGTCCAGCCCCCCCGTCCCACCTGGTTTTCAGCGTTGTAGATGTCGGCAGCGATGACATAGGGCTCCACCTTGTAGTGGTTGGCGGTGAAAATCGACCGGGAATGGATGATGGGGCTGAGCATCATGTAGAGGTTGAAGGCCTTCGAACCCTGACCCAGGCGGCAAAAGGCATCGATGACCCAGGCTGCGGCGTGGGTGTACTGCCCGCCGTTTTCCCTCAGCCCCTTGGCATAACTCATGATATAGCCGGGATTGTGCTCACTGGCATCGAAGGGCGGGGTAAAAAGCAGGATCAGCCCCTGATCCTTGAGGATCAGGTGATTTTCCACACTTTCCATGGCCTTTTGCGCCTTGAGGGGATCTCCCTGTCCGCTGATGACAGACCAGCTCTGGGAGAGGGAATCAATCATGCACTCTGAGTTGACAATGGATCCCAGGGGGGTTCCGTCATCGAAAAAGGCCCGCTTGTACCAGGAACCATCCCAGGCTTCTTTGTCAAGTCCGCCAAGGAGATTCGACAGATGCTCCTGGTAGAGGGTCCCCTTCAAGTCGTCGCCCCGGCTGTGGCACAGGGGAATGAAGCCCTTGAGGATGACACTGAGGAACCAGCCCAGCCAGACACTTTCCCCTCTGCCTTCAATGCCCACGAGGTTCATGCCGTCGTTCCAGTCGCCGCCCCCCATGAGGGGCAGTCCGTGGGGACCCGTCCCGAGACTGTAGTCGATGGCCAGGAGGCAGTGCTCGTAGAGGGTGGCGGTGTCAGGGGAAATCCCGGGGTTGAAATACCGTTCATTTTCCGTTGCCTTCAAGGGTTCGCCGGTGACGAAGGGAAGACTTCGGTCGAGGAGGGCGGTGTCCCCGGTGGCCTCCACATAGCGGATGACGCTGTAGGGGAGCCACAGACAGTCGTCCTTGAAACGGGTGCGAATGCCTCTCAAGGGTTCCCCTTCATGCCACCAGTGGAGCACATCCCCCTCGGGGAACTGCCGCCGCCCGTGGATGAGAATCTGCTTTTTAGCCAGGGCGGGGTCCAGGAGGACCAGGTTCAGGGCATCCTGCAGCTGGTCTCTGAAGCCCAGGGCTCCAGAGGTCTGATAGAAACCGGCCCTGGCCTTGAGACGGCTGTTGAGGGTCTGGTAGGGCAGCCAGCTGTTCAAGAGGAGGTCGAACTTGTTGTCGGGGGTTTTGACCTGCACCTTGTTCAGGAGGGTTTTCCATTGTCTTTTGACCTTAGAAAGGGCCTGGTGGACGAAGGCGGGGCTGCTGCAGGTCCCGGATAGGGCCCGGGCATCTTCCCCGGACGCTGCGGTCCCCAGGAAAAAGATGATTTCCCTGGTCTCTCCGGGTTCAAGGGTGAGGGCCACCTGGAGGCCTCCGGCGGGGTCCAGGGCGGCACCGGTCTGCTGGAGGAGCCTTTCATGGCCCAGAAGCTCTTCCTCTTTGAGAGCGCCCGAACTGCCGGTATACGCCACGGGTGGCGGATATGAACCCATGAAGACCAGCTTGTCCCCGTGCTCCAGGTGGTAGGGATTCCTGAAGCTGAGGCCGGTCTCCCTGTCATAGGAGGAAATCAGGTGTCTGCGTGTTTTGTGGGGGTGGCTTCCCAGCACCGGGTCCATCCGGTAGTAAAGACTCACAGACCGGGTTTTGGCGGTGTGGTTTGTCAGACTGATGAGGCTGAGCTTCACGGGTTCGGTCCGGGGGATGAAGGTGGTGAGGGTTTGATGGATGCCGTAGGCCTTTGAGTCAAAAAGGGAGTAGCCCTTGCCGTGGGTCACTTCGAAGGGGAAGTCTTTACCCTTGGGATCCGGAGTCAGACTCCACAGCAGGTTGTAGTCCAGGTCCTTGAGGTAGAAAATCTCATGGGGCTGGTTGAAGAGGGTGTCATTGACCCAGGGGGTGATTTTGTATTCGCTGGCGTTGTAGCCATAGGTGTACCCCCCGCCGTTTTCTGCAATAAGGCAGCCGAACTGCCGGTTGGCCAGGATGTTGACCCAGGGCAGGGGGGTGATGCCGCCGGCATCGAGACGGATGACATAGGAGCCCTCTGCTTCGTTGAAGCCCCCGTAGCCGTTGAAGTACCTGAGATTCGCCCGCTGTTTTTCGGGATACCCGGCGGTGAGGTCGAAGGGTCTTGAGGGAGGCCTGGGGCCTTTTCTCTGGGGCTTGAGCTGTAGCTGGTCCTTCAAGGGCCTGGAGGCCTCGAAGATGAGGGAGGCCGAGGCGTAGAGCAGTGCTTTTTCACCGGACCCGATCTGGCTGCCCTTGAGGGTGAAGATGCCGAGGCTGGCCGGGTCGGCGACGTAGCCGAATTTCCGGTAGATCATGGTCTTGACCGATTCCTCGAAATCGTTGTAGTAGGAGTGGGGGCACAGATTCAGGATGACCAGGTCCATCTCCAGTCCTTTGAGCTTGAAAAATTCCTTGGCCTTGACCAGGGTCCAGAGGGCTTTGAATTCCTCCAGGCTCTCAAGGGTGATGAGAACCAGGGGTCTGTCCCCGGATATTCCGAACTTGAAGAGTTCATTCTGGGGCAGGGTGCTCTTTTCCATGAGGAGATGGTGGGGGCGGCGCTGGGGCCCCAGGTAAACAAGCTGGGGAATCATCTCAAAGAAAAGACTGATTTCAGATTCCCTGACTTCGAGATAGTTGAGCTCCACCTGGGTCTGGATATAGCTGATTTGTATCTGGTCCTTGATCACATAGGGGTTCTTGTAGCTGCTGATGAGCTCCAGGAGTTCCTCCCTGGTCTGGGTGGCTCCCAGGCAGTAGGTCAGGAGCGTCTTCTCGCCGGGCTGGAGGTGAAGTCGCTTCCGCATACTGAAAACGGGCTCCAGGACCACGCCCTGGGAGTTGCCGAGGACCTTCTCCAGGGCGAAGGGATGACTGAGGTTCCTCCCGCGGCCGACAAAGGCCAGACGGTCGGTTTCGTACTGGGTCTGGCCCCGGGTGGCGCCCCGGGTGACAAGGGTTTCGAAAAGGTACAGGGGAGGCTCCTCCGAATCCCGGGGTCTGAGGGTGGCGGTGAGGGCGTCGGAGTGGGGGTCATAGGCAGTGGTGACAAAGAGATTGTTGAAGGCGGGGTGGGTGGTATCCGCCTCGTAGGACTTCATGGAGAGTTCTGAATAGCTGGTCACCTCCAGGGTCACGGGACTTAGATTGTGATTGACCAGGGTGAGTCTTCTGACGGCTACGGAATCCTTTGGAGAGACAAAGACCTCGAGATGACTCTGGATACCCCTGTCCCGGCGGAGGATTTCCCCCTTGTTGAGACTGAACCGGACCTCGTAGCTTTCGGGAGAAGCCATGGCTTCATCGTAGTTGAGGGACCAGGATTTCTGGCCCTCCACATCCTTGATGTAAATCAGGGTCCCCTTGTAGGGGCTGTCCGGCTCACTTCTGAAGCGGGTGACCATCCGCTGGCCGATCATGTCGTATCCAGTGCCCAGCTGGGTTAAAAACACGTGGTAGCGCTTGTTGGAGAGGAGGATGCCCCGGGGCAGGGGACCGGTCCTTTCACTGAGGGTCTGGGTAAAGCTGAGGCCTCCTCCGGGGGGCCGGCTGCTTTCCCTGGGGGTCTCTGTGATAGTCCTGACCATGGGAATCCTGTAGGGCAGCTTCTCCTGCAGGAGAAATTCCCCGGTTTTGACCAGGGGGAGCCGGTGAAAACGTCTTTGCATGATGCCGTCGTTGATGGCATTGTTGATGGCCAAAAGGCTCATGCCCATATGGTGGGCCATATAGCTTTTGACCACCTTGAAGGATTCCCCCGCCTCCAGACGGCTCGTGGTGTAGTCAATGGATTCATACAGGCCGTAGGGTCCCCTCAAGTCCTCAATGGATTTGAGATGCCTGAGGTTGTCCAGGGTCTTTTCATGGTCGGTTTCCAGGGCGAAATAGCTGGCATAGGGGGCGACCACATAGTCGTTGACGAGTCCCCGCTTGAAGCCAAGGCTGGGAACCCCGAAGGCCTTGTACTGATAGTTGAGGTCCAGGTCAAAGGCATAGTAGGCGGATTCCGAAACCCCCCAGGGCCTCCCCTGCCCGTGGCCGTAGCCTTCCTGGGCTTTGATGACAGAGTGGTAGGTTTCATCGAAGATGCTTTCGTCGTAGTTGCGCATGATCAGATGGGGCATGAAGTACTCGAACATGGTGCCGGACCAGGAGGCCATGGCCCGGTAGCCGTGGGCGAGGGTGAAGGTGCGGCTCAGGGCGTACCAGTGCTCTAAGGGGACCTGCTTGTGCACAATGGCGATAAAGCTGGCCACCCGGGCTTCAGAGGCCATCAGATCGTAGTAGCTGTCGGTGAGAACCTGGTTTTGGGTGTCGTAGCCGATGCTGAAGAGTTTTTTGTTGCGGTGGTAGAGGGGTGAAAAATCTGTGTTGAGGATGAGCCGCTCAGCCATATGGACCATCCGGGTGATGGAGCGGTTGAGGTCCTCCAGGTTTCCAATCATGGTTTTGATTTTCCCCTCCAGACGGCCGAGGGAGGCTGTTTGGGCATCGGGGGACTGGCGCTCTTTTTTGAGATCCATGAGAATCCCCACATAGGCTTTTTTGAGGTCCGTCAGACTCAGGGCCATGGGGAGGCTCTGGATTTCAGTGATAATCCGCCGGCAATGGGCGTCCTCCAGGAGATGGTCTTCAATATCGGAATACAGGTACAGATCATAATAGCGGTGGTGTTCCCGTTGAAGCTCCAGGGCCATTTTTGATGTCTTGGGACAGGGAAGGGGGCAACGGGAACATTCAAGAATAAAGGCGCCGAGAAAATCAGACCACTCCTTGACGGTTTTGCCCTTGATGGTGGCAAAGCCATCGAGAAGCCTCAGCAGTGATGTGTCCGCGCAGCTTTCCAGGACACAGCTCTCCCTCAGACCGTCCACGATGTCGTCGTCGATGACAGGCAGGACCCGGTATTCCTCCAGGGCGGCGGTGAGAACCATCAGATAGCTCACCAGATTGCCGCTGTCTACGGTGGAGACATAGCGGGGCTGGAGGGTTTTCATTTGATCGGTACGGTACCAGTTGTAGAGGTGGCCGTGCCATTTCGGGAGTCGGTCGATACTCACAAGCATGCGGTTGAGGGTTTCGAACATGGCGGAGATGGAAATCATGCCCATGTCCCTGGCACTGATGACGCTGAGGAGACCGAGACCGATATTGGTGGGGGAGGTGCGTCTCGCCTCCGCCCGGGGAGGATAGACCTGGAGATTGTCCGGTGGAAGGTAATGGTTCCTGGGGTTGAGATATTCTTCAAAATAGCCCCAGATGAGTCTGCCGTCCTGACGCAGACTGGAGATTTCTTCTTGAGTGAAGGGCTTTTGAACCGGAGGTTCCCGGCCGATGAAATAGGCCACCACCGGGGCCGAGCTCCACAGAAGGAGCAGGGGCAGGGCGGCGGGGAGCTCTGAAGGGCGGTACAGGAGGATTCCGGCCAGGAAGGCGGCAAGCACCGGATAGAGGTATTTCATCTGCAAAAACTGGGAGGCGAGGGTGGACCTGGCCTGTTTGTCAACCAGGGCGGCGCTGGTCCACTCCAGGAGCTTTTTCCTGCTGATAAGGACCCGGTAGAGGGCGACCAGGATGGCCGAGAGGGTCAGGATGGCCTCGAAGGGCAGAAAAATGAACTGAAGCAGGGTGTACTGGAAGGAGCCCTTCAAATTGAATTTGATGCGGCGGCTTTTTCTGTACTCCCGGTGGGGGGTATAGAGACGTCCCATGAGGATCGTATCGAAGACCTCGAGGGCCAAGGGGGTGAAGATAAAAAGAAGCACCAGAATAATCCAGGGATAGGAGGGTCCCGGCAGGAAAAAATAGGTGGCGATGAGGATACTGAAGAGGGTGACGGATTCCAGACTTCTTCTCAGGTTGTCAAGGATTTTGAATTTGCTCAGGGTGGACAGGGGATTGAGCCGCCACTTGTCTTCGGCGTCCTTGACCAGGGGCAGGAGCCAGCCGATGAGCTGCCAGTCCCCCCGGATCCAGCGGTGGAGCCTCAGAAGGTAGGGGATGTACCGGGTGGGATGGGTGTCGATGAAGCTGATATCCGAGGCATAGGCGGCCCCGATATGGCTGCCCTCCAGCAGGTCGTGGCTCAGGATGCAGTTCAAGGGGATTTTGTAGTTGAGGACCCTGGCAAAGAGGTTCACATCGTAGATGCCCTTGCCGAAGAAGATGCCTTCACCGAAAATATCCTGGTAGAGATTGGAGATGCCCTCCACGTAGAGACTGACGCCGCTGGTGCGGGCGTAGATCTTGGTGAACCGGGAGTGGTTGGCATACTCGAGTCCGATACTGATATGGGGCTGGATGATGCCGTAGCCCGATACCACCCGTTGCCGGACTTCATCGTAGACTGCCTGGTTGAGGGGATGATGGATGGTGCCCACGAGTTTTCGGGCGCTGTCGATGGGAAGCTCGGTGTCTTCGTCAAGGGTGATGACGTAGCGGATCCTGCCCCTCAAGTCCTCGATCCCCCGGGAGAGAAAAAGATGGGAGGTGGGGACCTTTTGACCGAGGATATAGTTGTTGAACTCCGTCAGAGAGCCCCGCTTGCGTTCCCAGCAGAGCCATTTGCCCTCCCGGGGATTGTAGAGGCGTCTGCGCTGGACATAGAAAAAAACCGGCTCGTACTTGCTGTTGAGATTTCTGATGGCGGTATTGGCGCGTTTGATGAGTTCATTGTCCTCGGGGATAAATTCCTTCCGGGCGTCGGGAAATTCCCCCAAAAGGGCGAAGTAGAGATTGTTACTCCGGTTGGCCAGGTAGTATTTCTCCAGTTTTTCCATCATTTCCTGGACGTGGGCGGTGGAGTGCAGGAGGGTGGGAATGACGACAAAGGTTCTGGCCTCCTCGGGAATCCCCTCTTCAAGGGACAGTTTGGGCAGAAAATCCATGGGAAAGATTTTCTGCAGGAAATGATTGAGCAAATGGATGACCAAGCCGCTGACAGGGACCAGGAAGAGGAGGGTCAAAAAAAGGGAAGAAAGCAGGGCTTCGGAGTATTTGTAGTTGAGACCGAAGAGCCCCAGACCCATCAAGAGGGTCATGAAACCGACGATAAAGATATAGACGGTGTCGTTGAATTCAAGGCTGTCAGTAGCCCTTTGCCTGATTCCCAGGGAGTCGGTGAGCGCCTTTCGGCCTTCGCCGATGAGGTAGTAGCCGACGTGGCCTTTTTTTTCGGTTTTCCCCTGGGCCAGGGCCAGGGCGGCCTTGGCGACATCGAGCTCTCTTACCCCGTTTTTTCTGGAAAGGGTCTCGAGTTTTTTTCGGTAGTAGTTTCTGGAAGGGAAATCCATCCGGGGATAGACCCCTCCGGGGTCTCTGGCCAGAAGGCCTTCCACAAGACAGGCGGCTTCGAAAATATGGTGCCAGTCGAAGCGGTTGATGCGGTTCAGGGACATGAAGAGGTTGCCGATGGTGATGTCCTGGGTGGACTGGGTCATATGGCTGAGCTGGATGGTTTTTTCAAGGGTGGTATGGTATTCCCTGAGCTTTTCGGTGACGAAGTCAGAAATGGCCAGGGTTTCTCCGGGAAGTTCCTTGATCCTTTTGGTCAGGGTTTCGATGTAGATGGGGGACAGGGTGGGAGAGCTAAGAAAATGGGCCTTGATTGATTTCAGCGCCTCCCCGGGATGGGAGAGGTCCAGGGCGCAGGCCTGCTGTTTGCTCAGCTGATGGCTGTGGATGGTTTCGGAGACCTCGCGGATTTTTTCAATCAGGGCGAAAATCAGCAGGGTGTTGAAATTCCAGATTTCACTGATATTGAGAATGCTGACATTCTGATAGGCCTGAAGGAATTCAATGATAGTGTCTTCATCGAAGTTCCCGTTTGTGAGGCGAATCAGCTCCAGAGCCATGGGGTAGACCCGGGGATATCCCCGGTAGGGCCCTGACTTTAGCACCCCCAGGGGGATTTTTTCTTTATGGTTCAGGGCCTGGACCAGCCGCTGGTGGCTTTCCTCCACCTTGTAGAAATTGTCCAGTATCCATTCGACACCGGGTACCAGCTCTTCTTCCGTGCCGGCTAGGGCTGAAAGGGCGTTGGCGGCTTCCTTGATGGCTTCAAAGTCCCCCTTGAGACGCTCAAGCTGGTGCTTCACAGCAAAGTTCTCAAAGGCATAGCGGTTTTCCATGGCAAATTTTTCAATATCGAGATGGTTTTTTTCGCTGAGCAGCATAAGAGACATCTCCAATCGAGTACCCTTATTTATACCCTGAAAAAACCGGTTTATACGAAATAAGCATTTAAAACATCAACAAAAGGATTTAACAAAACAAGCGGAACTGCCCACCCTCTAAGCCACCTTGCTCGCT
>LQBE01000001.1 GCA_002029975.1 delta proteobacterium ML8_F1 | reverse complement strand
AGTCACTGTCAGTGAACCACGTCTCTGACAAATACTAATATACAAGGAGTTAATCTATGAAATTTATTGAGAACACTTCAACCGATGCCTACTACAACCTGGCCTTTGAGGAGTATATCTTCAAGAATCTCAAAGAGGATGTGGTGCTTCTGTGGCGCAATGCGCCGGCCATCATTGTGGGTAAGCATCAGAATACTGTGGAGGAAATCAATACGGAATTTGTCAAGGCGCAGGGGATAAAAATCGTCAGACGCATTACCGGAGGCGGCGCGGTGTATCATGACCTTGGCAATCTCAATTTTTCCTTTATCACCAACTCTGAAAACACCGCTGAAATTGATTTCAAAACCCACAATATTCCCATCCTCAATGCCCTGAAACAGCTTGGTGTCAACTGTGAGCTTTCCGGCCGCAATGACATGGTCATCGAAGGGAAAAAATTCTCCGGAATCGCCCAGAGCGTGGCCAGGGGGCGGGTCCTCAACCACGGAACCATTCTTTTTGATTCCGATCTGGGAGTCCTGTCCCAGGCCCTCAAGGTGAAGCAGGACAAGATTGAGTCCAAGGGCATCAAATCCGTAGCCAGCCGGGTGACCAATATCCGGGAGCATCTCACTCAGGATGTGGATGTGCTGAAATTCAAAGAGGTTCTTCTTGAAAATATCTTTGAATTTCTGGGAAAACCCGTCACAGTCCATGAGCTCAGTGATGCGGACAGGGCCGCCATCGACGGGATGGTCAGGGAGCGCTACAGCACCTGGGAGTGGAACTATGGCCAGTCACCGAAATTCAATGTCAAGGGCTATCAGAGGTTCCCGGGAGGGGGCATTGAGGTCCGGCTCATGGTCAAAGAGGGCATCATTGAAGAAAGTAAAATCTATGGGGACTTCTTCGGGGCCAGAGATCCTGAGGAACTGGAAAACAGGCTGGTTGGCTTGAAATACGACCAGGAAGCCATCGCTGAGGGCTTGAAGGCTGTCAAAGTGGAGGATTATCTCGGAAGAATCACCAGGGAAGAATTCATGACCTGCATTTTCAGCTAGAATGAAAAACACCGGCCTCGTGAAAGAGCCGGTGTTTTTTTGTGCTATTCGGGGGACCACAGGACCACTTTGTTCCGACCGGTTTTCTTGGCGGTGTAGAGGGCTTGATCAGCCCTTTGGATGACCTGGTCAATACCCGTGTCTTCTTGGGAGGTTTCAGCAATGCCGATGCTGACGGTGATGGGATTTTGTGACGGGGTTTCAAGGGTGGCTATGGCGTCGTTGAGTCTTGAAGCCAGAATCAGGGCCTTCTCAGCATCGGTTTCCGGGGCGATGATCAGAAATTCCTCACCCCCCCAGCGACCATAGATATCCACAGCCCGCAGGGTTTGAGTGAAGAGCCCGCCGATTTTTCTCAGAATCCTGTCTCCCTCGGCGTGACCGAAGGTATCGTTGATGGTCTTGAAGTGGTCAATATCCACCATCAAAGCGCAGAAGCCCCGCCGGGTCCTCTGTGAACGCTGGAATTCCCTTTCGCTCAGTTCCGTCAGTTTGTGGCGGTTGAAAATTCCTGTGAGCTGGTCCACGCTTGCCAGGATTTTCAGCCGCTCCTTGTCTCTAGTGACTACCAGGGCGATGGTCAAAATGAGAAGATAGATCAGGGTCGTGAGCACCAGCTCCCTCAGTGGTTGCCGGGCGGAAAGAAATGCCACGGGCAGCTCCTTGGTGGCGATGAACACTCCCACCGGCTCTTGAAGGATATTGACCAGAGGAATGAGGTGAATCTGGTGGGCCTCTCCCTGGACATTGACAACCAAGCTGACGGGTTTTTCCTCTTCCGTACCCAGGGCTTCTCGGATTTTTTCCAGGGCGGCAGGGTTTTCAAAAATTGCAAAGCTTTCAGTATCTGCCTGTATCATTTCAGCCATGGCCCGGTCAATGAGGTAGCCCTCGAAATCCTTGTAGGGGAGGTAATTGTCCAGCTGGTCATCAAAGACCTTTTCCGTGACCTCGTCTTTTTCAATCAGATAGAAAATCCCCAGGTCCAGGTACATCCTCTCAAGGAGTTCCAGGACGGTATCCAGGCCCACCGAAACTTCCACGGAGCCGACGTGTTCCTCCTTGTGGAAGAGGGGAAAGACGAAGCGGTAGCCACTGAAGATGCGCCCCTCCTCGAAGCCGACCACTTTTTTCAACTCGGTATTGGCAATTCTGACAGATTCCCGGATGTCGAAGAGGGGGTCTGCGTATTTCAACGGGGCATGGAATCTCAGAAAACTCTCGCCGTCAGGCTTGTGAAAGTGGAGCTGCCGAAAGCCGTGGCTTTCGAGGGACTCATAGAATGGGTGAAGCGCTTCATACAGGGTGTTCCGGCAATCCTCCTGCAGGGGCACCCCATCACCACAGGCTTCTTTCATGAGCCGGGTGATATTGGGATCGGCGATGATGCCGTCGTAGATAAAGGAAGTGAAAAGATCATAGGTGATAATGATGCTTTCGATGCGGTTTTCGATTTCCTCCCGCTCTTCTTCCAGAAAAGTTTGTTTTTGCAGCTGGTAGTCGCTGTAGTTACCCCAGAGGAGGAAAAGCCAGACGGCAGTAAATAGAATCAGTGCAAAAATCTGAAGCTTGTGGTTTTTGAAGCTTTTCAAGAAATTCATAGGGGCCTCCGATTGCGACATGTTTTATGGATGAGTTTGATTTTACAAGTCTATTAAACCATAACCGGACCGGGAGTTCAAAAAAAATGCTTTAACAATAAAAAATTACACCAGTAGGGGGAAGGTTTTAAAAAGAGGCGGTTATAAGGGCGACGGGTGGTTGTTTAATTGCTGGAACTGTGCTATGATAACTGAAAAATACAATTGTGCGTCTAGTGAAGACAACAGGAGGGCGAGGAATTTGGGAAAGAAGAACATCGTGATTTTAGGCATGGGCACCGTCGGCATGGGTTTCGTAAACACCTATCTGATGAACCGGGAGACGATTGAGGGCAAGCTCGGCGGGCCCTTGGACATCCGGAAGGTTTTAGTAAGCAGTCCCGGAAAAAAACGTCCCGTTGACCTGCCTGGCGACAGGTATACCGGGGATTTCAATGATCTGAACCTCGAGGATGCCGATGTCGTGGTGGAACTCATGGGAGGCGTCGAACCCGCCTTTACTTATATCAAGCAAGCCATTGAAAGGGGCTGTCATGTGGTCAGTGCCAACAAGGAGCTTATGGCCAAAAGAGGCGACGAGCTGATCCGACTGGCCGATGAAAAAGGGGTGCTGCTGCGCTATGAAGCCAGCGTGGGAGGCGGAATTCCGCTGATCAACACCATCACTGACGGTCTGGCTTCCAACAGGGTCATCAAGATGATGGGGATTCTCAACGGCACCACCAACTATATTCTGACCCGGATGACCCGGGACAGGATTTCCTATGAGGAGGCCCTTGGCCAGGCCAAGAGTCTGGGTTTTGCAGAGGCTGATCCCACAGCGGACGTGGAGGGTTTCGATGCGGCCTACAAACTGGCGATTCTCTCAAGGGACGCCTTCGGGGTGGTTGCTAGGCCCGAGGAAATCACCCGGCAGGGCATCAAAGAGATTTCCCTGGAGGATATTGAATACGGTCTGGAACTGGGATATAAAATCAAGCTCCTGGCCCTGGGAGAAAAGAAGAAGGAGCATGTGGAGCTCAGTGTTCAACCGGCTCTGATCAGTGTGGACCATCCCGTTGCCTCTGTGAACCAGGAGTTCAACGCCCTCTTTGTTGAAGGGAACTCTCTTGGGGAAATCATGCTCTACGGCAAGGGGGCGGGGGGCATGCCCACCGGCAGTGCGGTGATGACAGACGTCATGGAGATTCTCATCAACGGCAGAAAAACTATCGGCAGCTGCAAAGAGAAAAAAATGCCGATAAAAAATATTGGTCTGAGCCCTTATTATGTTAGAATGGAGGTACTGGATTCACCTGGTGTTCTGGGTCAAATCGCCATGATTTTCGGCGAACAGGGCATCAGTCTTGATTCCGTGGTGCAGCGGGCAAAGGGGAGTGAAGTCGCCCCTTTGGTCTTTATTACCCATGATGTCAAAAGGGAGTGCCTTGACCGCGCCCTGGAGGAAATTGAGGCCAGGGAATATGTCCTCAAGATCCAGTCCATTCTAAAAGTTGTCAGATAAAGCGAGGGAAGACCATTGAAATACCTGAGTACCCGAGATAAAACCATTGCAATCGAGTCCCACGAGGCCATCCTCAGAGGACTCAGTCTGGAGGGGGGGCTTTTCGTCCCCGAAAAAATTCCGAAGGTCTCCTGGGAAACCTTTAAGGGAATGACCTACCGGGAGATGGCCCTGGAGATTTTCAGCCTGTACTTTGACGACTATCCCAAGGAGGACCTTGTGGATATTGTGAACCGGGCCTATGATGACAAATTTACGGCCGAGGAGCCGGTGGTCTTGAAAGAGGTCATGGGACAGCAGATTCTGGAGCTTTTCCACGGGCCTACCCTGGCCTTCAAGGACATGGCGCTTTCGGTGCTTCCCCATCTCATGGTCAAGGCCAAGGCCCTTGCCGGGGACAAGGGAACAACCGTGATACTGGTGGCCACTTCCGGAGATACGGGCAAGGCGGCGCTAGAGGGATTCAAGGACATAGAGGGAATACAAATCATTGTTTTTTACCCCGATGGCGGAGTCAGTGAAATTCAGAGGCTTCAAATGATGACCCAGGAAGGCGTCAACACCCATGTGATTGCCCTGGAGGGCAATTTTGACGAGGCTCAGAAAGCGGTGAAGGAAGCCTTCAGCAGCGAATCTTTACGCAGGGACCTTCTAGGAAAAGGCTTTGCCTTTTCCTCGGCGAACTCCATCAATATCGGCCGGCTGATTCCCCAGATTGTCTATTATTTCTATGGCTACACAAGCCTTGTGGCACAGGGTAGGATTGCCCCGGGGGAGGGCATCCGCATTGCAGTCCCCACCGGAAATTTTGGCAATATTCTCGGTGCCTACTATGCCGGGGCCATGGGTCTGCCTGTTGAAGGCCTTGTCTGTGCGTCCAATGAAAACAATGTCCTGACGGACTTTATCAACACCGGGGAGTATTCCATCCGCCGGAAATTTCTAAAGACCATTTCACCCTCCATGGATATCCTGGTTTCCTCCAATCTCGAGCGCTTTATCTTTGAAATCTCCGGCAGGGACGATGAACTGATCAGAACCGCCATGAAAAGCCTCAGGGAAACCGGGGGATTCAAGGTCGGGGAGGACCTGGTGCAAAAAATCCAGAGTGTGATGACCGGAGGGTACTTGCAAGAAAAGGAGATACTCGGTACAATAGAGGGTACCTACAGTAGGACGGGATACCTCATGGACCCCCATACTGCCGTGGCCTTCGGGGTGGTTGAAGCACTGGGGCTGAAAAATGTCCTCATTGACAGCACCGCCAGCCCCTTTAAGTTCGGGGAGACCATATTGGAGGCCCTGGGGGTTGAGTCGCAGTTTCTTTCCCTGGACGAGGTCTTGATCAAGGTGGAGGAGTTTTCAGCCACAAAGACCCCACCGGGTTTGAAAGGCATCACTCAGAGACCTCAAGGTGACAAGAGGGTTGTCCGTCCCGGGGAGATTCAAAAGACCATAAAAGAAATTTTAAAGGTGGAGAGTACGATGTTCAAAGTAAGAGTACCGGGAACCAGTGCCAATATCGGGCCGGGGTTTGACACCCTTGGAATGGCCCTCAATATCCATAACGAAATTATCTTCCGTTCAATCGCTGAGGGTCTGGAGTTTGACAATGTGTCAGAGGAATACGCCAATGAAGGGAATTTGATTTACCAGTCCATGCTCAAGACCTGGGAATGCCTCAAAGTAGAGAAGATGGGAGTCGCCCTTTCGGTAAAAGACGGCATTCCGATTTCCAGGGGTCTGGGTTCAAGTGCCGCCTGTGTCATTGCCGGAGTTCTTGGCGCCCTTAAAATGGCGGACAAGCAGCTTTCCAACGAGGGGATCCTAAAAATCGCCATGGAAATCGAGGGACATCCCGACAATATCACCCCGGCTCTGATCGGTGGCGTGACCATTGCCACCAGCGTCGGGGAGAACAATGAAATCGAGTACATGAAGCTCGACATCAAGGACCAGTACGATTTTTACGCCTTTATTCCGCCCTTTGAGATTTCCACCGAGGAATCCAGAAAAATCCTTCCCAGGGAAATCCCCTTGAAGGATGCGGTGCACAATGTCTCCCGGGCGGCAATGATGGTAGCCACCCTGATTTCCGGAAGACAGGAGTTTCTGACCCTTTCTTTGGAGGACCACCTGCATCAGCCCTACCGCTCACAACTGATTACGGGATATGATGAACTCAAGGCCTATTTTGCCACCCAGGAGTTCCTGGGCAGTTTCATCAGCGGTGCGGGTCCTACAGTCATTGCCATTGCAGAAAAGGACCAGTGGTTTGATCAACTCGAATTCAAGGACTGGCAGATTGAGAAACTCAATATCGATCACGATGGAGCCAGGGTGACCCAGCTCTAGACAGCGGGTCTTTAGGAGGCTGTAGAAGCGATGGAAAAAATCGGATATGTCATCGGGGAAAAGGATGGCAGGATTGTTCTGGATGTCAAAAGGACTGGTTCCTGCGGCGACAAGTGCAAAACCTGCCAGTCCCACTGCGAGGTACCCAGTGTCCAGGTGACCCTGGATAACCACCTCCAGGCCAAAATAGGAGATTTCGTCGAGGTGGGGATGCAGCCGGCCAGTCTCATTAAGACCACCTTTGTAATCTACACCATCCCCCTTGTGATGTTCATTCTTGCCCTGAGTCTCGGGGTTACGGTTTTTAAAAATGCCGGCATGACGCACTACGAAGGGCTTGCCCTGCTGACGGGGTTCGCTGTCCTGGGCCTGACCTTTGTGGTCTTGCACTGGCTTCATGGCCGCAGTGGCAAGGAAAAACCCTCTATTCTGGAAATGAAAAAAATCCTGTAGACAGCTGAAGGAAAACAAAAGACTTCTCCGATACCTAGAAGCCCGAATCAGACACGGGCGGTCCTGGTTTCCCGGAGAAGTTTTTATTTGTATTCTAAACTGTCAAATTATTAGATTAAAATGGTAAAAATTTGATATAATATTAATAACGGGGAAAACAAAAGAGAGTGGAAATCAACTTACTATACAGAAAACCTCAGAGTGGCCAGTGGCTGTTTTGTCGGACAAGGGTGGTCTTTGGGGGAAGTGGAGGGAAATGATGGCTAAGAGTCGGATCAATATGAAGTTCGGCGATCTGTTGATCAAAGAGAAGGTTATCACAGAGGAGCAGCTCAGTGACGCCCTGCAAACCCACAAACTGGAGGGGAAGAAGGTCGGGGAGATTCTTCTGGAGAAGGGGTATGTTACCAACGACGAAATCATCAGGACCCTGGAAAAACAGCTGGGGATACGCTATGTAGACCTGGCTACAGTGAATGTGGACAAGAATGCACCGGAGCTGATCTCTGAGAGAATGGCCCGCCGTCATAAAATCATTCCCATACGGGTGGAGGACGGGGAGCTGTATCTTGCCATGGCGGATCCCCTGGATATCTATGCCATGGATGACGTGAGCCTGGTCACCGGCTATACTGTCAAGCCTCTGATTTCCACTGATGAGGCGGTCAAGGAGGCCATTGAGCGTTACTACCGGACAGGCAATGCCGAGGAAGCCCTGGAAGAATTTGATGAAAACTACGCCATGAATATGGCTTTGGACCAATTTGAAGAATCCGCCATGGAGAACATCAAGAACGCTCCGGTGGTGAAACTCATCAACACCATCATCTACCAGGCGGCCAAGGCAGGTGCCTCGGACATCCATATCGAACCCTACGAAGACAGCATCCGGGTCAGGTACCGGATAGACGGGGAGCTTCAGAACTACCTCAATATCGCCAAGTACATTCATCCCGCCATTGTGACCCGGATCAAGATCATGGGAAAGATGGACATCGCCGAGAAGCGGATTCCCCAGGACGGTCGGGAGGAGACCAATATCGAAGGCTATGATATCGATATGCGGATCAGTATCCTGCCCACGGTCCACGGCGAAAAAATTGTCATCAGGCTCCTCAACCGGGAGAACAGTATCATGAACAAAGAGCAAATCGGATTCACCCCTGAGAACCTGAAGGCCTTTAACCGCATTATCAAGAGCACCTATGGCATCATCCTGCTGGTGGGCCCCACCGGGAGCGGTAAAACCACTACCCTGTATGCGGTCCTCAGGGAAATCAACGATACCAAAAAGAACATCATTACTGTGGAGGATCCTGTAGAGTACCATATCAAGGGCATCAACCACACCCAGGTAAACAACAAGGCGGGACTGGGTTTTGCCACGGCACTCAGAGCGATTCTCAGACAGGATCCTGATATCATCATGATCGGCGAAATCAGAGACTCGGAAACCGCCCAGATTGCAGTCAGGGCATCCATTACAGGCCACCTGGTGCTCAGCACCATCCACACCAATGACACTGCCTCCACCGTGGCACGACTGGTGGACATGGGGGTGGAGAATTATCTGGTCTCAAGCTCTCTTTCCGGGGTCGTGGCCCAGCGGCTGGTCAAGACCATCTGTCCGAAATGCAAGGAAGCCTGCTTTCCCGATGCTGTGGAGCGTCAGCTCCTGGACATTGAGGAGGGGATAGAGGTCTACCGGGGAGCCGGTTGCAATGCCTGCAACAACACGGGTTATAAAGGCAGAACCGCCATCCATGAGGTGCTGCCCATTACTTCCACTATCAAGGAAATGATCAATGAGGGGGCCAACGCCCAGGAAATCAAACGCCAGGCCATTAAAGAGGGCATGATGACGCTTCAGGAAAGCGGGACCGCCCTGGTCAGGGAGGGACGCACCACTGTTGAGGAACTGCTCAAGGTCACATATTCCATCGAATAGGAGGACTTTTATGGAGCTTCAAGAGATTTTGGAATACAGTCTTCAAACGAAGGCTTCGGATATCCACCTGACTGTGGGACTGGGACCAATGCTGCGCATTGACGGGGAATTGAAGGAATTTGGTGACAGGAAACTGACTCCCGAGGATCTGAAGCTGCTGGCCAAGGAGATTATGACCGAGGAACAGCTTGTGAGCTTCAATGAGCATCTCGATCTTGACTTTGCCTATGCCATGGGCAAACACCGGTTCAGGACCAATGTCTACACCCAGAAGGGATACTATGCCATTTCCATCAGGACCATCAATGACAGTGTCCCTCATATGGAGGAACTGGGATTGCCGGAAATTTTCAAGACCCTGGTTTCGAAAAGAAAAGGGCTGATTCTGGTGACAGGGCCTACGGGAAGCGGTAAATCCACCACCCTGGCGGCCATGATCGATTACATCAACCGCAACGCCAAGCGGCATATCATTACCCTGGAAGACCCTGTGGAATTTATCCACTACCACGGGAAATCCATGATCAACCAGCGAGAGGTGGGAAGGGATGTCCCGAACTTCAACCGGGGTCTGAGAGGGGCCCTCAGACAGGACCCCGATGTCATTCTCGTGGGGGAGATGCGGGATGCCGACACCATTGCCACGACCATTACTGCTGCGGAAACCGGTCACCTGGTTTTCTCGACATTGCATACCAATGGAGCTGCCAATACCATTGACCGGATTATCGACAGTTTCCCTCCGCATCAGCAGCCCCAGGTCAGAACCCAGCTCTCGGGAGTCGTTGAAGGGGTGATCTCCCAGCAACTTATCAGTCGGACCGACGGCAGGGGGAGGGTGGCGGCCCTGGAAATCATGACGGCCACCAATGCCATACGGAATCTGATCCGGGAGGGAAAAATCTTCCAGATTACCAGTACCATGCAGACCGGTGCCAAGTTCGGGATGGTCACCATGGCAAGTGCTCTGGAAAAACTCGTCAGGGAAGGGACCATTGCCCAGACGGAGGCTCAGAGGATTATGGCGACCTTTTAACCTGAGAAAGGGATGATCACATGCCGATTTATAAATATGAAGCGGTCAACTACGATGGTGAAACCGTCAGCGCCCGTCTGGATGCCGGGACCCAGCAGGAGCTCATCGACAAGCTCAGGGAAAAGAATCTCTATCCGGTGAAGGTGGAGGAGGTGGATCTGAGTGCGGGGGGGATGGTACTGTTCCAGCCGAAGGTGACCTCCGGCGATGTGGCGGTGTTTTTGAGACAGCTTGCCACTCTCCTGCAGACCGGGGTGCCTATCATCGAGAGCCTTGACATCATACGGTCCCAGGTCCACCGGGCAAAACTCAAAGCTGTGGTGGGGGATATTTACGAGAATATCCACCGGGGACTTTCCTTTTCAGATGCCTTGAAGAAACATCCCAAAATCTTTACCCGGCTCATCATCAACATGGTGGAATCCGGAGAGATGAGCGGGACCCTCGACCAGGTCACTGAGCGCCTTGCCACTCACTATGAAAAGGACGAAAAGATCAGGAAAAAAGTCAAATCCTCCATGATTTATCCCATGGTTCTGGCTACTGTAACGGTGGCGGTGGTGATTTTCATGCTGGTCTTCGTCATGCCCACCTTTATCGGCATGTTTGATTCGAGCGGAGTAGAACTGCCGGCTCCCACGAGAGCCCTGCTTGCCATGAGTGATTTCCTCAGGACATACTGGTATATCATGGTCTTCATCCTTGGGGGAATTTACCTTGGCGTCAAAGCCTACGGTGGGACGGAAGAAGGCAGAATGCGGATTGACCAGTTGAAACTGAATATCCCGGTGGTTAAGCGCGTCATGTCAAACCTGATCACCGCCCGGTTTGCCAGAACGGTCAGCACCATGCTCTACAGCGGCGTCCCCCTCCTGGATGCCATGGACAATGTGGCAAAGGTGGTGGGCAATGCGGTGGCAGCCAATGACATACAGAATGCCAGAACAGAGGTGAGGATGGGCAACAGTCTGGCTGTGCCCATTTCCCAGATTGAATACATGCCGAAAATGCTGGCCAGTATGATTAAAATCGGGGAGGAGTCCGGAGCCCTTGACACCATTCTTGACAGGACCGCCAACTTCTACGAGGATGAAGTGGAAACCAGTCTACAGCAACTAGTGGCTCTTTTTGAACCGATTCTGATTCTTTTCATGGGCCTGATTCTAGGCTTCATCATCATCTCCATGATGATGCCCATGTTCGAAATGGTGAATACTATTAGTTGAAAAAATTGAAATATATGCTAAAATGATTTTAAGGATGGTTCTACACCAAGTGAAAATGTAAAAATGTAGTATAAAGGAATTTTACTGGTTTATTTATTTAACACAAGGGTAATACTGTCTTGCCATTGGGGAAAAACTAGTGAACCATCAAAAAAAGGAGGACTTGAAATGAAATTTTTCTTGAAAAAAATGCACAACCGAAAGGGGTTCACCCTTATTGAACTGATTGTTGTTATTGCTATTTTGGGAATTTTGGCTGCGATAGCGATTCCGAGGCTGGCTGGATTTACTGATACAGCCGCTAAACGTGCAGATGAAACGACAATTGAGTTGATTTATAACTCTGTCAGAATGTATCAAGCTGATAATACCGGTTCTGAGCCTAGTTTAACTGACTTGACTGTGAATTTAATGGAGGATCCAGGAGTGCCACAAACTGGAGAAACCGGAGATGATTTTAGTATTGATTATGCAACAGATGGCGAAATAACAATAGAAGGTGGAACTGTATCGGAGTTTGTCAAGAAAGATGTCGTGTTTTCTTAAAGAAATCATCTTTGCGAACTGGATTCAATGCAACATATTTTATATAATCCCAATTTCTGATATTGCCTGACCAGCGTTCAGGGTGAGATCGGCGGGCCTGCTCGTAGGTCTCCTTGCGTTTACTGAGTATTTCCTGGTCCAGGCCATAATGACGCTGATGCGGGGTTACATACTTGATGCCACTGTGCATAAACTTGGTGTTATACAGATCTGCGAAACCAGCGACCCATTCCCTGGCAGCCTCAATGGAGGCAAACCCCTCATTGGGGAAGTCTTTGGTATACTTCAGTGTCTTAAACAAGGA